>CAYTVL010000032.1:0-70196 GCA_964441775.1 uncultured Enterobacteriaceae bacterium
CGCAAACTATAGCCAATGGGGCGAAGGGGTTGTCGTCGAAGTGATGACCTCGGTCCTGATCGGCGGTACTTGTCTGGTGCGCATCCTCTTTGAGGATGGACAACAGCGCACCTTTAATAATGATCTCGATAGCGAAATCTGTTGCTATTATTTCGGCATTCGCCGATCCCAGCATCCACTTTTTGATATGCGAGAGCGGAGATCATCTCGTTCAGCGAAGAAAATCTCAGAAAACTAAGGCCTATGAGATAAAACCTCTCGTTTGTTTTATCCTGAGCTTTGATCGCTCCGCCCGCCATTATTTGGAACGGCTCGAATTGGCCATATTTATTCTCGTGCTCCGCTCAGGTTTTGTCTGAGGATCTCAACCGCGGCATTTCTTCAAGTGGTCATTGGTTAAAGACTTTTCTTGCCTTCCCGAAAAGAGAAAAAAAGAGTGGAAGCGAGAAATGCGATGACCATAACGGCTACCTTCAGCCCAGATACCCCATTACGGAGCTCTCTTGCGAAATTCAATGAGATGAAGGGAGCCGCATCTCTACCTACCGGAACGTCACAAAACTCGCCCGTTGCTCTGCGCGTCTCTCTCCCTGTCAGTGGACAGGACTGTTATCAGCTTTTTTCCACCAAGATGCAGATTAACTCTCCGTATCGAATTGAGAGCGCGTCCATTCGGCCCTTTCTGGACCAACGTAAAAAAATTCTTCTTGTTCCTTCCCAGATGGGCAAGATGTGGGCCTCTTTGACTTCCATTCACGAAAACTATCTGATTGCAGCCGCAGACCGGACAGAAAGACTGTTAGAAGAAAGAAACCGCATCGTCCTCGTCGTATTCCCCGTTCTTCCTGAACGAGCCTATGTCCTCCAGACTCGGGTCAGCAAGCTCTATGTCGATAGGGTAACCCTAGAGTACCAAGACCCACGATATGAACAGCGGCGGCGATTTCGCTCACTCGCTCCTATCTCCTTCCGCCTTCTTCCTCAGGAAATCGGTGCGGCAATAGAACAAGAACAGTTGCACCTAACGCGAGAACTCAGTTGGCTGACGACAGAAAAGGAAGAAACGAAAGAAGGATACCTTACCGATCTTCTTTATGAGAATATCTCTTCTTCTCCTTCTTCTCCGGACGCCTTCAATGAAATTCCGTCATTCTCCTGCGGCTTAAGAGATATCTCTTGCGGAGGCATCAGCTTGAGTCTAACAGGAGAACCTCCGCAAGAAAGATTTTCCCAAAGTTTACTTCTTCTCCAAATTCCTCTCCCCCCTGTGACGGTCGATTCAGACGAGGAATCCGTGGCCTTTACGCTGAAGATTTTCGGCGTCATCCGAGCGATCCGATCCGTGCCTTCGTCTTTAGTCCTACACATCCAATTCCTTGAAAGATTGCCTGAAGAATTTGACGCGCTCTTTAAACATATGGAACGCGGGGGAACTGGCAACAAATAATAGGACGCGGGGGGAAGCCTCTTCGCACCACAAGAACGGTGTTCAGGAATAGACCTCTGAAATTAGTGTGCCGTTGTCGTGTCTGTTGAGCGTTGTGGTGAGGAGACTTTTTCGTCCAACAGTTCACCTTTTGGACCGGTGCGACGAATCTGGCGGAGTTCCAAGGTTTTAAGGGTATCTGGGTTCACCCACGGCAGGCCCATCGCGCACGGCTTTGGCATGCCTTCTTCTTCAACATCTTCATATTGAGAAAATCCTGCCCGAGAAAAGTTTATCATTTTGCGCTTGCCCATGTGTCCAGTTGCTCCTGTGCTTGGTAAGGTTGCTTTTCGCTATTTTTTGTCTCAATGCCGAGTCGGTCAAGTCCCAGGTCCGCAAACGGCGGCTTTCTTTCTTCGCCGCCCTCTGGCAAAAGTGGACGCCAGTCTGTAGTTTGAGATCTATAGCATGAAAACATTTTTCCGTGAGTGAGGTCCGATTCACAATGGAACCGGTCGCCGAGAATTTAAAGCTCGCTGAAGTTGAACTCGCAGTCCTCAAATTTTGGGATGAGCAAAATATTTTCGCTCGGACCTTGGAAAAAACCAAGGCGTACCCACCGTTTATTTTTTATGATGGCCCGCCGTTCGCCACCGGGTTGCCGCATTACGGGCATCTTTTAGCCGGCACCATTAAAGATATCGTGCCTCGTTTCTGGACCATGCGCGGGCGTTACGTCGACCGTCGCTTTGGGTGGGATTGCCACGGACTGCCGGTGGAAATGGAAATTGAGCAAGCATTGGGCTTGAGCGGAAAGACCGACATCGAGCGCTTTGGTGTTGCGAATTTCAACAGCGAATGTCGCAAGATCGTGCTGCGCTATACGCAGGAGTGGGAAAAAACGGTCCGACGCATGGGCCGCTGGGTGGACTTTCGGAACGATTACCGCACCATGGACCTTTCGTTCATGGAGACCGTATGGTGGGTCTTCAAGCAGATGTGGGACCAAGGGCTCGTGTACGAAGGGCATAAGGTGCTGCCGTTTTCAACTCGACTCAGCACTGTGCTGTCGAATTTTGAAGCGAATCTCAACTATAAAGATGTGCAAGATCCCGCCATCACCGTGCGCTTCGCGGTGGAGGGAGAAGAGAACACGTATTTCCTGGCGTGGACCACGACGCCGTGGACCCTACCGAGCAACCTCGCGTTAGCCGTAGGGCCGGAGATCGACTATGTGAAAGTGCGCGATCACACCGACGGGGTACGATATATCTTGGCCGAGGCCCGCCTCAAGGTGTATTTTCCCAAAGCCGAGACGTTCACCATTGAAGCACGCTACAAAGGCGCGGACCTCGTGGGCCGCCGCTTCGCGCCGCTCTTCCCTTATTTTGCCGAGCGAAAATCCAACGGCGCGTTTCGGGTTATTGCTGCGGATTACGTAACGACGGAAGACGGTGCGGGCATTGTGCATATCGCTCCGGCTTTCGGTGAAGAAGATTTCCTTGCGTGCCAAAAAGCCGGTATTGACATGGTCAACCCTGTCGATGACGAAGGGCGCTTTACCCAACCGGTGAGTGATTTTCTCGGGCTTCATGTCAAAGAAGCGGACCCCAAAATCATCGAATGGCTCAAGCGTGAGAAAAAACTCGTTCACCAAGGTACGATTTTTCATAGCTATCCGTTCTGTTGGCGGAGCGACACGCCACTGATTTATCGCGCGGTGACGACGTGGTTCGTGCGCGTCGAGGCGTTTCGTGACCATTTGGTGGCGAACAATAGCCGCACGCACTGGGTGCCCGAACATCTGCGTGATGGCCGCTTCGGCAATTGGCTAGAGGGCGCGCGGGACTGGGCCATCAGTCGTAACCGTTACTGGGGCACACCGTTGCCTATCTGGAAAAATGACGATGACAGCGCTGTGGTCTGCCTCGGCAGTCTCGATGAGCTGGCGCAGCACAGCGGGACGCGAGTCACGGATTTGCACCGCGAGTTCGTTGATACCCTCACGTTTCCCGCGCCCAACGGCAAAGGCGTCATGCGCCGCGTGCCGCATGTGTTCGACTGCTGGTTTGAGAGCGGTTCGATGCCTTACGCGCAACTGCATTATCCTTTTGAGCACGCCGAGGATTTTGCGCGTTCTTTCCCGGCGGACTTTGTCGCTGAAGGACTCGACCAAACTCGTGGTTGGTTCTATACCTTGATGGTGGTGGCGTCCGCGTTGTTCGATAAGCCGGCGTTTCACAATGTTGTCGTCAATGGCTTGGTGTTGGCCGAGGACGGCAAAAAGATGAGCAAACGGCTCAAAAATTATCCCGAGCCGGAAGAGGTCATTGCCGAGCATGGCGCCGATGCGCTACGGCTTTATCTGATCAACTCCCCACTCGTCCGCGCCGAGGAACTACGCTTTAGTGAACAGGGCGTGCGCGATACCGTGCGCCGTTTATTGTTGCCGTGGTGGAACGCGTACAAATTTTTCGTCACCTACGCCTCAGTGGATGGGTGGACGCCCGCCCTGACTCCAGCGGGCGTCTCGCCGAACATTCTCGATCGCTGGATTTTATCGCGTCAACAAACGCTCATTCGCCGCGCCACCACGGAGATGGAAGCGTACCGGCTGTACAATGTGGTCCCTGCGCTGGTCGATTTTCTCGATGAGTTAACGAATTGGTACGTGCGCCTCAATCGTCGCCGGTTCTGGAGCGAGACGGACAGTGATGACAAACGCTTTGCCTATCGGGCGTTGTACGAGGTGTTGCTCGGGTTTTCTAAACTTATGGCGCCGTTCACGCCGTTTTTGGCGGATGCGATTTACCGCAATCTAAGCACCCTGCAAGCCGAACGAGCCGAAGACAGCGTCCACTTGGAATCGTTTCCACCATACGATGAACAGCTTGTTGATCTCCCACTGGAAGACGCCGTCGCGCGAATGCAACGCATTATTCTCCTGGGGCGTAGTCTGCGCAACGAGCGCAAGGTCAAGGTGCGTATGCCGCTGCGCTCGCTCACGGTGCTGCATCGCCAACCGTCCGTACTTGATGAAATCAAGCCGCTCGAAGGCTATATTCGTGAAGAACTTAATGTTAAAGAAGTTGTCTATAGCACGGCGGAAGACGCAAAAGTGAGTTTGAGCGCTAAAGCGAACGCTAAATTGCTGGGGCCACGCTTTGGCAAAAAGTTTGGCGCTGTGAGTAAACAGATCGCTGTGCTCACCCCGGAGCAAATGTTGATACTTGAATCGGGCGAGCCGCTGACACTTGACGGAGAAGTCTTCCAAGCCGAGGAAGTCCAGATTCTGCGACAAGCACGCGACGGCGCTCCTGACGTGCGCTCTGATCGTTTCATCTCGATTGAATTCCCTTGCACGCTAGATGAAGAACTGATCGCTGAGGGGCGGGCGCGTGAAATCGTTCATGCCGTTCAACAAGTGCGCAAAGACGCTGGCTATCGTGTCGAGCAGCGCATCAAAGTGGAGTATAAAGCCCCCCCCAATGGATTTCTTGGTGCTGTAGTAGAGCAACACGTTGCCTACATTCGAGAGGAGACATTAACGAATGATATGGTCCAATCCAATAGCCCTACTGGAGAGAGCGTCAAAACTTTCAATATCGATGGCGAGTCGTTCACTATAGCAACAGCGGCCACCAGCCCGGTACTATTTGTTCCGCTAGGGAGTAACAAGTCATAGTACGGCCCTGATAGGGCCTGCTTTTTCAAGTTGTATGGAGAAAAAAACCGTGACGGTTGGTCTGATCGTCAGCGTCATTGTGGTCCTCGATCAAGCAACCAAATGGTTGATCGCCCGCACGCTGGCCGTGCACGAGTCGATCACGGTGATCGACTCATACTTCCATATCACCCATGAGCGGAACACGGGAGCTGCGTTTAGTCTGCTGGCGCAAGCGCCATCGGCTTTCCGTCAACCATTTTTTCTCGTCACCACGATTGTTGCGGTGGCGGCGCTGCTCATATTTCTCAAAAAAGTGGACCCCTCTGATAAACTTACTCTTGTAGCGGTTGCTGGCATTGTAGGCGGCGCCACGGGGAATTTTATCGATCGGGTGCTGCATGGGGAAGTCATCGACTTCATTCTTGTCCACTGGCATGCGTATTATTGGCCTGCGTTTAATGTCGCGGATTCCTGCATCACCATTGGTGTGATAAGCTTACTCATGGCTTCTTTCCGGGAGACTCGGAAGAGTCCCTATGGTGATTCCTCTCGTGGATGAGTTTATAGTAATTAAAAAAACTGTGCTCAGTAACATAACTGGTAGTTGTCTTTGGTGATTCTCAACTGGAGGTATAGGATGACGGAACGATTTCGGAAGACGGTCAGTATAGCGGCGGTGGCTGTTCTCATGGCGGCGAGCGGTTGTTCACAACCCTTGAGTACAAGAGAGAAAGGAACGCTCATGGGCGGCGGTTTAGGCGCCGCGACCGGCGCGATTATTGGTGCGGCCGTAGGCGCCCCAGGCGCGGGCGCCGCGATCGGTGGGGCGTTGGGCGCCGGCACTGGCGCATTGGTGGGGAATCAAATGCAAAATCAGGAGACGCAACAAACTGAGCAACAACGGCAGCTCGATGAGAACAACCGCGAACTCCAGAAACAGCGTCGAGAAATTGAACAGCTCAAGAACAACAAGAAGAAGCCATCTCAAGACGATGACGAGTACTAATCAACTCAGGTAAGGATGCATTTCAAAGGAGTCCAGACTGTGAAAAAAGCCTTATGGATAAGAGGTGGAATTTTCCTCGTTGTCACGATACTGCTCGCAAGCTGCTCTGAGCCCCTGAGTACACGAGAAAAAGGAGCATTGGCAGGTACGGGAATTGGCGCGGTGACTGGCACCATTATAGGAGCCGCAGTCGGCAATCCTGGGGCAGGAGCCGCCATCGGCGGCGCACTGGGCGCGGGCGCTGGGGCGCTGGTTGGAGACCAACTGCAGAAACGCGATACGGAACTGGGAGAAAATCAAAAACAAATTGAACAACAAAAGCAAGAACTTTCTCGCAATCAACAGTTGATCCAAGAATTGAAGAAACAACACCTGGAAGCCCAAGAGACGGAACGCGGCGTAGTGGTGAATTTACCCGATGTCCTCTTCGAATTTGGCAAGGCGAATTTGACTACGGATGCGCGCGGCAAGATTCAGAGTATTGGCGGCATATTGAATACCCGGGCGCAAGGACGACGGATTTCAGTCGAGGGGCACACAGATGCGATCGGCAGCGAAGAAACGAATCAGAAACTCTCCGAACGCCGCGCGGAAAGCGTCGCTTCTTCCCTGGAAAACGAGGGCGTCAAAGCTTCACGGGTCACCACAAAAGGATTTGGCAAACGGTATCCTGTGGCGCCGAATAAAAATACCGACGGAACCGACAATCCAGCTGGCCGCGCGAAAAATCGCCGCGTCGAAGTGGTGATTGAAAATAAATAATCCTATTAATTTTGGCAACTAAAAAGAGACGCAAGAGGCGAGCGGAAAACTCGCCTCTTTTTTTGCGCCCCTGCCCGAGGCTCGACGGTCAATCCCCTTCCTCTGTCTCCGGTAGGTCCTCTTCCTTGGGAGCGGAGGGCGGCATTGCCGAAGGAGGCTCTGCCGAGGCTTTTTTGTCCGCTGGTTTCTCCCAGAAATCGATGGGAGCCTTATGCAAACGATCGAAGACGTAGTCACGCACGGCAAAGACGGTCTTCCCGCCTTCCGTTACAGCGAAGATTTTTGCGGTGTCTTTTTCTTTTTTCTGCCCCGCCAGAACTGCCGCGAGTTTCGTATTCTTGTCATCGTAGACAGAGATGGACATGCTAGGCGGCGCCAGACTGTACGGCGCGAGGTCTGCTGGATTTTCCGCAGCGATTTCGTATCCGCGTAAGTCGGCTAAGGAAGAGACCAATTGCGTAGCAAGGGTTTCCTTGAAAACACCGTCCCCAGACTTATCGATTGACCACTTCTTGTCAGCTCCGCGAGTCAAGGTAAAGTTTTGTCCGTCTTGTCGTTTGACTTCGACCTTCGTGGCCTGGTCTTGCGGGAACCGAGCGATCGTTTTATCGCGAAAATCGTCAAGCGATTTGTGGACATCGCGAAGCATCGCATCGGCAACGAGGAAAATCGTGGCGTTTTCTCCACGTTTGAGATATCGCAGCTTGCCGGCTTTGTCCTGCTCTTTTTCTCCACCGATGAGAAGCGTTTTTGTTGTGGTATCAGTTCCTCCCGTGAGCGTCACTGTCAGTTGTGGCGGGGTCAGTCCATACTCGTGTAAATCGGCGGCAGGCTGCCCGACAAAGTCTTGCGCTCTGATCGTCTGCATTGTTGACAGGAATGTCTGGACTTGCGCATCGTCAGCTTTGCCGGAGACTGGTTTTTCGAGCGACCAACCCGAGTCGGTCTTTGCCAAGACAATCTCTTTATCTTGGCCTTGGATCGCGATCTTTTTCACCTCGTTCGGTTGAAAAGCGATAACGGTTTTATCGCGCAGGTCCTTCACTTCTTTCGTCATGCCCAACCGAAAGGCCTGAGGGGTGAGAAGCAGTTTCGTTTCCCCCTCTTTTTGCAGGTAGACGGAATACCCAACCGGTGTGTCTTTACCAATTGACACCTGTGGGAGGGATTTTCCATCTTTTAGCGTCACCTGTAACTTCACGACCGGGGTATTCAGGCCATACAAGGCGAGGTCCTGGACCGGCTCATCCAAGATGCGCACGATCTCAGCGTCGGCGATGGCGTTCACAAGGTTCGCGACAGTTGTCTCATCGGCTTCCGTCTCGATCGGCTGGGTGATGCGCCATTTGCCCGCCTCGTCTTTTTTGAGATGAATGCTGCGGTCTGGATACGTAAGATGCACTTCCGTGACCGCCGTTTTATCGAAAGTAAAGAGCTTTTTTTTCGCAAGCTCCTCTTGGTCGTGGGGGAGTTCCACGAAATACACGTAAGCGCCCAACGCGAAGAGAACGACGGCCATTATCAAGGCTTTGAACAAGCTCATAGTGATTCAAGAGAAAAGCGAAAATTTACGAACCAGGCTACTGTCAACACCGGAGCATCGGCAATGGCCTATTGCCTTTGCCACCACACGGCTAAGCCCGCAATTAAGAGCAGCTCGGGAAGAATCAGAACCGAAAGATAAAAAATGAGCGTACTTTGTCGCGCAGTAAATTGCACTCGGGAGGCGCGCATGGTGCGAGCCCGCACGGAAATTAATCCTTCCTCGCCCACCAGCCAATTGGCGGTATTCAAAATAAAGTCCCGATTGAAATATTGACCGATAAATTGGTTGTTCGCGAAGACGGCGTTGCCAAAGACCACGATTCGAGCCGCGCCATCGTGATCCAGCCCCAGTTCCTTCATATTCGCGGTTACCGCGACAGCAAGAGAAATGGGACCACGACGGTCTTGTTGTTCATCAAAGCGAGCCGTTTGCTTCTGAAAGACACTCTCAAGGTCCGTTTCCGCCCAGGCGTTCGGTCCAGTTTTCGCGAGGCTCACGACGGTTAACCCTTTTTTCCCATTCTGCTGCGGTTCGACCGAGCGAGAAATGCCGTACGTGGTCAGCGCCGCCGCACCCCGTCGACTCAGTTCCGCAGTGATCGGATGGGCTCCGTACGTTGTCACAAACGGTGTTAGCGTAAAGGTGCGACCTTTTAAAAGCTGAAGTTGCTCATCCACAATCACATCGTTCCCCACTTGCACTCCCCAGTCTTTCAGGTAGGTCACAAACTCGGGCGTGACGCGGGGATTCAAAAGAAAGAGCGCATGGCCGCCTTTGTCTTTTTTGAGGTAGGCGTCAATGGATTGAATCTCATGCGGGAGAAGCGATCGTTCCGCGCCGCCAACGATCAGCAAGGTCGCATCATCGGGGATGGCCGCGCCTTCAGAGAGCACCAATTTTTTGACTTCGTAACTTTCGTTGTCTAAAGCGGTCTTAATTTGGCCGTACCCTTTTGGGTCATTCATATCATCAATGCTTGGCTCGCCGTGTCCCTCAAGAAAATAGATCGTCTTTTTTTCACCTTTTGTGATGCGGATAAGACCGTTCGTGAGTTCCTCTTCCGTCAACTTATTCACGACGTTTGTGCGGTCGCCATACTGGAGGTGAATCGCCGGCACGGTTGAGATCTGATACTTTTCAGCCTGGTCCGGATGCTTGTCAGGATCAACAATGGCAAAGGTGACTTTATCGGAGGCGTAGCGATAGCTTTCAAGAAGTTCCCGCAGTGGCGGGTCCGACCCGGCTTCAACAAAGGCCTGGATATCCAGCGGCTTGTCGAGACGATGCAGCAGATCCACCGTCTGAGGGGAAAGACTGTACACGCCCGACTCCGTGAGATCGAAGCGATGATGGTGACGAACGGAAATAAAGTTGACGAAGCACAAAATGGCGAAGAACAGCAGCGCGTAGAAGACCGCGCTGATCCCATACTTTGTCGAGCGTTCCCCGAAAAAAGTCGAGAGCGATCCCTTTGCCGACGAAAGGAAGGTGATGACGGCGAGGGCGCCGATGATGGTGTGAGCAAAAACGTAGCTGGAAAAATCCCGAGTGATGAAATAGGCTACACCAGCAAAAAGAAGCAGAATAACCCCAACAATCCCATACAATGAAGCGAAACGCGACATGCTGCTTACCTCCAGCGCAGTGACTCGACCGAACGCTGGGTAAGAAAAAGCGCCAGCAGGATGAGACTGCCAAAGTACACGAGTCCTCGTGTATCAATTAAGCCTTTGACCATATCAGCGAAATGTTCGGTGACCGACATATAACGAAGCAATGGGCCGATCACTTCACCAGCGGAGTCCGCAGGCCAAGCGATAATATACAGCAAGAGCGTGGCGACAAGGCCGCTGACGGCGGCGATAATTTGATTTTCGGTAAACGAAGAAGTGAGCAGGCCCACGGCGACAAACACTGTAGCCAGCAACAAAAGACCAAGGTAACCCGCGACCATGACGCCGATCTCCGGGTTGCCAAACGCCAGCAAAATCGCGGGATAGCCGCCGGTGAGTCCGATCATGATGCAGATGAAAAAAAATGCAGCTAAAAATTTCCCGAGGACCAATTCACCGGTGCGCAACGGCGAGGTCAACAATAGCTCATAGGTACCGCTCTTTTTCTCTTCGGCGAACGCGCGCATGGTGATCATGGGGATAAGAATGACGAGAACAATGGAAAGATTATGCATGAGCGGGGCAATCACGTAGTCGTTCAGGTTGATGCGGTTGGCGGCCTCGCCTCCTTGGAATTGTGTATACAGTGTTAACATCAAGCTGAAACGAGAAAGAAGATTAAAGAAAAACCAGCCGCCCAAGAGGAGGAAGCCGGTTAACACGACATACGCAATTGGGGACACAAAATAGGAGCGCAGCTCTTTGCCTACAATCGTAAAGACGTTTCTCATGACGCAGTCTCCTCGGTGGTTTCTGGGGTGTCCTGCGCCTCGTCCTGGTGGTGAGTCTCTTGAGAAATGGCGCGGAGAAACACTTCTTCGAGCGTTTGCCCGCCGGTTGTAAGATTAGTCAACAAATCTTCTTTGACGACTCGGCCCGCGTTAATAATGACAACTTTTTCGCAGATCTGCACAACCTCCGGCAGAATGTGCGTTGAGAGCACGACGGTATGGGCCCCGGCTAATTCCTTGATTAAGGTGCGAATCTCAATGATTTGCTGAGGGTCAAGACCGATCGTCGGCTCGTCCAGCACGAGTACGTCCGGGTTATGAATAATAGCCTGAGCAAGCCCAACGCGTTGTCGATAGCCCTTGGAGAGATGACCGGTAACGCGGCCAGCGACCTGGGCCAGGCCGCAACGAGACATGGCTCGATCCAGCGCGTCGGCAATGGCGGCCCGCGGCATGCCTTTGAGACGTGCGACAAAGCGGAGATACGCAGCAACGGTCATATCGTTGTAGAGCGGAGGAGTTTCCGGAAGATAGCCGATGCGTTTACGCACTTCGAACGAGTCGTCAAAAATGTCAAAGCCCGCGACTTTTACCGTGCCGGCGGTCGCCGGGAGAAATCCGGTAATGACGCGCATAGTGGTCGTTTTTCCCGAGCCATTTGGTCCGAGGAAACCGAGCACTTGTCCGGAAGTTACATTGAAGGAGATATCAGAAACTGCGGTGAGATCACCGTAACGTTTTGTGAGATGCTGAACTTCTATCATGGTGTATGAATGGTAGGAGAGCGGCTCTTACGTAGCGCTCCTCCTCTTCTTCCCCTCTTCCCCGAGGCAGGCAATTGTTAATGCCGACTGTACTGCTTGTCAAGTTGCTGGACAAGCAGGGGACCGTTTGTTACCTTTGACGCCAAATTCTTAGGGAAATTCATCGAAATTCCCGATGTTGTCGCGCCGTTGAGGAAAGGCCCCCAATGTCGCGACCTCAGTGTAGAACAACGGCGCCCGGTCGGAGCGGCCTAGGCATGCTCATCTGAATAGAACAACGCGCGGAAACGTCTGTAAAAGGTGCGGGAACCGTGGAACACAGCGATTGGGAACTGGTTCGTCAGTGTAAAAGTGGCGACCGTGAAGCGTTCCGTGAGCTTGTCGAGCGGTATCAGCGCAAGGCGGTGGCCATCGCATTCGGAATCGTCCAGGATCGCGAAGACGCGATGGAAATCGCCCAAGAAGCATTTGCCAAGGTCTTCACGGGGATACAGAAATTTAAAGAAGAGGCGAGCTTCTATACATGGCTTTATCGCATTACGGTCAATTTGGCGATCGATCGGCAGCGGCAAAAAAATCGTCAGCCTCTGTTTGAACGCGAGGAACAGGGTGAAGGGGAATCTGCCAGCATCGACACTATACCTGATTCACAAGAGACCGACCCTTACGAGCAAGTAAAGGAGAAAGAATTGGGAGAACGTATTCGCGCCGCGCTTGCCGAGTTGACGCCTGCCCATAAAGCGGTCATACTCCTGCGAGAAATTGAAGGCCTTTCCTACGAAGAGATCAGCGAAGTGTTGCAATGCTCCCGGGGAACTGTCATGAGTCGCCTCCACTATGCCCGGAAAAAATTACAATCCCGTCTTGGACAAGATCTCTAGCGTGCATGAGCTATGTTTGCCTTCCCCTTTTTTCCTTCCTCTTGCGCGAGCTGCGTATCAGTGTCGCGGGTTTTCTCAATACCTAATGCTTGTGTAATGCCATTATGATTGACTGTGTGCACGCCCAACGTTTTCTCTTTCTCTTTCATGACAACGAACTTGACGGTCCACTCCGTCGAGCCATGCAAAATCACGTCGTCACCTGCGCAAGATGCACGCAGGCTTTGGCGTCGTTGGAACGCAATCAGGAACTCTTACAACTGACTATTGACGAGGGCGTCGAGAACATTGAGTTTGCCGGATTCTGGAATGGCGTAGAGCGCAAACTCTCTGATCAGCCGTCCCCAAAACAATGGCAATGGCGGCGACAGTTGTGGTGGGAAACGTGGCGGTCTCTTTGGTCATGGCCAACGCCAGCGTGGATGGCTACCACTGCGGTCTTGTGTATTGGGCTCGCCGGAGTCGCGTGGCAGCGACAAACGCCTCCTCCCTCACCTCCAGTTATTGCCGAATCAGAGCCGCTTATCCAAATCACTGATAGTAATCAAGCACAAATCGAATCATTGTCCACCTCTGACACCGTCTCGGTTTGGAATGAACCGACCAACAATTCAACGGTGATTTGGGTGAACGACGAAGGCGAAGGGGAATAATCATGAGAAACGCTCCACTCGTTCTTTCCTGCGTTGCTAGTGCGCTATTGTGGGTGTCGCTGGTGTTCGCTGGAGAAGTGGTGGAGCTACGCATAGAGACAGTGCTTGCCTCGAACGCGTCTCAGGATTTTGACGAGCGCCTCAAGGATATTCGGCATGAGCTAGGCGCGTTTCGCTATAAATCGTACCATCTCGTGCAGGAAGAATTCCGGAAAGTCGGCTGGGGCTCCCAAGCCGATTTTGCCTTGCCAGGCGGACGTATCTTGCAGGTGATGCCCAAACAGTTCGCCAACGGCAGAATCGCCCTGCAAGTATTAGTGATGGAAGGGCCGTCCCCTACTCCGCTGATGAATACCGCGATCTCGCTCAGGAATCACGGCACGCTTTTTTTTGGTGGACGTCATCATCAGAACGGCACGCTGATTATTCGGATCGGCGCCACGGCTGAAGAATAGCAGCGGGATGAAAAGGAGCCGCACCAGGGCGCGGCTCCAAGCGGACCTCTTACTTCTTCATCGAATCAATAAGAATCTGCGCCACTTCCGGACGAGAAAATTCCGGCGGAGGCAGTTGGCCCTGACTCAACATCTCGCGCACTTTCGTGCCGGATAGATTCACTTGCGTTTCCGGGCCACCCGGTGCGGTTTTGGCCGTCGCCATTTGTCCAGTCACCTTTGAATAGAAAGCGTTTTCATACTTCAACGGCTGGATTCCTAATTCTCCCGGCGCAAATTCGTCAAAGAGTTTCTGCGCGTCGTACGTGCCATAATAATTGCCGACGCCGGCGTGATCGCGGCCAACAATGAAATGCGTACAGCCGTAATTCTTGCGGGCAATGGCGTGGAAAATAGCTTCGCGTGGTCCAGCGTAGCGCATCGCCGCCGGGTACACGGAGAGCAGCACCCGGTCTTGCGGGTAGTAGTGCTCCATCAACACCTCGTAGCAGCGCATGCGCACGTCGGCGGGAATGTCATCACTTTTTGTTTTACCCACCAACGGATGCAGCATCAGCCCGTCGACGATTTCGAGTGCACTTTTTGTGATATACTCATGCGCCCGGTGAATGGGGTTGCGGGTTTGAAAGCCCACGACCGTGCGCCAGCCACGTTCGCGGAAGAGCGCTCGTGTTTGCACGGGATCGCGATGATACGAGGGGAAGGCCACGGTATCCGGGCGATTGACAACCTGGATGTCTCCACCCAAGTACACCTCACCGCCTTGCAGCACCGCGGCGACGCCAGGATGAGCGCTTTCCGTCGTTCCGTAGACTTTGCGCACTTCCTCTTCACGATTGGGCGCATAACGTTCCGCGAGATCAAGAATGGCCAGCACGACGCCGCGCTCGTCGGTCAGCGCCACTTGCGACCCCGTACGCAAACTGTCGGCCTGCGCGCGGGAAACCGCCAGCGAGATGGGAATCGACCAAGGCAGCCCATTGGCTAAGCGCATGGACTCGACGATCAAGTGGTAATCCTGTTCACCGATGAAGCCGCGCAAGGGAGAAAAGGCGCCGACCGCGATCATTTCCACATCGCTCTGGGCGCGCTCGTCGAGCTGAATAGTCGGCAACGAACGCGCTCGTTCCAATAACGACTCACGACGCGAGCCGGTCAACAAACGGTTCACCAACTGACCGCCGTGCGGAGCAATGGGGCGCGCGCCATCTGCGGGTAAATAGCCCAGTTCCGCCAGGCGAGCAAGAATTTTATTCATGCTCTCTTCGACGGTTTCCCGATCGGTCTCGACAATGATTTCCGGATTAAGCGGTTCTTCGTAGGGATCGGAAACGCCGGTGAATTCCTTGATCTCTCCCGCCAAGGCTTTCTTGTAGAGCCCTTTAACGTCGCGTGCAACGAGCGCCTCAAGAGGGCATTTCGCGTAGACTTCCACAAAGTTGCCGATGCGAGAGCGCACTTCGTCACGAATGTCGCGGTAAGGAGAAATGGCCGCCGTGATTACAATAGCACCATTGCGGCTCAATAACTGCGCCACATACCCAATACGGCGAATGTTGGTGTCACGGTCTTCTTTGCTAAATCCCAGCCCCTTGCTCAGGTTCGTCCGCACCTCGTCGCCGTCGAGAATCTCGACTCTTCTTCCGAGTGCTTGCAATTTAGGGGTGATAGCGTTGGCGATCGTTGACTTTCCTGAGCCGGACAAGCCGGTAAACCAAAGAGTAAAGCCCTTCTCCATGCGTCATGGCTCCTTCAAATGAGAGAAAAATAAAGAAAAAACTCTATACTCTGCCGAGAGTGTGGACAATCCCGTGGGCGACTGCGTACTGCCTTCTTCAATAATAACAGAATTGTCCAGAATGTTAGAAATCGGTTGGGCGGGCGCACACTGCACAGTGCTGGAACTTTTCCAGCACTTCCTCACGACACTCAAAGCTGGGGAGGCGAAAGTGAAGCAGTTTTGTGGTTGACAAACGCGAGAGAGACAGCACGTGTTTCAGCGCTTCGGTGGCAACCTGAGCGCCCAAGAATAACGCAGCGATCTCTACAAACAGTGAGGTTCCTGAACCAACAGCTTGTACAACCGGTAGACAGCGGAGACAGGGCGCATCAGGCTCATAGCCGCGATACACTCCTAAGGTCGCCTCTTTCTCAGACACCGAAGCATACAAGAAAGGGCGTCGCGTGGCGTAGCACGCATCGTGCAACGTTGTTGAGTCTGAGAGGACCAGATCATAAGCGCTTACGAGCTGTTGCTGATCTTGCTCCTCTTCTCCCATATGACGCATAATCGAACAATCAGGATTTAACCGTGGGAAAATGTCAAATCGTTCTTGCTCTTGCGTACCGGCAAGAGCGGACAGCACAGTATCGTTCGCGTCCGTGAACACGCCGAGCGTTCCCACTCCAGCCGCAGCGAGGTAATGTAAGGCGGCGGTATGGAGCGGTCCTGTGGCGTGCACCAACACGCGGGCACGCAGCAATTTCTCTTGCCCTTTTCCACCGACCTGAGGGAGAATGATCTGGCGACTGTACCGCTCGATTTGTTGGTCAGAGAGCATCGGTTATTCAATCACGTTTTTCTCGATCGGCTCCACCGTAATGCCTTGTTCGCGCAACCAGAAGACGGCCTGGTCAATCTCGTTCACCGGCCCTTCGAGTTCGAGCGCCAAGAGTCCCATGTCATTCGAGATGTTGGCTCCGCGAACATTCGTGACGACCTCAAATTTTTTCCCGAGCAAGTACAGGATCGGCTCTTTGATCAGCGGGGAAGGATACGTCAAATAAAACTTCTCTTTCATGCCGCCCTCCTCACAATGCTAATGAGCATGCAGGAACTGCAAGATGATAAGAACAGTATATCACTTTCTCCAGGTTCCTCGCTTCTTCTGGGACGACAATGAAGTAGGCAGCGTCGCTGCCGGATCCGTTACCGTGCGCGCTTTTGCCGTTGGTGAAAATCTTGCCAGCCAATCCAAAGCGTCGTGCTGAGGTATTTATCGCCAAAGTCCGGAAACAAGGTCACGATCGTACCCTCGTCAATTTCGCTGGCGACTTTCAGCGACGCCCAGAGCGCCGCGCCGGACGATTGCCCGACCAGAACCCCTTCGCTCTGTCCCAAGCGATAGACTGTCTCATAGGCATTTTCGGTGGAGACTGGAATTTTACGGTCCAACTCTTCTTCGTGATAAATCCCCGGCACGATCGAACTGGCCATGTGCTTGAGCCCTTCAAGCCCATGAAAAGCGTCGTCCGGTTCGACCGCGATGACTCGGATATTGGGGTTCCGCTCTTTGAGCGCACGTCCCGTGCCCATGATCGTGCCCCCGGTGCCGATCCCCGCCACGAAGTGCGTGACTTGTCCTTGCGTTTGTTGCCAAATTTCCGGACCGGTAGTGTGATAATGCGCGAGAGGATTGGCCGGATTGAAATACTGGTCCGGTTTGAAATAGCGCTCCGGTGCGTCGTGCAGAATCGCGCGACACAGGCGGATGGCGCCGTCGGACCCTTCAAACTCGCTGCTGAAGGTAATCTTGGCGCCATACGCCTGGATGATTTTTTTACGCTCGACGCTCACGTTGGCTGGCATCACCAACTCGACGGGGTACCCAAGGACGGCCCCAGTCATGGCAAGGGCAATGCCAGTATTACCCGAAGTAGAATCGAGAATAGTTTTACCGGGACGCAGGGCTTCGGTGCGGAGCCCTTCTTCAACCATGAAGAGCGCGGGACGATCTTTGACCGAACCGCCAGGGTTGAAGCCCTCCAACTTGGCGAAGAGACGAACGCGCGGCGAGAGCCCTCGCGTCACTTTCGTGAGTTCCAGTAAAGGCGTGTTGCCGACCAAGTGCAACACAGAAGGGGCCCGCAACGCCTGGGGCGGCGGGAGTCCTTGGCCTCGTACTGGAAGCAGCGACATGACTCATCCTCCAGCAATCGCTGGGACAATGGACACTTCGTCACCATCTTTGACCGCCGTGTCGAGATTACTGAGAAAACGAATGTCATCGCCGTTGACAAAGATATTGACAAAGCGGCGCACTTTACCCTCTTCATCGCAGATGCGCTCTTTGATGCCGGGGTGATGTTGTTCCAAGTCTTCTACCAGAGCGGCGATGGTCGCTCCAGTAACGCTAACCTCATCAGCACCGCCAGTGAAACGGCGCAGCGGGGTTGGCACCCGCACTCGAACATTCATGCTTTATCCTCCTCAGGAGAAATCGACCCTACTGTGGCGATTTTCTGTTCGTGTAGCAACCACCTCAGGAATCCTTCAATGGAGTTCCGTCGCCTTCACCGATGACGACGCTGTTGGCGTCAGCGACCGATACAGGTCGTCGAAATCATGCAGCCGTGCATTGATCAGAAACGGCTGTTCAACATTGTTGATCACCGCCTCGATCGTTTTGTAGCCGTTGCCGGTAATGCAGATGACAATGGATTCGTTGCGCGGGATGCGTCCTTGCTCGATCAGTTTCTTGGTCACGGCCACCGTCGTGCCCCCAGCCGGTTCGGTGAAGATGCCTTCGGTGCGCGCGAGCAGTTGGATGCCTTCCACGATTTCTTCGTCCGTGACTGCTTCGCCCCAGCCGCCGGAATCCCGCACCGCGCGTAACACATAGTAACCATCAGCTGGATTACCGATAGCGATGGATTTAGCGATCGTGTTGGGTTTGACGGGCACGATGAGATCCGAATCTTTGTGTAACGCGTTGATGACTGGGGAGCAGCCAGCAGCCTGGGCGCTGTAAATCTTGGCGCGTTGAGCGCTCTCCACAAGCCCAATCTTTTTCAGCTCCTCGAACGCTTTCGCCACTTTTGGAAGAATGGTGCCGCCGGCAGTGGGCACGATGACGTGCTGCGGCAACCTCCACCCTAACTGCTCGGCAATTTCGAATCCGTAGGTTTTGGCGCCTTCAGTGTAATACGGACGAATGTTGATATTGACAAACGCCCAGCCATATTTGTCCGCAATCTCACTGCACAACCGGTTGACATCGTCATAATTACCGCGAATGCCGACCGCACGCGGCCCATAAATCGTCGAACCGATAATCTTGCCTTGTTCCAGATCAGTCGGAATAAAAATGAAACACCGCAGCCCGGCGCGCGCCGCATGGGCGGAAACCGAATTCGCTAAGTTACCAGTCGATGCACAGGAGACTGTATCAAAGCCAAACTCGATGGCTTTCGAGATAGCGATAGATACCACGCGATCTTTGTACGAGAAGGTCGGATGATTGACTGAATCATCCTTCACATACAGTTCCTTGACGCCGAGATACGCTGCGAGGCGGTCCGCTTTCACCAGCGGAGTAAACCCGCTGTGGAGCCCGACAGTGGGCTCTCCAGTAATAGGAAGCAGCTCCCGATAACGCCACAGCGAAGCTGGGCGGGACTCAATGACCTCGCGCGTCAATTGGCGACGGATGCTTTCGTAGTCGTACTCGACTTCGAGCGGACCGAAACAGGTTTCGCACACATGCAGCGGCGCCACCGGATATTCTTGTCGACATTCGCGACAGATCAAGCCGGTAATAGTACTCATAGCAACTCCTTCCGTGTCCTACCCGAAGCAGAGAATTTCACGACTCCAGAGCGCAACTATTCGTTGAGTCGTAGTCAGCATCTTGAAGGCTGGCGATGGTTGGCGCCTCACTACACAGCGGGCAGCGTGGATTACGCCGCACTGCAATGGTGCGCCAGCGCGCGATCGCGGCATCATAGGTCAGCAACCGATCCGTGAGCAAGCCATCTGTGCCCAAAAGATATTTCACAGCTTCCATAGCCTGCACGAAACCGAGACTGCCTGCAAGACTACCAATGATGCCCGCTTCTTGGCAGGTTGGGACGTCATCTTCTGACGGAATACTGGGGAATAAACAGCGTAGACAGGCTGTTCGCTTCGGAAGAACAGTCAGGGTCTGCCCGGAAAATTGCACGATGCCTCCGTAGGAAAAAGGCTTTCCGATAAGCACGGCCCCATCATTAATCAAAAATTTTGTAGCGACCCCATCCGTGGCGTCGATGATAAAGTCGTACAAAGGGAAAAGCTCCGGCAGATTCTTGCTGGTTAATCGCTCATGGTGAGGAACGACAGTCAACGAGGGATTGAGGCGCAGTAACTTTTCCCGCGCTGACAGCACTTTCGGTCGGTTCAGATCCGAAGTGTAATGGAGAATCTGGCGTTGCAGATTAGAGAGTTCGACCACGTCTGGGTCTATCAAGCCAATGGTTCCGACCCCGGCATGCGCCAGGGCCAGCGCGGCTGGGGAGCCTAACCCCCCTACTCCGACAATCAGCACTCGTCCATCGCGAACGTGCGGAGAGACGGCGCGTGCAACCGTCTCCATTGCTAGTTTTCCTTTTCTTCTTGGTCTACAGGAATTTTTTCTACCTTTTGCGCCTTGTCCACCGGTTTTTCTGCGGCAGCGCGGATGGCGGTCTGTGCTTTCTGGCGGAGTTCGTCTTCTTGCTTTTTGAGTTCGGTGACGAGTGAAAGCAAGGGGTCGACCCCGGGAGCGGGCAACGCTACAGCGGCAGCGGCCTCAGGCTCGGTTTTGTCGGGAGCAGAAGCGCTTGGTTGCCCGGAGATGAAGGGTATTCGCAAGCCAGTAATGCGAAGCTCGGTTTTGTCAGGGGCAGGAGCGTTTGGTTGCCGGACCGCGCGGGCTTGCTCGGCCAGTTCCGCCAGTTCCTTCTTGCCTTCTTCATTCAGCAGATTGCGCAATCGTCCTAGCGCATCCGCAGTGACGCTCGTCTCAGGATAGTTTTCGATGATCGTGCGCAAGCGGGATTTCGCAGCAGCGACGTTATCGTACTTGTCGTAAAAGTCAGCGATCAGCAGCTCGTGCGCCGCCATCGCTTCGCGACAAACTCGGACTTTCTTTTCCGCCAACGTCGCGAACGCGCTGTCCGGGAACCGGTCAGTCACCGCGCGGAAGTGTTCATGCGCTTTTTCCGTGACAGCCTGATCTCGGTCAATCGAACGCATTTGCTCGAGATAACTCATCCCTCGATAATACTCGACGAAGGGGAGATGCATGCTGGTGGGATACGCACGCTCAAAGTCATTGAACGCCGCGATCGACTCTGCGTACTTTTTTTCGATGTAATAAGAATACGCGACCTTGAGCTGCGCCTCTTCAGCGTAGGGATTGAGCGGGTACTGGTCGAGAAGATCGTGATAGGAGTCGACCGCTGTGGTGAAATCTTCTTTACCGTACGCTTCGTTCGCCTGGTTATAGTACTCTTTGGCGGAAAGACGTTTCTCGACTGTCGCGCATCCCCCGAGAAGCAGGAGGGCTGCTCCCATCAAGAGCAACAAACTTCGTGCTAACATGCGGCGCTACGTTAGAGGATTTCCTTGGGCTTTTCAACGTACCTGGGCGTTGGTGGGAAATGAGGCGCGGTGGTTCAGTCGCACCTGCCCATTACTACTTCATCGTACTGATCCGGATGAGTCAGCACCGTCATGCCAGCGAAAGCTGGCATCCAGGAAGATTCAGTAGTGGCTTCCGGTTATGACTCCTGGATTCCGGGTCTCGCGGTGCTCGCCCGGAATGACGTCACCATTGTCTCCCCCTCAGATTTAATGTGTCGGACTGCCACCATAGACAGCATCTTGTCTGTTGTGTTTGGCAAACTTGCTTCTCTACACCAAGTTGCGTAAAGGTGATGTATCCTTATTTTCGGAGCACAGCCGATGCAAAGAACGAATATTGCCTTGGATGAAAAGCTGATCAAGGAAGGCATGAAGCTATTTAAGAAAAAAACGAAGAAGGAACTTGTTGACTTTGCCTTACGAGAAGTCATCCGCCGTGAGAAGGCCAAAGGCATCCTTGCCTTAGAGGGCAAGATTGATTGGGAAGGTGATCTCCAAGAGATGAGAAAGAAACGCTTTGCGGATCTTGGTTGACACCTCAGTCTGGATCGACTTTTTTCGCAGAGAACCTTCTCGCGCAAAAGAAACTTTGAAAGCTTGCCTTGAGCAACGAGAATACGTCGCTACGAGCGGCATCATCGTTCAGGAAATTTCACAAGGCATTCGTAGTGATACCCAATACAGCGAGACCTCTCGATTTCTACGCTTCTTCCCTTGTTACGATCTTCAATTCGCTGACCATCTTGAAGCAGCAAATATCTATCGACAATTGAGAAAACGAGGATTAACGATTCGCAGCCCGATTGACTGTCTTATTGCGGCCTTGGCTATACGCTACCGATTTCTCCTCCTTCACAAAGACAGAGACTATCCAACGATCGCGCGTTTTTATCCTATTGAGATTGCACGAGGAAAACGCTCTGTAAGTAAACTCTGCGGCTGGTCGTCTCTATCTCCTTTTCGTCATCTTTCATCTTCCAAACGCGCCCCGGGCAGCGCGCTGCCCGGGGGTAATTATTGGTGCAGCATCAACAGCGGCTACTTGCTTTTTCTATCGATGTTGCTCTTCCGCTTCTTACTGACACGCAACGTTGTTGGACTGTGCCACGCTCGCCACGTTCCCAGCCACGCCATTCTCCACCACGATGGTGGTCGCCGTGTTCTGGCTGATCTCTCCTTCCACTGTATTGCCGGTTCCTTGGTTGGTTGGCGCACCACCGATCGCATGAATATCTGCCGCTGCACTGCCGCAGACCGTGTTCTGGCGTGCCTGAATCTCCACCTCATTGCTATTCGCAACGCCCGAGCTACCCGCCTCCACGTGGATTCCATCAACGAGCATGCCGGTAATGGTGTTGTTCGCCATGACGATGGCCGTCTCATTGGTATTTGCCGTTTTTCCCGGTCCTCCCTCGAAACTCCCCACTCCACCCCAGACCAAGATGCCAATCGCGGCCTTCGTGACCGCATTCTGCTCAATCCGCGCGGCCAGGCTATTGCTGGAACTGTCGCCGCTAGCAAGACCAAACGCTGCTCCGATTCCAGTAAAGGTGAGGATGCCCGCGCCATCATTGTTCTCCAACGTATTATCGCGGATCAAAACGTCGACCTCATTGTGGGAGGCATTATTGATCCCACCCCCGATTCCAATGCCAGTGCCCGTATTATCCGCGATCGTATTATTGCGCACTGCCGCTTCGACGTGGTTGCCAGAGGAAAGCACCCCGCTATCGATCGAGATCCCAACGGTATCGCCTGGGGTGCTGTTGCGCTTGATGATGTTGCCCTCCGTCGTAAGGTCAAGCTGGTTATTCGACCCCCCTACTACTCCAGCACCGGCGAAGATCGCTCTGCCGTCGTTGTCGGTGATCGTGTTATTGCCAACCTCGGCAGTGACGTGATTGCGCGACGACGAAAACAACCCGCCGAAGATATCAATCCCTGCGGTATCGTGTGGATTGCTGTTACCGGTGACAATGTTATCAGTGATCGTCACCTCAAGCTGATTGTCACTAGCCCCAGGATCGGTAGGATCGAAAGGATTTTGCCGTCCCCCCGCAATAAAGATGGCGGCAATGTTGAAAGGAGCGCTGAGGGAGACGCCGGAGACGGTGTTGCGGACAATAGTGAGGTCGGTAATGGCATTATGATCCCCAAAGATGATGGTTAAAATGCCATTTGTGGTATTGTCGCGCACAAGGGTCTGTTTGATGCTCACCGCATGTTGGGCGTGTTTGGTCGCGTCTAGTCCAGTTCCCACCGCAATCGGCCCCCCACTGACAGTGTTGTGGACAATAGCATTATCCGTCACATTCGGCGTCACCAGATTAGAAACCGAAATGCCAGCCGGTAGAAAGAACGTCGGAGGGGGAACCAGCACGTGCAGATTCTTGATGGTGTTGTGGCTCGATACCAGATTAATGACATCAAAAGAGGTGACTGCTGCCGTGCCGTCGACGGTAACATCTGGGGTGTCATCGCCATTGATGTCACCATTGAGCGTCGTATGTCCACCGCACAGGAAGAGGGAACCTAGTGCCTTGGTGAGTGTAATGGTACTGCTGTTGAGGCTCGGAGCAAACGTAATGGTGTGTTGTCCGGGAGTGTTATTGGCGGCGATAATGGCCTCGCGTAACGAGACCTTACCATCAGCGCCCGGCAAGTTGGCGACCGTACCGTTGCCACAGAGACCGCCGGTATTGAAGGGGGGATCAACCACGTCTTGATTGGTCGTGACCACAATCATGGCGGCGGCAGAGAATGGGACCAGGCTCCAACCAGATAGGCAGAGACTGATCGCGCAGGCGGCGAAACTACGAATAAGATAATTTGTATTCATGACGTTCCTTCTCCTTTTCTTGGTCATGGATTGACTGACGTTTTCCGTGCTCCGTTCCCTTTCCCCCGTCTCATCGGTCCAAGGCATGCCACGTTTTCATGGGCTCACCTCCTTTCTTCTCGGCAAATTTTCGGTTGCACTCCGGGGCGTTATGTGCGAGAAGAGTAGCGATTGGGGAAAACAAAAGTCGTTAGCGAGTTGTTAGTTTTCTCTTAATTTTTTCTTAGCGGCGGAAAAAAAAGAGAATTATGTTGACAGACCTTCGCCTGCAGTTCGCGGAATTTTCGCTGGACCGGCGGAATGCGTGCGTGTGGCGTGGGTCGGAAACGCTGAAGCTCAAGCCCAAAGCCTTTGATGTTCTGCGCTATTTGGTGGAGCACGCCGGACAGTTGGTGAGCAAAGATGATCTTTGGCGGGCAGTCTGGCCGGATGTGGCGGTGACCGATGGGGTGTTAGCCGTTTGTCTGACCGAGATTCGCCAAGCATTGGGAGATGACGCCAAAGCCCCGCGCTTTATCGAGACCGTGCATCGACGGGGGTATCGGTTCATTGCCCCGCTCAGCACCCCCCAGTCAGTTCAAGGTTCAACGTTCAAGGTTCCAGGTCAGGAAGAAAAAAGTGAAGACGGTCTAGCGTTCAGTGTCCAGAGTCTAGAGTCGGAAAACCTGACCCCTTCTCCCGCCGATGTTCAGACCCTAGGCCCTAGACCCCAGACTCTAGACGATTTTCTTCCTGCCCAGCGCTCATGGTCCGTTCGTAGTCTTGTGCTCATGGGCCTTGTGCTCCTCTTCAGCGTTATCATTGCCGTCCACTATTTGTCTCTTCCTCTCTCTAGCACCCAGCCCCTAACCCCTAACCCCCAATCCCTCCCGTTGCCCGATAAGCCTTCCCTCATCATGCTGCCGTTGGTGAATCTCAGCGGCGATTCGTCGCAGGAGTATTTTAGCGACGGTCTTACTGAGGTGCTCACCAGCGCACTCTCCAGAATCTCCGGCCTGTTTGTCATCGCTCGCAACTCGGCGTTCTTTTACAAAAGCAAACAAGTGACGGTGCAAGAGATCAGCCGCGAAATGGGCGTGCGCTATGTGGTGGAAGGGAGTGTGCAGAAAGCCGACCAACGCGTGCGGATCACCGTGCGGTTGATCGAAGCCACGACTGGCTATCTCATGTGGTCGGAGCAATATGATCGATCCCTCACAGATATCTTTTCCTTGCAAGACGAGATCGTGCAGAAGATCGTAACAACGCTGAAGCTGCAGCTCACCTTGGAGGAGCAGGGCTATATCCTCCGTAAACACACCACCAATATGGAAGCGTATGACTACTTCCTACGCGGGGTGGCATATTGGTACCGGTTCACGAAGGACGCCATTCTGCAGGCCCGGCAGCAGTTTGAGCACGCGATTGCGCTGGATCCGCAGTATGCCGAAGCGTATGAATGGCTCGACGTGACCTACTATAATGAGTGGGTCTTTGGCTGGAGTATGAACCCCCACACTCTGGAACGTGCGTTTGCGCTGGCCCAGAAGGCAGTCGCCTTAGACGACTCCCTGCCGACCGCGCATTGGGGCTTGAGCGAGCTTTATGCACTGACACAGCAGTATGACCAGGCCATTGCGGAAGGGCAGCGCGCCATCGCCCTCGATCCCAACAATGCCGACAGCTACGTCGTGCTGGCGCAGGCGTTGTTCTTCGCGGGCCGCCCTGAAGAATCTCTGACGATGCTGGCGCAGGCCAGGCGGCTGAACCCGCATACCCCGGCCTGGTACTTAATCAACTTGGGCCAGGCCTATCGCTTGACCGGACGCTATGCCGACGCCATCGCCGCCCTCCAAGACGCCCTCACGCAGAGTCCTGATCATGTGCACGCCCACCTCAACTTGGCTCTCAGCTACCTGTTACAGTGGATGGCGCAACAGGAACCTGACAGCCACACGTTAGAACCAGCAAGAGGTGAAGTGCAACGGGCCCTAGACCTCAGTGCGTCCCTCCCCTGGAACCACACCGTCTTGGGCGCAATTGAGCTCTGCCAACAGCAGTATGAGCAGGCCTTGGCAGAGATGGAGCGCGCCGTCGCGCTTGTCCCCACCGATGCGGGAAGCGTTTCAGCGCTCGCAGTCGTGCTGAGCGCTGGGGGCAGAACCGCAGAGGCGCTCGCGGCGGCGGCACAGGCGTCGAGCTTAAAAAGCATTATTCTGGACGAGCAGTTCTTGAACGTCGGCGCGGCCTATGCGACGGTCGGGCAGTACGAAGAGGCGCGGACGGCGTTGCAGCGCTTCCTCAGCCATTACCCCAATATCCTCCTTGCTCACCTCCAGCTGGCCACGGTCTACAGCGAGTTGGGCCAAGACGCTGCAGCGCAGAAGGAGGCGGCGGAAGTGCTGCGGCTCAATCCCAACTTCTCACTGGCAGTGCATAAACAGCGAGCACCGATCAAAGACCCGGCACTGTTAGAGCGACATATCGCGGCCCTACGCAAGGCGGGGCTCAAATGAGCACTAAGTTGATAGTTAAGGTTTAAGTCTTGTCCGGATATAACTGTTCCAACTGCGTCAACAAATCTTCCTGGCTGCCAGGCGTAGGTTCAATCGAGGTTGCGGTCTGGGAGGCATCAGGTGACGTGGAGTCCCGTTCGGCAGGGAGAGCCCCTCTCAAGCGTGCGATTTCTCCATCTCGCTCCGTCAACTGCTGACGAAGCGTGTGAACAAGCGCTCTCAGTTCATCAACGCTCAAAGCTGCTGGATCGACCTCGGTGCTCATGCGGCTTCTTTCAGCATGTCGTTAATGGGTTTGCAATCCATCACTGTGTTTCTGTAGTTTGATGGGCTTGTAATCGTCATGCCAGCCCTTCGACAAGCTCAGGATAAACTCCAGCGGGAATCCAGGAGCTTCGAGTAAAAGATTTAGGTTAAGCCTCCTGGATTCCCGCTTGCGCGGGAATGACGTCGCCGCCGCCTGTTTATCAAACTCGTACTGATAGACTGCTAAAAATCACCCTGTCCAACGGCTTTGACAGAATGGAGAGGGATTGGTACTCCGTATCGACATGGATACCAGGCTTCGACAAGTGGTGGATGGCGCTGTTGCGACAGTGTGGGGGCAAGAGGCTCGTGTGAGTCGCGTCGTTTCGTTAACTGGCGATGCCTCAAGTCGCAGTTACGCACGCTTGTACCTCGATGGACCGTGCCCTTCAACAGTGGTGTTGATGATCCTTTCCGGTAGTGGACTGTCAGTATCGTCTGACGAACTCGCCGTGTTTTCCCAGCCGCTGAAAGAATTACCGTTTGTCAATGTTTATCGCTTTCTTTTTTCTCTCGGGCTGCGCGTCCCGCAGATTTATCACGACGGCAGCTATGATGGATTTCTGCTATTAGAAGACGTTGGCGACATTCCTCTTCGTGAGGCGGCCCAGGGTAAGCCGTTGGAAGAGATCGAGCGGCTCTATCGTCAAGCGATCGATCAGCTCGTCCTCCTACAAGTAGAAGGAACGCGGCGGCGTGACGATGCGTGCATCGCCTTTCAACAACGGTTCGACCAACGCCTCTTTTTGTGGGAATTCGAGCACTTCATCGAGTGGGGTCTGGAGAAACGAGAAGGGAAACTGTTGTCCGAGGTCGAAGGCCGCGAACTGCGCGCGACCTTCGAGCAGATTTCGTCTCTCCTGGATCGAGCCCCGGCAGTGTTAAACCATCGCGACTACCACAGTTGGAATCTGTTTGTGCACGATGACAAAATCTGGGTGATCGATTTTCAGGACGCCTTACTCGCTCCCACACCGTACGATCTAGAAACGCTGCTCAACGACCGAGATTCCCCGATGATTATCACACCGACGCTGGAGCAGGCTCTGGTTGAGTATTACCACCAAGCATGGACCGAGCGGGGCGGCGAGGCCCTGTCCAGCGATCGTCTCTGGGAAGAGTACAACCTGTGTCTTCTGCAGAAAGCCTGCAAAGTAGTTGGCCGCTTCTATTTCCTTGAATTGGAAAAAGGCAAGACAGGGTACAGCCGCTATATCCCGCCGACCTTGGCGACGATCCGCCGCGTGGTTGCGCGCTTGCCCCAGTATCGACGCTTGCAAGAGATTATCGCGACTCACTTCCCAGAGTAAACCATGCGCGCGATGATTCTTGCCGCAGGTTTTGGCACGAGACTGCAACCGCTCACGCACACCATGCCCAAAGCGCTCGTACCGGTGGCGGGCAGGCCATTGATTGAGTACGCGTTGCTGTTTCTCCGAGCGCATGGCGTCACTGAAGTAGTCATCAACCTGCATCATCTCGGAGAGAAAATTCGCGCCGCGCTGGGAGATGGCAGTCTCTATAGCCTGCGAATTTTTTATTCTGTAGAGGAACAGATTTTAGAAACCGGCGGCGGCATCAAAAACGCGCAACCCTTGCTGGACGGCGAGACTTTTCTCGTTGTCAATTGCGACACCATTCTTGATGTCGATTTGTCCGAGGCGCTGCGGTTTCATCAGCAGCGCCAAGCGGCGGCAACCCTCGTATTGCGTCCGGACCCTGATGCAGCCTCTTATGGTCTGGTGGAAACTGACGTACAGGGGCGCATTCGCCGTTTGCGCGGGCAGCCAGCGAATGTTAATGAGCCGCTCTCAGCCTTCATGTTTACCGGGTTGCAAATTCTGGAGCCACGCGTCTTCGACTTCATGCCAGAGGGCAAGCCGTTCAGCACCACGCGAGAAACCTATCCGCGCATGATAACGAAGGGCGCGCCAATCTATAGCTTCGTGCATCGTGGACCCTGGTTGGTGGTCGATGATGAGGCTGGCGTGGTGCGAGCAAACCAGGCCATCATTTCCGGGCAGATGCGACTTTCTTATTTACGTCCGTGAGCGTTGCTCAACAATGTCAATAAAGTTGCGCAGGCAGCGCTCGGACTCCGACGATTCACGGACTGAGGAGAGGAGCCATTCGCGCAGGGGGTCGACACACGCATTCCAGCGGGGAAACGACTCCGGCGGGAGGCGATCGACCAACGCATAGATCATGTTTCTGACAATGGTTGGCGTAAACTCGGGGTGAAACTGCGTCCCCCAGATATGCTCGCCTAAGCGAAACGCTTGATAGGCCCAGTGATCGTTCTTCGCCAACGGCACGGCGCCTGACGGAAGTTCCGTCACCACATCACCATGACTCATCTGCGCGGGAAGAGTCTGAGACATAGTAGAAAAGAGCGGATCAGCCGCACCTTCCTCCGTCAACGAAAGCGCAACTGTGCCGAGTTCCCAACCATGACGACACTTCTCGACGCGACCGCCAAAGGTTTGCGCAAGCAGTTGATGACCGAAGCAGACGCCATACAAAGGCACGGAACGATCCGCTGCTCGCCGGAGAAAGTCCTCACTCCGTGCGATCCATTCTTCATCGTCATACGTGGAGGCCGGCGAGCCGGTGATAATGATCCCAGCCCAATCCGGGTTCGGCAATGAGTCTTTACACGCGTCAACAACGACAAAACGTTCATCGCCTAAAATGTTCAAAAACGCTCGCTCGTAGGGGCCTAGGTCGGCAAAGACCCGGCGCGGCAACTCTCCAGTTTTGAGGATCAGTATTGGTTTCATGGTATTTGATCAATTGGAAGCGCCGCTCTGATCATTTAAGTGCTCGGCGCCAACACGTTGGTAAAGGTCGTGCAACAGCGCAACGGCCTGTTCAGCTAATGCGAACCAATCTGGATTCTGCACGCATGCGGGATGGGAAACAATAAACCGTTCCACAGTATCGGCAGCCAAAGAAACTCGATCTAACAATTCATGGCAACCAAACGATCCAGGTTTGTACTGTTCTTCCCAGTGCGGCCCCTGATCTGTACAGAGATCATGAATCAATTGTTGACGCTCCCGTTCACAGTCACGATTTTGATTCTTGAGCTTGCTCATGCTTCCTTCTCCAATCCTGCTTGTCGAAGAATACTTTTGAGCGTACCTACCGGCACATCGTCCGACATTTTTCCAGGTACAGTTACTTTACCAGGTTTCGCAGAATGCTTGAATTGACGATGGCTACCTCTTTGAGAGATCTGAGTCCATCCATCATCGGCTAACAGTCGTAGAATCTCTCGGACTTTCATTGCGTATGCGTAACTGTTTTACCTTCAAACGACGTACTGGCAACTCCATTCTCACGGCAACGGCTTATTCTGCTTTTGCTCCATATAGGCAACGGTTACGTGTGCGAGGGCGCGGACACCAAGCAGCAGTCCGGACTCATCAACGTAAAAGCGTGGGGAGTGGTTCGGTGCGGCTTTGGTGGGGTCTGTTCCCTTGGGAGTTCCACCAATGAGGAAGAAGAAACCCGGAATTTTCTTCTGATATTCAGAGAAATCCTCAGCCGACATCATTTTTGGTCCAACAGCAACATTCTCCCCTCCAGCCACATGAATCAATACGGGCACCGATTGCTCGGTGAGACCATCATGATTGATAGTCACTGGATAGTCTTTGCTGATAGAAACTTCTGCCGATGCCCCAGCGCTTCTAGCGATCATTTCCGCCGTGGTCTTCAGCCGTTGGTGGAGATCGGTACGCATCTCCTCATCGAACGCACGGATTGTCCCGGTCATTTCCACTGTATCTGGAATAATATTATGCCGCACGCCACCGTGCACCGTGGCGATGCTAATAATCGAAGGTTCTTTCACGACGTTCATTTGACGACTTTCAACTGTCTGCACTCCAAGAACAATTTGTGAGGCAACAACAACAGGATCTATTCCCAACCAAGGAAGTCCACCATGAGTCTGTCTTCCACGCACGGTAAGGTGAAACGTGTCAGAACTCGCCATAACTGGTCCGGAACGGTATGCTATCTTGCCTGATTCGACCATTGACGCGATATGCAGCCCAAAAATCGCCTCAGGTTTGGGATTCTCCAGCACGCCTTCTTTCACCATCAACGCAGCACCACCTTCCTCACCTTGGGGTGCACCCTCCTCGGCTGGTTGGAAGATGAACTTGACCGTGCCTTGCAGTTGCGGCTTGAGCGCGGTGAGAATCTCAGCCACGCCCATAAGAATCGCCGTGTGGGTGTCATGCCCACAGGCGTGCATGACACCGACGTCTTGGCCGTTGTATGTCGACCGCACCTTCGAGGCGAATGGTACGTCTACTTCTTCAACTACTGGAAGCGCGTCCATGTCAGCGCGTAAGGCGACGACGGGGCCTGGTTTGTCGCCTTTCAACAAGCCGACGACGCCGGTGTGAGCTACGCCCGTTTGCACCTCTAGGCCCAGACTATGTAGATGATCCGCCACTAGTTTGGCCGTGCGCGTTTCGCGATTGCTTAACTCGGGGTTCTGATGGATGTCACGCCGCCAGGCGATGACTTTGCTTTCGACCTGCTTCGCGCGTTGGTCGATGTCCGCTTCCAGCGAACTCGCGCTCACAGCCGGAATAGGCCCAATAATACATGCAAGAAGCCAAACGCCACCGCAGCACCAACGCCGATTATTCATGCCGATCCTCCCAGAGCAGCGGCCACGTCATTCCAGGCGAGCAACGCGAGACCCGGAATCCAGAAACGCAACTTGAAATAAGTGTTGAATCTCCCTGGATGCCAGCCGGAGCCTGGCCTGAGCTTGTCGAAGGGCTGGCATGACGGACCTATACGCAGTGAAACTTCTTGCTCAAGGAACTATCCCTTCTTCTCAATCTTCATCCCTAACGCTTTCTGCGTTTCCGGCGGCAGGCCCGTGGGGTCCATCAGTACCCCGTAGAGTTTTGACCAGTGCGTGTGGGCAAGCTGATGTAACGCGAAGGAAGTCTGCATGGCCTGCGGGCGGCCCTGCACGTCTTCGGCGACGTTGACGGCTTCTTTGGTCAGCTTGAGTGCAAAGAGCGACTTCTTGGTGATCTTCTTGGCCATCTCCAGCGCGGCCTCTTGCAATTGGTCCTTCGGTACAATCTGATTGACCATGCCAAGTTGTTTTGCTTCTTCGACAGAAAGCCAGTCCGAGGTGAACAACAGCTCTTTTGCTTTCCGCGGCCCCAGCTCCCAAGGATGCTGAAAAAACTCCACGCCGCCAATGCCGAAGCTGACGACCGGATCACAAAACTGCGCATCATCGCTCGCGATGATAATGTCACAGGGCCAGATCAACATGAGCCCGCCTGCTACCACTTTGCCTTGCACGGCGGCAATAGTCGGCTTGGGAATGTTGCGCCAGCGTTCGCAGAATCCAATATAGATCTCCTTCTCGCGCGCCATCTGCGCCTCGGCCCCCGCGCAGGTAAAGCCGCACCAGGTGCCGACGGTTCTGAATTCAGACATCTTTTCGTAGGAATTCTTTTCACGCAGGTCATGGCCCGAAGAGAAGTGCGGGCCGTTTGCAGCTAGAATAATCACCTTCACATTGTTATCTTGCGCAGCTGCATCGAAGGCGTCGTTTAATTCGTACAGTAGTTGAGTGTCTTGCGAGTTGCGGGTTTCGGGTTTGTTCAGCACGATCCGAGCCACATGTTCGGCCGGGTTTTCGTAAAGAATGGTTTGAAATTCTGGCATGGTCCCTCCTTGTGGCAATTCAAATGAATTCGCTACTTCGGCTTAAACATCGCCTCTTCTTCGTCAATCACCGCTTTAAACGATGGGCGCGCATGAACATTGGCGATATACTTCGCCAGCTTCGGCCAGCGGCTCGCGTCCACCGTGAACTTCGCGTGCCGCAGATTCACAAACTGTGTGGCGACGCCGATGTCGCCGATCGAAAATTTCCCGCCCACCAGCGCGGTCGCGTTATCAGTCAACTGACTTTCCAAATAACCAAATATTTGCGGAACATCTTTCTCGATAGTCGCTTGCACCACGGCTTCATCGGTCGGCTGCTTGAGAAAGAGCGGATTCACCACACGCTGACGGAAGATGCCTGCCGTCAACGTCGACACGCCGCCGTCGCCATATTCTTCAAACCATAACGCCCGACCATATTCGGCAGGATCAACTGGAAAGAGCGCCGGCTGCGGGTTCTTCCGTTCCAGATAGGCGCAGATCACCGAGGAATCCGCCAAGGTCACGTCGCCATCCTGCATCGCTGGAATCTTGCCCAGGGGGCTCAGCTTCCGATATTCCGGTCCAGCCGCGAATGGATTCACCAGGATCAATTCGTACGGGATATTTTTCTCGGCCAAGTACACCCGCACCTTCCTTACAAAGGGGGAAACATTGGCGCCATGAATCTTCAACATGTCTAACTCCTTTCTTCCTCTCTCACAACGTTGACAAGCTGATTACAGATTTCGCCTTACGTTGCTCGTTTTACTTGATCACACGTTGAGGTACTAGCCCGGAAAAACCGTCCAGCGTAAAAATATCGCAAGCCACAATGAGGAGGACAAGATGAAAATTTACGATAGCAGCACGGCGCCGAATCCTCGTCGAGTCCGGATTTTTCTCGCGGAAAAAGGACTGGACATTCCCTACGAACAAGTTGACATCGGCAAAGCGGTCAATCGCGAAGCCGAGTTTCGCAAGAAAAACCCTATGGGCACGGTGCCAGTGCTGGAATTGGACGACGGCACGCACCTTGCCGAAAGCGTGGCGATCTGCCGGTATTTTGAGGAATTGCATCCGCAGCCATCACTTATGGGCGTGGACGCCAAGGACAAAGCCGTGGTCGAAATGTGGCAACGGCGTATAGAACTCGGCCTCTTCCTGCCTACTGCCGACGCTTTCCGACAACGGCACGAGTTTTTTAAGGGGCGCATCCTCCAAGTGCCGGAATACGCCGAAGTGCAAAAGAAGAACGTCGAAAGCTTTCTCGCGTGGTTGGATGGGGCGCTCGCGGATCGTCCGTTCATCGCCGGCGAACGCTACACCATTGCCGATATCACTGCTCTGTGCGCAGTTGATTTTGGGCGGGTGTCGAAAATTAAAATTGCTCCCGAGCAGAAAAATCTTGCGCGTTGGTATGAAGCCGTGGCAAGCCGACCAAGCGCCAAAGCGTAAGGTGAGAAACGAGAAGCGGAAGGCCGAAAACGTACGAGGAGAGATGGAAGAAGAAAGAAGGAGAAATGATTCGTGGCTGCAAAGGATACCATCCTTGAGGACTTGCTGAAACTTGTTCACGAAGGAGCCATCGAACGCCGCTGCGCCGCGCTGTTGGTGCTGGGTGCGTTGCAGCGGCAAGACGCCCAGGTCGTAGAGGCTGCAGGACAGGTGTTGTCGCAAGCAAACCCGGTGCTCAAAGACTATGCCCTACGGTACTTTGAAGATGCGCGCCCCAAGGGAAGCATTTTGTTTTTGCTCTCTTTGCTTGATGATGTAGACAAAGATCTGCAAGAGCGCGGAGTGCGGTTGCTCACCGCATTTGGTCAAGCCGCGATTCGTCCCACAGTGCAAAGCGCGTTGGACGGCAGTCGGTCGCGGCAGATCAATAGTGCGCGCGTGCTCCTCGCCATTCGTGGCCAAGCTGCTTGGAAAGGGCTCTTTCAAATCCTGGCGCGCAACGATGTTGAGTGCAATCGCACGGTGTGTGACTCGTTCTCCTCGGTCCTCCGCGAACTGGAGGAAAAAGAGCTGGACTTCTTCTACAACGAATGCGAAGCGTTCGCTCAATCGTTGGACGAACACACGCAACGCTCCGCCCTCATTTCCGCGATCCGCCTGTTGGGACAAGTTGGTCGTCCGCAGGCGCGACAGTGGCTCTTCCGCTGGGTCGAGGCGGATCATCACCCCAGCCTGCGGTTCCACGCGCTCGTCGCTTTGCTTCGCTGCTTACGCGAGCAAAAACTACAAAAATCGGAATTCACCAAGCTGTGGCCAATACTCGAAGAGCGCGAATACTCCGACGTACTGCGGCTCACGATGGAACTGCTTGACACCCAAGCGTTGCCGGAGGAGGCGCAGTCTACATTATCCCGTCTTGTGGAGAACGCCCATATTCCGGTACAAAAGTTCGCGCTGCGCAAGCTCGGCGAGTTCGAGTCGCCCGCTGTGGTAAAAACACTGCTCCAGCAACTCGGGGACGCGGATGTCGCGCGACGAGAAGCAGCGGCTCGCGCGCTACGCAAGATTCCCACGGCGCGCACCGCGCTTACGAAAGAGTTTCTCCAATGCACCGATGCGCGCAAAGCCTGGGCTATTGCCGAAATCCTCCCAACCTATGAAGGGAAATGGCGCAAGGACCAGCTCAAAAGCATGGGAGAACGCTTGCGCGCGGCGGTCGAAGCGGAAGACGATCGTCTGCGCGACGCGTATCTCCACGTGCTAAAGAACGCAGATACCGAGTTGACATACGAACAACTAGCCGCGCACGGGGCCCAATTGGTGAAGGCGCAAAAATACAAAGAAGCGGTCCGATTTTTCTCGCCGCTGAAAGAGTTCCCGAGCTTTACCCCAGAGGACCGTTTTCGTTTCGCTCTTGCGCAGTTCAAGCTCCATTCTCATACTCTGGGCCCCAACGCGCACCGGCAAGATGCTACTCTTGATGTTTTCGCCGACCTGTACCGTTCCTCGACCTTCCCACTAGTGGAATCTCTAAAGAAAGAAAAAACGTTGGAGCCTGATGACCTCTTCTATCTGGGGTTCTGTTTCACCGAGCGTGCAGGCAACGACCGCGCTTTAGGGGAGGGGTTGCTGGAGTTTCTCGTGGACAAGTATCCACGTACGAAACTTGGCAAGAGCGCGAAGAATAAGTTGAAGTTGTTAAATTGAGAGAGCGAGTCATTGGGTCATTGAGTCATTTTTTTAATCGCTCAATGGCAAATGACTCAATTCGATTACGCCACCACGCCCGCCTCTCGTAATTCCGCAAGCTGGTCAGTCGGCACGCCAAGCTCGCTCAGCACCGAGTCCGTATGTTCACCTAATTTTGGTGCGGGGATACGCAACACTTCTGGTGAGGTGACATCGAATCGCGCAGCAGGGCGCGTCTGCCGTAGTCGTCCTACGTGGGGATGATCGGATTCCACAATCAACTCGTTCACAGCGATTTGTGGATCGGTCAGCAAATCTTCACGCTTTAGCACCGGGGCGCACGGCACCTGTTCGGCGTCCAATCGCGCCAACCACTCAGCGGACGTTCTCGTTTTCAACACCTCGGCCACGAGTTCTAAACGCGCATCAGTGTATTTCACCCGCCCAGGGACAGTTTTAAACCGAGGATCGTCCAGCCACTCCGGTTTCTCTAACGCCCGTGTGAGTCCCAGCCATTCAGCATCGGACACCGTGCCTACGGTGATGTAACCATTCAGCGTCTCAAAGACGAGGTCTCGCGAAGCCGGACGTGTGATCACCTCTTTATCCGTGACAAACGTATGCAGCGCCATCGCCTCGGGCCACAGGAACGAGACGACAGCGTCAAGCATGGCGAGGCGCACGTGCTGCCCTTGCCCAGTACGTTCACGCGCAAGCAGCGCCGCGGTCATGGCCTGAGCCGCAGTCATCGCCGTCACCTTATCGGGGATAATAAGGCGCATCATATTGGGGCGGCCCGTTTTTGCGTCCGCTTGAATCGAAGCCAGACCAGACAGCGCCTGAATCACCGGGTCGTAAACACGCTTATGCGTGTACGGCCCTTTCTCACCGAAGCCGCTGATGGAAACGTAGACCAGATCAGGCTTGACCTTACGCAAATCCGCCTCGCCAATACCCATCTGCTCCACGACGCCTGGACGAAAGTTCTGCACGAAGAGATCGGCGTTAGCGACCAAACGTTTGAGTAAATCGAGCCCGCGCGGCTCCTTTAGATTCAGCACGACCGAGCGTTTATTGCGGTTGACAACGGTAAACGTCGGCGACATGCGTCGTTGTCCCCCGCCCAACGCGCGCGTCAGGTCGCCCATGCCTGGCGGCTCTACCTTGATGACATCGGCGCCCTGGTCCGCCAAGAGCCCCGTCGCCATGGGGCCAGAAATCATTTGCGTCACGTCGATAATGCGAAAGCCCACGAGCGGTCCAGGCATACCCTGCCTCCCTTTTCTTCCTTACAATAATGACTGATTTGCACGAGATTCTAGGAGAGCTTTGCGGCTCTCGCAATGTCGGTGTGGTTTTTTGCCCAAAGAAAAAAGAACCGGCGCATTGACAATTCTGGGCTTCCGAAACAATGATGATCGCAACTCTCTAAGAAAAGGAGCCGCACCCAATGGGCGATTCCCCTTCTCCGGCGGCAATTGTGGCGCGTGAGGCGCTGCCGCGCACGAAACCTACGAATTATCCGGAGCCATTCGCCTCAAGGATGGCGGGCCGAGACAAACGACCGCTGGGCGATCTGTTTGGCCTGACCCATTTTGGCGTGAACCTCACGCGGTTGGCTCCAGGCTCCGTGTCCGCCTTACTTCACGCGCATTCTCATCAGGACGAGTTCGTCTACGTGCTCGAAGGCTGCCCCACGTTGGTAACTGAAGCGGGCGAAATGTTGCTCCGCCCCGGCATGTGCACAGGATTCAAGGCCGACACAGGACAAGGGCATCACCTGGTAAACCGCACGAGTGTCGACGTTGTTATTCTTGAAGTTGGGGACCGCACCGCGAGCGACAGCGGGAGCTATCCAGCTGATGACCTTCAGGCGGTCTTCGGCCCTGATGGTAAATGGCAATTCACTCACAAGGATGGGACGCCATACTAATCCGCTCAGCCACCTTTTGGAGTCAGCATGGCCAGAAAACAACTCTTTGAGTTTGAAGATTTTCCGTGGTTCCCTCAGCTCATTCGCGGCTATATGCAGGATCACCTCGCGTTTATGGGGAATATCTCGGGGGCCGCGTATCAAGGGTTTTCGCTCAAATTGAAAGAAGCAATGATCTCGCTCGGGCAGATGGAGCTGCTAGACTTGTGTTCCGGAGGCGGCGGTCCGATACAAATTCTCTTGCGGCTCCTACGCGAACAAGGGCTGGAAGCTCGAGCGCAACTGACCGATCTGTTTCCGAACGTGGAGGCCTACAAACGCCTGGCGCAGCTCACCAACGGAACAATCAAAGGAGTGGAAACCCCAGTCGACGCGACAAACGTTCCGGCGGATCTGCACGGCTTCCGTCTTATCTCCAATGGATTTCATCATTTCCCGCCAGAAGCGGCGGAAAAAATCCTCGCAGATGCAGTGAACAAACGACAAGGCATTGCGATTGTGGACCTAGTGAACCGTTCGCCTCTTTCTTTTCTAGGGGTGAGTGTAGGCGTCGCGTTGATTTTCGTCTCGTCGCTATTGATCAGACCGTTTCGCCTCTCTCGACTCTTGCTGACCTATGTCGCGCCGCTTGTGCCGCTCTTTTCTCTCTGGGATGGCCTGGCCTCCTGTCTGCGAGCGTACTCAGCAACAGAGCTGAAAGAACTGGTCGCCCGCGTCGACTCCAGAGCCTACGAATGGGACATTGGTGAAATTCATTTCACGCCTGGGATGGCGACCTACGCCATTGGCAAGCCGCAAAAAGAGCAGGGATAAGATCGTCAGCGGATCGAGAAAACGGCGTGCAAGCGCCTCCTCCAGACTTCACTGCGCCAACGCGGCAATACATTCTTCACGAATCTTCCAGATCTCCTCGAAACAGCGCCCTCTGGCGACCGTCGAGCAAGCCGCCCATTCGCGCAGGAACTGCTGGTGCAGATGGACTTTGTAGTCGCCGATTTGCTCGGGAAGAATAGATTCTTCATGCAGGAAAGCATCAATCGGTTCGGTCGGCTCCACGCCGGAGCGAGTCACATCGATACGCACCCCACGGTAGGTCAGATAACAGTGGGCTTCGGGAATAAAAGGTAGATGGTATCTGTCAAGCACTTTTCCTACGCCGGGCGCGTTGCGTTCATGCATGGCATAAATGCCAATCGTCAGTAAAACCGGGAGACATTGTTCACGGGCCAGTTCAGCGAGCAAGGCGTGCTTGGTGCTACACGTGCCCCGATTTTCCTTGAGCACCAAGCGATAATCCGCTCGATTGCTATTTCTGCCGTAAGGCAATTGATAGAGGTACTGCCCTGCAGCCTGAAAATCGGCAATGCCCCGGTCTAGAAAAGCAAGCGACACCTCGCCAGCATTTGTCAGTATCGCATGAGGAAGTACTGACCAGGATTGCATAAGTTCTTCTCCAGCGCCGCGTTCACGGCAGCGCGGCAAGGGCAGTAAGCGAATTTCGATAGCTGGCGGTGAGTTCAGCCCGGGCCGAGACCTGAACCTGAAGATCTCGTAAAAGCCCATCATGCAGACCGTAGATCCAGCCGTGAATCGTGAGCGTTTGCCCGCGCTCCCACGCTTGTTGCACGACCGTGGTTTGCGCCACGTTACACACCTGTTCGATCACATTCAGCTCGCAGAGCTTCTCGTGACGTTTGCTCTCCTCCGTCCGCTCGAATAGCAACGTTTCATGTTTCTCGGCCACGTCTTGAATATGCCGCAACCAGTTGTCAATAAGCCCAAGTTTTGCGTTGTGCAGCGCAGCCAGCACGCCGCCACAACCGTAATGTCCACACACAATCACATGTTTCACTTTGAGCACATCGACGGCGTATTGCAGTACCGAAAGGCAATTCAGGTCGGTATGCACGACCACATTCGCGACATTGCGATGAACAAACAATTCGCCCGGCAAGAGGCCGACAATTTGGTTGGCTGGGACACGACTATCCGAACAGCCGATCCATAAGTATTCGGGCGACTGTTGATGTTGTAGGCGTTGAAAAAACTCAGGGTCAGACGCCACCATGCTGCGCGCCCAGGCGCGATTGTTTTCGAGAAGAGGCGCTAAGCCATCAAGAGAGTCGCTTGTCACTGCTTGTGTTCTTCCTTTCGTCACACGCTTACACTCCCCGCTCCACTAACTCCCAGGCAACATTCGCCAACACGCGGCAACGGTCGCGCCGCAGCAGCGCTTCGGGAGAGGCCGCGTTGCCATCCAGACCGCGTTTGTAAACCCCTTGAGAAATCGCGGCCAGACGAAAGAGCGAGAGCACGAGATTGAAATTCCAATGAGGAATCTCCGTGCGCCCCATCTGATCACGATAGCGCGCCACATACTCCTCTTCGGACGGAACGCCGTACGTCGCATAGTCCAAGTTTGAGATATCACCTCGGGTGGGATCATTCACATGATAGGCAATGCAACTGTAGGCCAAGTCGGACAGCGGAGCCCCCAACGTGCTTAGCTCCCAGTCAACAAGCGCCAACACGCGCGGCTCGGTCGCATGAAAGATCATATTCTCCAGACGGAAGTCGCCGTGCGCGATCGTGGTTTCTTCCTCCGCCGGAATATGCGCGGGTAACCAGTGCATCAAATTGTTCATCGCCGGCAAATCGTCCGTTTTGCTGGCTTCGTATTGTTGTGACCAACGCGACACCTGGCGACTCAGATAGCCGCCGACCCGACCATAATCCGCCAGCCCCACGGCGCGAAAATCAACACGGTGCAGCTTTGCCAGCGTATCAACCATGGCGAAGTACACCGCCCGCCGATCGGCCGGCGTTAAAGAAGGCAACGTCTGATTGCGAAAGACCCGCCCTTCAATAAAACTCATAATGTAGAAATCAGTACCGACGACCGCGGGGTCTTGGCACAGTACATAGGGCTGCGCTACCGGGACCTCGGTATTCCACAGTGCAGAAATGGCGCGAAACTCGCGATCCACGGCATGGGCGGACGGGAGCAATTTTCCTGGCGGCTTTTTGCGCATGACATATTTTTTCCCGGCGTCGTCCGTCAAAATGAACGTCGGGTTCGACATGCCGCCTTGCGTTTGCTCCACCTGCAGCGGCGCCACAAACCCCTCTACGTGAGCAAGAAGGTACTGTTCGAGCTTGGCTTCGTCAAACCGATGCTGTACGAGCACCGGCACGGCGTCCGTGGTAAGCGAAAACGCTGGCGATGTAGTCATAGTCACGCCCCTTACAGAATCTGCGTTTTGCGTTGTTGTCCCAAAGAGACGAGATGTAACCGACTCTCTCGGACTTCTAGTACGGTAGAGGAGCAATGATCGGGCTCGCAGCAGACCATGCGATCGTCACCCGTGGCTGTTCCCACAGCGACGTTAATGGCAATGAAGTGCGTTGTCACGACGGTCGAAGTTTTTAATTCAACCAGCGCAGCCACAAGGCGGTCGCGCCACTGCTGGTGGAAGGAGTCCAGTTCGCTCCAGCGACCGCGCATCGCGGCTCGTAGCCACGTCGAACGCGCCTGCAAATCCGCCTGCGGCGTAGGAATCTCCGCCACAGCAGGCTCGATGCGCACGTGCGTCTGCCATAACTTAGCGAGCGGTGCGGCAGTCTCCTGCGCGCGTTGCAAAGGACTACTCACAATAGGTAAGGGTCCCAGCGGGTCAAGTGCTCGCGCCAGCGCCTCAGCCTGCGCGGCGCCAACTTCATCTAACCCAGGATCGATGACTTCCGCAAAACCACCACTCGGACGACCATGACGAACAAGATAGAGCTTCACCGTTTGGTCCATACGTTGGGCCTTAGCATAGCGGGCGAAAAGACGGAAGGCGTGAGGTCAATATGTATCCAAACGCCAGGGCGGGAAAAGCTGCTGACAAAAGTCCTCGACATGACAGAACAGGGTCAGTATGCTGTTGGGCATAGAGCATCCTGCGAGAGAGCTGTAGGTTTGTGCGCTTACAGCGTAGCTTAACGCAGGCTCCTTATCCCATACCTATGTTCGAAGCTTAGGGGAGAAATTTCCTATTTGTTTTACAATTGCAACAGTATGCATCCGAACGCATAAGAGGGAGTATGGTGGAGATCACCCATTATCTGTATCGAATCCAGCCTACTCGACTGGAGATGCTTACACATGGTCCCACCGCCGCAGAAGCGGAGATTGTTGCGCGGCATTTTGTGTACTTGCAGCAGTTGACTGAACAAGGAATTGTCGTTCTGGCTGGGCGGACCTTGACGATGGACGAGCACAGTTTTGGCATCGTTATCTTCCGCGCTGACTCCGAAGAGGCGGCGCGTCAGGTGATGGAGCAGGACCCAGCGGTCCACCAACAGGTGATGCGGGCGGAGTTATTCCCGTATCGCATTGCCTGCATGGCCAAAGCCTAACAGCGATAGCGAGGACCGGGTTTCATTTGCTCAGTTTATGTATGCATTTTGATCTCATTATTTTTGACTGCGACGGTGTGCTCGTTGATAGCGAGCCATTGGTGAACGGAGTCGAGGCGGGCTTGTTCTCGCGGCTTGGATTTCCGATGACGCCTGAAGAGGCCAGTGCGCTGTTCAAAGGCCGAACGGTTGAGGGTATCGTCGCGATTGTTGAAGAGAAAATCGGTCGGCGCTTGTCGCACGAGTGGATCTACGATTGGGGCATGGCGACGGCGCTTGGTCTCATCCAAGGGTTGCGCGCCGTGCCGGGTGTCCGTGACATTGTAGAGGAGTTATTCCAGCAAAAGCATCCGATATGCGTGGCTTCGCAGTCCCCACCGGCGCGGGTGGCGCTTTCCCTGCTGCTCACTGGTCTCGATGTCTTTTTTACCGATCGGATCTACACCGCCTCAATGGTTCCTCGTCCCAAACCGGCTCCCGATCTCTTTTTGCACGCCGCGCGGAGTTGCGGGGCGCGTCCGCAACATTGCGCTGTCGTAGAAGATTCTCCCAGCGGGGTAGCCGCAGCTGTAGCGGCAGGAATGGTCGCCTTTGGCTTTGCCGCCAGAGAAGAGGCTTCACGCCTAGCGGCTGTGGGGGCAAAGGTATTTTCTTCGATGCCCGAGTTGAGGACCTTGTTGGAACTCGGAGAGCCGTCATAGCGGCAAAGCTAATTCTCCTTGTCCCATCTTGCTGTTCCCTTGCGGCTGGGAAAGGAATTTGCTTAGATTTGCCCTCATCTATTGCGGATTGTTCGGGACGGAGGAGAATGCTATGGCCAATTTTGTCAAAGTGGCCCAAACAAATGAAGTGCCGGCGGGCCAGGGGAAGTGTGTCGAAGTCGACGGGAGACGAATCGCGCTCTTTAATATAGACGGGACGTTTTACGCCATTGACGATGTCTGTCCTCATCAAGGTGGACCTATCAGTGAAGGAGAGTGCGAAGGCAAAATCGTCACCTGCCCGTGGCATGGGTGGGAATTTGATGTTGAGACTGGCGTCAATCGCGACGATACTGATGTTGCGTTAGACAAGTTTGCAGTTAAAGTTGATGGCAATGATGTGCTGGTGGAGTTGTAACCGCCTCCTGAGCTTATGAAAAATCCATTGTCGGCCTGGCACACAGCGCATGGCGCGGTCTTCACGAATGACCGGGGCATTGATTTGCCGGAGTGCTTTACGGACGTTGCGGAAGAGTACCAGGCCGTGCGCACACAAGCCGGGCTCATCGATCTGTCGTTCCGTGCGCAAGTGCGCATGAGCGGAGAGGACCGGGTCGGCTTTCTACAAGGCATGGTCTCTAATGATGTGAAGTCCTTGAAACCGGGCGACGGCTGTGCGGCGACATTGTTGACCGAACAGGGACGCATTGTCGCAGACCTGCGCGTGTACGCGCTAGAGACATGTTTTCTGCTTGATGTCGATACGCGGATCAAAGACACGGTAACGGAGGCGCTGTCCCGTTTCATCATTGCTGATGATGTTGAACTCGAAGACTTGAGCGCTGTCCAGACAACGATCGCCGTGCAAGGCCCACTGGCCGCACAAGTCCTTGCCGCCGCTGGGACCATGCCTTCTCTCGCGCGAGAGTTCCAACATCAGGACGCAATGATTGCGAGCGCGCCGGTCCACATCGTGCGCGCGAATGACACCGGGGAAGAGGGCTATGAAATCCTCATTCCTTGTGAGCAGGCAGAGGCGGTGTGGCAGGCGCTCTGGCAAGCCGGGACGCCGCTTGGGCTCCGACCAGTTGGCCATGCCGCCTTGAATAGTTTGCGGATCGAAGCCGGCATTCCGTGGTATGGCGTGGACATGGATGAGAGTCGCATTGTCCTGGAAGTTGGTCTAGAGCAGGCGATCAGCTTTAAGAAAGGCTGTTATCTTGGCCAAGAAGTGGTCGAACGCGCCAGCGCGCGTGGGCACGTAAATCGTAAACTCAGTGGATTGATTCTCCAGAGCGAAGATTCGTCACTGCCTTTGCCAGTCAAAGGAGACAAGTTGTTTCATGACAATCAAGAAGTGGGTTGGGTGACTAGCGCGGCCTGGTCTCCGCGTTTGCAGCGGGCGGTTGCCTTGGGCTATGTTCGGCGAGAACACCTTGTCGCGGGAACGTTGTTGAGGATTGACAGACAAGGGACACCCGTGATAGCGGAGGTAACAACTCTGCCGTTTCCCCGGTGAGTCGTGCTTCATCATTTGACAGGAGGGAACTATGGCGCAACTTGGCAAACGTTATTTCTGCGAATCCTGCGGTACTGAAGTGCTGTGCAATAAAGCTGGCAATGGCGAACTGAACTGCTGTGATAAAGACATGCAGCTCAAGGAAGCGAAACCGTTGCCGTCTTCGGACTAAGCACGAGCAACTTGCAGTCGTTCGCAATCATTTGTGAGGTAGGGGCACGGTAGGACCGTGCCCCTCTTTTTTTATGGCTTCTAGCGCGTCCGTCGCTGCTGAGGTCTTGCTTTATGGTGGGCGTGTCCTCACACTGAATCCTTATCAATCGATCGTGGAAGCCGTCGCCATTGCCGCAGGAAAAATTCTTGCCGTCGGCAGCGAAAAAGAGCTGCGACCTCTCTGCGGTCCTCATACACGCCTTATCTCGTGCCAGGGCAAGACGGTCCTCCCCGGGTTCATCGATGCACATCTCCACCTTTTTGCCTGGGCAAGTCGCTACTGCGGTGTGGACGTCAGTGACGCACGCTCTGTTGCTGACCTACAACGACTTTTGCGCCAACACTTGTTGACCACGCCCCCTGGCGGGTGGCTGCGTGCGTATGGCCACGACGAATTTTTCCTGTCTGAGAAGCGACCTCCCACCCGCTGGGAGCTGGACGCTGTTTCTGTCGACCGTCCGATTATTCTGCGTCATCGAACCGGGCATGCCGCCGTGCTCAACAGTGCAGCGCTTCAGCGCGCCGGCATCGATCGTCATTTCTCCCCTCCCACAGGCGGCCATGTCGAACGTGAGGCGAAGACCGGTGAAGTCACCGGTGTGGGGTACGAGATAGAGTCCTTTCTTCGCACGGTGCTCCCGCAATTAGACAAGCAAAATCTTATTGACGGAGTCAAGAAAGCGAATGGCGAATTGCTGCGCCAAGGGGTGACGTCGTTTCATGATGCTAGCGCCGGGAATACCCTCGACGATCTTGCGTTCTTTCGCCGCCTTCATGCCGAAGGTGTGTTAGCGCCTCGCGCAACGGTGATGATGGGAATTGCGGCATTGCCTCAGCTTGTCGAAGCGGGGCTCACGCCATTCACCGGTGATGCGCACGTGCGACTCGGCAGCATCAAAATCATGGTGCACGAAAGTTATGGAACGCTGTCCCCATCTCCTGATAAGCTAACCGAGATGGTGTGGCAAGCGCATCGGCTCGGGTTTCAGGTCGCCATTCATGCGGTCGAAGAAGGACCAATCTGCATCGCGCTAGAAGCCATTGCCCGAGCGCAGCAACGTTTCCCACGGAGCGATCATCGCCATCGCATCGAACATGGCGCGCTTTGTCCTCCGACGTTCATTGAGACCTTGCGGGAGACTGGGAGTGTTGTGGTAGCTCAGCCCGGCTTCTTGCATTTCTACGGAGAAAAATATCTCGCTGAAGTTGACCCGGATCGCCATGCTTGGTTGTACCGGACCAAGAGTTTGCTTGCTGGCGGGGTCCAGGTTGTGGGCAGCTCGGATTGTCCTGTCTCTCCAGTGGCGCCGTTAGTCGGCGTGAGCGCAGCCATGACTAGGCGCACTCGGCAGGGGATGGTGGTCAATAAAGAAGAGGTCTGCACGCTCACTGAAGCGCTCTCGCTGTTTACCACTGCTGGCGCTTGGGCGGGGTTTGAAGAAGGGGACAAGGGACGAATTGCCTCCGGCATGTTCGCCGATCTCATTCTCGTTGATGGAGACCTTACTCAGGTTGCCCCGGAAGAGATTACCAGCATGAACGTCCACACGACCATCATTGGGGGAAAGATCGTGTGGTCTCGAGGGAAGGTCTAATAGTCCGATGCATTAAATATGAGGGGTGGTCGGTGTTTACGTCATTCCGGGCGAGCAGAGCGAGACCCGGAATCCAGGAGCTATAAACCGGGAGCCAATGTTGAATCTTCCTGGATGCCAGCTTTCGCTGGCATGACGATCCCTGGTCCCTCAAAATTAGCGTGATGAACTACTGGCCATATGTCTGATCACCATCACGATTCCACTGGTGTCCGCATCGTCACGAATTCTTCGGCGGCGGTTGGGTGGATGCCAATGGTCGAGTCGAATTGCGCCTTAGTGGCGCCAGCGCGAATCGCAATGGCAATCCCCTGGATGATTTCGCCCGCGTCGGGGCCGAGCATGTGTGCGGCGATGACGCGATCGCTGGCGCGGTCGACCAGGAGTTTCATCAATGTCTTTTCTCCACGACCAGTCAGAGTGTGTTTGAGCGGGGTAAAAGTGGACTTGAACACCACAATATCGCCGTACCGTTTGCGCGCTTCTTCCTCAGTGGGGCCCACCGTGCCGATGGTGGGGTTGCTGAAGACTGCCGTGGGGATCGCCTCATAATCCATCCACGCCTCCATGCCGCCATACACTCGGCGCGTAAACGCCATTGCTTCGGCGAGCGCCACGGGTGTGAGATTCACGCGATTTGTGACGTCGCCAATCGCATAAATTGAGGGAACATTCGTCTGGTATTCGTTGTTGACAATCACCGCGCCGTTCGCATCGAGCGCCACGCCAACCTCAGAAAGCCCCAGGCCCGCTGTGTTCGGCGCCCGGCCAGTGGCGTACATGACCAGGTCTGTCGTGAGGATTTCTCCAGTCGAAAGAGAGAGCGTCAGTTCACGAGCATTCCGTGCAATGTTGGCGACAGTGACGCCGAATTTAAGTTGTACACCTTCGCGCTCCATTTCTCGCGCCAGCGCCGCCCGCAGGTCATAGTCGAATCCACGCAGGAACAGCTCGCCGCGATGTACGAGCGTGGTCTCGACGCCGAGACCGTGAAAAATACCGGCGAACTCGACCGCGATATAGCCGCCGCCAACAATGGTGATACGCGGAGGCAACTGCTCAAGATGAAACGCTTCGTTTGAGGTAATGGCGTATTCGCGGCCAGAGATCGATGGAACTTGTGGCCATCCGCCGGTCGCTACGAGGATGCGTTCCGCGCTGAGGGTGCGTCCAGCGATCTGGACTGCTTGGGGGCCGACTACGTGTGCGCGCTCGGCGAGAATCTCCACGCCCGCGCTCCGCAAGAGCTGCGCATACACGCCATTTAAGCGAGAGATTTCTTCATCTTTATTGCGAATCAGGGTGGGCCAGTCGAAACGCGGAGGTTCGGTGGTCCAGCCATAGCCACGGGCATCTTCAATTTCCGAATGTACGTGCGAAGCATAAACAAGCAGCTTCTTAGGGATGCAGCCGACATTGACGCAGGTGCCACCGAGATAACGCTCCTCGGCAATCGCCACGCGCGCGCCAAAGTTTGCGGCAAAGCGAGCGGCGCGCACGCCGCCAGAGCCGGCTCCAATAACAAACAAGTCGTAATCAAACCTCGCCATTCTTGCGCTCCTCATTGTTCTTGATGATTATAGCCATAGTATCTTTGTCTTCCGCTAGCGCAAAGTGGCTGGCGACAATTCCAGACCACCAGTGCGACTTGGACGGATCTTCTTCCTCCCTTTACGTTTTCTCTCTTCCGTCTTACGCTATACATCCTTATGACCGCACCCGCTGTCCTCTATGAAAAAGAAGGTCCGCTTGCCCTTGTGTCGCTCAACCGCCCACGGATGTTGAATGCGTACAATGTAGACATGCGCGATGCTCTTTATCAGATCCTGCTAGCCGTCCGCGACGATCCGGAAGTGCGCGTCATGATTCTGCGCGGCGAGGGTCCAGCCTTTTCCACGGGAGGCGACGTGTCGGAGTTCGGTTCTGCTCCGTCGCCTACAGGCGCACGAGAAATCCGTTGGCGACGTGATGTGTGGGGCGCGTTAATGCGGCTATCGCAGCCCACCATCGCTGCTGTGCACGGCTATACGGTTGGAGGCGGCATGGAAATGGCCCTGCTCTGCGATCTCTGTATTGCTGCCGATGACACGATCTTCTTTTTACCGGAGAGCAGTTTGGCGATGATTCCCGGCGTAGTAGGCACACAAACCGCACCACGCGCTATCCGCTTGGGCAGAGCGCTGGATATGGTGCTGACCGGAAAACGTATTGACGCGCAAGAGGCTGTGCGGATTGGCTTGGCGAATCGAGTCGCGGCGCGTGGGACCCTCTTGACGGAAGCTAAAGCTCTGGCATACACACTTGCCGAGTATGACCCTCGTGTTCTGGCCCTTGCCAAACGGGCAATTCGCATGGGCGGCGACCTCAGTCTGGCTGAGGGATTACAGTTAGAGAGGCGGCTTTTTTCGGTAATGTAAGGAGTCACGATGAACACCGCGAATTTTTTGAGCATCCCAGCCATGATGTTTCCCGATCAGGAAATTTTTGTTTTTGAAGGAACCCGATTGACTTACGGCGACGCCCTCGAGCGCGTGCGCCGCTTGGCCAGCAGTCTCCGCGACCTCGGCGTTGGGCCAGGCGATCGCGTGGCCGCCATCCATACCAATTGCAATCAGTTCATCGAGACCTATTACGCCACCGCGACACTCGGCGGCACGTTTGTTCCGCTCAATTACCGCGCGAAATTGCCTGAACTCGAATACATGGTGACGGCGGCCAACGTGAAAGTGCTGTTCATGGGGGATCGCTACATCGATTCCGTGAAGCAGTTGCAACCGCAATTTACCAGCGTGCAGCAGTATGTGGCGATGGAAACGAAGCAGCCCGATATACTCTATCACGAAGACTTGATCGCCAAGGGTTCGTCCGAGCTGGAGGACGCCGAGGTGGACGAGTCCGATGTTTCTATCTTGATGTACACCAGCGGCACCACATCACTGCCGAAAGGCGTGATGCTCACTTACGGTGACTTTACCAATTATGTCGTCGGTACCGTGGAGATGGCGGACGGGACGGATCGCGGTATCTCGCTCCTGTGCGCACCGCTGTACCATATCGCTGGCACGGCCAACATCATGACGGCTATCTGGACAGGACGTAAAATTGTCATTCTGCGCCAGTTCGACCACATAGAATGGCTTGACGCTGTTCATAAAGAAAAAGTGACGCATGCGTTCGTCGTGCCGACGATGATGAAGCAGTTGATCGATCACCCTGAATTCTCCAAATACGATCTCTCCAGCTTGCAAAACGTCTCCTATGGCGGCGCACCCATGCCGTTCCCGGTGATCCGCAAAGCCATCGAAATGTTTCCTAAATCGACCGGATTTGTGAATGCGTTTGGACAAACGGAAACAACTTCAACGCTGACCGTGCTTGGTCCCGCTGACCACCGGTTAGATGGTCCACCACAGGAAGTCGAGCGCAATCTGAAACGCTTGACTTCGGTTGGGTTGCCGTTGCCAGACGTGGAAGTGCGCGTTCTTGATGATGACAACAAACCGTTGTCGGCGAATGAGATTGGCGAAGTCGTGATTCGCACGCCCCGGGTGATGAAAGGCTACGCCGGACAGGAGAACGCCACTGCCGCATTGCTTGACGCGGACGGTTGGCTGCATACGCGTGACATGGGCTACATTGACGAGGACGGGTACGTGTACCTCGTTGGTCGTAAAGACGATATTATCATTCGTGGTGGTGAGAACATCGCCCCAGCGGAGATTGAGGCAGTGTTGCATGCACATCCCGCAGTTGATGAAGCGGCGGTGATTGGTGTCCCGGACATTGATTGGGGACAAAAGATTGCTGCGTTTGTGGCGCTGCGCCCCGGGAAGCAGGCTACTGCCGACGAACTTGGAGATTTCTGCCGTCAACGACTGGCTAGCTTCAAGAAACCTGAATTAATCCGTTTTGTCGATGCGTTGCCCAAGAATCCCCTGGGGAAAATTCTCAAGAAGGAATTGCGGGCGGAGTTCAGCGAATAAATTGTCCAACAATACTGCAACGCGGGGGAAATCATCGTTCCTCCGTGAAAATGGCGCTGCCGTTGTCTACCGAACTTTCTTTTGTCAAAAGCGGGCGTGTGGTTTGGCTGCGTCTCCACCGTCCAGAACAGGGCAACCGTCTCACGGCGACGATGGCGGCGGATCTGTGTACTTGCTGTGAGACGATTGCGGATGACGATGAAATTGAAATCGTCGTGCTCACCGGAGAAGGCGCGACGTTCTGCTCAGGTTTGGAATACGGAGTTGGCCCTCAAGGAGCGGCGGCCCGAGCAATCCGAGCCGAATTTGGCGAGGTGCGCTGTGTAGAAGCGGTCGCCGCGCTCACGAAACCGTCGGTGGCGATGCTCAACGGGGATGCGCTCGAGGTTGGGTTGGAGCTGGCGCTGGCGTGCGATTTGCGCATTGCTGCGGAGACCGCGCGGTTTGGCCTGCCGCAAGTCGCCGCTGGGATCATCCCATTCTGCGGCGGGACACAGCGATTGCCTCGTATCGTCGGACAGGCGAAAGCCTTGGAGTTGGTACTCACTGGGGCGCTGATCGATGCGCAAGAAGCCTGTCGAATCGGTTTGGTCAATGAAGTCTTGGCGTCAGCTGCGCTGGCGACCCGTGTTGACGAAGTGCTGACTGGTCTGCTAGGGAAAGGCCCCATCGCCTTGCGTTTTGGCAAAGAAGCCGTGCTCAAGGCAATGGATCTTACGCTCGATCAGGGAATGCGCCTCGAAGAAGATTTGTATGCATTACTGCAAACGACCCAGGATCGAGCCGAAGGCGTGCGAGCGTTCCTCGAAAAAAGAACGCCGCGTTTTCGTGGAAAATAAAGAACAGCGAAAGACAGGAGGAAACCACTATGGCGAACCAGATTGGCAAAATGTACCTGTGCGGCAGTTGTGGCGGGCAAGTGATCGTGACCAAAGGCGGCACCGGCACGCTCAAGTGCTGCGGCGCGGAGATGCAGAAGAAGTAACCTTCTGCATTGCCATTCATCACCAACAAAAGAAGACACAGGAGAGTGAGCCCCGCTCACTCTGCTTTCCCACTTTGCTTTCCTCAGCTTTTGCGCCTTTCCCAAAGCTTTCACTGCATCATTAGTTGCAGCGTGTGCGTCTCCTGGTTATTATAATGCGGACAGTTAAGGTCCAAGAATAAAGTGAGGTACAGTTCCGATGCCGGCTGGTGTTGAGCCGATTACTGCGGAAGAAATTCAGTCCCTGATCGTGAAAACGATTCCCGACGCTCAGGTTAACATTCGCGACATGACCGGAGGGGGCGATCATTACGAGGCCGTGGTGGTCTCGCCGTCATTCGCAGGTAAAACGAAAGTGAACCGTCATCGCATGGTGTATGGGGCGCTGCAAGACGCAATGGTGCAGCGGATTCACGCTCTAGCACTCACAACATTGACCCCGGAAGAGAGACAAAAAGAGCAGGAACAAACGTCCGGTTTGGTAAACATCCAGGGACAGCGATCCCGCTAACTAAAAGAGAGAAGGAGGAGTCGTTCATGGCGAATGATGCATTGGCGCAAATCGACGAGCAGGTGAAAAAATATAAGATCATTCTCTACATGAAGGGAACGCCGGATTTCCCTATGTGTGGGTTTTCAGCGGCGACCGTGCAAGTGTTGGACTCGTATCGGGTCGAATACGCGAGTGTGAATGTACTGGACAATCCAGAAATTCGCGAGGGGATTAAACATTATTCAAACTGGCCGACGATCCCGCAGCTCTATGTTAACGGTGAGTTCGTGGGCGGGTGCGACATCGTGCGTGAGATGCACGCGAAGGGGGAACTCGAACCGCTCATCCGCGCAGCAGCGTAATGGATCATCAGGTTTCCTTCACCCACTCTCGCTTCGCTCGTGCTGTCCTCTCCCCTCAGGGGAGAGGGTCAGGGTGAGGGAAACCTCGTAATGTCTCATTCTTCTTTTGTCCGTAAATTTCCCTTTAGTGCGACACCGCTACTCCCCACGGGAGTTTTCCCACGGGGATCATGGTGATCACTTTATTTGCGGCAGTGTCGATGACCGCGACTTTATCGGCGCGTCCGACGGTGACGTACAATTTCTTGCCATCCGACGTGAGCGCCACCCACCAGGCGCGTTCCCCCTCTAACGGGATAGTGGTGACTATTTTATTCGTTCCCGTGTCGATGACGCGGACATCGTTGGCTCTACCGTGAGCGACATAGGCAGCCTTGCCGTCCGGCAGGATGGCGATGCCCACAGGCCGTTCACCCATTGTAATCGTCTCGATGATTTTGTTTTTGACCGTGTCAACAACCAGGACCGTGCTTGAGCGTTCATTGCTGATGTAGGCGCGTTTCCCGTCCGGTGTGAACGCCACGCCGCGTGGATTCTCTCCAGCTTCGATAACACCAACGCCTTGGTGCGTGGCGGTGTCAATTACCGTCACATTATGAGAGCTTTCATTCGGCACGTAGGCTTTGGCTCCGTCTGGAGAAAGCACGACGGTTTCCGGTTCGATGCCCACCGCAATGTGGTGCAGAATTTCCTTGGTGGCGGCATTAATGACGAGCAGCTCTCCTCCATTCTCGTTGACAACGTAAATGCGTGAACCGTCGGAGCTTAGGGCCATGCCTTCGGGATCTTCTCCGGCAGGGATGGCGTCAACCACGGCATTTTTTTCCGGGTCGATCACAGAAATATCATTGGAGTTGCCATTGGCGACGTAGACGCGTTTTCCGTCTGGCGCGACAACAACACCGCGTGGGCGTTGCCCAACTTTGATGGTGGCGACAACCTTGTCTGTCTCAGCGTCAATAACGGTAACGTCGTCGGATTTTTCGTTGGTGACGTAGACACGCGGGCTAGCGAAGGCAAAGGAGGGCAAAAGACAAAAGACAAAAGACAAAAGACAAAGAGCAAAAATTCCAGACCGTTGAGTTTTATGGAAGTTCTCCATTGACAGGCTCTCTTTTTACGTTAGTGCGCCGGTGCGGCGGATTGGCCTTCTTTACATTGTGAATCTGAACGGAGATAGGCCACAATTTTCCACACGATCTCGTCCGGCAGTCGTCCCTTAAACCCCACCATTTCGGTATTAGGGACGCCGGTCGTGATAGTGTGAAAGATGTCGCCTTCCGTGCCTCCGTGTTTCCATTCACAGTCAAACAGATTAGGGCAGCGACCAGCGCGAGTCGAGTTGACCGTGGTGTGGCAGTAGCCGGTACACGCTGCCTCAAAGAGCGATTTGCCAGTGGCGATGGCAGCGGCGTCGCCAGCGAACGGATTTTTCTGATCGGCCGGTGTTTCCGCTCTACCGTAAGAGTGCATAATCATGACAAAAGAAAAAGCAACGCTACAAAGTAAGACGAAACGTCGGAAGGAGCGGTTGAAAAGAGTCATCATGTCTTTCTTTCTCAATTGAGCTTTTGCATTTCGGTTAAGCTGTATGTGCTGTCAAAAGGTTTGTGAAATGGCACGCCATAGCGAGTGACGAGTTCTTGCAGTGTCCCGGCTTCTTGTAATTTCTTTAAGGCGTTGTCAATCGATGTTTGTAGATCTGGAGCAGTTTTTTGTGTCGCCACATGTTCGTTCCAACGAACGACTGCTGGTGGAATGTACCCACTGACGAAGAGCAAGGACAGCTCTGGATGGTTGCGCAGATACCATCCTGCCGCCGGCCCCCACAGGAAGGCGAGCCCGGCTTCTCCCTTGACGACGCCATTGAGCGCCTCTTCGGTCGAGAAAAACGTGCGGATTGGCGTTTTGCGGGCATGCAGGACAAAATTGGCGATGGTCTGGGATTGGATCGCCACAGGAGTGTTGCCGAGCGCGTCGAGGCTTTTCGGAGCATCAGAGGCTTTACTGATCAGCTCAAATGCTGCGCCATAATATGGTGCGCCGATCGCCAGCTTGGGCGCTCCTTTCAGCGCGTCGGCCCCAGGAAAGCTGAAAAGGGCGTCGCATTCGTTCCGAGCAAGTTTGCGAATCGGAAAATCGCTTTCTTCGATCTCGTCAATTTTGGTGGAATTCTTTGTCCACACCGGCAATAGCTTTTTCCCCAGCGCCTCCGCCACCGCCTTCGCCGTGTCGAGATCGAATCCAGAGTTGTCTTGCCGTGAAGAGTAAGGCAGGTTGTTTTCTAGAAAACAGACACGAAAGTTATTCTGTTCATCGGCGCGCATCCCACCGACAAGTGCGGAGAGCAGGAACAGTCCCAAAACAATTTGGCGGATAAAGACAAAATTCACGATGTTCATAAGGTATTGTTGATGAAGGGAAGAGCCTCAGACTTCAACACTGTGGAAATGGAGGAGAGTCATTCTGAGCCGTAGCCAGCGAAGGCGAAGAATCTCATGAACCGACGAAAAGTGACGAGATTCTTCGTCGCGGAGTTTATCTTGAGCGAAATCGAAAGGCTCCTCAGAATGACTTCATCAATATTACTGCGACAGGCTACTCACTACTGTGGCAACGCAAAGACCGTTACCGCGCTGCCTTTGGTGCCAAGCGGATTCTCACCCACGATGCTGACCGCGAGACCTCCGCCGCCGCTGGGGACGGCCACGTACTGGCGATTGCCAATCTTGTAGGTAACTGGCTGTCCGCGCACAGTGGAGCCGGTCTGGAACTTCCAGAGCACCTGACCAGTTGTGTCGTCAAATGCTAAGGCATAACCATCTTGATTCCCGGTAAACACGAGCCCGCCTGCCGTAGTGAGGGTGCCGCCGACCATAGGATATTTGTCACGATGACGCCATTTCACTGCGCCGGTGGTTGGGTCAATAGCGGTCAAATGCCCATACGCAGAGTGATCTTCAGCTTGGGTGATGCCTGGTCCACCGCCCCAGAACGGCATCCCTTGGATGAAAACGGAGGTGTTTTTCTCGGGCTTGCCACAGCTCTCAATCACCGGCACATAGAGATACTTGGTATTCGGGCTGTAGGCGGCAGTGTACGAGCCGTTTTGGCCGCCGACGTTTCCCGGACAGATGAATTCAGGGTTTCCTCCCGCTTGCGGCACGTATTTAGGATCGACCTTAGGACGTCCATTCTCGTCCAGCCCCGTCGCCCAATTCAGTTTCTCGACATATTGACTATTGTGTAAATATTTTCCGGAAGTGCGGTCGATGATGTACAAGAAGCCGTTGCGATTCGGTTGCGCCAGCGCTTTGACTTTTTGCCCATTGCGTTGCACATCGAGGAGGAACATGCCGTTGGTGGCGTCGTAGTCCCACACGTCATGCGGGGTGAACTGGAAGTACCATTTAAGATCGCCAGTATCGGGGTCAAGCGCCAGCACGGAGTTCGTGTACAGATTGTCGCCCTCGCGCACGTCGCCGTTCCAGTCTGGCGAGGGATTACCAGTTGCCCAATACAATAGGTTTTGTTCAGGGTCGTACGAACCCGTGACCCAGGCGGGTCCACCGCCGGTTTTCCACGAATCTCCGCCCCAAGTCTCCACTCCTTTTTCTCCAGCCGTAGGAACGGTGTAGCGACGCCATTTGCGCTCGCCGGTTTTGACATCGTACGCATCGATGAAACTGCGCACGCCGTACTCGCCGCCGGCAATACCGATAATGACTTTATCTTTAATGACGATCGGGGCGCCGGTGGAGCTATAGCCTGCGGTGTAGTCATCCATTTTGACATTCCACGCGACCGCGCCGGTTTTGCGATTAAGCGCCACCATGTGAGCGTCCAGCGTACCGAGAATCACTTTATCGTCCGCGATTGCTACGCCACGGTTGGTCGGCCCACAACAAATGCGCAGATCGTCAGGCAACGGGTGATCGTATTTCCACAACGGTTCGCCTGTCTCCGCGTTCATCGCATACACATGATTGTACGAAGCGACGAGATAGAGGACACCGTCGGCGACGATTGGTGCGGCTTCCAACTGGCCAGGAATGCCGGTCTGAAAAATCCACGCAACTTGGAGCTTTTTGACATTTTGCCGATTGACATCTTTCAACGGGCTGAACCGCCAGTTGAGATAATTGCCGCCGTACATCAGCCAGTTCGCGGTGTCGTCTGTGCCTTTCAATAAGCGCTCTTGCGTGACCGGTTTCAAGTTGGCAGAGGAGCCATTCTTCTTGTTTGCAGCCTGGACGCTCAATGGGAAGATAATAGATAGGACGAGTGCAGCAGTCAAAAGCCACCGTCGCCAAGGAATTGGCATGGGTATTCCCTCCTCATGTGGGATTGTGCAAGGACCAAATGCGGTCGCAACGTACTTGCTTTTATTTTAGGGGTCAAGGGAAGGGAAAAACAGAAACGGAGAACCGGGGAACCGAAGAAGCGGCGCAAGACGAATCCTGCTTATGCTTCTCCGATTCTCCCCGTCTCCGTTTCTCCGATTCTGTCGAATGTGGCTGCTAACGACGAGAGACGCTACTGCGGTAACGCAAAGACGATCAATGCACTTCCTTTGCTATCAAGTGGAGGTTCTCCAGTAATGGCGGCAACAATACCTCCACCCCCGCTCGGAATCGCAACGTACTGCCGACCGCCCACCTTATAAGTTGACGGCTGCCCGCGTACCGACGCGCCGGTTTGATATTTCCACAACAGCTCACCGGTGACGTCGTTGAACGCCATAGCGAGACCTTCTTGGTTGCCGGTGAAGACTAACCCGCCCGCTGTGGCTAGGGTACCGCCTATCAAGGGATACTCTTCCTTGTGCCGCCATTTGATCGCGCCGGTGGTCGGATCAATCGCCGAAAAGTGGCCGTACGAAGATTGGTCGTCCGCTTGGGAGCCATCCCAACCCCCGCCCCAGTAAGGCACGCCTTGGATGAACACGGCGACGGATTTCTTCATCTTCATGCAGCTTTCAATGACCGGCACATACATCAATTTTGTGACTGGGCTATACGCGGCGGTGTAGGAGCTATTCTTGCCGCCAGCAGCCCCGGGGCAGATCCATTCTTTTGCTTCTGCTTGTGGAACGAATTGAGGATCAACCATGGGCCGTCCCTTCTCATCGAGTCCTTTGGCCCAGTTGAGTTTGTCAACATATTGCGCGCCGTGCAGATACTGACCATTCGAGCGATCGAGCACGTACATGAAGCCGTTACGGTTGGGTTGCGCCAGCGCTTTGACCGTTTTGCCGCTGCGTTGCACGTTGACGAGGAAGAGGTCCGTGTTGCCGTCATAGTCCCACACATCATGCGGGGTGAACTGGAAATGCCACTTCACCTCTCCTGTGTCTGGATTCATGGCCAGCACAGAGTCGGTGTACAAATTGTCGCCTTCGCGCGCGTCGCCGTTCCAATCCGGCGAGGTGTTGCCTGCCGCCCAGAACAGTGTGTCTTGATCGGGGTCGTAGGAGCCGGTGATCCACGTAGGGCCGCCGCCGTTCTTCCATGAGTCGCCCGCCCATGTCGCGGTTGCTTTATCGCCTTCTTGGGGCGTAGTGTAGCGCCGCCATTTGCGTTCCCCGGTTTTGGCGTCGTAGGCGTCGATGAAACCGCGCACCCCGTATTCTCCCCCGGCAATGCCAACAATCACTTTGCCTTTGACAACCAAAGGAGCGACAGTCGAGCTGTAACCATTCGCGTAGTCTTCAATCTTGGTGTTCCACGCAATCGCACCGGTCTTGCGGTTCAACGCCACCAGGTGGGCGTCGAGGGTGGCCATGAACACATTGTCGTCTGCAATCGCGACGCCGCGATTGGTGGGGCCACAGCAGACGCGCATATCATCGGGGAGCGCATGATCGTATTTCCAGATGGGTTCGCCGGTCACTGCGTCAAGCGCATAGAGATGATTGTAGGAAGTGGTAAGATACACAATTCCATCTGCGATCACCGGAGACGCTTCCAACTGTCCTGGGATGCCAGTCTGGAAGACCCACGCCGGCGTGAGTTTTTTCACGTTCTGGCGGTTGATGTCTTTCAGCGGGCTAAAGCGCCAGCTTTGATAATTCCCGCCGTACATCAACCACGATGCGGTATCCTCCGTGCTTTTGAGTAGGCGTTCGTGAGTGACCGGTTTCAGATCGTACGCCTTCGCGTTGTTCTCAGCCCACGCCGCAAACGGCGCCGTGAGCAGCAAGCCCATCGCGAGGCCGGTAAAAAATAGGGTCCGCCAATCCATTCGCATATCCGCTCCCTCCTTCATTTGCTTGTTATTACTATTTGCTATTGTTGTCATTACAGAAGAAACCCAGCGCGGTGATGGAGCGGGGCGTGCCCCTGCCCAATCAAGATTCCAGCGACCATTGCGCGTGACACAAACGTCTTCGCAGCGGCCACCGCATCTTCCACTGTCAGATTTTTTGCTAGTCCTGCCGTGATCGCAGCGGAAAAGGTGCAGCCCGCGCCATGCGTGCAGACGGTGTCCAACTTGGGCGCTTCGTACGCGCGAAATGCCTGGCCGTCAAACAGGAGGTCACAGGCTTCGTCTTCGAGATGGCCGCCTTTCACCAACACATACGTCGGTCCGAGCTTCTTGATACGGCGCGCGGCCTCTTCCATCGCCGAGCGATTGTCTACTTCCATATTGGAGAGCAACCCCGCCTCGTGCAGGTTGGGTGTGGCGACGAGAGCCAAAGGAAGAAGATTGTCTACCAAGGCCCGGCGCGCTTCTTCACGCAACAACGGGTGGCCACCTTTTGCGACCATGACGGGATCGACGACGAGTTGCTGGACTTTGTACTCTTGGATTTTCTGGCTGACGATCTGCACAAGCGGAATCGACGAGAGCATGCCGGTCTTCGCCGCGTGCGCGCCAATGTCAGAGAGCACGCTATCAAATTGTTGCGCGACGAACTCGGTCGGCAGTTCAACTACTCCCTGCACGCCCAACGTGTTTTGCGCAGTGACGGCGGTGATCACGCTGGTCCCGTATACATCCAGAGCCATGAAGGTTTTGAGATCAGCCTGGATGCCGGCCCCACCACCGCTATCAGAACCAGCAATGGTCAATGCTTTCGCTACAGCCATAGGACACCCCTTCCCTCTGTCTGGCAGGGATCAGAAAGGGAGTCAAGCCTAGGGAAGACAACGGCGCGGTTGTGGGACGCGTCGACTGTTCTCTCGTTGAGATCGCGTCAACCTGGGAACGCGCGCATCTGTCCGACATTGAGGCCGTGGCCAGCAGAGAAACGGCCAGCTTTGAGTTCTTCAAGCAATCCTTGCACGGTTGACACGGCTCGATCGAGAACGGTCACGGCACAGCCGAGCGATTGCGCGGAATGGCTATCGCTGCCGCCGAGTCCTTTGATCCCCAACTGTTGCGCCACGGCGTGAGCGTAGAGATTCTCTTGTTCCGAGCAGGCCCCATTCACGACTTCGATGGCGTCGACATACTGCAAGACTTCCAGAGCTTTGGTGCCCGACACCGGATCGTTCACATCAATAGGCGGAGTTTTATGAATGAACTGAAAGCGTGGATCAAGTTTGTAGCGGAAGGGGTGATTGGCGATGAGAAAGCCGCCGATATCATTGATGACGCGACGTAGTTCTTTGACTTTGTAAATACCACCAATGTACTGGTCGAGGCCGAACGCGCCTACGTGTCCCCACTCGGTGGTGACTTCAATACCCAGAAACAACGTCACTCCGTGTTCGTGCGCATAGTCGGTGATCTTTGGGTCTTTCCAGGCATTATCATGTTCGGTAATACAGACGCCGTGCAGACCGATTTTCTGCGCTTGGTCAATCAGGGCAAAAGGATCAAGATTGCTATCCGCGCTCCCGCGCGTGGTATGCGTATGAAAGTCGATGTACATCACGCCTGTGTCTCCTCTCTCCGCCTTGCAGGGAGAGGGTCCTCTATACCGTCTTCCCTGGGGAGGAGCAAGGGAGTGAACCGCCTGGCCCCTTCGACAAGCGCGAGACAACCAGCTAGAGAAAACGGTATCTTTTGATCACGGTGAGGAGAGAAGGGACGCCTCTATGAATGCCACAGGTGAGCTGTATGGTCTCGGCATTACCGCGTTGTCCGTGATTATTGCGGCGCTGACTTCAGGGCTTCGTCTCAAACCGTACCTCGATGCTGGCGTGGAGCGGACGCCGCTGACCTTCGCTACCTATCCTGCTCTGATTGCTGCGGCCGTTGCGATTGTTGTCGTCTCGCTGATTCGCTGGTGGACGGGAAAGAAGGCCGTGGATGTCGGTCCGGTGACGTTTACCGGGAATCTCCCTTTCATTGCCCTGGGGTGTTTTTTGTATGCGATTATTGCTGTTGCCTTTTTTCCTTACGAAGCCCCACCTAAGCCGCTCCCCAAAGGTGCGGTCCAGACTCGGATAGTTCCCGACGTAATCCTGGTGCAACAGAGAATAATGACCTATAACGGTTCTCCTTTGTATGAGTCCCAACTTGCCCACCGCTCGCTCTGAGCGTAGCGAAGTCGAAGGCCAGCCCATTTCCTCTTCGACTCCGCCGCTGGTGCGGCTACGCTCAGAGCGAGCGGGAAAGCAGGCTAGGACACACCCGAATAAGAATTGCTGTAAATCGAGAAATAGTATGCACGGAGACCGCAGCACGCGATTGACCACCCTTGCCGGCGAACTCGCCGATCAGTTCGCCACGAGAGCAGCAGAGCATGATCGGAACGGCTCTTTTCCTTTCGAAAACATCGCCCGTTTGAAAGAGACTGGCTATACCACCCTCGTGCTACCCGAAGAGCAAGGCGGGCTGGGCGCCGATTTGGTCGACTTTTTGTTATGCCAAGAACGGCTCGCTCAAGGATGCGGCGCGACCGCCCTCGCCATTAACATGCACCTCTTTGGTCTGGGCTCTATGGTCGAACGAGGAGATTTACTCCGCCCACAAGCGCAGTCTTTTCTGCAGGCGATTGGTCATGAGCGGAAAATTATGGGCGGTGGTCTGACTGAGCCGGAGACCGGCGGCAACTGGGGGCTGTTTGTGTCGCGCGCCGTCAAAGACGGCGACTCCTACATTCTCAATGGGCGCAAAACCTTCACGAGCTTGGCGCCGGTGATCGATTTCTTCATGGTGCTGGTGACCGTCCAAGACCCTGACGCTGGACTATTCGGTGGAACCTTTATCGTGCCCCGTGAGACGCCGGGGCTTGAGATTGTTGAGACCTGGGATGCGATGGGCATGCGCGGCACGGCGAGTCACGATTTGGTGATTTCCGAGTGCCGCGTGCCGCAGGCGAACGTACTGCGGCTCCGGCGCATCGGCGAAATCCTGCCCGAAGACGTCAGCCTTTTCGCCTGGTTCTCGCTCAGCATTGCGTCTATTTATACCGGCATTGCGATTGCAGCGCTTAACTTTGCCAAGGAGTTTACTGGTCGTCACCAACCGATGCCATTGCCGCGTCCGATCAAATATCTTCCCGGCGTGCAGTTCGCCGTGGCGGAAGCGGAGACTCTGCTGGCTGCGACTCGCGCCTATACGCTGGAAACGGCGAGGGCGTGGGGCAACGGTGAAGAGTTCATTGGTGAGGATGGGTTGCGGCGCGTGTGCATGCCCAAGTATTTTGCCACGAACAACGCGTTGCGGATTGTCGATCTGGCGATGGAAATTGTCGGTGCGGTCGGCTTTCTCAAAAAGCATCCGCTCGAACGGTACCACCGCGATGTGCGCGCCGGGGTGAACCATCCGTTCTCGAATGCGCGCATGCGTGAACTCATTGGCAAGAATGCTCTCGGTATTCCATTGCTGGACATGCCGCGCTGGTGAAGAAAGGAAGCGGACCACCTCGCCATGAATGAACACGACGAACAGCTTAGCCTTGAACCCTTTTCCGCGCTTGTCGGTTTTCGCGTTGACGAAGTTAAAAAAGATTTCTGTCGTCTGCGATTACCTTTCCGTCCGGAGCTACGCACGAACGGGGAGATTGTGCATGGCGGCGCCATTGCTTCCTTGATTGACACTGCTGGGGTAGTGGCGGTGTGGTCGGATGTCGCCCCTGACGTGACCCGAGGAGCAACGGCCAGCATGACCGTCAACTATCTGGCTGGGGCAGAGCGGGTTGACCTGATTGCGGAGGCGCAGGTGATTCGACGCGGTCGTAGCGTTGTCTTTGTTGACATTGACGTCTTCTCTCCCAGCGGGGAACGCATCGCCAAAGGATTGCTGACGTACAAACTTGGCCGCAATCGAAAGTAATCATGCCTGACCGGAAGGGCTTGCCGTGGGCCCCCAGAGATGAAACGCCACGCGTACAGCATGAATCAGCGTCGTCACTGCCGCCCAGCCCAAGATCGTTTGCAATGCGGGGAATGGCGCGCTCATGATGAAGCCCACCAACAGGACAAGCAAGTAAATCGTGCGGCGACCGCCGATCAAGCGAAATTGTTGATCAAAGGGTGACATCTCGTCGAGCGTTTTTCCTTTGAGTCGGCTGAAGAGATGGCCAAGAAGGGCGTCGCTCAGGTTGCAGGCGGTCAACAGCAAGCCCAGGCGCAACGCGGTCGGATGGCCGAGTCGTATTAACCGCGCCGCCAGCGCTAGGTACCACGCGTGTTCACAACAGAATTTGACAATGTATTCTAGCTTACCCAGAGGCGAGGTCATGAGTTTGACGCGTGCGAGCTTACCGTCAACGCCATCGAGCACCACCGCCACCAAGGCGAAGAACACGGCGAGAAAAAACAAGGCCTGGTAAAACAAGGAAGCACTCGCCAGTGCAAAAGCGATGGACAGTAGTGTCACATGATTAGGCGTCACTGCCGTGTCACATAGCGTGCGCACAAGCCAGTTCTCCAGCGGTGGGGCCAGATATTTTTCCACCACATCCGCTGGTCGCTTGGACACACGATCGATTAACAAATGCCAGCCGCGATGCAAGTCCCCGTCTGAGTGCATCTTCTCGCAATAGGGCGCGGCTTCTCCGCGCAGTTCGGGGCTATACGCTGGAACCGCAAGGAGAGAGACGCGTTGCGCTTTGCGCAGCACTTCGTTTCCAAGCGTGAGGTGCCGGGGAGAAAGCATACCAATCCGCCAGGGCGGTGGGTACGCGCCATTACCGAGCACCATAAAGCAGGGGGGGGCCTGTCGCGCCATCGTGTCGAGCACGCGCGGATCAACCAAGAGGTTCGCATCGAACAGCAGAAAAGGCTTGTCCACTTCTTCATGGAGAGCAGGCAGAACAGTCAAGGGGTCCGCCGTCGCGATTTCTAGCGGGCTGCGAATGACCTCTAACGCAAGTTCGCGCGGCACGGTAAACACCGGCAGACCATCGCCGGGAGGGTGCAGCACCAGCACTTTTTCCACCCCAACACCGTCGAGGAGCCGCAGATTGCGTTCAAGCAAGGTCATACCGCCGAGCCAGCGCCACTCTTGCCCAGGAATTTTAAACAGCACGGCTTGCATCGGAAGGCGAATGGAAAAATGTAATGCAAATCTAAGCAGGGTTGCGACGGTCAGGGCAACCCGTCTGCTCGTGGCGGGAACAGTATCGGCCACTCACAGAAAAGGCAAGAGAGGCGCACGAAAGTTGGAGTGCATGATGACGAGAAGGAAAAACCGAGTTGTCGAGGCGTCGACGCTTGGCTATGGTGCAGGGTTGGGAAAGCGAGTATGGAGCAACGTATTGTCACTTTACTCACGGACTTCGGCGCGCGCGACGCGTTTGTGGGCGTCATGAAAGGGGTGATGTTGGGCATCAATCCCGCTTTGACGTTTGTTGATCTTTCTCACGAAGTTCCTCCTCAAGATATTCTTGCCGGTGCGCTGTTGCTGCGAAGTGCAGCGCCGTTTTTCCCGCCGAGAACTATTCACCTTGCTGTCGTGGACCCTGGAGTAGGAAGCCGCCGCCGCCCTCTTCTTGTCGAAACGCAGGACGCTCTCTTCATTGGCCCTGATAATGGCCTGTTGAGTTTGGCTGCGCCTGTGGGTTCTCTCGTGCGTATTATCCACTTGACAAATGCTCAGTTTTTTCTTTCCCAACAAAGCCGCACCTTTCACGGGCGCGACCTCTTTGCGCCCATGGCCGCACATGTGTCACGCGGTGTTGCTCCTGAACGCTGTGGGGTTATCGTTCCCACGATGGAACAGCTCTCTTTGCCGCCTGTTCAACCTCAGCCGAACGGAATTATTGGTTGTGTCATCCATATCGACCACTTCGGCAATGTCATCACCAATATTTCCGAAGCGGATTTACGCCCCTTTTCAAGAGAGGTCCTTTTGGTTAGCATCGGGGACGTGCACCTAAACGGTATCGATGCGACGTATGCAGCGGTTGCAGTGGGGGCTCCTGTTGCTTTGCTCAACAGTTGGGGAATGTTGGAAATTGCCGTGCGGAATGGATCTGCTGCCCGACGTTTTACCGTGCACGTAGGCCAACGCGTCCAGTGCCTGGTCACTGAGAAACCACAGGATTGAAAAGACTATGTCACTCCCCATGCCGCACGACTCATACCGTTTGAATGGGTCTTTTTCTCTTTCCACACCACCGACTGAAGTGCTCACCGCAAAACCGCGCCGCGTCCCGTTCCTGCATCTCGTGCTTTTTGCCGCCACACTTATCACCACATCGTTAGCTGGCGCGTTTCAGCAAGGGGCCAATCCGCTAGCTGACCCGTATACGATTGTCCAAGGGTTGCCGTTCTCTATTACGCTATTGTCAATCTTGTTGTGTCATGAAATGGGGCATTATGTGCTTGCTCGTCATCACGGCGTGCGCGCAACGTTGCCCTATTTTATTCCAGGTCCTCCGCTTTTGGTCGGCACCTTTGGCGCGTTCATTCGCATGAAATCGGCCCCGTTAAATCGACGCGCTTTATTCGATGTTGGCGCCGCCGGGCCCTGGGCTGGGGCTGTGCTCGCCGTTCCCGCAATTATACTCGGTCTCTCTCTTTCCGAAGTGCGACCCTTGAATCCACTTGAGGAGGGAGGGATCCTTTTAGGAGACTCTTTCCTCTTCTCAGCGCTGACGCGCCTGGTCCTCAATATTTCTGCTGACAACATGAACATCGTGCTGCATCCCATCGCGTTGGCTGGTTGGTTTGGTCTTTTTGTGACGTTTTTGAACCTCTTGCCGGTTGGGCAACTCGATGGCGGGCATGTCATGTATTCCTTGTTTGGTCGCACCCACCGATGGATTTCACGCTTCACGCTCGTTGGCATCCTCGTGCTGGGATTTCAAGGCTGGCAAGGCTGGTTCTTCTGGGTGGTGCTGCTCGCGTTTTTGGGATTAGATCATCCCCCTACTCTCGACTTAGCTTCTCCGTTGGACCCGCGACGGAAACTCTATGCGTGGTGCACGATCGGTTTGTTCGCTCTTACTTTCATGCCCGTGCCTATCAGCATGGCGGATCGGCCAGGGTTGCCTTCGGGAGAGGTTGTTCATATTCGCTACCAGCAAAGGCCCCCTGTTCCCATGCGGCCTTTCACTTTTGTTTACCGCCCATGACACAACGATTATCTTGGGACCAATATTTCTTGACGATTACGCGGCAGGTCGCTGAACGTTCAACGTGCAACCGCGCGAAAGTCGGCGCGGTGATCGTGCGAGAGAAGAACATTCTCGCCACAGGCTACAATGGCTCACCGGCTGGGTTGCCGCACTGTACGGAAGTGGGGTGCCTCATTTATCAGTCGAAAACCCCAAGCGGTGAAACCGAAGAGAATTGCTATCGGACCATTCATGCCGAAATCAACGCTATTGCTCAAGCAGCGAAGAACGGCGTCAGCATCCGGGACGCTGATATTTACGTCACCCACACCCCCTGCATTCATTGCTTGAAGGTGTTAATCAATACCGGCATCCGGCGCATCTTTTACGAGAAGGAGTACAAACTCCACACCGTGCGCGAATTGTTAGGATCGTCAGACGTGCTGCTGCAAAAGGTCGATTCCTGACCGAACGCTGAAAAATCGTGTTGCGACTAGCCTGCTCTGCGTGTTGTCGCAAGGCTCGGCACGAACAAGAATGCCGTTTAATAAAGTGGGGCCTCCCCATCTGGCCGGCGTTTCCAGCGCTTGTGGATCCATAACCAGTGGTCAGGATATTGTCTCACAAATTGTTCAAAAACAGCGGTAAACTTCGCCGTTGTTTCGCGCAAATTCGTTTCTTGATTGCCTGTGCGCACCGGCTCTACTGGTGGTAAAATCTCGATCCGATGGCGCCACGAACCCTGTTCCCGCACCAGCACCACCGGAATCACCGGTACGCCTGAAACGAGGGCAAGCCCCGCAAGCCCGCTGGACGTTGAAGCCAAGCGCGAAAAAAACGGCACAAAGACGCCCATGCGACCCGAAGCGTTTTGATCTACTGCGGCGACGACGATGGCTTTCTGTTTGATCGCACGAAAGACTTCGATGCCGGCGGTGGTTTTGCGAATGACTTTATTGCCGCATCGCTCCCGCTCCTGCACGATGGCGTCGTCAATCAAAGGATTGCGTAAGCGACGGTGAATAATGTGCACCGGTAATCCGTAGTGAGCATGCGCGCACGCGAGTAGCTCCCAATTGCCGAAGTGACCGGTGAGGATCAAGGCCCCAGTTGAGCGGAATTGACTGACGAGGGAACGCCACTGATCAGGGTTTGCAAGTCGCACGCGTTCCGTGATGTTCTCTTGCGTGAGCGTGTGGAGATGGCAGAATTCCGCGATGAGCCGCCCGAGATTACGCATGCTCTCGCGCAAGATCGCGCGGCGTTCAGCCTCGCTCTTTTCGGGAAAAGCAAACGCGAGATTCTTCAGACCCACGCGTCGATGTGGAAAGTCAACTATGTAGAGCAGCCAGCCGATGCCTTCGCCTAACCGGAACGAGACAAAAAACGGCAGCCACCGAAAGAATGAGAAGAGGAGATGAAAAAGTCGGTACTCCCAACGCGCCACCCGTGGGTTTTTGACCCGCGCTGGGCGAATCACCTTCTTTTTCCGTGCAGGTTGGCCGGGAGCAGACGAGGGCTCGGTCGGAGTCTCGTCTACAAGAGGAGCAGCGATGGGAGGTTCAGAGGCCACGCTGGCCGAGACTCCATAAATCGAGGCAATGGATTTACAACGCGGTTTCTGCCGATGGACCGGAGTCCGGCGCGTCGGAGAAGGAAAAGCCGAACGCGTCACGCTCTTTGGCCACCATTTCCGCGACGACCTTCCGATCAATGCTTCGATAGCGTTCAAGCGTAGCGCGCATTTTCTCTTCTCCGCCATTCGCTTGCGCTAACTCTTTCAGTTTGTTTTTAATCCAGCCGATGTGCCATTTCTCGTCTTTCGTGACCTCGCGCAGAATCTCCAAGGTCTCTGGCTCGCAATCTGGCCGTCGGGCATGTTCGAGATACCGCTGTTGGGCGCGCTCTTCCACAACAACGGTTAAGGCAAAAAGATCGATCAAGGTTTTGGGGATGCCGACTTTATGACCAATACGCGTTTGATAGCCATCTTCCACTCGTACCGGGGTAGCCCCCATGTCAGCGATTTTCTTCGTCCAGAGCCAGGCATGACGAGTTTCGTCAGCCAAATGGCGAGAGAGTTTCACTTGTGCTTCAACGTCATCAATGCGCATCATGAGTTTGAGGAGTAAGGTCGCTCCTCTTAATTCAGCATCGCGATAATAGCTGTATAAATGAACCATCCGGGGATCAACGGACATTTCTCCAGTCCTCCACCAAATGAATACACGGCGCCCCTCCACATCCCTATTGGGGGACTCATCCGTTCATAAGGGTTTCCTTCGTATAAAGGAAGCCGCAGCGAAAAGCAACGACCCTCAACGAAACCATAGTAGAAACAACAACTTATTAAAGCACTCACAGAAGCGAATTCAACCTCCTCGTTTGACACTCCTCATGCAACGCACTATGACCAGCAAGTAGGAGCGCCCTATGCATTTTCGTTTATTGTATCACCTTTTTTTCAGAGACCGCCAAATCGCCGGGCTGCTCCTGATCGTGCTCGTCGAGTTGTCCGGTTGTGGTGGTCAACCGCAAGAGATGCTCCTCGTTGGGCGCCCATCCGGTCCGTATCGATTGGAGCTTGCCCTGGAGCCGACGCCGCCTCGCGCCCAGCAAGAAACCCAGTTGACCTATCGAGTCCTCGACTCTGCCACCAAGCAGCCAGTGCATGATCTGCAAATTCTCCATGAACGCATCATTCATACGTTCATCGTGAGCAAAGACTTTGGCTCCTTCGCCCATACGCACCACGAGGATTTTGCCCCGGTGACGCAACAGGACCTCGACAGCGCCACGTTTCATTTTCCTCACGTCTTTCCCTACGGTGGCGATTATCTCATTGCCAGTGAGTTTACGTACAAAGATCACAGTTGGGTCAAGCAGTTTGCCGTGACAGTTACAGGGCCCCCCCCTCTTACCGCGATGAAAGAGGACTTGCGGCGAGAAAAGTCCTTTGGTCCCTATCAAGTCTCGCTCACCACGTCTCCGGACCCGCTGATCGCTGGGTATGAGACCGAACTGGTGTGTCACTTGATGAGGAACGGCGCTCCAGTTTCAGATCTCAAGCTGCATCTCGGGACCGAAGTCCACATGGCGTCGTGGCGCCTTGACGGTGAACACTTTGGCCATCAGCATACCTACACGCCGGAAATGGCGGCGATGATGGCGATGATGAAGGACCATGCCAGTAATCCCGATCACATGGCGCGCATGATGGTGCAGTTGATGCGCGGCCCGGCGAAGCAGGTGTTCTTCGGTCCGGACTTGCCCGTCCATCACATCTTCCCTGCGTCAGGAGTCTACAAAGTTTATTTTGAAAGCGCGCCGGGTGGAACGCCGCTCGTGGCCGATTTCATGGTGAAAGTGGTGGAATATGAAGAAGGGATGGACACTACTATCCATTCGTTACTTCCACCTCCCGCTATGGCTCAAGGTCCTGCTTCATGAAAGCGATCCTGCGGCGCCGAAGCTCGCACCTGTTGCTCGTCCTTTGGTATGTTCTCTGTCTTGCTGCTCCACTCGATGCTGGTCATGGTTTTGTCACCGCTTTTGGCGATATTGAATGGCTGCCGGACCCCGGACGTACGCCGGACAGCGCATGGTATGCGTTGGAGATTGTCAAAGAGAAAGGCCAGTTGCTACTGACCCGCTATCCAGAAACGAAGCTGCATCTGTGCCTCTCGTTTGCGAAGAAAAAACTGGCTGAGCTCGAAGCCATGCTCAAGGGGGACCAGAGTCAGGCGGCGCAGATCGCCGCCGCCTGGTATCAAGCGTATCTCACGCAGGCGAAAACTGTACTCGACGAACAAACCGCGCTGCCTCAAAAAGAAGCTCTGGCAGAACGTGCAGCAACGGCGCTTCTTGAGCATCAGTACATTCTCGCCACGATCTACCCTGACTTGCCCGCACAGAATCGTCAAATCGTGCTGACCACGGCGGCTGCCGCCGGCGCTCTGTATCAAGAAGTAATCAAGCTATTGTCGACGAAGAAAAAGGGAGCCTTCTTCTTCAAGGAAGAAGAAGTACGGTGGTCTCTACAAATGGCTGCGCGAGCAGATGAAGAGAGCCAGGCCGAGGCAGTGCAGCCGTAAAAAGACTCACCTCGCGCCTGACGCTTTACGCCTCACCCCACCCCTTGATTTTCACATAAGCTTGTCCATCCGCTGGCTTCGTCCCCTTGGACGCTGATAATGGCGGAATCATTTCGCAACCTGAGGATTTCATTTGTCACTACAATGTCAAAATGTACGTCTTCCCCAGCATGGTCCCACCGAACGCCAAGTGAATACACATTTGGCGTTCCTCTGCCCCGGACGAAGCATGCGTAAGCGCTACATGTCGCCTAAGGGCTAGTTGGAATTGTTACTGATGATAGAAGCTTGCCCTAAGTTTTGGATCGAATTGTAGCTGTTGGCCCGGCAGACATTATTTTGCACGAGCGTCCCCGTACTGCTAGAACCGACATAGATACAATACCCATTATTGCTGGACACCGTATTGTTGTAGACCTGGTTGTTCACCGCGCCCCAGTTCACGTAAATGCCTCCGCCGAAATAGGTGCGCGAGTTCCCGTACACCGTATTGTTATAGGCTACGTTGTTGCTGCCCGACCCAAGCATTAAGCCGACCGAGCCGTTATCATGGAGGCTGGAATTGCGGATGGTGTTATTGCTATTGCCGCCCACCGAGTTGTAGAGCTGTATCCCATCGCCGGCGTTGCTATAGAACTCGCAGTGATCCACCAAATGGTTACTGCCTCGGAGATAGAGCCCGTGATGATAGGAGGTGCTGCCACAGTTGTGGCCTTTGACGTTGATGAACTGCAGATCGTGCTCCAGTCCGTTTTGCACGAAGAGGCAACCAGACCGGGGCGCGTTCTTTACTTCGACGTTTTGGAGCCGAATGTGGTGAGAGCCGTTGCTGTCGCTATTGTTGAATCGTACACCAGTGACGGAGACGTTGGCCGCATCGATAATGAGGCCATCGAGGATGATGTAGCTCTGACCGTAGAACCAGATCGCGTCGCCGCCGCCGCCCCCACTGGTGGGCCGCAGGATGACCGTCTCGCCTGGAGCTGCCTTCACCGTCGTGTAGGCCCCTGACGTGCCCGAGGG
>CAYTVL010000033.1:0-69894 GCA_964441775.1 uncultured Enterobacteriaceae bacterium
CTTTTCCGACAGTTCCTGCCCCGCCTGCAGTGAAAGAAGAGCCTCCTTCAGCTCCGCCGGAAGAGAAAAAAGCTCCGTCGAAAAAAGCCCCAGTCGCAAAGAAGAAATAGAAGCGGCGTCTTACTTCTTCATCATCGCAGTCAGCGCGGCTTGCTGTTCGTCCAGCCCTTTTTTCGCTGATGGGTGTTTCTGAACAGCCGCCCACCAGGCGGCAATTTTCGGACGCTCCTCGCCTGGACCTTTGGAGCCAAATCCTGGCAGGAAATTCGTCATGAAGAAGATTGTTGGCGCCAATGCTGCGTCAGCCAGCGTGAACGAGCTGCCAGCGGCGCAGGGGCTGCCAATGTGCGCTTCCAATTGATCGAGACGCATGTTGATCTCCGCCACTTTCTCTTCCACGAATTTGTCATCGAGCTTCTGCCCGAAGAGTTTCGGGAGGAGAGCGCGCAGCGGCGGCTCCAGATATAGATCATGAAAACGGGTGAAGGCGCGGACATGCGCACGCCCTTCCGCATCTTTCGGCAACAGCGGCTTTTCCGGATATTTATCTTCCAGGTATTCGTTGATGATTTCCGACTCGGCGATCAGCTCGCCATTGTCGAGCACCAAAGCTGGTACTTTCCCGAGTGGATTGACCTTTTTGTAGTCCGCAGAGCCCAGGCCGCCTGGCGGGTTGATCTTCTCGAAGTTGACTCCTTTTTCATACAGGGCAATGCGAGTCTTGGTTGCGAAATTACTCAGATCCAGATTGTAAAGTTTCATACCACCCTCCTAAAAAAGTTTCTGATCTTTGCGACTATTCAGCAGCGAACGGACTAAGTCAAGGCGGAAATGCTTGCAGGCGCCTAGGGTCTAGTGATAGTAGGGGCGCACTATGTTGTACGTTTCTTTCGTCTTCCTCCTGTCCGTAAGCGTGGGCATGAGCAGCGTGTTGACGTCACGGGAAGCTGAGGCGCGCATCACTAAAATTGTTATCGAGCGCACCGAGGCTCCAGCTTTTGACGGGCAAGAGTTCGGCTCGGTCGGACAGTATGAGAAACTTGTGGGCCACATGTTTGGCGAGGTTGACCCGCGCGCGCCTGAAAATGTGAACATTGTCAATCTGGACAAAGCGCCGCAAAACGCCGCCGGGCGCGTCGAGTACAGCACGGACTTTTATCTGCTCAAGCCGCTTGATCTCGCGCGCGGCAATCATAAACTTTTCTACGGCATTATTAATCGCGGCAACAAAGTTGACCTGGTGATGATGAACAACGCGCCGTCTGGAGAGCAGACGAACGATCCCACCAAAGCGGAAGATGTCGGCAACGGTTTTCTCATGCGACAGGGATACGCCATCGCCTGGAGCGGCTGGCAAGTGCGTGGGAAGACCGGGGCGCAATGCTGCATCGATCCCAAACCTCAGGCTATGGGCGCGGAATTACCGATCCCTCTGGACAAGGGAAAACCCCTCACCGGAGTCGTGCGCGATTTATTTGTGGGCCAGCAGCAAACCAATCCGCCGAACCACCAAACCGCAACGTTGAGTTATCCAGTTGATGCGCTTGCCCCTGAGCGCATGCAAGTGACGGTCCGGGCAAAAGCAGAAGGGGAAACCCCGCAGATCATTCCACCTTGCGTCACTGGCGTGAAAGCGATCCGCTGCTGGAGCTTTCTTGACGCGCAAACCGTCTCCGTGTCTCCAAAATTTGAATCCGGCCTGCTCTATGAATTTGTCTACACGGGAAAGAACCCCACGGTGCTCGGGCTCGGCTTCGCCGTGACTCGCGATGTCGTGTCGTTCTTGCGTTATCAGGCCGCCGACGACCACGGCTCGCCGAATCCCTTGCGGCTCACTGACAAGGAAGTCGACGTGAAGAAAGTCCTTGCCTTAGGGATTTCGCAGTCTGGTCGCTATCTGCAAGAGCACATTTATCGAGGGTTCAACCAGGATGAACGCAAACGGATCGTGTTCGATGGGGTGATGGCGGACATCGGTGGTGCAGGCAAAACCTACACGAACTTTGCTTTCGGTCAGCCCAGCCGCACCCAAGGCGGTCATCAAGATTTTGGCTTTCCGGAAAACTGGTTTCCCTTTGCCTACGGGTCACAGCGCGATCCTCTCACCGAGAAGCAAGACGGCGTGCTCCGCAAAGGAAGCGGCAAGACGGGTGATGGCGTTGATCCTTTGATAATGGTGACAAACACGGCGACGGAGTACTGGCGCAAAAGCGCCTCGTTGCTCCATACTGATGCGCAAGGGAACGACGTGTCGATTTCTGACAAAGTTCGGCTCTATTTCTTCGCTAGCGCGCAACACTTCCCGCTCTTCCCGCACCTGACCACGTCGCTTGGGGAACATTTGCCGAAAGGCAATTGTCAACAAGAACAAAATCCTGCTTTTCGTGGCCCAGTGATGCGGGCGCTGTTGGTTGCGTTAGACGAGTGGATCAGTAATGGCGTCGCGCCGCCAGAAAGTATGGTTCCGACGCACAAGAACGGGACTCTCGTTCCTGTCACAGACAGTGTGGCGCGGTTTCCCAAGATCCCCGGCGTGAACCACATTGGACGGGCTAATCAGACATACGCCCAGTATGGTGAGATCATCGCCCGCAGTCCGCAGACACAGTACACCACGCTCGTGCCAAAGATCGACGCTGATGGGAACGACCTCGGCGGCATTCGTTTACCTGACATTGCCGTTCCTCTTGGGACGCACACGGGTTGGGCCGTGCGAGCCGATACTCAGGGCGAAATGTGTGGAAACTTGGGGCAGTTCATTCCTTTCGCGAAAACGAAAGCCGCACGTAACGCTGCCCGAGACCCGCGCCCCTCTTTGTTCGAGCGCTACCCGCAGCCCAAAAGCTACCTGAATCAAATCTCTCAAGCCGTACAGGACTTGCAAGCGCAACGGTTACTGTTGCCGGAGGACGCAGCGGCGTACACTGCTGATGCGGAACGCAAAGTGGCTGACATTCTGGCTCCGCCGCCTTCACCGCAGCCGGTAGCGGGTTCCAAGCAAAAAAGGAGGAACTGACGATGGAAAAAGAGGTCACGTTTTACAGTGCCGGACTCAAACTGTTTGGTACGCTGTACCTGCCGGATGGGCTCCGCTCAGGAGAAAAGCGGCCCACCGTGCTGTGCTGCCACGGCCTGCGCGCCAACCGTAAAGTGATTCTTCCTGACTTTGCCCGCGCCTTTGTGAAACAGGGCTACGCCGCCTTCGTGTTTGACTATCGCGGCTTCGGCGAGAGCGAAGGGCCGAAAAATCGCCTGATTTCCAGGGAACGCGACGAGGACATTATCAACGCCACCACGTTTCTAGGACTCCAACCAGAAATCGACGCCAGTCGTATCGCCCTGTTTGGCATCAGCTACGGCGGAGCCAATGTGATTTCAACTGGCGCAGCAGACCCGCGCACCAAAGCTATTGTCAGCGTCGTGGGCTTCGGCGACGGCGACCGCTGGGCGCGCAACAGCCGCCGCTTGTGGGAGTATTGGGCGTTGCGCAGACGCATTGAAAAAGATCGCGAGCGTCGCGTGCTCACTGGAACTTCTGAATACGTCGATACCTATGAGATTCTCGTGCCCACGCCGGCGGAGGAGAAATTTTACAGCGGTGGTGGGGCCATCGCGTCATTAAAAACGGAATTGCCGCTGGAGACGGCGGATGACATTCTCTCATACAAACCAGAAGCAGTGATTCATCAGATTTCGCCGCGCCCCGTGCTGATCATTGGCGCCGAGTTGGATTATCTCACCGGTTTCGAGGAATGCGTGAGCATGTACGAGAAGGCGCGCGAGCCGAAGCAACTGCATATCTTGCCGGGCATCTCGCACTATGAAACGTACGCGCAAGGATTCGACACAGTAGTGCGGCTCAGTGTAGATATGTTTAAACAAGCGCTGGCCTAAGGTTTTCACGCAACATGCTGCAAGGAGGGTTTTGTGGAATTTGGTCTTTTTACCTTGTTCGACTTCTTTCGCGATCGACACGACGAAGTACAATACTATCGTGACACGCTCGACTTGATGGTGCTGGCGGAAAAGCTCGGGTTCGATTCGGTGTGGGGCGGCGAAGAACATTTCTATTCGTTCGGCCTGTGCCCCAGCCCGCAACTGTTTCTCACTGCTGTGGCCCGTGAAACTTCACGCATCCGTTTGGGGACGGCGATTAGTCTGTTGCCGTTTGAAAATCCGCTGCGTAAAGCCGAAGACTTCGCCATGCTCGACATCCTGAGCAATGGCCGCCTCAACTTCGGGGTGGGGCGCGGCATCATTCCCAAACATTTTGAAGGATTCCGTGTCGACCCGCGCGAAAGCCGCGCTCGCTATGAAGAGTCCTTGGCGATTATTCGCGGCTCCTGGACCCAGGAGCCCTTCTCGTATGAGGGAAAGTTCTGGCAGGTGCCATCGCTAGCGCTCTCGCCGAAGCCGATGCAAAAGCCGCATCCGCCCATCTATCGGGGCACGATTAGCCTCGAGTCCTTTGAGACCGCGGCGGAAACGGGGGATAACGCGTTCGTTGTGCCGTGGCTCACTGGGCCGCACGCGGAGGTGCAATCGCGCCTGCAACGCTATCGCACGGGGCTCAAAGAGCACGGTCATACGCCGAAGCGCACCACGTTCATCTTTTTCTTATTTGTTGATCCTGACCACAATGCGGCGATGCGCGATGGCAGGGAGTCCACCTACAACTACACCCGGTTGTTTACGTCGTTCGTGCCGCCTGAGGCCCTGCAAGCGTTCAGGCCGGAGGACCCATTCCGCGCATTCTTGGATTTTGCGCTGTCGATGCCCGACCATCTAGAAGAACGGGCCGTGGTTGGCACCCCGGCGGAATGTCGTCGCCGGTTGCAGGAACTCGATGATGAGTTTGGCCTTGACCAAGTCGCCTTTTATTTTCACGCTGGAGCCCGCGATCCGAAACGCGCACGGTACGGCATGGAGTTGTTTGCGAATGAAGTGATGCCGGAATTTCGCAAGGCATGAACCGGAGAGCTGGAGAATGGGGAAACAGAAGCGTTGAATCAGAGAATCGGCGCAAGATGAATCCTCCTTGCGTTTCTCCGTTTCTTCCCGTCTCTGTTTCTCCGTTTCTGTGTTACTGCATATAAGTCGAAAAAGGAGGAATCCATCATGTTACTGAAAGACAAAATCGCCATCGTCACCGGCGCAGGCGTTGGGATGGGGAAAGCCATCGCGTTGCGCTATGCCAGGGAAGGGGCGCACGTGGTGGCTGCGGAAATCAACGAAGCCACTGGTCAGCAGACCGCCGCTGAAGTCAGCGCCCATGACCGACGCGGACTGTTCATTAAGACGGACCTCGGAAAACTCGGCAGTATTAACGACATGGTCGCCAGGACGATGGACACGTTCGGACGCATCGACATCCTTATGAATAACGCCGGCGTGACCAAAAAGCTGGACTTCTTTGAAGTGACTGAAGCGGATTGGGACTGGATTCACTCCGTCAACGCGAAAGGCGTCTTCTTCTGCATGCAGGCGGTGGCGCGGGAAATGGTCAAAAATAAATCCGGCAAAATTATCAACACTGCGTCGATTGCCGGGAAAGGGTTTCGGGGTACGTCGAACATTTCCTACGCGGGCTCCAAAGGCGCGGTGATCGCCATGACGCGCATCGGCGCGTCTCAGCTTGCGAGGTACAACATCAATGTAAATGCGATTTGTCCAGGCGCGACCCGCACCGAAATGTATGATCGCATTATGAAAGAGATTGTCGAGCGCGAGAAAATCACCGAAGCGGAAGCAATTGCCCGTATGGACTCATCGATTCCGCTGCGGCGCTCGAATACTGGCGATGACATCGCCAACATGGCCGCTTTTCTTGCGTCGGACGAAGCCCGAAACATCACCGGCCAGTCCTTCAACGTCGATGGCGGGTTGATGTGGGACTAGCAGTTTATGGTTGACAGGGCCCGGACGCCGTATGAATCTAGGAATGTAGGCGTAGCGTGCGCTGCGCCTGTGCAGCCCTCGCAAGAAACGACACCGTGAACACCATTGCGAAACAGGCTCTGATCGGGCTCGTCAAGCTGCAAGCGGTTTTCGCTGTCTTGCTCTTCGCGCCGGCGTGGACACTGTATTTTTGGGAAGCGTGGCTCTACTGGGTCATCTTCTTCGCTACGACATTCTTTCTGACGTGGTATTTCCTGAAGCATGACCCCGGTCTCGTGGAACGTCGGCTCAAAGCTGGGCCCAGCGTCGAGACCGAGAAAAGCCAAAAGATTATTCAGGCCCTCGCCAGCGTGCTGGTCTGCGTCTTGATTGTGCTTTCGGGGCTCGATCATCATTTTCGATGGTCGACCGTGCCGATCCCGATCGTGCTGCTAGCCGATGTCCTGGTCGTGATGGGATTTGTGATTATCTTTTTCGTGTTCAAAGAGAACAGCTACGCCGCAAGCGCCGTAAAAGTCGAGGTGAACCAGCACGTCGTTTCAACGGGGCTGTATCGGCTTGTTCGCCATCCGATGTATGCGGGCGCCCTGTTGATGTTGCTGGCGACGCCGGTCGCGCTTGGTTCGCTGTGGGGGATGTTGGTTGCCGTGGCGTTCTGTGGCGTCATCGTCGCCCGACTACTGAACGAAGAAAAATATTTGTCAACAAATCTACCAGGCTATGATGCCTATCGCCAAAAGGTTCGGTATCGACTGCTGCCTTTCGTCTGGTAGTCTTCTTCGGTGACGGCCCAGCGAAGTTGCGCCTGGTGCAGTAACCACGTAAGATAAAAATCAGTGAGAGCGCGTCTCTACGTTACAAGACTTGTGTGTTTCTCCTGAAGAATACTACCGTTATGTTCTGGGGCCTGTCGCCACACCTGTCGGGAAGCCGTCGTTACGACTGTCGATATTGGCCACTATTGCTTAGCCTTGTCGCGGTCGTGTCATTTACGTTGCGGGCGGGGTTCTGCTCGTGCGCCGCGCCAACTTTTTTGCTCTCTTCAGGAGGTGGGGACGAATCGCGTGCTCAATGGACTTCAGTGATTCCCGATGACGATGATCCAGACGAGCAGGTGGCGCTACCAGATACTGATCAAGACGACGACAGTCTTCTTCTTCTCAACGTTCTTCCTTTCTCTCCCTTTTTTGCAGATGGGCTCTGGTTCTCTCGTGAAAGGCCAGCGCCGCTTTGTTCGTTGTTCTCTTGTCTCTGGGGCGCCAGAAGTCCGCCCCTTTCTTCCTGTTAGCGTTCTTCCGTCCTTGATGGAGAGAAGACCAGAGCGGTCTTCGTTTCAGCGAGTGTGCGTCTTGAGCTTCCAAGCGATGAGCGTTCATGCACTATCAACGATTCTTTTGGCTATTGTGCGTTGTCGTATTTGTTTCTCGCGTTTCCGCGCAAGAGGAAAGCGGGCGGGGCTTGCCCGATGCGCTGACCATTGAGCAAGCGCTGACGGAAGCGGTACAGTCCAACCTCAATTTGTTGGCGGAACGGGTCAATTTGACCATCGCGGAAGCAAGCCTCATCACGGCGCGGCTGCGGCCAAATCCGGTGCTGAGTTTCAGCGGTGACCACATGGACTGGTTGGGCACGGGATTCAACAGTAGAAATAGTGCTGGTCCGCCGGAAATTTCCTGGCGTGTCGATGTGCCGATCGAGCGTGGCGGCAAAAGAGAGTTGCGGATCGAAACCGCGACGTTGGGAAAAGCGGCGGCTGAGGCGCGGTTGTTGGAATCCATCCGCTCGCTTCGCCTGGAGGTGGCGCTCGCCTTCATTGATGTCTTGCAGGCGAAGGCCACTCTCACGCTGGCGACGGATAATCTGTTGACCTTTGCCGAGGTGGTCCGCATTAACGAAGTGAAAGTGAAAGATGGCGCGATTGCGCCGTTGGAGTTGACGCGTTCACAGGTGGCGATGTTGCAATTTCGGGCGACAGTTAAACGAAGCGAGTTGGAATTGCGCACGGCAAAAACAAAACTCCAATTATTACTTGGTAGAAAAACTACGACCGCAGCGTTCGACGTTGTCGGAGAATTGCGAGCGCCGCTGCGCGCCATTGCAGAGCCCTTGCCTGCTCTCCAGGCCTCGGCGTTTGCTGCTCGACCGGATGTGTTGTCGCTGGAGCACGCCCAGGCGCGTTCCCAAGCCGATCTAAAGCTGCAAGTGGCGCAGGCGCAGGTCGATTTCACCTGGGGGGTCGAGTATCGCCGGCAGGAGGGCCTGAACGGACGCGGCAATACGCTCGGCGTGTTTCTCAGCGTGCCCGCGCCGATCTTCAATCGGAATCAAGGTGAGATCGCGCGCGCCCTGGCTGAAGGCGAGCAGATCGGGCGACAACTGGAGGCGCTGAAAGCGCAGGTGCGTGTGGAGGTGCATACCGCCTACGAGGAATTTACCACCGCGCAAGAATTAGTAGACAGTATAGAAAAGGATCTGTTGCCGCCCGCCCAACAGGCGCGCGATACCGTGGCCTATACCTACCGCGCCGGCGCCTCGTCGCTCTTGGAATTTCTCGATGCGCAACGGGCCTATAATGAAACCATGCAAAGTTATCTTGAGGCCCTGGCCAGCTATCGGCGCGCGGTGATGAAGTTGAATGCGGCGTTGGGTAAGGAGGTCATAACCTAATGGCTCTCGACAAATGGAGAGGATGTCTGGTCCCTCTGTTGGTGGGGCTCTTGGCGTCTGGATGTACGGACGAGTCCAGCAAAGCCAATAACGCGCCGTCAACAGAGCAACACGCCCAGCCTGCAGTCGGCCAAGCGGGAAAAGTGGTGACGCTCGATGAGTCCATGCTGAAGAATATCACGGTGGAAGAACTGCGCGAAAAAGCCTTGCCGCAGGTGTTGATCACAACCGGCAAAGTGCAGTTCAACGAGGAGCAGATGGCGCGTATTCTTGCGCCGGTCAGCGGGCAAGTGCAAGATCTCCATGTTAAAATTGGCGACACCTTGCGAGCTGGCTCCGTTTTGTTTTGGATTCATAGCCGCGAGGTCGCCGCCGCCCTGGATGAATACTACGAGAGTCAGAAAGATCGTGACTTGGCGGAAAAGACCTATGCCATGACGCAAGATCTTTTCGTCCATCAAGCGGCTTCTCGCATTGCCTTGCAACAGGCCGAGAGCGAGTTAGCCAAAGTCAAAGCGCGCGTGGTCCGCACCGGCGAAACCCTGCGCGCGCTTGGCGTCGAGATTCATGAGGGGCAGCCCTCGACTGCAACGAGCGCACGCGTGCCCGTGCGTACGCCGCTCAGTGGCGCCGTGATTGAACGTGCGGTAACCGAGGGCCAATTTGTCCAACCTGACAACACCTCCCTGGTGACGATTGCCGATCTGTCCACGGTGTGGGTGGCCGCCGACATTTTTGAGCGCGACCTCCATCTGGTGCAAGTCGGTCAAAAAGCAGAAGTGACCACCACGGCCTATCCCGACCAGCGCTTTGTCGCCCAGGTGGCGCGCGTGAGTGATGTGGTGGACGCCGCGACCAGGACCGTAAAAGTTCGCTTCCTGGTGACGAACCCCGATGGGCGCCTGAAGGCTGAAATGTTCGCCTCGGTTTCCTTGATTGTTGACGAAGCAAAGCCGGCGCTGATTATTACCCGGCAAGCGGTCTTTACCGAAGGCGGACAGATGTTTGCGTATGTAAAAACGGGCGCGCGCGACTTCGTGCGTCGGGCCGTGGAAACCGCGCCAAGCGGCAACGAGTTAAAAGTCCTCAGCGGGTTGCGCGCTGGAGAGGCGGTCGTGAGCGACGGCGCGCTCATGCTACGGTTGCAAGAGGAAAAGTAAGCGGTCAACTAAATTGCCATGTTGAAACGGGTGATTACGTTCGCCTTAGAGCAACCCCTCCTGTTAGGGTTGCTGACCGTGCTGTTTATCGCCAGCGGCATTGCCGCGTTTCGTTCTTTGCCCATCGAAGCGTTCCCGGATGTCACAGATGTGCAAGTGACTATCATTACGCTGTTCCCGGGGCACGCGGCCGAGGAAGTCGAGAAGCAAGTGACCATTCCGCTGGAGATCGAGATGAGCGGTTTGCCGCACTCGACCCGCATGTTTTCGCACACGCAGTTTGGTCTCTCTTACCTGGTGTTGACGTTCGACGATGAAGTGACCAACTATTTTGCGCGCCAGCAAGTGCTCGAACGGCTGCACGATGTTGAACTGCCCCCACAAGTCCAGCCCCAACTCGCGCCGCTCACCTCACCGGCGGGTGAACTCTATCGGTATCGACTCACGGGGAACAATGTGGCGGCGCTGGATCTGCGCACAATCCAGGATTGGGTGGCGGCTCGCTACCTGAAGATGGCCCCGGGGGTGGGAGATGTCGTCAGTCGAGGCGGCTTCATCAAGCGCTATCAAGTTAGCCTCGACCTGGCGAAGATGAAAGAATACGGCGTGTCCATGCAGCAGGTGCTCACGGCGCTGGACCGTGGCAACGCCAACGCCGGCGGCAGTTACATTGAACAAGGAGAACAGCAGTATCTCATTCGCGGCATCGGCCTGTTGCGTTCGGTTGACGACATCGAGAATGTCCTTGTGGCCGAGCGGGGCGGGACGCCGTTGCTCGTCAAAGATATTGCCGATGTTGATATTGGGTCCGTGCCGCGCCAAGGGCTCGTCGGGAAAGACGCCGAAGATGAGGTCGTCACCGGCATCGTGTTAATGCGCAAAGGCGAAAACCCTTCCGAAGTTCTGCATGAAGTGAAAGACCGCGTGCAGATGCTGAATGATTCGGTGCTGCCCAAGGGCGTGCAGATTGAACCGTATTACGATCGCACCTGGTTGATTCAAACGACGCTCAAGACCGTGTTCAAAAACTTGTTCGAGGGCGCACTGCTGGTGACCCTCGTTTTGTACCTCTTCCTGGGGCATCTGCGTTCGGCGGGCATTGTGACGATCATCATTCCCTTGGCGCTGTTGTCAACGTTTATTGGTTTGAAAGTGCGCGGCATTCCGGCAAACCTGCTCTCGTTGGGTGCGATGGACTTTGGTATCATCGTCGATGGCGCGGTGATCGTGGTGGAGAACATCTTCCGCGAACTCTCTGAGCTTGCCCACAAGCAAGATCGAGATTCGCTGCGGGCCGTGATCCTTGACGCTACCCTGCATGTGGGGCGTCCCACCCTCTTTTCCATGCTGATTGTTATTGCCGCGCATCTGCCGATCTTCACGCTGCAACGGCACGAGGGACGCATCTTTGCGCCGATGGCCTACACCGTGACCTCGGCTCTGGTGGGATCGTTGCTCTTTTCGCTGACGCTGGTCCCGCTGTTATGCTTTTTCCTCTTGCGCAAACAACTGCCGGAGAAAGAGAACTTCTTGGTCAGCGCAAGTAAACGTGTGTACCGGCCCATCCTGATCTGGGCGTTGCAACATCGCGGCGCCGTCATCATTTCCGCAATCGGGGCGTTGATGGTCAGTCTGCTGCTTGCCTCGCAGCTCGGCACTGAATTTTTGCCGGAACTGAATGAGGGCACGGTCTGGGTCAACGCCACCCTGTCGCCGAGCGTGTCGGTGAGTGAATCGTTGCGAATGTGTCGACGGATGCGGGAGATTTTGTTGCAATTTCCTGAAGTCGTCTCCGTGGTGTCCCAGGCTGGGCGTCCGGAGGATGGCACCGATCCAAAACCAGTCAATATGGTTGAGATTTTTGTCGATCTCAAACCGCCGACGGAGTGGAGCCGTTCAATTTCAAAAGAACAACTCATTGAAGAAATGGATCACGCCCTTGATGCGTTGCCTGGCGTGGAGACGAGCTTCTCGCAACCAATCCGCGATAACGTCCTCGAAAGCATTTCACAAATTGATGGGCAAATTGTGGTGAAGGTGTTCTCGCAGGACGGGGCGGTAGTGCGGGAAAAGGCGCAGGAGATTTTGCGGACGATCAAGCCGATCCGTGGCGTGGCGCGCGCGTTTATCGACCGGGCTGGAGAAATTCCCCAATTACAAATTGTGATTGATCGGCAGCGCGCTGCGCGTTATGGCCTCAACATTGCCGACGTGCAAGACGTGATCGAAACCGCGCTCGGGGGCAAGGTGGCGACCGATATGTGGGAAGGGGAGCAGCGTTTCGGCGTTGTGGTGCGCCTACGCGAAGACGAACGGCGCGATATCACGGCGATCAAGAACATCCTCGTCGATACGCCCGGCGGGCTGCGCATTCCACTTGAACAAGTAGCGGCGGTGTCGGTTAAGAGCGGCAACATGAACATCAGCCGCGAGAGCGGCATGCGCGTCGCCGCTCTAGGCGTTTTCATTCGCGGGCGGGACATGGGGAGCCTCGTTCAGGAAATGCAAGAAAAAGTGCGGTCCGCAGTGGCTTTGCCTCCGGGTTGCCTTGTGACCTGGGGCGGGGAGTTTGAAAATCAACAACGCGCGATGGCGCGGTTGGTCGTCATCGTGCCGATCAGTATCTTGCTCATCTTCGTGTTGCTGTTTAATGCGTTTAACTCGGTGCGCAGTGCGTTGCTGATTTTGGCGAACGTGCCGTTTTCCATTATTGGTGGGATTCTCGCGCTGCTGGCGACGCATATTCCCCTCAGCGTGTCCGCCGCCATCGGCTTCATCGCTTTATTTGGTCAAGCCGTGTTGAACGGCGTAGTGATGGTGAGTTACTTCAACCAACTGCGCGAACAGGGCGCGACGACATTCGACGCGGTGTTGAGCGGCGCTTTGGTGCGACTACGCACCGTATTGATGACGGCGTTGTTAGCCATGCTCGGCTTGCTGCCGATGGCGCTCTCGCACGGCATCGGCTCTGAAGTACAAAAACCCCTTGCTGTTGTTATCATTGGCGGATTGTTATCCGCCACCGTTTTGACGCTCATCGTCCTACCCACACTGTATGTGATGTTCGAAGCGAAAGACGAGCAGAAAATTCAAGTGCACTCGTTGGACGCGTTCCTCCCGGTTGCGGACCAGGTGGATTAGGATAGCAGGCGGCGGCTACGTCATTCCGGGCGAGCAAGGCGAGACCCGGAATCCAGGAGCAGAGGATAGAAATGAGGGACTGTATAGTTCAGTCTTTCATTTTGCGTTCCGCATTCGCCATTCAGTGTTTATTTGAGCCCCGCTTTGCGCAACGCCACAATGAGTCGCTCCAACACCGCTGGGTCTTTGATCGGCATACGTTGTTTATGCACTTCGAGTGAGAAGCGAGGATTGAGCCGCAGCACTTCGGCGGCTTCCTTCTGCGCCTCGGCATCTTGACCTAGCTCGCTGTCAACAAACGCCAGCATGAGATGGGCATGCACGAGATTGGGGTAGCGGCTGAGATAGCGCTCCAACGGAGCCCGCGCCTCCTCATAGCGCCCGGCTATGGCATAGGCGGCGCCGACGTTGGCTAAGTGGCCGTCCACAACTCCGGGCTTCAAGCGCAGCGCCTGGGCCGCGGCCTCCAGGGCGTCCGCTGTTCTCCCCATCCGGCTCAGCACTTCAGCCAGCGCCGCATGGTTCTGCGCCTCGGTCGGCGCGAGGGCGACCGCTCGCTCCATCTCCGCCAGGGCTTGCTCATACTGCTGTTGGTACAGGGAGATAGCTCCCAAGACCTGGTGGTTCCAGTACAAGGAGTCATTGAGCGCCAGGGCCTGTTGCACCGCCGCCAGGGCCGGCTTCAACGTCTGGCCTGCCGGGCTCTGTTGCGCGAGCCATTGCCACAGGTAGCTCAGAGCCAGGTTCATATAGGCAAACGAAAAATTGGGGCTCTGGCGGATGACGTCCTGCAGCGTGGCGATCGCCTCGGTATGCCGCCCGGTCAGACGATAGGCCACACCCAAGACGAAGGAGTAGTGCGGCGGATAGCGGGGATTGAGTCGCGTGGCCTGCGCCATCATCCGTAGGGCGTCCTCGGGTCGTCCTGCGAAGACCAGCGCCTGCGCCAGTATTTGATAGCTGTCGGCATTGTTAGGATCGAGCGCAATGGCCCGTTCCCCTTCCGCCAAGGCTTGCTCATACCGCTGGGTCATCGCATAGATGTTGCACAACCCCCAATGGGCATCCGGCAGGGCATCGTCCAAGGCGACACTCTTGTGCGCCAGTGCAGACGCACGCTCCAGGATCTGGGGGTCCGTACTCCAGCGAGACACCCACTCCGTGAGGTAGGTCATACTGAGCCACTCGTACGCCTCGGCATACTGTGGGTCCAGGGCGAGCGCTTGCTCATACCACTGCCGTGCTCGGAGATTGTCCTCTTTGGTGTAGAGGAAATGGTGCTCCACGCCGCGCAAGAAGGCATCATAGGCTTCCACGTTGTCGGTGTGTTTGCGCACGATGTACCCCTGCTCTTCCAGTGTCAGCTGGAGCTTCAGCGTCGTGACGATCTTCTGTACGATCTCATCTTGCAAGGCAAAGATGTCCGCGAGCGGGCGGTCATACTGCTCCGACCAGAGATGATAGCCGATCGTCGCGTCGATCAACTGTACGGCGATGCGCACCCGCTGCTCGCTTCTCTGCACACTGCCTTCGAGCACGTAGCGCACGCCCATCTCGCGCCCAACCTCTTGCACCTTTGTGGCTTTGCCTTTGTAGGTGAAGGCCGAGTTGCGGGCGATGACAAACAGGCCGGAGATTTTGGAGAGCGCGCCGGTGAGCACTTCGGTGAGGCCGTCACTGAAGTATTCTTGCTCTGGGTCGCCACTCAGATTCACCAACGGCAGCATGATCAGCGAAGGCTTGTCCGGCAACGGCAGGGACGGAGATTTCGCCTCCTCAGTCCTGAGGGCTGAGTCCTGCGTGCTGAGGGTCGGACGCGACAAGTATTGGACGGTCAGGACTGTCACGGTCAGCAGCAGCACGGCAGCCAGGACGAAGCCTCGGCTTGGCCATAGGTGAGAAGCTGTGGGCGGTGGAGGGTCTAGGGTCTGGCGTCTAGGGTCTAGCGTCTGAATATCTTCAGGAGATGCGCTCAGGGTTTTTGGCTCTAGACTCTGGACACTAGACACTAGACTGTATCCATCTGTTGCCCCTTCGACTTCACTCAGGACAGGCTTTTGATTTTTGCCATTTGTCCCTTCGACTTCGCTCAGGGCAGGCTTTTGCCTTTCCTCTTGCTGACTACTGACTATCGTGCCGATGAATCGAAATCCCCGCCGGTGCACCGTCTCCACATACTGCGGGCTTCTTGACTGATCGTGGAGCGCCTTACGAATCTCCTGGATGCACATGGTCAGCGCGGCATCGCCCACCACCGTGTCGGGCCACGCCACCCTGAATAATTCGTCTTTCGTCACGACCTGTCCCGGACGCCCCGCCAGATAGCACAGCACCTGAAACGCTTTCGGAGTGAGCCGCACGGGTTGCGCCTCACACCATAATTGCTCCTTTGTCAGATCAAGCTGATACGGACCGAAGCTCAGGGAGTGATTGTCCGCCATGCGCTTTTTCTCATTCTTAGAGAAATTTTAGAGTTCTCTTAGAGTTTCTTTAGGACTTCCTGCCGCTGATTGTCTACCCTCCTGCCACAAATCGTGCGCGATTGCAAACGCTCAAAGGAAGGAGGTGATGTCCCTTGCTTGCCTAACGGACCGAGTCGCTCTGCGAGGGAGGAAACGGCGGATCGCTCGGTGGCGTACGGGGGCCAGAGCCGCCGCACTGGCAGGATCAGGACTGCATTCATCATCAACCCATCACAGTCACGGAAAGGAACTCAGCTATGTATACTCGGCATTTTATAGTGGGAATGGCTTTACTCCTGCTTCCCGGCACCGCCGGCGCGGCGGACACTCACACTCATCAGCTGCACTGTCACGGTGCAGGAACGAATACTCCTGGGGTGGAAACGCACCTCGATGTTAACGGCGACGGCGCTTCGGCCACGCTGGCTCAAGGCCTGGAGAATTGCAATATCGGACGGTTTGTCTTCCAGCAAGAGGCGGAATGGATTCCGCAACACACCCTCACCAATTGTCCCGTTGGCACGGGCGTGGAATATCACATCCTTTTTCCCGAGCCTGGCTATCATCCCGCTCCCAATGGACAAGCGGTCAGCACGGCCACCAACGAGCGCACGGGAGACCAGTTGTTTACCCAGTACACGGAGGCCACATTCTGCCTCAATGTGTCGGCGATTCCTTTCACGTTCACGGCTTGGGGGCACACGGCCATTTTTGGGGGCACGGGGAAATATGCTGACGTGACCGGAACGGGCGAGTTTCATACGGCCGGGAGCTACTTAGCGTTTGGAGTGAAGGACGGAATCCCTGGGGCCTTTGGTCAATTCACCTTCACCTCTGATGGCACGCTGACCCTCCCGCATGCCGGGGAGGACTAAGGAAGACTGACGGCAGATTGTACTGGTGGGAAGTTACCAATGTAAAATCCACGGGCAGTTCACTGCTCGTGGTTACCACTGAGCCGCGCTTTGCAGATAATCGTTGACGAAGCTTCAAAATAGCCATTATACTAGCCAGAAAAAAGGAGAGCCGAGTGCGCGAGATACAGCAGTTTGTTCCTGTTCCCTGGCTTCCCTCAGCACTCACTGCTTTGCACTCGTAGCGAGTTTCAGTTGTATCCAGCACAGGGGGCCTGACAATGAGTTGGGCGCGGTGCCGCGCCCCTACGTTGTCGGACTGGTAGAAGCTGTGGTTTCGATAAATTCGAGCGCTCCTGCCGGATTCGCCGCGACCGTATACAGATCGCGGAACCGTTCGTGAATAAACGCCTCGGCAAAACCGCGCTCAAATTGCGCCAATAGATGGTCGAAATAGCCATTCGTGTTGACAAAAACAATAGGTTTACGATGGAGACCGAGTTGTTTGAAAGAAATGATCTCCAGAATTTCTTCGAGGGTACCGAACCCGCCGGGTAAAGCGATATAGGCATCGCCGAGTTCATCAAGCCCGCGCTTGCGCAAGCGCATGTCCGTGACGGACTGCATTTCGTGTCCTTCCGAAGCGTAACCGCGTTCGACGAAGTCCGCCAAGATCACGCCTTTAATCTTTCCGCCGCGCTCCATTACGGCAGTGGCGAGTGCGCCCATCAGACCGATGTTGCCGCCGCCGTAAATAAGCGTGTGGGTGCGTTGCGCCAGTAAACGCCCCAATTCCGCGGCGACCTCACGATAGTGTGGGGCTACGCGTCGGCTGGACGCGCAATACACCGTGATAGCCAGTGAACGAGGAGGGGTGGGAGAAAGCATGTCGGTTCTTCCTCTTCCGCTTAACTGCCTTAAAGCGCCTTTACGACATCGTCCATTGCTTTCCAATCGACAATCGGCGTCAATTTGCGTTTGAGGACCAGCCCGCTTGCCATGATGCTAGAAAAAGTGACGAATGTTTTCGCATGGTCCTGAATGTCGAGGATCAGAATAATTTTCGCTTCTTCGTTGGACGCCCACGGTCCGGCTTTCAAGGTGACGCCTTCCGGAAAGCCGCTGGCGCCGCTGAGCACGCCTTGGAACATTTTGTGAATCTTTTTGACGTTGTCCGCCGAGGTTTCATTGAGCCAAATTTCATCGAGATACAGGGGCATGGGATTCCTCCTTGTGGTGTGCTTTCTCCCACCAGCGGCATAGCACAGCGCAACGCGGGGATAAACGGGGAAGGGCGGCGTTGGCAAGGATTCCTGTCCTACGTTGTTTTTGCAACGCTATGGTGACAGGTTTCCCCTGGCTTTGCCTGTCTAGTGTCTTCGTCTATAACCACAACAGCAAGCACGTTCGGCAAAGGAGGGCGCGCTATGATCGTGCGTCTAGTCATCATTGCTGGTTGTCTGGTTTGGCTGCCGACCAGTGTCGCATGGGGACAAGGCGCCACCGGTGCAGCGTCTCTCGCCAAAACCTGGAAGACCGTGGCTGAGTTCTCCCCAGCGGAACGCGAGCGCATCGACCTCTCAACTTCTGCTCCTCGACATGCGCAGTTTCCCTACCTGCCGGCAGAACCCTATCCGTTTACTCCCCCCTATACGGCGGAGGAAATGGGATTCCGTTCGATGGAATTTCCTCACCAACCGCGCTGGTCATGCACATACGCTGACGCCGGGGCCACGATTGATCAGTGGGGCCACTTGATCGTGCAGAGTAAAACTACAGGCATCGTGGCCTATAGAGGCGGGCAAGGGTTGCTGGAGGAACTGTACAATACCGCCCCAGGCGAGAGTTTCGTTACGTCCCTCTCGCAAGACACCGGTCCGCCGGAAAAGTATGGCAACCAATCGCTATTTTCCCGCTATCGAACGGATCACGCTTTCACCAAGAAGATCGACATGTTTGTGTACACCCCAGGGCTGCGGCGCGTGCGCCGTCAGCCGCAACCCCGCCGTAGCGATCGTTTCCCCAATCAAGCGTTCACTTTTGACGACACGTTTGGGCGCGATGCGTGGGAGTGGTCGTGGCGTATCGTCGGCTCCGATGTGCTGTATCAAACGCTGCGCTTCCCGAATACGCGGAAATCCATCACCTTGACCGATGCTGCTGGTGCGCTACACGACACTCCTGTGAGCGAGATCAAACCAATGGGCAAAGACTACCCTGCCTACACAAAGGACGGCGGCATCCCCTGCTACGTCGTTGAGGCGCAGGTGCGAGACGAATGGCTGCCGGGCTACTACACTCCGCGCATTCTCTATTGGCTGGATCAGTATGCGTTCTATCCCTTGCGCATCGAAGAGTACGACAAAGAAGGAAAATTGATTTTTGTAGAAACTCGAGTGGCGGAATTCCGCAACCCGGCCCTTAAAGAACGCGGCTACGGGATGCAACTCGATTTGTATTGGGATGTCACTACCGACCTCATGACCTACTCGACGCACGATGGACACCAACTGCGGCAGTGGACGGACGAAGATTTGAAATCGTTCTTCAATCCCGACTTTCTGCGGCGCGAGTGGTTTGTCAGTAGCGTGAAGAGTCAAGCCGGCATCAACAGCCCGGACGAGTTTTTCCTGCGCCCCGCGCTGTTCGAGGAGAAATTTCCCGGCGAACGGAAAATTGATCTGCCGCCGGAGTTGCGCGCCCGTATTGACGCCCAAGAGAAAGCTGGACGACTGGTGTTCACGGAAGAATATGCGGGGCGATAAACTGAAGTTTCACGTTCCAGGTTCCACCGGGATTCGTTCTAAGCGTTCGCGAACTGTGGTAGTGCTCGGTTGCAAGACCTGCCCCCTTTTCTTTCTCTGCTCAGATCTGTTCTTGAAGGAATTGAGCAACGGCGGATGGGAGAGAGGTGAAGTGCACAGTGAATCGAGTGTGGTCCTCATCAGGATAACCCACGACCTTCGCGTATACGTCTGCACCTCCGCCATCGTGCACGGCAGGAAGTCGAAGCCGGAGGTTGCTCCACAACCTCACTTCTTGTGTCGTATGGATCTCTCCGCGGTTCTCCGAGAGTTTCACCAACTGACCGGTGAACATGGCGTTTCCTAGGTGTTTCCCTTCGAGCACGGCGTACTGCACTGCCACCGAGTGGGGCAAGGGCCGCAGCGCTTCTTCATGCTCCGGAAGATAAAGATGATGCTCGCCGTTCAGGCCCCGCACCTCAGAAATGGTGATTGGGGCGTCGATGCCTTTGGCTTCGATCTGCAGTTGATGTGCAATAATCAGGGGCTCAGCGACCTTTTGTCGCGTACTCTCGGAAATGAAGACTTGGCTGCCGACCGTGTAGGACTCAATGCGAGAGGTCAAGTTGACCGGGCGCCCCACGGCCCCGTATTTAGCGCGTTTCTCCGAGCCGATATTGCCGACGACCACTTCACCAGTGTGGACGCCAATACCCATCGCCAGGGTTGGCAACCCTTCTTGCCGATTGTCTGCATTTACTTCTTCCATTGCTAACTGCATGGAAAGGGCGCAGGCCACGGCCCGCGTGGCGTGATCGTCTTGACGAATTGGAGCGCCAAAAATTACAAAGATGGCGTCGCCAATGAACTCATCAATCGTGCCTTGGTGTTGCAGGATGATCTCGGTCATGGCGCCAAGATAACGGTTCAAAATTGTCATCACTGCTTCAGGACTGAGCCGTTCGGACAGCGAGGTAAAGCCGCGCAAGTCCGCCATCAGCAGCGAGACTTCGCGTTTCTCGCCGCCCAGCTTGAGACCAGCGGGGTCGTCCAACAGGCTCGCCACCACTTCATTGGTTAAATAGCGTCCGAAAGTCTGACGAATAAAGCGGTTATGCAGATCGAGTTGCGTGTTCTGCTCTTCGAGTAATTGACGGGCGTCCTCGAGCTCAACCATGAGCTCGGCGGCATGGACATTGGCGTCAGCCAAAGCCTTGCTCTTATCTTGAAGCTGTGTGTTCTGAGTAGTGAGTGTGTCCCGAGCGTCTTCGATTTCGGCCATCAGCTCGGCGGCGTTGGCGTTCGCTTCAGCGAGAGCTTTGCTCTTTTCCTGGAGTTGTGCATTTTGATTGGTTAACGTGTCCCGGGTGTCTTCGAGCTCGACCAGCAACTCTGCGGCATTGGCGTTGGCCTGCGCCAGTGCCGTGGAACGCGCGACTTCAAGCGCATGCCTCTGTGCAAGCTGATCATTCAATTGATGGGCAATGTCTTGCTGTTTTCCAGCGAGACTGGCAAACCAACCGAGAAAAAGGGGCGCGGTGTCAATGATCCAGTGTAAAGGTTGGGCCGCTTGCACGGTCCAGAGATGAGTCGGGGAAAATGTCAGGCCCTGAACGGTGAGGTCATATAAGGTGGCGGCAAGAGGAAAACAGCCGCCAAAGAGAGCGCCGTAGCAAGCATAACGAACGCGTGAGGTCTTCAACCATTCTTTTCCTTGCGGCATGTGCTCTTACATAACAACCAAGGCGCTAAATAAAAAGCGTAAGACGGGAGTCCACAGCGTCGGCCAGATAGGTGGTAAGACCGCCATAGTCTACACCATCAATAAGTTCATCTTTTGTAATCCCCATGATTCCCATAGCCATTTGACACGCGATGAACCGGACGCCAAGTTCACGCGCCAACGCGATGAGCGAAGGGACGGACTCGACATGATGATCGTGCATCATCTTCTTAAGGAGCATGGAGCCCATGCCCAACATATTCAGCTTCGAGAGTCCGGCTTTCTCCGGGCGGTGAGGCAACATGAGGGACAGCATCTTTTGGGGCAGATTCTTTCCCGGGAAGATGGTGTGTTTTTTCAGCGCGGCGAGGCCCCAAAAGGTAAAGAACATAGAGACCTCTTGGCCCATCGCCGCCGCGCCAGTCGCGGTCATGAAGGCCGCCTGTAGCCGATCTAAATCGCCGCTAAACACGAACAGCGTCGTCCGGTTTGATGATGGTGATGAGGCTGAGAGCTTGACCTGCGACAGGGTCTGTTCAACCGTGGCTTGCAATTGAGCAAAACGAGCAGCGACCTTGCGCTCGACCAATTCCTCGATACGTTGCTCAAGACTCATTTCCTCCATCGTGACTTCCGTAGCCTGGTTCTCTTGATTTGCCATCAGCATCGCTTCCTTGAGATGGTGACTCAGACTTTGCGGATAACGGCCCGCTGGACGGCGCCTTCGTCGAGGGCGACGAGGTCGTGCCCCATCTTCCGCACCCACGCGTCTACATCGGCGCTAAAGGCTGGGTCGTCCGCCTCGACTTCCAAGGTTTGCCCCGCCTCCATCTTTTTGATCGCTTGACTGATGCGCACGATGGGGACCGGGCAGTTTAACCCTCGGCAATCTAATTTTACGTCTGTCATGGTGAATGCCTTTTTGATTTACGGACGGACCTTCAACGGCCTCCGATCCTAGCAAATCGCCCTACTGCGAACAAGGCGCGCGGATCTATTAGAAAGCACACCAAGAGCACCAAGAGATGGATGCGGAGAGTCCACACCCTGTTTGTGCGCCACTGTCGGCTTGTCGACAGTGCAAGTGGACCACACGGTTAGCAAGCATATAGGCGGCTTTGGCAATCCTTCCCCTGTGTGCTACCGTCTCCGAATCATAGAGGAGGGCTCATTATGGCGTTACCGCTGGCGGGAATTCGCGTGCTCGATATCGCTAGTATGTTGGCCGGTCCGTACGGGGCGACGATGTTAGGAGATATGGGGGCGGATGTCATTAAGATCGAACCGCCGTATGGAGACGAGTCGCGAGCGATTGGCGTCAAAGTTGAAAATGACAGCGGCTTCTATGTCGGCATCAACCGCAACAAGCGCGGGCTGGTGCTTGATCTCACGAAACCCGAAGGCAAGGAACTCTATTTTCGCTTGGTGCGCACCGCCGACATCATCATTGATAATTTACGACCGCAGGCCAAAGCGAAACTCGGCGTGACCTATGAGGAGAACTGTAAATATAATCCCAAAATCATTTGCATCTCGGTTAGCGCTTTTGGTCAAGATGGTCCCTATGGAGGGCGACCGGGAATCGACCCGCTCGCGCAAGCGCTCAGCGGGCTCATGAGCGTGACTGGCGAGAAGGATGGGAAACCGCTTAAAGCTGGACCGGCGATTGCTGACGCTACCTGCGCTAATCTGGTGGCGTTTGCAGCGATGGTGGGTCTGTGGACCCGCGAGCAGCAGGGCATCGGCCAGCAGATTGAGGTGTGTCTGCTCGATGGTCAAATTCACATTCAACCTTCACAAGTCGGTCAATTCTTCCTGTGCAACTACATCCAACCGCGCGTCGGAAACGGGAGTCCGTTTTATGCTCCCTACGGCGTGTTCACCTGTCGGGATGGCCGCGACATCCAGATTGCCTCGTTCAACAATAAATTTTTCCACAACATTTGCCAGGCGATCGGGCGGGAAGATTTGACGAGCGATCCCCGTTTCACTACCGGTGAAGATCGGCTCGCGCGTGAAGCGGAGCTGAACGCAGAGGTGCAGAAGGCCTTTGCACAATACGACTCGGACGAGATGATGCGCCGCCTGACGGCTGCGGATTGCATGGCGGCGCCGGTGAACACGTATGAGCAGACGTTTGCCGATTCACAGGTGCAGCACAATCAGATGGCGGTCGAAGTGAATCACGCGCGCGTTGGCAAAGTGAAGGTGGGGGGGGTTCCCGTGAAGCTCAAGAAAACGCCTGGAGCCGTGCGGTTCGCGCCGCCGACGCTGGGACAGCATACACGAGAGGTGTTGCAGGAGCTGGGTTTGAAAGACAGCGAGCTGGAGCAGTTGTTGCGGAAGGGTGTGATTAAATAAATAGCCAGTAGGCAGCATTCAGTAGTCAGTAGCAAGAAGGAGCAAGTCATGCCGCGTGGAGCAGATGGAGTCGTGCAGGCGTTGAAAGACGCCGGTGTTGATACGATCTTTGGCATTCCCAGTATTCATAACATTAGTCTGTATGACGTGCTGCGCCGCGAGCCGTCCATTCGTCACATTCAGTGCCGTCACGAGGCCGCAGCGACACATATGGCGGATGGCTACGCACGCGCCGCTGGGAAACTGGGAGTGATCATTTCTTCTACTGGGCCGGGGGCAGGGTTCACGCTATCCTCTCTGCAAGAGGCCTGGGGCAGCTGCTCGCCAGTGTTGATGATTACCACTGATATTGATGCCGCGAAAATCGGTCAGGGGCTCGGAGTGCTACATGAATTAGAAGAACAGGGATCGCTGTTTCGTACAGTCACGAAGAAGACCTTCTGTGTTCGACCCGGTGATGACTTCCGAACGACGACTCAGCAGGCTATTACTTTGGCGCTGAGTGGACGGCCCGGGCCGGTGTGTATTCAAGCGCCGACCGATTTGCTGGCTGGAGAGGCAAGTGCTCCTATGCTTGCTCCTCACCCTAACCCTCTCCTCAGAGAGGAGAGGAGAGTACCCTCACCCTTTCAGGGAGAGGGAAAGGGGGAGGGTCAGTCGTTGCCGACTCGTCTCGACGAGGCGGTGGCGCTCCTGCGCCGCGCCAAGCAGCCGGTGATTCTCATTGGCACGGACGCGGCCCGGGCGAATATTGCAGCGGATATCACGGCATTGGCGGAAGCAGCTTGTGCCCCGGTCATTGGCGGCACGGCTTCGAAGGGAGTGCTGGCGGAAGATCATCCACTAGCGTTTGGCAACGCCGCGCGCCGTATGGTGACGAAGGAGATCGTGCCCCACTGTGACGTGGCGCTGGCGATCGGGACGCGGATGCGTGAGGTCGATGCGAAGCGCCGTGGTCTTGTTTTACCCGAACACGTCATTCATATAGACTGGGACGAGCGTTGGATCGGGAAAAATTTCCCCACGACCGTGCCGTTGGTGGGTGATGTCCGCGCGATTACGAAAGAGCTACGTCGCCAGCTCGAAGGCGAGCCTTACTCCGGTCCTCGACAGCAACGTGTGGCCGAATGGCGCCAACAGGACGATGCGGAACGCGCGCGACTTTCTCAAGAACTGCCGGAGATGCGCTTTCTCGACGTGATTCGCAAGGCGTTGCCGCGCGACAGTCACCTGGTGATCGATAACGCCCAGCTTGCCTATTGGTCCGAGTATTTTTATCCCTCCTATCAAGCGAACGGCGTCATCGGCGCGAAAGGGTCCGGCTTGCTGGGCTTCAGTTTTCCTGGCGCCATTGGCGCAAAAGTAGCTCGCCCAAACACCTCGGTTGTCTGCATTATCGGCGACGGCGGCTTTATGTATACCTCGCAAGAGCTAGCGACCTGCGTGCGTCACAAAATCGGTTTCCCGCTGATTGTTGTCAATGACAACGCGTATGGTGTGATCGGCTACTTACAACGCACGGCCTATCAAGAAGAATATGAAGCGCGATTAACAAACCCGGATTTTGTCGCCTTTGCTAACTCCTTTGGCGTGGCCGCCACCCGGGTGCGCACCCCGGAGGAGTTTGGGGCTGCGTTGGACAAAACCCTGGCGTCCGGCGAGATGCATTTGATCGAATTACAAACCTCAATCGCCACGCCGCCGTTCGGGAAGTATTGAGACCAAAGAAATACTATCGAGGAAGAAAATATTCATGATTGACAGTAGTGAGGCATGAACAGGATAATAATCAGCAATGAGTACTGAGGACCTTTCTCCAACTGCAGCTCCCTCAAGCATGAACCGTCGCCTTGCCGCGATCTTTAGCGCTGACGTAAAAGGCTACAGCCGCCTCATGGGCGAAGATGAGGTGGCGACAATTCGAACGCTAACGTCTTATCGAGCAATGGTCAGCACTCTGGTCCGTAAACACAGAGGCCGAGTAGTCGACTCCCCAGGCGATAATTTACTGGCGGAATTCGCCAGTGTCGTCGAAGCCTTGGAGTGTGCAGTCGAGGTGCAGCAAGAGTTGAAAATTCGCAATGCGGACCTGCCGCCCGCGCGTCGCATGGAATTCCGCATTGGTATTAACCTAGGAGATATCATTGCTGAGGACGAGCGTATTTATGGTGATGGCGTCAACATCGCCGCACGTCTCGAGAGCTTGGCTGATGCAGGAGGCATTTGTATCTCAGGCACGGTCTATGATCAGGTTGAGACGAAGCTGGTGCTCAACTACGAGTACCTTGGCGAGCAGACAGTCAAGAATATCGCTAAGCCTGTACGCGCCTATCGGGTGCAGTTGGAACGAGCAGTTCCCCATATAGCGAATCCTCAACAAGGTGTCGCTCTCCTGCCGCTTGAAACACCCCAGATCCTCTCCTTGCCGGAGAAACCCTCAATTGCGGTGTTGCCTTTTCTCAACATGAGCAGCGATCCTGAGCAGGAATACTTCAGCGACGGCATCACCGAGGATGTGATCACCGACCTCTCGAAACTCTCAGGGTTGTTCGTCATTTCTCGCAATTCCGTTCTTTCGTACAAGGGCAAAACGATCAAAGCCGAGCAGGTCAGCAGAGAACTCGGGGTGCGTTATCTCCTCGAAGGCAGTATCAGAAAAGCCGGCAATCGCGTACGAATTAACGCCCAACTCATTGACGCGACAAAGGGATATCATCTGTGGGCGGAACGGTACGACCGCAATCTAGAAGACATCTTTGCCCTTCAGGATGAAGTCACACAAAAGATTGTTACTGCTTTAGAAGTAAAACTGACGGAAGGCGAACAACGCCAGCGGGGACAGCCGTTAACGCATAATCTTGAAGCGTACGATTATTACTTGCGTGGACTCGAGCTCTATGACCGTTCGACACAAGAAGCAACCCTGCTGGCGCAGCAACTCTTTGCTCGGGCCGTCGCGCTTGACCCACAGTTCGCTACTGCTCATGCGCAGCTTGGGTGGACACACTTCGCCCAGTGGACTCTGGGGTGGAGTCAAGATTCACAGACGCTCGATCGAGCGCTTGCTTCGGCCCAGCAGGCGCTCGGCGTGAACGCCCTGCTCCCAATTGGTCATCGACTGCTCGGCATTGTCTATTTGTGGAAGAAACAATACGACCTGGCGATTGTTGCAGTTGAACGAGCACTCGCCTTAGATCAGAACGGCTCTGATAATTACTGCGCGCTTGGTGAGATTTTGAATTTTTCTGGTAGGCCAGAAGAAACTCCCAATCTCGTCGAAAAAGCAGTGCGTTTAAATCCACACTATCCTACCTGGTATCTATGGTGTCTCGGTCACGCCTACTACTTGCTGAGACGCTATGATGAAGCGATCTCAACTTTTAAAAGGGCTCTTGCTCGTAACCCAGACTTCGTGCCCGCTCATGGATTCCTGGCGATCATTTATAGCGAAATCGGCTCACGAGAAGAGGCCCAGGTTGCGGGGTCGGCAGCTTTGCGGCTGAGCCCAAAGTTTTCGTCCCACACGCTCCAACAGCGGCTGCCCTATAAAGACCCAGCCGTGTTAGCTCGTGTGCTTGACGCTCTACGTCAGTCTGGACTCAGCTAAAAAGTCAAGATTTGTAGCTAGGGTCTTATCTCTGGCCGCTCTTCCATATTTCTGCTATCCCAAACACAAAAGAGGGACGGTGCTTACTTGATCCGAAATAGCCTTCTGAGATCCAACGTATTGCGGAAGCATTAGTCGCAGTCGGGCAAGAGTTAGTCGTTGGCGTGCAAACGAGTGCGGTTGTATAAGACTGATGCCTAAAGAAGCAGAGGATATTCTCATGCATAAGCGACTCGCTCAAGGTTTAAGCCGACGAGAGTTTCTCGGAATGACCTTGGCGGGGGCAACAGGCCTTCTTAGCTGGAAACCTCAATCGGTCGCGGCAGAGCCGCCGCCGGAGATAACGACGCTCCGGTTGGTCCAGAGCCCAACCGACCTTTGTATGGCCCCTCAGTACATGGCCGAACAATTCCTGCGAGACGAGGGCTTTACCGACGTGCAATACCTCAAGAAAGCCGGAGCCCGTGAGCTTGGGGCAGCTCTGGCCTCAGGTGAAGCCAACCTCAACATGTACACCGCTCCAGACGCTATCCTCCGACTGGATGCGGGGGACCCAATCGTGTTCTTGGCAGGGGGACACATCGGTTGTTTCGAGCTCTATGGGAGCGATCGAGTCCGCTCAGTTCGCGACCTCAAAGGGAAAACAGTCGGGGTGCCTGAGCATCTAGGTGGAGAGGGCACTTTCATCGCCAGCATGGCCGCCTATGTAGGCTTGGCCTACAAGGATATTAATTGGGAGCTGCATCCTATATCTGAGTCGATGCAACTCCTCATAAGTGAAAAGATCGATGCCTTCATGGGCGTTCCGCCAGAACTACAGGAATTTCGGGCGAAGCATATCGGGCACGTGATGGTCAACGGCACACTAGATCAGCCTTGGTCTCAGTATTTCTGCTGCATGGTAGTCGGGAACCAAGAGTTCGTACGCAAGCATCCGGTGGCTACCAAGCGAGCGCTGCGCGCCATTCTCAGGGCAACGGATATCTGTGGACGTGAACCAGAGCGGGTTGCCCAGCTTCTCATGGAGAAGGGCTATACGAAAAGCTACGATCACATCCTCGAAGCACTGAAAGAGATCCCTTACGGCAAGTGGCGGGAGTATAGCCCCGAGGATACGGTGCGCTTCTACGCCCTCCGTCTGCATGAAGTTGGGATGATCAAGAGCACTCCACAGAAGATCATTGCCGAAGGAACGGACTGGCGGTTTTGGAATGAGCTGAAGAAGGAGATGTGACGACCCCATGCCTAAAAGACACACTGAAGGTTGGAGCCGGCGAGAGTTTCTGGGAGTGACCCTGGTAGGAACCGCGGGGCTCCTTGGCCTGAAACCTGAGTCGCTCGCTGCAGAGCCGCCGCCGGAGACAACGAGGATTCGGCTGCAGCAGGTCCCGGGGATCTGCATCGCGCCACAGTATATTGCCGAGGAGCTGCTGAAAGCTGAAGGCTTCACCGACGTAGAGTACGTTGCCATGGAGATCGTTGACCAGTACCCGAGGTTCGCGGCGGGAAGGATTGACATCGGCATGTCGTTCATCGCACCGTTCCTTGTCCATATGGATGCAGGGTTGCCGATTGTCTTCCTGGCGGGAATCCATGTCGGCTGCTTCGAACTGTTCGGGGGCGAACGGGTGCGTGCTATCCGAGACCTGAAGGGGATGCGGGTGGGCGTTCCAGGGCTTGGCTCTGAGCACCACATATTCATTGCCGCCATGGCCGCCTACGTGGGGCTCGACCCCCAGAAAGACATCTACTGGGTCGAGCACCCGGTCGCCGACTCTGTTCGGCTCTTCACTGACGGTCAACTTGACGCGCTGTTCGGCTTCCCGCCGGTACCGCAGGAGCTGCGGGCACGGAAGATCGGACACGTGGTCGTCAACAGTGCATTGGACCGCCCCTGGTCTCAGTACTTTTGCTGTATCGTGGTCGCGAACCGCGAGTTCATGCAGAAGCACCCGGTAGCCACCAAACGGGCGTTGCGAGCCATTTTGAAAGCGACCGATGTCTGTGCCTTGCAACCCGACCACGCCGCCCACCTCATCGTGGACAAGGGCTTTACACAGCAGTACGACTACGCCCTGCAAACCATGCAGGAGACCCCCTATAACCACTGGCGAGAGTACGACCCCGAGGATACGATACGCTTCTACGCCCTGCGCCTGCATGAGGTTGGCATGATCAAGAGCAGCCCGCAAAAGATTATCGCCGAAGGCGCCGACTGGCGTTTTCTTAATGAGCTGAAGAAGGAGCTGAAGGGCGTATAACGTATGGCTCGTTCGCTGCGCTCTCTGTATGGCCTATGGCTCGCTCACTTGTCATGTCGTAAGTTCAAGGCGTCATTACGAGCGCAGCGAAGCAATCTCTGTCTTCGGTGGAGATTGCTTCGTCGCCTCTGGCTCCTCGCAATGGCAAGCTCGCTTCCTCTGTCAATCTCCTGTAGCTTCGTCCGACGGTTTTATCTCAAACCCGTAAGGTGAGACCACGATGACAGACTGGTTACCTCGACTGGTCGCACACATCCCAACCACCGTTCACACCAAGCTCCTAGCGGCGTTCCTGGCGATAGTGATATTGCTCGTCACGGTCGGCGTCGTCGGCCTCTACGTCTTGGGCGCGGCGAATCATCGCGCCGAGGAGATGGTAGGGTTGCACCGTAAGATCGCCGCATACCGCCAACTTCAACACGACACCACCGGTCAACTGTACAATGTTGCTGCAGCCCTCCTGGCGCCAGATGAGCGGACGCTCGAAGCCACCCTGCGCCAACTCAACCAATTTGGCTATGACCTTGACCGGCTTCAGTTCGTAGCCCAAGACGAGATGCAGTTGTTGGATAAGGTCCAGCAGGAGTACGCCCAGTTCATTCAGGTTGTGACCCATGTCGTCGAATTGATCCGCAGCGGGAAAGTCGCCGAAGGTCGGGAACTACAACTCACCCAGGCGAACCCCTTAGCGGATCGTCTCGAACGCCTCACCAACGAACTTGTGAACAAAGCCGAAGCTGATATGGTGGCGCGCGTCGAAGTGAGCCACCATGCCTCTGTGACGGCCCGCTGGGTGATCATCGGATTTGCAGTCGGGAGCATTGGCCTGGCTCTCCTCCTCGGTTACGCGATCTCGTGGTCGCTCATCGGTCCAATGCAGCAGATGGACATCCAGCTCCAGCAGATCGCCCAGGGCGATTTCTCCCACCGCGTCGAGATCCCCAACCGGGATGAGCTCGGAGCCCTGGCGGCCAATCTGAATCGCATGAACGAGGAGCTAAGACAACTTTATCAACAGCTTGACGCCGCTAACCGTCACAAATCCCAGTTCCTTGCCAATATGAGCCATGAACTGCGCACTCCTCTCAATGGCATCCAGGGTTATACCGAACTCATCATGGACGGTATTTATGGCGAAGTCCCGGAGAGAATCAAAGAGATCATGGAGCGCATCCAGCAAAGCGGTAATCGTCTCCTCGGTTTGATTAACGCCGTCCTCGACCTCTCTAAGATTGAGGCGGGACGGTTGACCCTCTCCCTTGCCGACTACTCCATGCCGGGCGTCGTGCAAAACGTTTGCACGGCGGTGGAGCCGTTGGCGGTGGAGAAGAAACTTACCTTGCATGTAGACATCCAGCCCGACTTGCCGGTGGGCAAAGGCGATGAACAACGCCTCACGCAGGTGCTCACGAACCTCGTGGGGAACGCCATCAAGTTCACGGAGAGCGGGAAAGTGGCAGTGGAGGTGACCTCACACAACGGCGCCTTCATGGTTGCAGTGTCTGATACCGGAATCGGAATCGCAGAAGCGGATCAACAAAAGGTCTTTGAAGAATTCCAGCAAGCCGATAGTCCCAGTACAAATACACGGAAAAAGGGCGGCACCGGCCTCGGTCTGGCCATTGCCAAAAAAATCATTGAAATGCATCACGGTCGCATTTGGGTGGAATCGCAGCTCGGTCGGGGCTCGACCTTCCAGTTTACGCTGCCCGTTCGTGTCGACCAGCAAAGAGAAGCGATATGAACACGAGGAAAGAGATTGGGGGTCGGCAAATCCGACTCGGCTCGCCGCCTTGGCCGCGACCTGAAAGAGATACGACGCTGAGTTGATCCGAAGCAACCTTCCGAGATCACAGCGCATCGGAGAAGCCCTAGCAGCGATTGGGCAGGAGCGAGTCGTTGGCGCGCGAACGAGTGCAGCGGTATGAGACTGATGTCCAAAGAAACATGAGAAAGATAAATCTGGCCCCATCCTACGCGCAGTGGTACGTTGTCCTCATCGTACTTCTACTGGGCAGTGAGCTACTCACTGCTAGTGCAGGCGCACAGGAGCGCGCCCAGCCCATCAAAATAGGAGTGCTGACGGCGTCGTGGGGACCCACGCCAGCCGCAGTGGGCCTGCGGGACGGTCTGCTGGAGCTGGGTTACCGTGAGAACGAGCAGTTCATTCTTGGCGTCCGCTTCACTCAAGGAAATTTGACAGCCCTGCCCACCGCCGCGCAGGATCTGATCCAGTATGGAGTGAACCTCATCTTCGCCTCGGATGACAGTGCGGCGAAGGCGGCGCAGATGACGACCTCTCAGCTCCCGATTGTCTTCTCTTATGCGGCCGATCCCGTAGGGCTAGGCCTGATCCAGAGCTTCGCCCGGCCCGGCGGTAACGTCACGGGGGTGACCGGTCTGTACCTCGAGCTGAACCCGAAGCGTCTAGAAGTCTTCCAGCAGATCATTCCGGGCCTGAAACGGGTCCTATTCCTCTACGCTGCAGCCGATGCCGACACAGTGGCGGCGGAGGCGAAAGTGTACCGTGACGCCGCGCACCGCCTTGGCATTGTACTGGTGGAGAAGGCGGTGCGGACCGAGGAGGAGGCGCGGGCGACCCTCGCTCAGGTCTCGAAGGGCGAGGTGGATGGGATCCTGCCGCCGCGCCAATCCTCTTTGAATATTCCCGGCTTCATCATGGAGACTGCCTCCCAACAGGTAATTCCAACAATATTCGATGGAGCGTTCTGGGTGGAGCGTGGCGCGCTCGCTAGCTATGGTCCGGATCTGTATGAAACAGGCCGGCAAGCGGCGCGCCTGGTGGACAAGATTCTTAAGGGGGCAAAGCCGGCGGAGATCCCTGTAGAGGTGAGCCCGAAAATCGAGTTCGTCATCAATCTGAAAACCGCCAAATCCCTCGGGCTCACGATTGCCCCGGAAGTGTTGTATCGAGCGGATCGGATCATTCGTTGAATCACTACCCAAAGAGGAAGAGAGGCGAAACGTCAAGAAACCTGTATCATAAGTCAAAAAACATTGTGCTCTGAAAGGAGGGAAACATGTTAGCGCATCGCATAAAAGGTCTGTTTCTGTCCAGCTTGTTGCTGGCGACGGTGTTGGGTGTAGCTAATGTAGCCACAGCAGTAGAGGTCGGGGAGAAAGCTCCAGACTTTACGCTCCCTAGCACCACAGGAAAAGATATTAGCCTGAGTGAGTTTCTGGGTAAGAAGTATGTCTTGATTGAGTTCTATGGCGCAGATTTTGCCCCGGTGTGAGCGGCAAACTTATCGGCCAGGAGGGCCGATTACGAGAAATTCGAAGAACTGAACGTCCAACTCCTTGGCATCGCCAATACACTTCCCTTTTCCCAGAAAGCGTTTGCGGATTCGCTCAAGCTGCCGTACCCACTCCTCAGTGACATATTTATGAAAGTCGTCAAGGCGTATGGCGTTGAGTACGGAGCCACAAGTTGTGTTTCCACCACTCCGGGGTGCGCCACGCAAAAGATAGATTACCCAGGTATGGAGGGGAGAGTAGCCAAGCGGTCGTTCTTCCTTGTGGATAAGGACGGAATTGTCCGGGGGAAGTGGATCGGCGAGGATTTGGCCGTCTTTTCCACCGAGATGTTTCTGAAGGCAGCACAGGAGATTGCGGGAAAGCCTGCCGAAGACGCTGGTGGAAAGAAGCCATCTACAATGTAAATGCGATGAACACCGCCTTTCTTGCTGAAGACCCCGCTCGAACTCAGAGTAGTTGCGCCGCGCCTGGAAACAGGAGCGGTGGCCGATTGCTACGGCGGATGTTCATTATCGCTTTCATCCTGCTGAGCGGTAGGTTGCTCACCCGGGGCGTGGATGCAGAGGATACCGCACAGCCCATCAAAATTGGGGCCCTGACAACGTCGTGGGGGCCAACCCCACCGGTGGTAGGCCTGCGGGACGGTCTACTGGAGCTGGGCTACCGTGAGGACGAGCAGTTCGTGATCGGCATCCGTTTCACCCAAGGGGACGTCACAGCCCTGCCTGCCGCCGCTCGTGAGCTAATCCAGCAGGAAGTGGACATCATCATTACTGATTACGATGACGCGGCGCTGGCGGCACAGATGGCAACCACTCGAATCCCGATTGTCTTCGCCGGAGTGCGTGATCCACTAGAGCTAGGTCTGATCCAGAGCTTCGCCCGGCCCGGCGGCAACATCACGGGCGTTACTCATCTGGACCTTGAGTTGTGCCCAAAGCGCTTGGAACTTTTCCACGAGATCGTTCCGGGCCTAAAGCGGGTCCTATTCCCCTACAATGCGGCAGATGCCGCTGCTGTGGCGGCAGCCAGAATGTATCGGGAGGCTGCTCAACGCCTCGGAGTCGTGCTGCTAGAGCATACGGTGCAGACGCAGGAGGAGGTGCAGGCGCTTCTCACCCCAGTTCACAAGGGCGAAGTGGATGGGATCTTGAAGCCACCCCCTGTCGCCTTGAACATTCCCGGTTTCATCTTGGAGACTGCCGGGCAGCGGGACATTCCGACCATGTTCGATGCCGCGTTTTGGGTGGAGCGAGGCGGACTCGCCAGCTATGGTCCGGACTTTTACGCCTCGGGCCGGCAGGCGGCGCGCCTGGTGGACAAGATCCTCAAAGGGGCGAACCCAGCGGAGATTCCCGTGGAGACGAACCCGAAGGTCGAGTTTGTCATTAATCTGAAAGTTGCCAAAGCCCTGGGGCTCACGATCGCGCCGGAAGTGTTGTATCGGGCCGATCGGATCATCCGCTAACCCCACCAGACCACTGTGATAAGGCAGCGGGTAGAGTTGTAGGATGCACTTGTGCACCGGATTGGTTGGTGCGCGGAGCGCATCCTGCCTACGAGAAAGAAGCGGCGCGTTTCGCGCTGTGAGCAGCAGTTGTATATGACCTTTTTGAAGTATATACTTCGGCTATACACTCGTCGTGTTCCTAGCAAGGAGAGGACTCATGTTGGCCAGAGTGCAGAAATGGGGCAATAGCCAAGGCCTCCGGTTCCCGAAAGCCATTCTGGAAGAAGTCCGTGTGAATGTAGGGGATGAAGTACGTGTTTCCGTCCGAGGCCGGAAAATTATTATCGAGCCGATCGAAAAAATCCGTGGTAAACACGACCTGAAAGAATTGGTATCAAGGCTGCCCAAGAACTATCGCGTCGAAGAAGTCGAGTGGGGAGCTCCCGTCGGGAAAGAAGAATGGTAAATGCCACCCTATGTCCCGAAAAAGGGTGATTTTGTCATCTTAACTTTCGATCCCCAGTCAGGCCACGAACAAAAAGGTCGGCGTCCGGCATTAGTTGTAAGCAATAGTCTCTTCAACAAACACACCGGCCTTGCCATGGTGTGCCCTGTTACCAATACGAATAGGGATAGTCCCTTTCATGTGAAAGTTCCTGACCAGTCATCACTCACGGGGCACATTATGGTTGAACAGATTAAGTCCATTGATTTCGCCAGCCGGAAAATCAAGTTTGTAGAACACGCACCTCAAGCCATTCTCAATGAAGTGCTTGCTATTTTAGATGCGTGTCTCTATCAGGATGCCTAAGATGCGAGGTCGCCAGTGGCAATGGAGAATCGCTTTCTACATTTCTCGCACGGGCGTCGGCGGCAGGGGGCTATCGTCTTCGTTGCACTACTAGTGAGTAGTAGCCTGCTCACCAGCAGTGTGGGGACAGAGGAGCGCGCCCAGCCCATCAAAATTGGGGTGCTGACGGCGTCGTGGGGACCCACGCCCCAGGTGGTAGGTTTACGAGACGGTTTGGTAGAGCTGGGCTACCGTGAGAACGAGCAGTTCGTTCTCGGTGTCCGCTTCACCCAAGGAGATCTGAGCGACCTGCCTGCAGCCGCGCGTGAGTTGGTCCAGTTCGGAGTAGATATCATCTTCGCCGACTATGACGACTCGGCGAAGGCGGCGCAGATGGCCGCCACCCGGGTCCCGATTGTTTTCGTCACTGGGTCCGACCCCGTAGGGCTAGGCCTGGTCCAGAGCTACGCCCGGCCCGGTGGCAACATCACGGGAGTGGCAGGTCTGTACCTTGAGCTGAGCCCGAAGCGCCTGGAACTCTTCCACGAGATCGTCCCGAACCTGAAGCGGGTTCTGTACTCCTACGATGCAGCCGATGCTCAATCCGTGGCGGAGGCGAGAGCGTATCGCGAGGCCGCTCGCCGCCTTGGGATCGAGCTGGTAGAGAAACCAGTGCGGACCGTGGAGGAGGCGCGGGCAACCCTCGTCCAGATATCGACAGGCGAGATAGACGGGATCTTGGCGCCGGGTAACATTTCTCTGAACATTCCTGGCTTCATCCTGGAGCCATCCTTCCACCAGAAGATTCCGACAGTGTGCACCATATCGTTCTATGTGGAGCACGGCGCACTGGCTAGCTATGGTCCGGACGCACACGAGATGGGACGACAGGCGGCGCGCATGGTGGATAAGATTGTCAGAGGAGCGAAGCCAGCGGAAGTCCCTGTGGAGGTGACCTCAAAGGTCGAGTTCGTCATCAATCTGAAAGTCGCCAAAGCCCTGGGGCTCACGGTCGCGCCGGAGGTGTTGTACCGGGCTGATCGGATTATCCGCTGAATCCACTTCGAGGCACGGAGGCAAAATATTGGGGAACCTGTGTTATAGGGCAAAAAAATCTCATCCTGTGAAAGGAAAGGAGGGAGAGTATGTTGGCGCATCGGATAAAGGGTCGGTTCATGGTCAGTGTGCTCTTGGCTAGTGTACTGAGTGGAGCCAGCGTGGCCACGGCAGTGGAGATCGGAGAGAAAGCTCCGGACTTCACGCTTCCCAGTACAATGGGAAAGGATATTAGCCTGAGGGAGTTTCTGGGGAAAAAGTCTGTCCTCATTGAGTTCTATGGTGCTGATTTTGCCCCGGTGTGAGCGGCAAACTTATCGGCCAGGCAGGCCGATTATCAGAAATTCGAAGAACTGAATATCCAGATTCTCGGCATCGCCAACACACTGCCATTTTCGCAGAAAGCGTTTGCCAACTCGTTGAAGTTGCAGTACCCGCTCCTCAGCGACCCGTCGATGAAGACTACCAAGGCGTACGGCGTTGAGTACGGAGCCGTAAGCTGTGTTGCCGCCACTCCGGGGTGCGCCACACAAAAGATAGATTACCCAGGTATGGAGGGGAGAGTAGCCAAGCGATCGTTCTTCCTCATTGATAAACAGGGAATCGTCCGCGGGAAGTGGATTGGCGAAGACTTAACCGTCTTTTCCACCGAGATGTTTCTGAAAGCAGCGGAGGAAATCGTGGGAAAGCCTACCGAAGATGCTGAGGGAAAGAAGCCATCTACAATGTAAATAGGATGAGCACCGCACTCCTTTCTGAAGACTCCGCTCGCACTCAGGCTAGTTGCGTCACGCCCAGAAACAGAAGCAGTGGCCGACTGGTGCGGCAGGCGTTCCTCATTGTCCTCGTCTTGGTGAGCGGTAGGCTCCTCACTAGCAGTGCAGGTGCGGAGGAGCGCACCCAACCCATCAAAATTGGGGTGCTGACGGCGTCGTGGGGACCCACGCCAGAAGTGGTTGGCCTGCGGGACGGTCTGCTGGAGCTGGGCTACCGCGAGAATGAGCAATTCGTGCTCGGCGTCCGCTTCACCCAAGGTGATTTGGCGGCCTTGCCTGCGGCCGCGCGGGATCTGGTCCAGTACGGAGTAGATATCATCGTCGCCGACAATGGCCAGTCAGTGCAGGCGGCGCAGATGGCAACCTCCCAGATCCCGATCGTCTTTATCGGTGAATCCGACCCCGTAGGGCAGGGCTTGATCCAGAGCTTCGCCCGGCCCGGCGGCCACATCACCGGGGTGACTGGTATGCACCTCGAGTTGAGCCCGAAACGTCTGGAAGTCTTCCGGGAGATCGTCCCGAGCCTGAAGCGGGTCCTGTATCTCTACGATGCCGCCGCCATGGCGCAGGCGAGCGCGTACCGTGAAGCTGCTCGCCGCCTTAGAATCGAGCTGGTAGAGAAACCAGTGCGGACCGAAGAGGAGGTGCAGGCGACCCTCGCTCAGGTCTCGAAGGGAGAGGTGGATGGGATCCTCGTACGGAGCGCTACATTTTTAAACATTCCTGGCTTTGTCCTGGAAACCGTCTCCCGACAAGTGATCCCAACAATGTGGGATGTATCGGTCTTAGTAGAGCGCGGCGGACTCGCTAGCTACGGTCCGGACCTGCACGAAATGGGCCGGCAGGCGGCGCGCCTGGTAGATAAGATTCTTAAAGGGGTGAAGCCAGCAGAGATACCTGTAGAGGTGAGCCCGAAGATCGAGTTCGTCATCAATCTGAAAGTCGCCAAAGCCCTGGGACTCACAATCGCGCCGGAGGTGTTGTATCGAGCCGATCGGATCATCCGTTAAATCCAACATGAAGTCAGCTATGAGACTAACACCCAAAGAAAGATGAGAAAGATAGGGTTCACCCCATCCTACGCGCAGCGGTACGTTGTCCTCATCGTACTTCTGCTGGGCAGTGAGCTACTCACTGCTAGTGCAGGTGCGCAGGAACGCGTCCAGTCCATCAAAATTGGGGTGCTGACGGCGTCGTGGGGGCCCCCGCCACAGGTGGTTGGCTTACGGGACGGTCTGGTGGAGTTGGGCTACCGTGAGAACGAGCAATTCGTGCTCGGCGTCCGCTTCACCCAAGGAGATCTGGCGGCCCTGCCTGCCGCCGCGCGTGAGTTGGTCCAGTATGGAGTGGACATTATCGTCACCTCGGAAGACAGCCCGGCGAAGGCGGCACAGATGGCGACCACCCGGATTCCGATTGTCTTCTCTGCGGTAGGCGACCCTGTAGGGCTGGGCCTGATCCAGAGCTTCGCCCAGCCCGGCGGCAACATCACGGGGGTGACCGATCTGCACCTCGCGTTGAGTTCGAAGCGCCTGGAAGTCTTCCACGAGATCATTCCGGGCCTGAAGCGGGTCCTGTTCCCCTACGATGCAGCCGAGGCCGAAGCCGTGGCGGAGGCAAGAGTGTATCGTGAAGCTGCTCGCCGCTTTGGGATCGAGCTAGTGGAGAAACCAGTGCGGACTGAAGAGGAGGTGCAGGCTACCCTCGCCCAGATTTCGAAGGGGAAGGTGGATGGAATCCTGGGGCCGATCTCCGCCTCTTTGAACATTCTTGGCTTCATCCTAGAGACGTCCTCCCAGCAGGCGATCCCGACCATGTTCGGCGGTTCAACATTCTGGGTGGAACGCGGCGCACTTGCTAGCTATGGTCCAGACTTTCACGAAACCGGCAGGCAAGCGGCGCGCCTAGTGGACAAGATCATCAAGGGGATGAAGCCTGCGGAGATCCCTGTAGAAGTGAACCAGAAGATCGAGTTCGCCATCAATCTGCAAGTCGCGAAGACTATGGGGCTCACGATCGCGCCGGAAGTGTTGTATCGAGCTGATCGGATTATCCGATAAATCCAACATGAAGTCAGCTCTGAGACTAGCGCCCAAAGAAAGATGAGAAAGATAGGATTCGCCCCATCCTCTACGCAGTGGCCTGTCATCCTTATTGCATTCCTGGTGAGTAGTAGCCTGCTCACTAGCAGTGCAGGCGCGCAGGAGCGCGCTCAACCTGTCAAAATTGGGGTGCTGTCGCCAGGCTGGGGGCCTACACCACATGTTGCAGGTCTGCGCGACGGTCTAGTGGAGTTGGGCTACCGCGAGAACGAGCAGTTCGTACTCGGCGTCCGCTTCACCCAAGGAGATTTCACTGCCCTGCCTGTAGCCGCACGCGAGATGGTCTAGTACGGAGTGGACATCGTTTTTGCCACGGAGGAGAGCCCGGCGAAGGCGGCGCAGAGAGCGACCTCCCGGATTCCCATTATCTTCGCGGGCGTGGTCGATCCTCTGGAGGCAGGCTTGGTCCAGAGCTACGCCCGGCCTGGCGGCAACATTACAGGGGTCACTGATCTGCAATTTGAACTGGATCCGAAGCGCCTGGAGGTCTTCCGGGAGGTCATTCCGGGCCTGAAACGAGTTCTGTTCCTCTACGCTGCAGACGATGCCTATTCCATGAAGACGGCGCGGGCGTACCGTGACGCCGCCCATCGCCTTGGAATTGAGCTAGTGGAACAAATGGTAAGGACCGAGGAGGAAGTACGAACAACCCTTGCCCAGGTCCGTAAGGATAAGATAGATGGGATCCTACAGCCGCAGTCCCTTTTATTGAACATAGCTGGATTCGCCCTGGAGGCCTCCGTCCAGCAGGCAATCCCGGTCATGTTCGGTGGAGCATGGTGGGTGGAGCGCGGCGCTCTCGCTAGCTATGGGGCAGACTATTACCAAACAGGCCGGCAGGCGGCGCGTCTGGTGGACAAGATTATTAAAGGGGCGAACCCAGCAGAGATTCCCGTGGAGGTGAACCAGAAAATCGAATTCGCGATCAACCTGAAGACTGCGAAAGCTCTAGGGCTCACGATCGCGCCGGAAGTGTTGTATCGAGCTGATCGGATCATCCGCTGAATCCGCGGGATCAGCGGCGAAAGAGTCAAAATAAAAGGGGTAGTGTGAGATTGTCTCTTGCAGAAAGAAAATGAACAAATAGGGATATAGGCGTAATAGAAAGGGAGCAGTATTAATTGTAGAGACGTTAACGTCAACACAAAGGAGGCTCAGTTATGTTGGCAAAACGCACGAAAAGGCTGTTCTTATCGGGTGTGCTGCTGGCCGGGGTGCTCGGCGTCGCTGGAGGGGCTACCGCGTTGGAGATCGGGGATAAAGCGCCAGACTTTACGCTCCCGAGCACGATGGGAGAGACCATTAGCCTGAGCCAGTTCCGGGGAAAGAAGGCCGTCTTGCTTGAATTCTATGGTGGCGATTTCGATCCGACGTGAGCCAAGAACCTCTCGACCAGGAAGGTCGATTTCAGCAAATTCCAGGCGCTGAATGTCCAGCTTCTCGGGATCGGCCCGACCCCCACCTTCTCGCAGAAAATGTTTGCCGACTCGCTCCAGTTGCCCTACCCGCTGCTCAGCGACCATCCGAATCTGGAGGTCATTCGGAATTACGGCGTCCTGGCCTCCAACGGACAGTATCCCCGTCGGTCCTTCTTCCTTATCGATCCGCAGGGCATCATCCGAGGGCGATGGCGGGGGAAGGGTTCGGAGGTGTTTTCTGACGAACCACTGCTGCAGGCGGTAGAGGAGATGGCAGGGGAGCCTGTCGTGGACACTGAGGAAAAGAAGCCGGCAGGGATGTGAGAGGGAATACGTGGAGTGCACAGGCCATGCTTGCGCCTTGGAAGCCCGACGCCATGCTTCGGGCTGGGAGAGAAGTACGGCTTCACCCAGGAAAGGCGAGAGCGTGGCTCCCGCACTCCACATTAAAAGGCGCGATGAACACGGCGTTCCTCTCTGAAAATACCACTCACACTCAGGCTACCCGGGCTACGCCCAGGGGCGGTGGCCGACTGCTACGGCAGACGTTCCTCATTGCCCTGGTCCTGCTGAGCCGCGGGCTACTCACTGATAGTGCAGGCGCGGAGGAGCGCGCCCAACCTGTCAAAATTGGCGTACTGACGGCGTCATGGGGGCCCTCGCCATCAGTAGTAGGCCTGCGGGATGGGCTAGTGGAGCTGGGCTACCGGGAGAACGAGCAGTTCGTGCTCGGCGTCCGCTTTACCCAAGGCGATCTGGCGGCCCTGCCCGCCGCCGCGCGTGAATTGGTCCAGTACGGAGTGGACCTCATCGTCACCTCGGAAGACAGCCCGGCGCAGGCGGCACAGATGGCGACTACCCAGATCCCGATTGTCTTCACTGTGGTGGGCGACCCCGTCGGGCTCGGCTTGATCCAGAGCTTCGGCCGGCCCGGCGGCAACATCACCGGGGTGACCGATCTGCACCTTGAGCTGGGCCCGAAGCGTCTGGAAGTCTTTCACGAGCTCATTCCGGGCCTGAAGCGGGTCCTGTTCCTCTATGCTACAGCCGATACCGAAGCTGTGGCTGAGGCAAGAGCATACCGTGAAGCCGCTCGCCGCCTCGGGATTGAGCTGATGGAGAAACCAATGCGGACCGAGGCGGAGGTGCAGGAGACCCTCGCCCAGATTTCGAAGGGGAAGGTGGATGGCATCCTGGGGCCAATCTCTGCCTCTTTGAATATTCTCGGCTTCATCCTAGAGACGTCCTCTCATCAAGCTATCCCGACCATGTTCGGTGGAGCATGGTGGGTGGAGCGCGGCGCACTCGCCGGCTATGGTCCGGACTTTCACGAAACAGGTCGGCAAGCGGCACGCCTGATAGACAAGATCCTCAAGGGGACGAAGCCTGCAGAGATCCCTGTCGAGGTGAACCAGAAGATCGAGTTCGCCATCAATCTGAAAGTCGCCAAAGCCTTGGGGCTCACGGTCGCGCCGGAGGTGTTGTATGGGGCCGATCGGATCATCCGCTGAATGCAACATGAAGTTAGCTCTGAGACTGGCGCCCAAAGAAAGATGAGAAAGATAGGATTCGCCCCATTCTACGTGCAGTGGCCTGTCATCCTTATTGCATTCCTGGCGAGCAGTGGAATACTCACCAGCAGTGTGGGGACAGAAGAGCGCGCCTATCCCATTAAAATTGGGATGCTGACAGAGTCATGGGGGCCCACGCCAGCCATGGTGGGTCTGAGGGACGGTCTGCTGGAGTTGGGCTACCGTGAGAACGAGCAGTTCGTGCTCGGCGTCCGCTTCACCCAAGGAGATTTGACAGCCCTACCTGCGGCGGCACATGATCTAATCCAGTATGGAGTGGACATCCTCTTCACCTCAGAAGAGAGCCCCGCAAAGGCGGCGCAGATGGCGACCACCCGGATCCCGATCGTCTTCTCTGTGGTGGGCGATCCTGTAGGGCAAGGCCTGATCCAGAGTTTCGCTCGGCCCGGCGGCAACATTACAGGGGTGGCCGATGTCGGGATCGAGCTGAGCCCGAAGCGTCTGGAAGTCTTCCACGAGATCATTCCGGGCTTGAAGCGGATCTTGTATCTCTATGATCCCGCCGATGCCATCGGCATAGAAGAGGCGAGAAGGTATCGTGAAGCTGCTCGCAACCTCAGGATCGAGCTGGTGGAGAAACCAGTGCGGACCGTGGAGGAGGTGCAGGCAGCCCTCGCTCAGACCTCGCCAGGCGGGATGGAGGGGATTCTGCCGCCACGCCAGGGCTCCCTGAACATTGCTGGCTTCATTATGGAAGCGTCCTCCCAACAGGCGCTTCCAACAATGTTTCAGGCCGCATTCTCGGTGGAGCGCGGCGCACTGGCTAGCTATGGTCCGGACTATCACGAAACAGGCCGGCAAGCGGCGCGCCTGGTGGATAAGATTCTCAAAGGGGCAAACCCGGCGGAGATTCCGGTGGAGGTGAATCAGAAGATCGAGTTTGCTATCAATCTGAAAGTCGCCAAAGCCCTGGGACTTACGATCGCGCCGGAAGTGTTGTATCGGGCCGATCGAATCATCCGTTGAATTCATTCTCAGCAAAAGGGGCGAAACGTCGGAGAATCTGTGTTATAAGGTAAAAATCTCGTCCTACAAAAGGAGGGGGAACATGTTAACGCATCGCATAAAAGGTCTGTTCCTGTTCAGCGTACTGCTGGCCGGTGTGCTAAGTGGGGTCAGCGTGGCCACGGCGGTGGAGGTCGGGGAGAAGGCCCCAGACTTCACGCTGCCTAGCACGACAGGGAAAGACATTAGCCTGAGCGAGTTTCTGGGGAAGAAGTATGTCCTGATTGAGTTCTATGGCGCCGATTTCGTTCCGGTGTGAGCGGCGAATCTATCGGCCAGGAAGGCTGACTACAAGAAATTCGAAGACTTGAATGTCCAACTTTTTGGGATTACTGATAACCCCCCCTTTTCACAGAAAGCGTTTGCCGATTCACTCCAATTGCCGTATCCACTCCTCAGCGACATGAATTTGGACGCTGTCAAGGCGTATGGTGTTATGGAAGGAGGAAAGTGGAGGCGATTGTTCTTCCTCGTGGATAAGGAAGGAATCGTCCGGGGGCGGTGGGTCGGCGAGGACTCAGGCGTGTTTCCCAATGAACCACTCCTGAAAGCCGCAGAGGAAATCGCGGGAAAACCCGCCGGAGACGTGGACGGAAAGAAGCCGTCGGCGCTGTGAGATAGACAAAGTTAACATGATTTATATCTAACAAGAAGTTCAGGATGGGTTTGTTGACGCCGCGCTTAGGACGAACGGAGTATGACTTGGGTCCGCACAGATTCTATACGTGAGCCAACTGAGAACGCTCAAGAGAGTGCGATGAACACTACGTTCATCGCTGAAGATTCTACCTATTCCCAGGCTATTCGCGCCACACCTGGAAGCCAGGGCGGCGGCAGACTGTTACGGCGGACATTTATTATCGCTCTCGTCTTGGTGAGCGGCGGGCTACTCACAAGTGGTGTAGTCGAGCTCTTCTTTCGCTATCGGGAGAGCGTTCAGGGTATCTGGTTGCTCCAACGGGAGATGGCGCAAGGAGCCGCCTTTAAGATTCAGCAGTTTGTGCAAGACATTGAGAAGACCTTGCGGGCCTCCACACAAACGCCAGACCTTGTAGTTGCCGGATTGACGGAGGCGTACCGGTTCCAACTCATCAAGCTGCTGAAAGTCACTCCTGCGATCACCACGGTTGCAGTGCTGGATGCTAGCGGCCACGTACAATTCAAAGAGTCGCGAGTAGAGATGGTCCAGTCGCAGGAGCTGATGGACTATTCTACAGATGAAGCTTTTGTACAAGCTCAAAGAGGCGCCACATTCCTCAGCTCTGTGTATTTCGTGAGGCAGTCCGAGCCCTACATGCGCATCGGCGTTCCCATCGAGCCGTTCGCTGGAGAGGTGATTGGAGTCCTGATTGCCGAGGTCAATCTCAAATACATCTGGGAAGTCATTTCGCAAATCAAAGTAGGCCAGACGGGATATGCTTATGTCGTCTCCCGCGAGGGGGATCTCATTGCCCATCCGGACATCAGTCTGGTTCTACAAAAGCAAAATCTTAAAAAGCTTGGCCAGGTGCAGGCGGCCTTGGCTGGCGCGGTGGGTCCGTTCGCCGCTCAGCCGAATTTGGCTGGCCAACAGGTTTTCCCGGCGTATGCGACTATTCCTGATCTGGGATGGGCGGTGCTTGTCGAACGGCCAACCGCTGAGGCCTACGCCCCTTTATACGCCTCTGTTCTCAGAACTTCCGTGCTCCTTCTGGTTGGTCTTGGCATGGCCATCCTGGCGAGCCTGTTGATCAGCCGCCGGGTTGTGCGTCCGGTTGGCATACTTCGCCAGGGAGCGGCTCGCATCGGCGCGGGCGCTCTGGACCACCGTATCGAGATCCGGACTGGCGATGAGCTGGAAGCCCTGGCTACAGAGTTCAACCAGATGGCTGCCCAGCTTCAGGAGTCCTACACTAACCTGGAGCAGAAGGTTGAAGAGCGTACGCGCGAGCTGGCCCGATCGGTGGAGGAACTTCAAGCCTTGGGAGAGGTCGGCCAAGCGGTAAGCTCCACTCTGGACTTGCAGACCGTGCTCACAACTATTGTCGCGCGCGCAGTGCAAATCTCCGACGCCAATGGAGGCGTGATTTACGAATACGATGAAGTTGCGCACGTCTTTGATCTGAGAGCTTCTCACAGTACAGAAGCGGAGATCCTGCAAACGCTGCAGGGAGCGCCAATTCCACTTGGAGAAGGGGCCCTGGGGCGGGCTGCGTCTACTCAGGAGCCAGTCCAGGTGTCCGACATGCGAGAGAGGGAGACCCTTGTTCTTGCTCGGGTGCAGCCCATCTTCGTGCGCCTGGGCTATCATTCACTGCTTGCCATCCCACTTCTCCTTGAACAACGGATCATGGGCGGCTTAGTCGTTTGGCGGAAAGAAGTAGGCAATTTTGCCTCGCGTATCGTCAATCTCCTACAAACTTTTGCCACGCAGTCCACCTTGGCGATTCAAAATGCCCGCTTGTTCCGCGAGATCGAAGAACGAGGGCGCGCGCTTGAAATCGCCAGCAAGCATAAATCCCAATTCCTTGCCAATATGAGTCACGAACTGCGCACTCCCCTCAATGGCATCCAGGGCTATACCGAACTCATCATGGACGGCATTTATGGCGAAGTGCCGGAGAAGATCAAAGAGGTCATGGTGCGTATTCAGCAAAGCGGCAACCGTCTTCTCGGTTTGATCAACGCCGTCCTCGACCTCTCTAAGATTGAGGCGGGACGGTTGACGCTCTCTTTTGCCGACTACTTTATGCAGGGGGTCGTGCAAAACGTCTTTACGGCGGTGGAGCCGTTAGCGGCGGAGAAACGGCTGGCGCTGAACGTGAGCATACCGCCCGACTTGCCGGTGGGCAAAGGCGATGAACAACGCCTCACGCAGGTGCTCACGAACCTCGTGGGCAACGCCATCAAGTTCACTGAGGTTGGAAAAGTGGCAGTGGAGGTGGCTTCACACAACGGCGCCTTCATGGTCGCAGTGTCTGATACCGGAATCGGGATTGCGGAGGCGGATCAACAAAAGGTCTTTGAAGAATTCCAACAGGCCGACAGTTCAAGCACCAGACAAAAAGGTGGTTCCGGCCTCGGTCTGGCTATTGCCAAAAAAATCATTGAGATGCATAACGGTCGCATTTGGGTGGAATCGCAGCTCGGTCGGGGCTCGACCTTCCGGTTTACATTGCCCGTTCGTGTCGACCAGCAAAAGGAATTGACATGAGCAAGCGGATCTTAGTGATTGAGGACGAAGAAGACAACCGCCGCATTGTACGTGACCTCCTCACCAGTGTTGGCTATGAAATCATCGAAGCGGTCACTGGAGAGGAAGGAGTGACCGCAGCGGCAACACATCTGCCTGATCTGATCCTCATGGATATTCAGCTCCCTGGCCTCGACGGATACGAAGCCACGCGGCAGATCAAGGCGAACCCCGCGCTCCACCACATCCCGATCATTGCTGTGACCTCCTATGCGCTGAGTGGAGACGATGTCAAGGCGTTCGCGGCTGGGTGCGATGCGTATGTCACAAAACCTTTCAGCCCGCGCGCGCTGCTTGCCAAGATTCGTGAGTATCTGCCATGAGAACTCCACCGCGCCTCCTTATCGTAGACGACGAGCCAATAAACTTGGACATTCTTCAGACCCGTCTCGCGGTCCACGGCTATGAAATCCTCACCGCGACCAACGGCGAAGAAGCACTGACGGTTGCTACAACTCAGCGTCCGGACTTGATCCTGCTCGATGTGATGATGCCCAAGATGGACGGAATCGATGTCTGTCGACATCTAAAAGCGAACCCTGCTCTTCCCTTCATGCCAATCATTTTAGTGACGGCCAAGGCGGACTCAAAAGATGTGGTGGCTGGTCTCGATGCCGGAGCCGACGAATACTTGACGAAACCTGTGGACCAAGCCGCTTTGGTCGCCAGGGTCAAATCGATGCTACGGATCAAAGCGCTCCATGACACGGTACAGGAGCAAGCCACACGTCTTGAAGCGCAGTCGGAGCAATTGACGGAATGGAACCGCACGCTTGAACAGCGGGTGCAAGAGCAACTTGCCGAACTGGAACGGACAAGACGGCTGAAGCGGTTTTTCTCTCCTCAGCTTGCCGAGATCGTTGTCTCTTCAGGAGGAGAAAAACTCCTGGAGAGTCACCGGCGCGAGATCACCGTTGTCTTCTGCGACTTGCGCGGGTTTACAGCCTTCTCCGAGATTGCTGAGCCCGAAGAAGTTATGGGAGTCCTGCGTGAGTATCACAACGCTTTGGGAGCGCAGATTTTCCGTTTCGAGGGCACGTTAGAGCGCTTTGCCGGGGACGGATTGATGGTCTTTTTCAACGACCCTTTGCCTTGTCCGGACCCTGAAGCACGGGCCGTGTGCATGACTGTGGCCATGCGTCAGCAGATGAACGAGTTGACTGAGAAATGGCGAAGGCGCGGATATCAGTTAGGCTTCGGCGTTGGCATCGCCCAAGGGTACGCCACTTTAGGAATGATCGGGTTCGAAAGCAGGGTGGATTATGGCGCGATAGGCCCAGTCACGAATCTCGCGGCTCGCCTGTGTGATAAAGCGCAGGATAAACAAATCCTCATCAGTCAACGAGTCTACACCGCGGTGGAGGAATTGGTCGAGGCAGAGCCCGCAGGAGAACTCTCTCTCAAGGGCTTCCACAAGCCCGTGCCTACCTTTAATGTGGTCGGACTAAAATAATGATGAGCCGAGACGCAGCCAAGTAACCCTGTTGTCACCCTGAATCCTTCTCTTCTGCTCATCCTGAGCGTAGGGGCGAAGCTCCGCAGTCGAAGGACGCCCAGGATAAACTTCGCGGAGCGAAGTCGAAGGATACAGAACCTAGCGACGCTTCGACTTCGCCGCTAGCGCGGCGACGCTCAACGCGAGTGGAGGAGTGAGCATTGCGTGTATCGTAGGCAAGCGAAACTTGCCAGCAGAACTTGTTAATATTACGAGAGAAGAACTTTGAGGAGAGCGAATATGTCAGACCGTCGCACACTCATTTGGGGCTGGGGATACGAAGATCAACAACCGACCCCTGAACAGAAAAAAGGGATCGCACGAGGCCTGGCTGAAAGTCTCGGGCGTAGCGATCTTGAATTAGCGCCGGAGCCCAAGATCGACGAGTTGCAGTTGCGCGCGCCTCGCCTGACTCCGCTGGCGTCGCTGGCCGCGATCTGTTCGACCTCAATCTATGATCGCGCCGCCCATACGTATGGCAAAGCGTTTCCCGATCTCCTGCGCGCCTTCCGACGACAATTCCCCAATCCGCCTGATGTGGTATCGTTTCCGCGCACCGAAGCGGATGTGGTTGCTGTACTTGATTGGTGCAGCCAGGTGAATGCGATTGCCATTCCTTTCGGCGGCGGATCAAGCGTGGCTGGCGGTGTCGAGGCTCCTCCGGAAGGGGCGCACCGCTCGGTTGTGTCCATCGATCTCCGTCATCTGAACAAAGTAGTAGAAATTGACAAAACCTCGCGGGCCGCGCGTATTCAAGCCGGCGTCTATGGTCCGGCGCTGGAAGACCAACTCCGCCCGCATGGCTACACGCTCCGGCATTATCCGCAGTCGTTCGAAGTGTCGAGTTTGGGGGGATGGATCGCCACTCGTTCGGGTGGACATTTTGCGACCCTCTACACGCATATTGATGATTTTGTCGAATCGCTGCGCGTAGTCACGCCGCGCGGCATCATTGAGTCTCGCAGGTTGCCAGGCTCCGGGGCTGGCCCCAGTCCGGACCGCATGTTCATTGGCTCGGAAGGTATTCTCGGTATTATCACCGAAGCGTGGATGCGTTTGCAAAATCGTCCCGTGTATCGCGCTGCCGCTGGTGTGCGCTTCGAGAATTTTACTGATGGCGTGGCGGCCACGCGCGCCTTGAGTCAAGCCGGATTGTATCCCACCAACTGCCGTCTGCTCGACCCTACGGAAGTCAAACGGAACAAAGTGGGAGATGGGACCGGCACGATGTTGATGCTGGGATTCGAGTCAGCGGATCATCCGCTGGAGGCATGGATCAATCGCGCGTTAGAGTGCTGCAAGGATTTCGGCGGGACCACGCCGAATGGCGTCGTCATTCGCGGCAGTGGTGAAACTGCTGGCCGCGAAGGATCGGTCGGCGACTGGCGCGACGCTTTTATCCGTATGCCCTACAACATGAGCACGATGGTGGCGTTAAGCGCCATTTCCGATACGGTGGAAAGCTCGATCACTTGGGAACGTTTCGAAGCGTTTTATGCTGGGGTCATGGAGTCAACGCAGAAAGCGCTCGATGAAGTGTGCGGCGGCGGCGTCTTGTCCTGTCGTTTTACGCACGTCTATCCGGATGGACCTGCGCCTTATTTTACGTTCGTAGGCCCAGGCAAGCGGGGCAGTGAGATGGAGCAGTGGCAAGCGGTGAAAGCTGCAGCGTGTGACGCCGTGATTCGCCTGGGCGGGACGATCACGCACCATCACGCGGTCGGGCGCATCCATAAACCGTGGTACGATCGCCAGCGGCCCGAGCTCTTTGCGGCGGCGTTACGCGCGGCCAAGGCGGCGTTGGACCCACAAGGCATGCTCAATCCTGGTGTGCTTATCGATCCGTAGACAAAATGCGCTATCATTAAAGTATCCTAATTTTGAGGAGTAGTAGCTGTATGGCCGACGCCATGAAGAACGTTCTCGATGCAATCCTGTCGGGGCAGGCGAAACCGGCGGACTATACAAACTTGCCCTTGCCGGCTTCGATGCGAGCCGTCACCACGCATAAAGACGAGATCCACATGTTTGATGGGATGGAGTCGGAACAGAAAGATCCTCGTCGCAGTTTGCACGTCGACGAGGTAACTGTTCCTGAACCCGGCCCCAATGAAGCCGTTGTGGCGGTCATGGCGTCAAGTATCAACTTCAACACGGTCTGGAGCGCCATCTTTGAGCCGATCCCGACGTTTCAGTTTTTGGAGCGTGCGGCGCGACGGAGCCCGTGGGACAAGCGTCATGACCTGCCGTACCACATTCTTGGTAGTGATGCCTCCGGCGTCATTTTGCGAGTGGGCCCTGGCGTCACCCTGTTCAAACCAGGAGACGAGGTCACCATTCATTGCAACTACGTCGATATGCAGGCTCCTGACGGGCATGACGATTCCATGCTCGATCCCGATCAGCGCATCTGGGGCTTTGAGACCAACTTCGGCGCCCTGGCGGAGATTTCTTTGGTGCGCGCCAATCAGTTGATGCCCAAACCACCACATCTCACGTGGGAAGAAGCCGCCTCGATGCCGTTGGTGAATTCGACGGCCTATCGCATGCTGGTCAGTCATAACGGCGTGCAAATTAAACAAGGCGACATCGTCTTAATCTGGGGCGCGGTCGGCGGACTCGGCGGTTTCGCTATTCAATACGTGCTTAATGCCGGCGCGTTTCCCATTTGCGTGGTGTCCTCTCAAGAGCGCGTGCGACTGTGTGAGACCATTGGGGCGCGCTGGGTGATTGATCGCCGCGCCGAAGGGTACCAGTTTTGGAATCCGGACGGATCACAAAATGTAGCGGAACTACGCCGCATGGGAAAAAAAATTCGTGACATGACAGGTGGGGAAGATCCCGACGTGGTGTACGAACATCCAGGGCATGAGACCTTTGCCGCAAGCGTGTTCCTGGCGCGCCCCGGCGGCTCGATCGTCACCTGTGCGTCAACCACTGGCTATAATCATGAATATGACAACCGCTATTTGTGGATGAATAAGAAGCGGATCATCGGTTCTCATTTTGCGAATTATCGCGAAGCGTGGGAAGCGAATCGTCTCGTCTGCAAGCGTGCTATTCACCCACTCTTGTCGGAATCGTATCCCCTCGAACAAACGGGTGAAGCCGCGTACCGGGTGCACCATAACATGCAGATCGGCAAGATCGCCGTGCGGTGCTTGGCTCCGGAAGACGGGCTTGGCGTGCGTGATCCCGAGGGCCGTTCGCGTCACATCGGGCAGATCAACCTCTATCGTAATGCAATGAAGGGTGAGTTTCGTTTGGTGAAGACGCAGCCGTAACTAGTGCAAATCCTCCCTAGCCTCCCTTTGAAAAAGGGTAAGCGCGAAGCGCGGGGGGATTTTACTTTCTCAAAAATGCTCTATGCCTGACATTACCATCCGCCCCGCTACTCCCACCGATGTCGACACAATCCTCACCTTTATTAAAGGGCTCGCCGCCTTCGAGCATGAACCGGATGCCGTGAAAGCCACGACAGCCGATCTGCTGCGCGACGGGTTTGGCGCGCAGCCTAAGTTTGAGGTGCTGATTGCCGAGCGTGCGGGACATCCTGTCGGTTTTGCCCTCTTCTTTCCCACGTACTCGACGTGGGAGGGGCGACCGAGCCTTTATCTCGAAGATATTTTTGTCCTCGAAGAAGAACGGGGCACGGGAGCTGGTCATCAACTTATGACGAGGCTGGCTGCCATTGCTGTGGAGCGCGGCTGTGCGCGATTGGAGTTATCCGTTTTGCACTGGAACCCAGCGCGCGAGTTTTACCATCGCTTGGGCATGGCCCATCAGGAAGAGTGGTTGCCGTATCGAATCAGCGATGAGGCGCTGAAAAAATTGGCGGGTATGAAGTAGGGTACGCTTGCGCACCGATCAATCTCCATCGTTCTATTCCCAAACAATCGGGACGAATTGTCCGTCCCGAAGGAATCCATCGTTTGTAATGAGAGGATAATCAAGCGAATAGGCTGTCGCGACAATAACGCGGTCAAAGGGGTCACGAATGGCGGGGAACTGAGAGACGGATAAAAGGATATCGGGAGTATAATCTTGTATAGTGAACGAACCTGTTCCCTTTTGATAACGTGTGACAAATTCACGAAAAGGCAATGCCAAATGAATGGTTCCCTTTTCTTGGAGGCGAAGAATTTCTTCAAGAACTGTGACGGGGATGATTATGTGAGCCCGCCCGCGGTCTGCGTCTTCAAAAATCCGTCGAGCGGTCGCGCCTAAACGTCGTGTTTTTCCGGTAGCGAAATGGAGAATCGGGTGAGTATCAGTCACGTAAAGCATCGCGTAAACTCTTAGCGCTTCGTTCCACAGCCGCGTAATACTCATCAGCTAGCTGACGTGACGCCTCCTCCAGGTCTCCTGTGATTTTTATCAGGCCTTTCATTGAAAGGCCTCGTTTCTTGGGTTGCTGCCGCCGGTAATGCTCCAGTTCCGCCATGTCCTTTTCATACTGTTCGGCATTCACTAGAACAGCGGCAAGTTTGGAGCGTTGAGTAATGGCAACCGCTCCTCTGCCTCTGGCGACTTCTTGTGCGAGGCGACTCAACGAAGCTCGGGCCTCGACTAAACTGACGACTTTTTTTGCGTACACGGGTTCCTCCGGTACACCCAACGGTACAACTGCGAGGGGCCCGCGTCAACGAGTCAAGGAAAACAAAAGGGGATGACGGTCAGGGCAATCGACGGGGAAGTTATTCGACTCCGAGTCTCTTCTTCCCTTCCGGCGACATCATGTCCGGATGCCAGGGCGGGTCCCAGACGACTTGCACATCGGCCTCGGCGACGCCGGGCATCACTTCGATGCGACTCTGTGCGTCCCGAGCGATCGAGGGTCCCATGCCGCAACCTTGCGCGGTTAATGTCATTTGGACAAACACACGACTGTCGCCGTCGGGCAATGGTTCAAGTTGGAGATTGTAGACTAAGCCGAGGTCAACGATGTTAATAGGAATCTCCGGGTCGTACACATTCCTGAGTTGGTCCCACACCATCTCTTCGGTGACTGGTCCGTCCGTGCTTGAGGGGCCAGACGCTGCCACCAGGTCAGATTGCGACTTGCCGAGAGCGTCCGCATCTTGATTGGAGACACGGTAGAGGTTGCCTTGCGTCGTGAGTCTGACGGTGTAGGTGTCGCCCAGCGCTTGGGTAATAACGACGAGGGAGCCTTTCGGCAGGGTGACTCTCGTGCCGAACGGGACTTGTTCAGCTTGACAATCGCGAGTGAGTTCGATTTCTTCGTAGGGCATAGATTCTTCCTCGACAATGAAACACGGGGACAATACTGCATCACCAAAGTTGCGAACACACTTTAGTGTAGCGCGTGCGGCTCGCTCAGGGTAAACGCCGCGATTTGCGCGTCGAAGCGTCCTCCAGTCATCGTCGTCATTTGATACGTACCGTGCATCGTGCCAAACGGTGTGGTCAGTGGGCAGCCCGAGGTGTACTCAAACGACTGTCCAGGCGCGAGCACGGGCTGTTCTCCCACGACGCCTGGTCCCTGCACCTCCTCCACTTTGCCGTTGGCGTCTGTAATGGTCCAGTGACGGCTGATGAGCTGCACCGTTTCCCGACCTTCATTGGCAATCTGTATCGTGTACAAAAAAAACCACTGTTGTTGATTCGGGCGCGAACGAGAGGGATCATATTGCGACCTGACTCGCACCCGTACGCCTTGAGTAACTGCTTCAGAGGTAAACACCATAGCCTCGCCCGAGTGAAAACGCTACCAAAAGTGTACTGACCCCCCTGTCTTCCGTCAACGGCAGCTCGCTCCGCTTGACAGCACCAGGAAGATGCAGGCACAGGGAGAGCATTCTCTCGATGCGACATGTCTGAGGTTTGCAGTAGATTGCCGGAAAGCGGGAAGCGAAAAATGAAAACGTATGATATTGCCGTCCTCAAAGGGGATGGGATTGGTCCAGAAATTATTGACGCTGCGTTGCGAGTGCTCGCAGCAGTCGAGAAACGCAGCGGACAATTCCACCTCAATTTCCAGTTCCACGAGGCTGGAGCCAGCTATTATCGCCGGACTGGAACCAATCTTTCTCAAGAAACCTTTGCCGCTTGCCAGCAAGCCGACGCGATCTTTAAAGGACCAATGGGGCTGCCCGAGGTGCGAAACCCCGATGGCACCGAAGCCGGCATTCTCGGTGGGGTGTTGCGCAAAGGGCTCGATCTGTACGCGAATATCCGACCGATTCGCCTGTTTCCAGAAGTAAATTCCGCTTTGGCTGGGAAACGTGCAGGCGACATCGACTACGTCATCGTCCGCGAGAACACCGAAGGCGCGTATTTTTCCCGTGGTCAAGGCGAAGTGACGCCGGAAGGCGTGCGCGACATTATTTCTATCACGCGTGCTGGCACAGAGCGGATTGTCCGTTATGCGTTCGAGCTGGCGCGTAAACACTCTGGGGCGCCGCAGGACCAGGTCAAACGAGTCACCTGTATAGACAAAAGCAATGTGCTGCGCGGGTTCGTGCTGTTTCGGCAAATTTTTCTTGAGATTGGTGAACAGTATCCCGACATTGAAAAAGATTGCCTCTACGCTGACGCCGCGGCGCAAGCGTTAGTGTTGTGGCCCGAACGTTTTACTGCGATCGTCTGCGAAAATTTTCTCGGCGATATTTTCAGCGACTTAGGCGCCGCAACCGCTGGCGGGTTGGGCTTCTGCGGCGCGGCGAATATTGGGGCTGCGCATGCGATGTTTGAGACCACGCACGGATCGGCCCCAACGCTGGCTGGAAAGAATAAGGCCAATCCTCTCAGCGCCATCCTGGCGGCGGCGATGATGTTGGAACATTTAGGCGAGACGGCGGCAAAAGAGCGGATTGTGGAAGCCGTCGAAACCGTCTGTAGCGAGAAGAAAGTGTGGATTGATAGCAATGGCTGTCCGGTGGAAGGGACTAGCGCTGTCGCAGAGGCAGTCTGTAATGCTATTGAGGAAGCCTAGGATTGAGTTTTTGGGTGATTGAGCGATTGAATCATTGAAGCATTACGGCCTTGCCGTATTGTTGTTATCAATGACCCGATGACCCAATGATGCAATGATTAAAAAATAGGAGGGGAGCATCATGAAATTCGGTCTGCATTACCAAATGCCATGCCGGCCCGAACAATCAGCCGTGCAGCGTTATCGCGACACGATTGAGCAGGCAGTTCATGCTGAGGCGCTGGGCTTCGAGTCCGTGTGGCCCGTCGAGCAGCACTTTAATCCGGAACTCTCGATTTCTCCGGCGCCGCTACTGATGCTGTCGGCCATTGCCGAGCGCACGGAACGCTTGCGGCTGGGGATCGCCATTATCTTGCTGTCTTTGTCTCACCCCGTGCGGGTGGCCGAAGAGCTCGCCACGCTCGATGTCATCAGCAACGGGCGGGTGGAATTTGGCGTCGGTCGCGGTTCGATCCCCACACACTTCAGCGGCTTCGGTCTGAAACAATCGGAGAGTCGCGAGCGCATGGTGGAAGGTTTGGAACTCATTCTAAAAGCATGGGAAGTCGAGCGATTTTCTTTTCACGGGAACATTTATCATGTCGACAATCTCTCTATCGTGCCCCGGCCCGTGCAGCATCCACACCCGCCCGTACGGATTGCAGCGAACAGCCCCGACACCTTTGAGTGGGCAGGGCAACAAGGCTATCCCATCTTTGTCGCCTCGCAGGTGAACCCGTTTCGCAAAATCAAAGAGTTGTTGCCGATCTATCGCCAAGCGCGACAAAAGGCCGGGTTGGCGGAGGCAAGTGCGAATGATGTGACCCTACTCGGTCCTCTGTATGTCGCCGAAGATCCCGATCAGTTACGACGAGAGCTGGAGCCGAGCATCAAACGTTTCCTAGGATCAGTGGCGAGTATTTATGCCTCGGTGGGACCACTGCCCGAAGGGCGCATTAAAGAAGTGCTGGAGCGAATGCGGCAAATGACCTACGAAAAGGTCTGTGAAGTCATGGCCATCTTCGAGACTCCTGAGCGTTGTGTTGAACGTCTAAAACAATATCAACAAGATTTTAATATGGGGCGGATGATTTGCTGGTTTAACCCCGGCGGCATGGTGGCGCACGAACACGTGATGCGCAGCATGGAGCTGTTCGCCAAAAAAGTCATGCCGCATTTCGAGTAACGAGTGCTGAGTCCTGAGTGCTGAGTGCTGTGGAGCTATAGGACCCCTTGGACGCGCCAAAAATTTTGGACATGGAACCTGGAACGTGGAACCTGAAACGTTATGACAGATTACAAACGCGACTTTCTCGACTTGCTTATCAAAAAAAACGCCTTTAAAATCGCCAAAGATACGGACTCGTTCTTCAAGCTCAAGAGTGGGCGCTGGAGTCCGACCTTTGCCTCGATCGGCGCGCTGACCGACGGTGAGAGCTTGGCGATGTTAAAGAGAAGCTACAGTCGCGCTGCAATTGACGGTGTAAAGAGCGGCGTGCTCAAGGATTTCCAGTACGTCTTCGGCCCGGCCTACAAAGGCATCAACCTGTGCGCGCTCACCTGTGAAGGGCTCTATGAACTCTTTGGTAAGAACGCCAGCTATCTCTACGACCGAAAAGAAGAGAAAGCCTACGGCGAAGCCACGCAAGGCACTGACGCAAGTAAAGTCATCGTCGGCGTGGAGAAGTTCACACCGGGCGGTGTGATGATATTGGTGGACGACGTGATCACCACTGGCCAAGCCAAGTACGAAGCGCTGGAGAAAATCAAACTACTAAACGATTACGTTCTCGCTGGCATGGTGATCGCTGTCGATCGCCAAGAACTGCTGGGCGACACGCAAACTCCCGGCGTGCAGAGCGCGGTACAAGCGCTGGAAAAAGAACTCGGCATCAAGACGGTGGCGATTCTCACCATGCAAGATGTTTTCTCTTTGGTAAAGAACTCGCTCGACAAACCCGTGCGTCAGGCCTGGGTGGAGTATTACGAAAAATACGGGGCAGTAAGGATGGAGTAGGATGCACGAAGGCGCAATATATCGGCGATATCGAGCCCTATCGGGCAACGTGTCCGGAGCTGCCGATTGAGGGGGAGGCGCTAAAGAATTGAGTCATTAGCCCCAAGACCTGATGCTGTTGTCAGAGTCCCAACTGTTGCTGTAGCCGGTCCCACCAAGCGCGCAAGCCCGGTGTCTTGTCGAACAGAGCTTCTTGGCTCACGACCGTCGCCCATTTCAATGAGCCGAATGCACAGCAATCGGCGTAGGTCAGGAGTCCAAAGAAGTACGCTTGCTCGGCCAGAGTTGCCTCCAAGTCTGCCAGCGCGGCGTGCATTTGGGCGCGAAACTCTTCTTTCCTGGCGGCGACTTCGTCAAAGGTCATGCCCAAGCGCTGTTCACGCGTCGTGCGGAAATAGTCTCGATCACCAGGATCAACGCTCGCATACAGATCATTGAGAATGACGCGGGCCACAGATGGATTTAACGTAGAGTCGATATACCGGTTGAAGAAACGACACGCTTCCTTGAGCCCGAGGCCGGGAAAAATCCGTGGCTCGGGTTGCTTGTCTTCCAGGTAGCCAGCAATCGTCCACGAGTCGTGAATCGCGGCTCCATTGTCTCGAATGACAGGCACTGCGCCTTGCCCAGAGAATGCGATTTTCTCTTTGTCCATATAACGAACCGGAATGTTCGTGTAAGGGATCTTCTTGTACGCCAACACGGCTTTCGTACGCCAGCAGAATGGGCTGAAGCGAAGATCATTGCTGCCGACAAGATCGAAGAGTTCGAGCATGATCGTGTCCTTTTCCCGGTGTGACTGTAGGCTCTATGATTGGCACGGACAGCGAGCGACGCAAATGGTTGCGTCGCTTTGTCGTTCATAGCGCCGGATGCCGTTGATGCCATAGGGTGGACTGCTCGTAAGCATAGCCCACTTGGAACACGGTGGCTTCGTCAAACGGTTTACCAGCCAATTGAAAGCCCATCGGCAGTCCGGAAGCGCTGAACCCGCTCGGCACGGAGAGCGCCGGGAAGCCGGTGAGGTTGTGTAACGGCGTATAAATAGTGAAGTCTTCCGACGTGAGAAAACTGCCCTTCGGCGTTTCGGTACGAATTTTACCTGGTAAAAATCCTGTGGCCGGCAACATGAAGAGATCTACTTCATCCAACTGACGCAGCAGGCGACGCCGAATCACGTCGCGGGCGCGTTGCGCCTGCAGATAGCCGGTGGCGCTGACCAGCGCGCCTGCGGCGAGCGAGAAGCGCATGTCCGGGTGATAATCGCCCGGTCGCGTCTTCATATCTTCCAGGTGATAGGCCGACGCGTCGGCGCAGAGAATCGGCCAGATCAACGCCCACATCTCGCTAAATGAAGGCGAGTCAACATCGACAACTTCAGCGCCCAATTTCGTCATCTGTGCAACGGCGGCGTTGAACGAGTCAAGAATCTCCTTGCCGCAGTTGTCCGCAAACAGTTTGCGCGGAATGCCGATGTGCATGCCTTTGATGTCGCGTCCCAGTTTGGCGGTGTAGTCGGGAACAGGCTCCTGGGCTGACGCGGGATCAAGAGGATCATACCCAGCGCAGGCTTGTAGCATTAAAGTGCAATCACGCACGGTACGCGTCATCGGTCCGGTGTGGTCCAGGTTCCAAGATAGCGGAAACACGCCTGCACGGCTCACGCGCCCGTATGTAGCTTTCATGCCCACGATGCCACAGCAGAACGCGGGCCAGCGGATCGACCCGCCAGTGTCGCTGCCCATTGCACCGTAACAAAGCCCCGCTGCTACTGATGCCCCGGAGCCGCTGCTGGAGCCGCCTGGATCAAAGTCGAGGTTCCACGGATTGCGCGCCGGCGGAAAATGCGAGGCTAAAGTTGGAAGCCCCAGGGCAAACTCGTAGGTCGCCAATTTGCCGAGCACGATGCTCCCCGCCTGTTTCAATTTTTTCACAGACGTGCAGTCTTGTTGGGCAACATAATCCTTGCGCACCTTCGAGCCGCCAGTGGTTGGTCCGCTTTCGTAGATGTCTTTGATGGCGATGGGGATGCCGTGCATGGGACCGCGATAACTGCCGCTGGCGATTTCCGCTTCGGCGGCTTTCGCCGCCGCCAGCGCCGAGTCTGCAAAGATGTTGTAATAAGAGTGCAGCTTGCCATCGAGTGCGGCAATGCGGTTGAGCATGGCTTGAGTCACCTCGACCGGAGACAATTCTTTTTTGGCGATGGCGGTCGCTGCGTCGGCTAACGAGAGATAAGCAAGTTGTTCACTTTTGCTAGGCATGGCTAGTCCTCCACCTTCGCCCGAAAAATCAGGGCGGGTTCGACTTCTGCTTGCAGGATGTTCTGCGCAACGGTCTCCCACTTGAGCAGATTGGCATACGCGGACGCCAACTGAGTAACTTCTTCATCGGATAAAGAAATACCCACGGCGGCGAGTCGAGCAGTGACGATGGTTTTGTGGTCCACGGCTTTCCTCCTTTGTGTCATTCCCCTCTCCCGCAGCCGCTCCGCGTCTGCTGCCCTCTCCCCTGAGGGGATAGGGATAGGGTGAGGGGTGTGTCAGTTTTACAGTCCCAACTGCTTTTGCATCCGCTCCCACCAAGCGCGTAGTTGCGGCGTGTTATTAAAAAGCGGCTCTTTGCTGACGGTGGCAGCCCATTTGAAAGTGCCGAACAAGCAGAAATCGGCATAGGTCAGCACGCCGAAGAAATAGTCCTGCCCCGCTAACGTGGCTTCGAGCTGGGAGAGCACGCCGTACATCCTAGGACGGTTCTCATCGCGCTTAGCCGCGATCTGCTCCATCGTCATGCCGAAGCGCTTCTCGCGATCGGCGCGGAAGTAGTCGCGATCTTTCGGCAACACGTTAGCGAAGATATCGTTGACAAGGACAAGGATCATGGCTCCGTGCACGGTGTTGTCGACGTAAAGGTTGAAGAAGCGACACGATTCCCTGATACCCAAGCTCGGAAAAATCTTCGGATCAGGATATTTCTCCTCGCAATACTTGGCGATGTTCCACGAGTCCGACACCACAGCGCCGTCATCTTTAATGACTGGGACTCGGTCCTGACCGGAGAAAGTCAGCTTGTCCTTTTCGGTGAAACTGACTGGAGCGGTTGAAAACGGGACCTTCTTATAGGTCAGCACCGCTTTGGTGCGCCAGCAGAACGGGCTCGGACGTAGATCGTTAGCCACGCAAAGATCATAGAGTTCGATCATGAGATACCCTCCTTCGTTTCTTGTTTCAGAGACTTCTGTTTCTGACTACTGGCGCTTTGCGGGCAGCTGCGCCTCTTGTGCTCTCTGAGAACGGTCAGTATCGTATGCTCCTGCGCCGGAAGAATCCAGAAGTCAAAATTTCTCGTGCAGGAGGGAGAGGCGATGTCATTCTATCAACTCGATTCTGAAGCCGCGCCGCGTGAGGTCGGCATGAATGAAACAACACTCAAGCAATTGACAGAACGAGTTCGTGCCGAGGTCGAGTCGGGAAACCTGTTCTGGGGCGCGCAGCTCGCGCTCTATCGGCGCGGCAAGCGTGTACTCGATATTGGCGGCGGCTTGGCCCGCGCGAGCGATCAGAAACCAGTGACGCCGGAGACCATGTTCGTCCTCTACTCTTCCACCAAGGGGCTAGCGGCCTTGGCGATGCATATGCTGCATGACCGAGGGCTGTTTGAGTATGACGATCCTGTGTGTCGTTACTGGCCCGAGTTCGCCCGCAACGGCAAAGAGAAGGCGACTATTGCGCAGATGTTGGGGCATCGGATTGGCATCACTGTCGGACCTGAGTGGCTGACCTATAAATTGTGGGGCGATCGGCAGAAGTGCGCTCAGGCGATGGAGGAACTCACGCCGCGTTGGACGCCGGGGGAAGCCAACGGCTATCATCCGCTCAATTATGGGTTCATGATTAACGAGTTCATGCAACGTATAGATGGTCGTGACTGTGGCCGGTTTTTGCGTGAAGAAGTCTTTGCCCCGCTTGGAGTCAACAGCGTCTTTCTGGGGTTGCCGGAGGCGGAAGAGCAGCGTGTGGCCTGTGTGTATGAGTCGCCAGAGGACGACGCTTCACTCGCGCAGATGGCGCAGCTTATGGGGTTCACGCCTGACGCCGATTATCTCGCGTTCCAACGCTCGCTGAATTTTGAAGAAAAAGTAGACAACCAGATAGCGCCGTTCCCGGAGTGGAAGAATATCTTCAATCGTCCCGAAGTGCATCGCGTCGTGCTGCCCGGCGGTGGCGGCATCGCTTGCGCCAGAGATATGGCGAAGATTTATGCGATGATCTCCTTGGGCGCGACGTGGGAAGGGAACCGCTATCTGACAACGGAGACCTTGGAACGTTCAATCATCCCGACCAACCAGAAAGGCGACATTGATCGTTCGCTGCGTATTCCCATTATTTACGGTCTCGGGTGGATGCTGGGGCATATCGCACCAGGGGCAACACTACGGACCTTTGGTCACCCGGGCAAGGGCGGCCAAATCTGTCTGGCCGACCTTGATCGTGAGCTATCCATTTCGTTTTTGAACACCGGGCAGAAAGATTACGTGGGCTTTTTTAAGTTCTCGACCGATCTTGTGTCCTTGGCGTTGGAGGCGTGTCAGTAGACTATGGTCTTCCTAAATCAAACCACATGACATTGGCACACAAGCTCCCATCACCGCTCATGCTGAGCGTAGCCTGAAAGGCGCAGTCGAAGCACGCGCTCGCCGAGATACGCTGCCCTTCGACTCCGCTGCGCTATGCTCAGGACGAGCGAGTGGATAGCCCATCTGAGCGTGGGACAGTGTACGAATCTTTTGTGGTTTGATTTAGTTGAGCGTAGATGACGAAGTCAGTTTATGCTTCAATAAGCTCAGTACGAACAGATGTGTTTCCATTGGCAAAAGCTTTTCCATTTGCCCTGATCTTGTTGAAGGGCGTACAAATGGAAGGTGTAGTTCCAGGTGCTGAGATGACCTCTCCATTGCAAAAAGGATTCCTCTATGAAGAGGGAGAGTGGGTGATATCCGCCTACATTTCTTCCTCATTTGCCAGGCCGACCACGCGCCCTGTTGCGCGGGTATCACGTGCGGGTGCTGGACGGCAATCACTTGGCGGGCACGGAGCATCGCCTGTTGGCAGTGCGCCGGTATCGCGCGGCCGTCCTGCCGGGACAATCGTTGGTCTTCTATGACCCCCAGTTTGATCTGGCCACCGAGGTGATTCCCTGCGAAGATGCCTATGCTCAGGAGCGCTCCTTGCTCCACGAGGTGCTGACCGCCGCTCATCAAGTGATTGGCCACCCCTCATAGAGAAACCATATTAACCGCTTATCTCAACAACTCCAAAGTAGATGCAGTCTGCACTCATGGTGACAGCGGAGCCGGACTTCGTGCTGCGTCCCGAAATGACGCAAGGCATGAAAATGTGGGTTCCCAATTTGCGCAAGACCGTGATGATCGAAGGTTCAGGTCACTGGACCCAACAAGAGAAACCGGCAGAAGTGAATGCCGCATTGTTGGAGTTTTTACGGGAGTTTCGTTAACTCGAACCGCCGAACATGCCTGCCCAGGGCCAATACAGGAAATTGGCGGGCAGGCTCCGGCTGTCCGCCAGTGCTATGGAGGGCTATGGAAAGCTCCGCTACAATGTTTGTGCGCTTCTGTTCGTTGGGCTCATGGTGAGAGTTCTTGGTGTCCATTACCACCCAAGTGCAGTTACTGTTCGACTCAACGTCCAACGAAACGACCTGGGCGGCGCTCGGCCACGGCGCGAATTCCTTCTTTATGGTCTTCCGTCTTTTGCAGCCAGTGCTGCTCTTTGAACTCATGATCTGTCGCGGCTTTTACTGCAGCAGCGATGCCCGCCCGCGTAGTGGCGCGAGTGGACTGTACGGCCAAGGGCGCATTTTCGGCGATCTCTTGCGCCAACGCCACGGCGGCGGCGCGCACGTTGTCTACAGTAGTGAAAACCTCGCCGAGTCCCCACGCATGGGCTTCCTCACCGTTGATGCGTTTTCCTGTATAAAAAATCAAGTTGGCGCGCTGCGGACCAATCAGGCGCGGCAGCGTATAGGTGAGGCCGAAGCCGGGGTGAAATCCGAGCTTCACAAAATTCGCGGCAAAACGGGTCTCTGCGCAGAGGACACGAAAATCCGGCACTAGGGCCAGTCCGAAGCCGCCACCGATAGCCGCGCCTTGAATGGCGCCCACGACGGGCTTCTTGCACGCAAACAGCCGCACCGCTTCGGCGTAGAGCGGGTTGCCGGTTTCGGTGCTGCGTAGGTCGCGCTCGGCAGCGCCACCATGAAAGTTGGCGCCTGCGCAAAAGTTCTTGCCTTCCGCAGCCAAGACAATCGCACGGCACTCGGCTTCGTTATCCAGCGCCTCGAATGCAGCGGCAAGAGAACGAATCAGATCGGTGTCAAAAAAGTTGTTTGGTCCGCGTTGAATTTCAGCGGTCGCAATGTGGTCGGTCAGTGTGACGGCAACGTCGCCATAACGTGTCTGCATGATGGATCTCCTCCCTACAAGTCATACCTAAACCCCTCGGTTCTGTCACCCTGAGCCCTTCAGCTAACTGCTCAGAAACAAAATACCTGGACTCGTGTTTTGCCTCCTGGATTCCAGCTTTCGCTGGAATGACGTCATCTTCACCTTCGTCATTCCTGGCAAGCGAGCACAGGCGAGCGCGACCCGGACTCCAAGAATCCTTGTTCCTTTCTCCACGCTTCGCCGTCCGTGCCATGGACGACTCAGGGTAGACTCTACGGCAAAGCCCCGGAGTCGCAGGATGCTTATACTAAGCGTAGACGCAGAGCATTGGAGTCGAAGCCCGCGCCTCATCGACTGAAGGCCATTGTTCCGCCGACTCCGATGTTTACGAAGTTGACGGTTGCTGTTTGGTCGCTTCGGCGCCTGCGCGGCGTTTCATGGGAGCGTTGATGACCACTTCCGCCGGCGAATGTTCATGCTGAAAGTCGATTTTTACGCCTTCGGGATCAATAGCGATATGGCGGCTGATCGTTTCCATGATGTCCTTGCGCAGCGCGTCCATTTGCTCGCCGGTGAGGCCCAGCCGGTCGTAGACCAACACCACCTGGAGACGGTTCTTGGCTTCACCCTTGCTGCCCTTTGTCCCGAACCAACGTTGAACGAGAGTCCATGCCATGAGCTTATCTCCCAAAGAAAAGTTTACCGAGCCGGTGGATGATACCACCGGTCCCGTTGAGTTCGGGAATCGGCACTTCTTCGCCGAGCAGTCGCCGGACAATGCGCCTGTAGGCTTGCCCCGAGCGCGAACGATCGTTGAGCACGACTGGGGAGCCACAGTTGCCGGCAACCACGACCTCTTCGTCCTCCGGTACGATGCCCAACAGCGGTACCGCGAGGATTTCCAGGACATCATTTTGGTTGAGCATTTGCTCTTTTTTGACCATCTCGGTGTTCATGCGGTTGATGATCAATTGCGGATCTCCGACCGAGTGCTGCACGAGGCCGATGACGCGGTCAGCGTCACGTACGGGTGAGACTTCGGGCGTAGTGATAAGAATGGCTTCATCGGCGCCGGCGATGGCGTTGCGAAATCCTTGTTCGATGCCGGCGGGACAGTCAATCAAGACGAAATCGAACTCTTCTTTGAGTTGCGAGGTGAGGTCACGCATTTGTTCGGGATTAATGTCTTCCTTCTGGTCGACTTGCGAAGCCGGTAAGAGAGATAAGTTAGGAAACCGCTTGTCTTTGATGAGCGCCTGTCGCACTTGGCAGCGACCACGCACCACATCGAGTAAGTGATAGACGATGCGATTTTCCAAGCCCATGATGAGGTCCAGGTTGCGCAGGCCGATGTCGCCGTCGATCATGACAACTTTCCGGTCCGCTTTTGCCAGACCGAGGCCGATGTTCGCCGTCGCGGTGGTCTTGCCGACGCCTCCTTTACCTGACGTAACAACAATTGCTCGTCCGCCCATAGCTCCGAGCCTCCTATAGCTTTCCTTGATAGGGTTCAATCGTAATGTGATCAGCTTTGACGCGCGCCACCTCTGGATGAGGCGTGCGGCGACTATTATTGTGATCGTCGTCTCCCCGAGCGATCAACGGACCGATGCGGAGTTGTAAGGGGGTCAAATTCAGCGCGACCACCGCCGCTTCTTTGTTGTCCGGATAGCCGGCGTGGACCATGCCCCGCAGCGTCCCGACCACCACCACATCCCCTCCCGCGAGAATCTCCGCTCCTTGATTGACATCCCCCATCACTACCACATCGCCTTCAAAGACCTCTTTTTGTCCTCCTCGTAGTCCGCGCCGCAGATAGAGCGTGTTAGCGCTTTTGAGTGTAGTCGGGGGCGGCGTTTTTTGCTCTGGCGTCGGTGTAGGCAGGCTGTCGCGGACCGGCAGCCCTTCCTTGTAGAGTAACTCGCGACTGGGTTGCGCCGTCGCCACTGCATACCGGAGCAAGAGCCCTTCCTCAAGCAGCAACTCCTTCAGCTTCCACCACTCTTCTTTCTGGAGTAAGCGATTGCCGAAATGGAGGACCACGGGCGAGTCACGAAAGAATCCCTTGGCGCGCGCCAGCTCGTCTTCCACAGCTTGGAGGACCGCCTGAAAAGGTTCCTGGTCATGAAACAGAAATGTTGGCCCGGCTTTCAACCCCTTAATGGTGAACAGTTCCACGCCTCCCTCAACAGTTGTTGCGTTGTTGATACCCACCTAACCGGATCAGATGTGAACACCAGGTCTTGTAGCAGAAAAACGCGACTTCCACAACATTTAGTATTTGCGCTCGCGCCGCCACGCCCCTAGTTGCGGCGGCTGAGCGGCACGCTATAAGAGGTGCTCTCGGGAAAATCCGAAGAGGGAGGAGCATCTGCGTGCATAGAGAACGAGAAAAAGAAATTCGTCGCCGTCGCAAACGGCGGGAAAAAAGCCTGAAGCGGCGCGTGAAAGAACTCAAAGCGCAAGCAAAGAAAGCCTGAGGCGGTGATTCTCAGGGCAAGGGGGCGGGTGCTCGGCTGAGGTCCTTCAGCAATGCCCCGGCCTCTTGCCAGTCTACCGTGTCAAATCCTTCGGTGAACCAGTTGTAGATTGTAGACAACGTGGGGCGTACTGTTTGAGGGTGCGCGGCTCTACCTGAGAGGCAAATACTCCACCCGATTTGCAAAGTCTTCCGGCTCATTGACCTTTGCGAGCAATTCCAAGTCTTCAATGCACTGACCAACTGAAACCTTCAATTAATGAGTATAAATGACACCAGCAAAGAACTCACGACTTCGCTGACGTCGCGCCGCTTCACTCAAGAGGTCATCGTCTTGACTGAAGAGGACACGCCCTAACGCAGTTGCTCGGTCGAGAAGAGCCGGATCAGGTAGTCGTCTCGCGCCATCTTCTTGAGCTGTCAACACATCAACGCCACGCGGACGAAGCCCTGCAGTGATTGCATCATGGACCTGGACATCCATGTACAGCGCAACGCTCACTGCAGCTTCCCTAGTGCTCGTAACCGCTTTCGCGCAGGGGAGTCTCCGGCTTGGGCTCTCAGTTCGTCTACTCTCCGTACCTGTCGCTCTATTTCTGCATCGATCTCCGCTTGATGGTCATAGTAATAGGTAAAGGCAGCGTAGATCTGCGCCAAGGACAGATGCGGATGTTGGAAGTGAATTTCTTCGGGACTCGATCCATGCGCCAGTTTGTCGAGCACAACTTCAATAACTTTGGTGTTCGTGTCGTCGATCCAGGCAACCCCTCTCTCGTCAAGATGAATATGGGCGGTTTCAGTTGCTAACATTTTCAATCACCTCTTGAGTCAGGCTAGCGTATTTCTTTCACGAAAGCTCCTGTAGCAACGCCTTGGCCTCTTTTAAGTCTACTGTGTCAAACCCTTCGGTGAACCAGTTGTAGACCTCAGATAACACCCTGTGAGCTTCTGCACGCTTGCCCTGTTGTTGCCACAATCGCGCGAGACTTATGGTAGCGCGCAGTTCTAGGGATTTCGCTTGCTGCTTGCGAGAGATTTCAATGGCCTTGAGAAAACAGCCTTCCGCCTCAGCCTGGTATTCGCCAGAACGGGCCAGAAGTAACCACCCCTTCAGCATATACAGCTCGGCCTCGACCACACGCGCTCCGGTACGGTTCACTAGAGCCTGCGCCTCGGCCAGTACGGTCAGCCCTTCCTCTACTCGCCCCACTCTTGCATACGCTGCGGCCAGCCAGAGAAGATGAAACGTCCCCATCAGTGTTGTTCCGCCAGCCCGGGAGGAGGCGATGCCCTGCTGCATCTGGACAATCCCTTCTTCCACTTGCTCCTGCGCTGTCAGAGCCCACCCCCGCAGTGTTGTCCCATGGGCTAAGTAGTCTGGAAACCCCTGCTCGGCGGAGAGTCTGATCACCTCCTCGGCTCGGGCTCTGGCTTGCTGCCATTCCTGACGGCCAAAATGGAACATGCAAACAAGCGGCAAAACCGAGGCCACACTATAGGGATGAGCGAGCCGCTCGGCCATAGCAAGTGCCTGATCGACTCTCTGTTGAGCCTGGTCTGGATAGCCCAGCGATCCCAAGATCATAGCGAGAAGACAGAGGCACCCGACTCCAGAGTCTCCAGGTGTAACGGTGAGGTTATGTTCCTGTGGAGCATAGAGCGTCCAGGCCTGTTCCAGATGCTCACGCGCAGTGATTAACTCTCCCAGGTAAAACAACGGCTCCCCAAACCCGACATGGGCGGCTCGAAGGAGAGCGTGATCTGAGCCGTGCTGCGCCACTCGCCAGCCCTGCTCCGCTACCTCCCGAGCCTTGTGAAGTTCTCCCTGCACGAGATAGTAACCCTGGAGGCCCGGCAGCACATCGAGCAGTTGCTGGGTCGTGCCGTGCTGCTGACAGAGTTCATAGGCTCGAGCATAGATGCGCTCAACTTCTGGAGCTGCACGCCCCTTCAGGGAGATCAAAGCTAGCCCCAAGCGCTGTAGCAATCGCAGTTCTTGCTGATCCCGCTCGGGAGTGTCTGGGAGAGTTTTGAGCAACTCTAATCCTTTGGTGAGTAGGGAGCTCGCCTCGTGATGCGCTGAACGCCGTAGGGCATTTACACCCGCGTGTCGCAGATACTGGATTGCTTTGCGGTAGTCCCGCCCACGCTCGAAGTGTATAGCAAGTTCCGCTGCTATCTCTCGCGTGCGGTCACCATAGGCTTGTTCTTCCCGCTCCCCAATGTGCCGATGCAGTCGTTGTCGCCGCGCAGCCGGCAACCGCTCGTAGAGCACTTCTTGATACAGGGCGTGCAGAAAACGATAGCGGGTCGCCAACGTCCCATCCGGCCATTCACTGATTCCACTTGCTCGGAGGAACTGTTCACGCCGGGCCAACTCGGCGCAGTGCTCTTCGACCGTCTCCACCTCCGTCTCTGCGTCCGCTACTGCCGCCGCTGAGAATTCTGCGCCCGCTACGCTGGCTGCTTCTAGCGTGCGTCGCACTGCCGGACTCAAACTCGTCACTTGGTGCTCAATCAGTTGCCGAAGATTCGCGGGTAGGCTGCGTTCCGCCGCGACCAAGAGCCCCGCGCCCTGGTCTGTCGCTTCCGCTTCGGCGATAAGCCCTTGCGCGCTCAAATGCTCTACCACATTGACCATGAAGAGGGGGTTGCCGTCCGTGCGACGATGAATCGTTCGGGCCAGAGATGGTAAGAGCCCCGCGCCCCAGGTCTCTCCAGCCACTCGCTGCTTCAGATAGTCCCCCACTGCCGCTTCGCTCAACAAGCTTGCGGATAACTCGGCGCACTGCCCGTGGACCTGGAGATCGTGCTTCACCGTCCGCAACGGGTGCTCATGCACGATCGTCTCTACCGGTCGATAGGAACCGAGCACGAGCAGCCGAGCATGCTCACGCCGCCTGGCTACAAAGGCTAGCCAGTCCAACGTGGAAGGGTCACACCAGTGCAAATCTTCTAACCACAGCACCAGCGGGCGCTCTCCTGTCAGGGCTTCGACGGCTTCGGTCAACTCTCGCAACATGCGCTCGCGCGTGCTGCCTGCCGTCCGGCGCTGCAAGGCCTCCAATTCGACAGCCGTCACCAGGGTGGGCATCTGCACCAGCCAGGTGGGCGCGTCCTGCGCCAGGAGGTCGATCACCTGCCGTCCTCCTGGTCCACGGCACAATCGCCCCAGCGCTTCCAAGAGGGGCAGATAGGGCTCGCCGGCGCCGTAGTGCTCGATACATTGCCCAGACGTCACCCACACATCTGAGGTAGGGGCAACCCCCTGTGGTTGCCCCGCAGTTGGGCGGCCACGGCGGGCCGCCCCTACCTCAGCCAGAAACGCGTCCACCAGTGTCGTCTTCCCAATCCCTGCCTCGCCAGTCACGAACACTATTTGCCGCTCGCCGTTGAGCGCCTTGGCTAACCAGTCGTGCAGTTGAGCGAGTTCGGACTCACGGCCCACCAGGGAAGTTCCACGTTTCACGTTCAAAGTTCCACGTTGGAGGCCTGTCTCCTTTGCCTGCATGCTTGGAAGCTGAAACCTGGAACTTGGAACCGATTGAGTGGAAATGGAGGGGAGGAAGCGATAGCCGCGCCGATGCACGGTCTCAATATAGCGTGGGGCCGTGGCCTTGTCCCGCAGGGCTTGCCGCAGCTCCTGAATACACGACGCCAGCGTCGCCTCACTGACGACGGTCTCCGGCCACACGGCCGCAAAGAGCTCGTCCTTCGTGACCAATTGGCCGGGATGTTCGACAAAATGGCGTAGCACGGCAAAGGCTTTGCCTGTCAGCTTCACTTCTTGTGATCCGCGCCGTAACTGCATCGTCGCCAGATTCAACTGGAAGGAACCGAAGTAAGCGACCGAGTTTACTTGTTTTTCCTCGTGGCCAGCCATCCCAAAGTAATCCCCAACAAATCCCCAAACTTTCCCATGATTTCGTCTCTGTGCCCGCGTTATTCTCCTGACACAAAACCGGCGCGCTTGCAAGAGCAAACCCGGAGCGCCAGGCGAGTACAGTTATGGAGCCATCGTTACAACAAGAATCTCCCTTCTCTCCGCACCGCGCCTTCGTCGTGCAGTTCCGTAAGGAAACCGTGCTGGAACAGTGGCGGCTGGAGGGCCGGGTCGAACATGTAGTGTCCGGGCAATCCGCCCATTTTCACTCGGTAGAGGAGTTGTTCACCTTCATGGCGCGCCTTCTGGCTCCTGTGCGCGCACCGCCACGGCGGACAGAACAAAGAAGGAAAGCCTAAAAATTTTACAAACACGACCGCCGATTTTTCTTAAGGAGGATTCCATGCATCTTATGCAACGCTGTAAATCATTCGCCATTGTCACGCTGCTCGCCGGAGCATTCAGCTTACCAGCAGCGCCGCTCGTGCAAGCAGACCCCTCTAATAAAATTAGTATCGAACCTCTTCTTGTCATCCCAGGCCTCACAGTAGTCCCTGGGACCGGATCGACCTTGGTGCGCACCCAGGACGCAGTCGGCGCCACGGTGCATGCCGCTGGTTTGACCCCCGGTAACGTCTACACGTTCTGGGTGACGACCTTCAACTATCCCAAACATTGCGCCACCACTCCGTGTTCCGCCGCCGACGTGCCAAACCCGGAGGTGCAAGCTTCACTGAACTTTGGCGCCAGCCAAATTGCGGGCGAGGACGGCACTGTCGACTTCACGGCTTACCGCGCGGTCGGGGATCTGACGGGAGTATTCCTTGGTCCTGGACTCCTAGAACCACGGAAGGCGCAGATCCATCTCGTCGTCCGTAACCATGGGCCAGCCAGCGCCGACCCAGCCGTGCTGCACCAGCAGCTCTCCATGTTCAACGGCGGATGTCCGCCCAATACGTGTGTGAATGCGGAGGTAGCTATTCATCTGCCCTAAACCAGAAGACATGAGATTGGCACAGTGAGGCACTCTTTGGTATTGCGGAGG
>CAYTVL010000034.1:0-64329 GCA_964441775.1 uncultured Enterobacteriaceae bacterium
GTTGGAGCGCTTAACCGACGTGGTCTGCTATGCGGCGTGATTGGATAAAGTCGAGATTACAAGAGATTCATGTCCAGCCAACATAAGAGGGTGAGAAACCCGGTCGGCGGGTGATGCACGAAACGATGTTGGCAGCAGGTTGGGACGCCGACCAACATGGGCGAGGACCACGGATTTACGGGACGACGAAGAGTCATGATTATGTCAAGCAAAGGAGAGAGTAACTTTAGACAACGCTGCCGCGCGCTCACTCGTGAGCTCTTCCTCTCCCTCGTATATGGTTGCCAAACGGTTCTTGGCCAGAGGATATGCTTGTGAACAGGTCGCAGAGGCATCGCTGCCAACGTGTAAATCACTGCCAGTGAGGAAGAGTTTCGCGGGGATCCTTCCACGTCGTGTAAAGGAGATAATCCATGATGCACTCCCTTTCACGCCTCCTATGTTTGGTAATCAGCCTATGGACGGGACCACTGTTGGTGGCTGCGCAAGATACACATCCGCTTGACCCGCTGAGCAAAGATGAGATCGCGTTATCCACGCAAATATTGAAAGAGAGCGGCAAGATTACTGAGGCAAGCCGTTTTGCTACGATCGAGCTGCACGAGCCGCCGAAAGCTGAAGTTTTGACCTTCAAGCCCGGCATGCCCTTTCGCCGGGAGGCATTTGTGGTCGTCTACGAGCGCACTGCCAACAAGCCGTTTGAGGCCATAGTGGATCTCAGGAACAAGGCGGTCATTTCGTGGACGGAGATGCCGGGCGCGCAACCGCAATTCCTGCCCGAAGAAGATCCTCTAGTTCAGTCCATTGTTCGACAAGACCCACAGTGGCAAGCGGCTATAAGAAAGCGCGGCATCAGTGAGTTCGAAAAAGTTCACATCGATGTGTGGCCGAACGGCAACTTTGGGCTCCCAGACGAGCAAGGCAAGCGGCTATTCCGTTGTCTGTCATACTATCGAGGCGATTCTAAGATGCAATACGTACAACCGATTGAGGGCGTGATTGCTGTTGTTGATGTCGGAGCCAAAAAAGTTCTGCGCTTGATTGATACCGGGGTTGTGCCCGTGCCGCAGGCATCAGCTGACCTCGACGAGAAATTGGTCGGGTCAAGACAGGCCCCGCCCAAACCGCTGGAGATTATCCAGCCCCAAGGCGCGAGCTTTGAAATTCACGGCCACGAAATTCGCTGGCAAAACTGGCGTTTCCGTTACGCGCTCAACCCGCGCGAAGGGCTGGTGCTCTATATGATCGGCTACGAAGATCAAGGTCGCGTGCGGCCTATCCTCTACCGTGCATCGCTTTCCGAAATGGTCGTGCCTTATGGTGATCCGAGCGAAGGCTGGTTTTTCCGCAACGTGTTCGACGAAGGCGAGTTTGGCATGGGAGTGTCAGCCGTGCAGCTTGAAGACAGCACGGACGTACCCAATAATGCCACACTGTTGAGCGCCGTCTTCGCCAACGAGTCAGGTAGCGCGAGTGAGAAGCCGCGTCGAATTGCACTATACGAGCGCGATGGCGGCACACTCTGGAAGCACGTTGACTACCTGACCGATCACAACGAATCGAGGCGCGCCCGGCAATTAGTCTTGTCATTCTTCACCGTGGCTGGCAACTATGATTATGGCTTCAACTGGGTCTTCCACCAGGATGGCACGCTCGAAATGGAAGTATTGCTTACGGGCGTGATGTCGAACAAAGGCGTGCTGCCCTTAAGCGCCGAGCACGATAATTACACCGGTGAGCCCTATGCCCACCTCGTTGCTGACGGCGTCGCCGCTCCGCATCATCAACACTTCTTCAACTTCCGCTTGGACTTTGATCTCGACGGGACGAATAACACGGTCGTCGAGCAAAACACCGAGGCGTTGCCGCCAGGTCAGGAAAATCCTTATCATAACGCCTTCGTCATGCGCGAAATGTCACTGCGCTGCGAGCTGGAGGCACAACGCCAACTCAATCTTGCATCCAATCGCCGCTGGCGCGTGATCAACCCTACGGTAAAGAACGCACTCGGCCAGCCTGTCGGCTATCTACTCTTACCAGGCGAGAACTCAGTGCCCTACGCTTCCCCTGACTCATCTTTGCGCAAACGCGCCGCATTCATCAACTCGCATCTTTGGGTTACACAGTATGCGCAGCGCGAAATCTATGCCGCAGGCGACTATGTCAACCAAAGCAAAGATGGCGAAGGATTGCCAGCATGGATCAAACAAAACCGACTGCTTGAAGATCAAGACATCGTGGTCTGGTATACGATGGGTGTGACGCATTTGCCACGCCCGGAAGATTATCCCGTGATGCCAGTGCATAAGGCTGGGTTCAAGTTGGCGCCCTACAGCTTCTTTATGCACAACCCGGCACTCGACGTACCAAAGCCTGAGGCAAGGGATAATACGATGAAACAGCCTTGAGTGAATATCCGCTGACAGTCAGCAAGTCAGAGCACGGCCCGTAGGCGGGCGGTTTGCTGAGTACAGCTCCTCAAAGAGCGCAGTAGAAACGTCCGTCTTTATCCGCACCGTTCCCAGGCGCTGTGCGCTCGCCACTCAGCGCTCTGACTGCCGTCGTTCTCGCTGTCGCAATTGTTTTTCCACTGTCACCACACGCTCAAGCAAGTGCGGCAGATGAAACGGCTTGGGCAAATAGTCGTCACACCCCAATTCCTCGGCCTTCTTGCGATCCGGTTCGGTCGTCAGCGCGGACACCACGATGACATAAGGCTGCACTTTTCCGCTCTGCTCACGTAAACAGCGAAGCACTTCAAAGCCGTCCATGCCTGGCAGCATCAAATCGAGCAGGAGGAGATCGACCTCTTCCGCCATCAGGATTTCGAGCGCATTCTTGCCCGAACCAGCCGTGCGCACATGATAGCCTTGCCGCATGAGATACACACTCACAATATCTCGTAACGAACTGTGATCTTCCGCAAGAAGGATAGTCAGTTTACGGAGAGACGCTCCGGCGTCTCCACGCGCCGCGCGCTCATCGCGTGAAGGAAATTTAATGACTTGACCCATACAAATAATGCTCCTCTAACGCACCTCTTCGCCTTCTTCTCTTTTCGGCTGAGACGCGCTGCAATTTAATGCAGCCTGTTTTTAAGGACTATAGGACAAAACCTCTCTGCGTCCGCCATATCGCTTGATATGACAAAGAATTACGGAACTGCACTTGGGTTTTGTCTCAAGGTCCTAAAGTTCCCCTCCAAGCAGACGATCCTTTCTCCGAGGTCTACTCATGCCCGTGTTGGGGTGTTCCTTCTCGGAAGAGGGAAAGTAAGGCGGATGTTTCATGGTCTTTACCATCATCGGATTTGTCGTACTTATTGGCTGCGTGCTTGGCGGCTTCCTCTTGGAAGGCGGTCCTTTCGCGACACTGATTCAGCCGATCGAAGTCCTTATTATTTGCGGGGCCGCCGTTGGGAGTTTAATCCTTGGCACGCCAGGCAAACATCTCGGCGTCTTATTCTCAAGCGTCCTTCATGCGCTGCTCGGCAGCGGCGCGACCAAAGAAGAATACCGTGAGCTGTTCCAGTTGCTGTTTGAAGTCTTCACCGTCATGCGTAAGAACGGCGACATGGCCGTGGAAAAAGACATCGAAGATCCGAAGAGCAGTCCCATTTTTTCCAAATACAAAGGGTTCCTCCATAACCATTATGCCTGCGCCATGCTGTGTGACACGCTCCGTCTCATCGTGAGCGGATCAGCCAACCCCCAAGAGATCGAACACTTGCTGGATGAGGACATGGCCACGTTCGAAGAAGAACACCATCGCCCAGTCTCCTTGGTCTCCAAAGTCGGCGATGCGATGCCCGCTCTGGGCATTGTCGCCGCCGTGTTGGGCATCATTATCGCCATGGGTTCTCTCGATGCAGGTCCCTCCGTGCTCGGTCACAAGATCGGCGCAGCCTTAGTTGGCACCTTTCTCGGCGTGCTTATTTCCTATGGTATCATTCAGCCCATCGCGACCAAAATGGAGATGCTCGGCCAGGAAGAAAAGAAATATCTCGAGTGCATCAAAATGGCTATCCTCTCGTATCTGCACGGCGCGGCGCCGATCGTCGCCGTCGAATACGCCCGCCGCATCACGTTCACAGCGGAACGACCTTCCGCCATTGAGCTCGAACAAGCCGTCAAGGGCGGATAAACGCTGATGCAGAAACAAAAGGGAAAAAGCAGCAGCAAAGAGCAGCCCCCGATCATTGTCAAAAAAATCAAAAAGGGGCGTGACGCCCACCACGGCGGCGCCTGGAAGGTCGCCTACGCGGACTTTGTCACCGCCATGATGGCGCTGTTCTTACTCTTGTGGATCCTTGCGACCGCCAATCCCACGGAAAAAAAATCCATTGCTGAATATTTTCGCGACCCCGGAGTCTTTGAGACCTCCGCGGGCGGCGGCGGCAATAATCCCGTAGCCCAGTTTTTTGGCGAACCTGGGATCATGGATGCGCAACGCGGCATCCTGCCACAAATTCCCATTCAGGGCCTCATGCAAGGGTTAAAGGAAGATATTGAAAAGGAGCTGAAAGACCTAAAAGAATATCAAGCCATCAAAGATCAGGTGGTCATCCAGGTCACGGCTGAAGGCTTGCTCATCGAAATTATCGATAAGGAAGAACGAGACAAAGCCTTTTTTGATCTGAGCAGTGCGGAAGTAAAGCCCGCTTTACGACATATTCTTGATAAAATCGTTCAACAAACCAGCCAACTCCCGTACCACCTCGCCATTGGCGGGCATACGGACTCGCGGCCTTTTCGCAACGGCGGCTTTTATTCCAACTGGGAACTGTCCGCAGCGCGCGCGTTGAATACTCGGCGCGCCATGGAAGAGGCTGGTTTGCCAGTCGGACGCGTCGAGCGCGTCGTGGGCTACGCAGACAGTGCGCCGCTAAAGCCGGACGATCCCCTCAATCCCGCCAATCGTCGGATCAGCATTCTGGTCTTAGATCCCAAAGCCGCGAAACCCGCCACAACCACAGCGGAAGATTTGGTCAACAATATTAAGTGGAGCCCTTCCCAAAGTGCAACGGACACCGCAGCCAAGGAAAAGCCCACTAAGAAGGCGAAAAAACACCCGAGCGAGGAGGAGGACAATGAGGAAGACGATGAGGAACAGGGGTAGAGTGGCGAACATACGCAATAGGCGTGAGCATCGCTCCTAGCTTTCACCCCAACCCTTCAATTCGTTTCTCTGGACTCAACACGTCTGTGATGCGGACACCGAATTTCTCTTTGACCACGACCGCCTCGCCTCGCGCCATGAGTTTATTGTTGACATAGATGTCGAGCGGCTCTCCGGCCACGCGATTGAGTTCAACGACAGATCCCTGGCTCAGTCGTAAGAGGCTTTCCACGGTCATGCGCGTGCGTCCAAGCTCGACGGATACTTGTAGCGGAACATCAAAAAGAAGCGCTAAGCCCAACTTCTCTCGATCAAGTGAAGCGAACTGCGGTTTTGCCGTCGCCTCCTTTAGCGCTGACTGCGCTTGCTGTGCTTGTTGCACCTGCTCGAAAGAATCATCTTGCGTTTCCTCCTCCATCCCCTCTTCCGACAACCCCCACGCTTTAGGATCGTCTAAATCAGCCATATTTTCTCCCTCCGTTACACCTCACACCGTTTGGAAACGACAAACACGGCGGAGCCATCCCGCTGCGCCCCGCGACCGACAAATAACGGTTTTCCTTCTGGCCCCAACGAAACTTGATCCATTGCGCGCTTGTTCAACGGGATGAAATCGCCAGGCTGTAGATGCGCCACCTCTTCGACAGAGAGATCCACCGTGTCGAGGATGGCGCATAACTCAAGCTCGGTCTCCAGTAGATGTTGCCATAAACGCTTCTTTGCCTCGGAATTGTCCTCTCCATCTTGGCCAAGCAGGAAGGACGATTTCAAACGGTCTCGCACCTCCTCCAAGGCGGAGAGCGGAATTGAAAAGATAATTTCCCCGCTGACCTGCGCCGACATTTCCACGTTGAAGGTGCCCATCACCATCACGTCAGCGACGGCGCTGGCGCCCAAAAGGTAAGGGTTCATTTCCGATCCGAGGTAACGACCATTTACAGGGAGCAAAGGTTGCCACGCATCCTCCATTCCTTTCAACATTTTTGAAACGAATTTCCCCAAGAAACTTGTTTCGATCGGCGTAAACTCTCTGCCTTCGGCCCGCATAGGACGCCCCCCACTCCCACCGAAGAAAATCTCAATCATCGCGTAAGACAGGCGGGCTTCGAGCACCACAATGCTCTGGCCACGGAGTGGTTCAAGGCGCACCAAATGAATACTACTCGGCAGCGGCAGCCGTTTGATGAGGTCCTCGTACGGCACAGCCTCCAAGGTATCAAGTCCGACGTACACGGCTTTGCCTAGTTCAGAAGCAAAGATGTTACGCAACCGGCGCGCGAACCGATTGAAGACATTCTCCAAGCCAGGGAGTTGCCCGTGGATCGAGAGTTCACTACGACTGAAATCATACAGCGGCGGCCCTTCCGGAACGGACTCCGTTTTGACAACCGCTTCAACTTCGACATCTTCCCCGTCCAATCCCTGCAAAAGGGCGTCAATCTCATTCTGGGAAAGAACGTTTTTCGCCATACGCTCAGCAGACTCCTACATCCCGTCAGGAATTTGTCTCCGCTGTCAGGTTTCCACCTCTCAGGCGCGCAGCCCCGCGACAGCGTCACTCTCCATTGTCGCACACTTTGTCTTGCAGAACGAACTTTTCGGCCCATTCTTCAGGTCGATATCATGGGCACGTTCGAGCAACTCCAAGAGATGTACAGATAGAGCAAAACGAAGGCCAGCAAAGAGCGACAGGGTTTTCGCGGCGACTGGTCGCTCGTCCGCTGTGAGGATCGACTACTCAGGGTTTTTTTCCAGCAAGGTTACAAAAACAAGCTCACCCTGGCTTTGGAAAGTCGCTTGCTGTACGAGCGAAGCGCCGGGCACAGAAACCGTGAAGTCTGCGCTTTCTATAACCGTAGGTAAGGAAAGAACGCACATCGCAGGCAAGAGCGATTTGATGCCGCCGCCCACCATGTTGACCAATTCACCCAGCGCATCCCGCATATCTTCTCGCGCGATGCCGTCCTCTTCCAAGCCGAACATCACTGCGGCGGCTTGCTGGACAAAAGCAGAAGAACAATGGAGAGCGACGGCGCCATTCCAGCCGCCGATCAATTGAATGCATCCGGTCAGGACGGGCGGCGAACACTGCGCGGGCGCTGTCTGATCGTTGCATTGAATCTCTCTGGTTAAAACGGACGTCCAGATACTTTCAACAATTTGGAGAATATCAGTCTGCGTTAACTCCATCGTCATTCCTCTCGCTACTGACGTAAGCGATAGCAACCCGCCTTCTCAAATTGCAACCGCTCAAACCCGTCGTCAAGATTGAGCGTGGTCTCCGCCGCACCCAGCAGTAAATAGCCATCCGGTCGCAAGATGCGTCGGATTTTACTCAAGACGGTCTTTTTGGTCGGCACGTCAAAATAGATGAGCACGTTACGCATAAAGATCATGTCCATCTCCGGCATAGCTGGCCAGGCGTCAACGAGATTCATCGGACGGAACTCAATCATCTTGCGCACTTCATCTTTGACCTGCCACTCAACGCCCTGGCGTTGAAAGTATTTGACCAGCAGCGGCGCGGGCACGCCGCGATTCACCTCTAATTGGCTATACCGTCCAGCACGCGCACGCTCCACCATTTCCATGGACAAATCGGTCGCTAAAAAACGCAAGGACCAATTCATCACGGCAGGAAAATGTTCGCGCAAGAGCATTGCCACAGTATAAGGCTCTTGGCCGCTTGAAGAAGCGCCACACCAGAAGTTGAGCTTGCGGTCGCGGTCGCGCTTGGCTATCAGTTCCGGCAAAAGCGTCTTTTTGAGCACCTCGAAAGGATGCACATCGCGAAAAAATGAGGTCTCGTTGGTCGTCATGGCCTCAATCACTTTTTGTTGGAGGCCATTCGCGCCTTGCGCGCGGAGCTTGGTAATAAACTCTTGCAGCGACGAGCAGTCGTGACTGCGCGCGAGTGGTAACAAGCGCGATTCTACTAGATATTCTTTGCCAGCGTCGAGAACGATGGCGGAACGCTCGCGCACGAGCTTACGAACGTAATCGAAATCAGGGCTGCTGAGGGGCACGACTCACCTGCCATTCCGTGGATTTAGGGCCCAACATCTTCGTCGGGGCACTGCGACCTTCTTCCACTCGAGCGAGCACCTCTTTGGCAATCTGGTCCAGCGGGAGGATTTTGTCTGCTAAGCCGGCTTTCGCCACAATCCCAGGCATGCCCCACACTACACTGCTCGCTTCATCTTGCACGAATACCTGTCCACCGACCTCCTTAATCGCTTCACAACCCCGCAGCCCATCTTGCCCCATGCCGGTCAGAATGACGCCGAGAGTGTTGGGACCAAACACCTGCGCCACGCTGCGAAACAATACGTCCACGGCTGGGCGGCACGAATTTTCTTGCGGCCCCTGGTGCAGATTGAGTTTGGCGCCGTTAGTGTCCCGCTCCACTGTCATGTGGAAATCGCCGGGCGCAATCCAGGCTTGCCCCGGAGCCAGGAGCACCCCGGCTTTCCCTTCGTTGACGGCAAGAGGAGATTTGGCGGAGAGCCGCTCGGCGAGCAACCGTGTAAACGTGGGCGGCATGTGTTGGACGAGCACGATCGGGATGGGAAAAGACGCCGGCCAGTGAGGAAAGAGTGCGGCCAAGGCGTTGGGTCCGCCAGTAGATACTCCAATCGCCACCACCTCAATGCGCTTGCTCGGGTCCGTTGAGAACCGTCGCAATGGAGAGGCGTTCGCCAAAGGCACAGAGGAAACCCCGGTCTTCACTGCAACCGCCGTCCCGCTCAGGCTTTTGAGCGGCCCAGCGATTCCGGGCCCCAGTACGTGACGACAAAACGCCTTGATCTTAGGGATAAGTTCATCCCGAATCCGTTGTATTCCCTCCGTGACGCTCCCCACATTGGCGAGCTTCGTGACGTAGTCGCTTGCTCCGAGTGCAAGGGCGTCCAAGGTTGTGGCTGCGCCCCGTTGCGTCAGCGTACTGAACATAATCACTGGCAGTTTGGGGTGCGTCTTGCGTAACGCGGCCAGCGTCTCTAGCCCATCCATTTCCGGCATCTCGATGTCAAGCGTCAGGAGATGGGGATTGAGCTGTGTGAGTTTGTCGAGCGCAATACGACCATTCGCCGCAGTCCCCACCACTTCAATATCTGGGTCGGTCCTCAAGGCATCCGTCACAAGTTTGCGGATGACCACGGAATCGTCGACAACAAGGACACGAATTTTTGACATGCTTTCCTTAGTCCTGAGTTCTGAGTCCCGAGTCCCGAGAAAAAGCGCACGAGTCACTCAGCACTCAGGACTGGGCGCTCAGCACTGTTTAAAGTTCGATTCCTAACATTGCGAGTTTCTCCAGGATCACGTCTTTCGTAAACGGCTTCATGACATATTCGTTGGCGCCTGCTTCCAGCGCGCTCATCATGGCGCTCACCTCAGATTCGGTTGTCACCATCATCAAGCGCATCTCATCATAGGCGTGATCCGCACGCACCGCTTGGACAAACTCTAGGCCATTCATCTCTGGCATATTCCAATCGACAAGAGCGATGTCAGGGTTCCCCCCTTGCCGGAGCCACTCAAGCCCTTCGCGACCGTGACCAGCTTCAGTCACTTCAAAGCCGAGTTCTTTCAGGATTTTCCCGATAATCGCCCGCATGGCTCGGGAATCGTCAATCACGAGGGCGCGCATGGTTGTTCAGCCTCCTCACATGCCGTCCGGGCTCTCCAGTCGGCATCAGCATTGACAAGAATACAGTGAAAACAGACGACTGTTTTTTTCTATCGGCAGCCCGAGGTTCTTGCTTGAGCGCAGCGTGACGTCTTCTCTCTAAACCGGGATGCAAGAGATTGGTACACCAAAGCGGAAAAATTCCATCGCGGGCTTGTATGATGCGCTCAGCAAGACTTCTTTCATCTTCCCTTCCGGCCATGCTTTCCCCCAGAACGCATGGCGCTCCTCATACTCCGCGTACAACAACTTGCTTTTTTAAATAATTGCTGAAGGGCCGTGGTGGTAGTGGTGCAGTTTCGCATCGTGCCGTATGCTGTAGGGGTGACCCTTTGTGATCGCCTGCAAAATGGGCGGGCACGGGGGCCTGCCCCTACGGGAACACACGACTGGGATCAAACTGCACCACTACCCGGCTGTTTATCAGATTCCCCCCACCTGAAAACTGCCCTAGAACACCGCCTCCGCTTCCTGCGCATGGCCATTATAGCCGCCCCGCACGACCGGCGTTGGCTCCAAGGATCTCACGAGCGGACGGCTCGGGTCGTCCTCATATTTGAATTGCTCCACCAACGCGCGCAGGTCCACCGCCATCGTCGTGAGTTGTCCGGTCGTCTCCTGTACAGCCGTCACTCGTCCCACGGTTTCCTGGGCCGCTGCAGCGACTTTCTGATTCACCAATTGGGCAATTTCCGCGCATCCTTGATAGGCGTCGCTCAGGTTGCGACCAATTTCCGCAGTAGTGGCGCTCTGCTCCTCAACGGCCCCAGCAATCGTCATCGAGAGATCGTTCACTCGAGTGATGATTGTTGAAATGCGTGCAATCGCGCTAATCGCTTCTCCAGTGTCCTTCTGGATAGCGGCAATTCTGCGACTGATGCCGTCGGTTGATTCTGCGGTCTGTTTGGCGAGTTCTTTCACTTCATTGGCGACCACGGCAAACCCTTTACCGGCTTCCCCCGCGCGCGCCGCTTCAATCGTGGCGTTTAACGCCAGCAAGTTGGTCTGCTCGGCAATCGAGGTAATCACTTTTATCACTTGCCCAATCTCGTTGCTGCTGTCGCCTAATTGTCCAATCGTGGTTGAGGCGTGCTCGGCGGCTTGCACGGCTTGGGCGATAATTTTTGTAGAATCCGCCGTATTCTTTGCGATTTCTTGTACACACCCCTGGAGGTCTTCAGATGCCCGAGTTACGGTCTCGACGTGCTCGCGCACTTGCTGAGCAATCTCCGTCACTACCTTGGCTTGGGTGGCCGTCTCTTCCGCATTCGTCGCCATGTGTTGATTAGCGACAGTCAATTCTTCTGACGCGCTGGACAGAGCGCGGGTGCTACGGCCAATCGACGCGACGGTCTCTTGAATTCTCGCAACGAACGTATTGAACCATTGGCTCACTTCACCAAGTTCGTCTTGGCTGGAGACCGTCAGCCGCTGGGTCAGGTCGCCTTCCCCTTCAGCAATATCTTTCAGCGCCGCCACGGTTTGCGTCAGTGGCTGGGTAATGGACCGCCCCACCACGAAGGGCAACGTCCAGCCAATGCCGCTGGTAATCATCAAGGCCACCACCATCAGCCACCACCCTTGATTGGAACTCTTCACGATCTCTGCACTCATCCCTTGCAATGCTCCCCAACTGCGCGTACTCATCTGCTGCGCCTGCTTGAGCATCGTGTCGGGCAAGGCGAACAAGGTGTCTTTCACCTCCTTGTGCAACGCTTGCGCCTCGGCATGGCCCTGCCGCATGGCCGTAATGAAGACGCCCACTTGTTTGACCGTGTCGCGCCATTGTTCGGCTTCACTGTCGTCCCAATGGCTGGCTCCAGTTTCTAACATTTTCCTGACGTTCTCCAAGCTACTGATGAGTTCCTGAAAATCCTGATCGTCAAAGGTGTGAAAGTAGGTATTCAGATGCAGCTTCGCCGTCATGAAAAAGAGAAAGGGGCGCGAGGCTTCCAGAGATTCTTTGTGATGGGAGAAGAAATCCATCAGCGTTGTTTCGACCTCTTCAACGTCACGCAGACGGTCCATCTGCGTCATCACCCGCGCTTCGAAGCGCGCAGCCGCCTCCTCGAACTTCGTCCGATAGGTGCGCAGCGACTGTGCAAGAGCGCGTAGCGTCTGCTGTTCCGCGATAAACGCCGGGTCATTCTCCAATTCCTTGATTTTCCCGTCCAATTTGTCAAGTTGTTTCAGTGTTTCTGTGCGATCTTCAGGAGCGCCGACATCGAGGAACCGATTCCCGGAATATCGCAACATGCTGAGGGGATTCAGCACGGCTTGCGTAGCTTCAACCTTGGAAATCACGCCATCCGTTGTGAGCTGAATCGTGCGTCCAGTAGCGGAAAACTCGTACAGCGCGATGCCGCCGATCACAAGCATTAAAACGTTCAGTCCCAAAAAGCCACACCGCAAATTTTGCCGTAACGTCAGCGTCATTGTTTCCTCCGTAAAGTAACCGGCAGAGCAAACTGAGTAGCCAGTAGCCAATACTGACTACTTTGTTAAAGCTGCACTTCCTGCGCAGATCCATGCCCCTGTGGGCGCACCCGCTTCACGAATATCGTGAAGCGCCGCCATGTTCGCAGCAACCTCAGAGGCGCATCGATTTAGTGATACGCGCGGTCTGGCGCGTGACGACGAGCATGGGAGGGTAGGTCCACTGGTACTTTCTTCGGTTGCAGCACCGTCTGTCGTTGCGCCGGCTCCGCGCGGAACTGCTCGACCAACTGCTGAAGCTCTGTGGCCATGTGCGACAGCTCTTGGGAAGAGGCCTGCGTCTCTGTCGCTCCACTGGCCGTGCTCTGTGCAGCGTGCGCGACACCGGCAATGTTTTGTGCGATCTCGACGCTGCCTTTGGACGCTTCCTCTACGTTGCGCGACATCTCACTCGTCGTCGCACTTTGTTCTTCCACGGCGCTGGCGATCGTATTGGCGATATCGTTGATCTGATTGATGATGCCGCTAATTTGCTCCACTGCCGTCACCGCACCCTGCGTATCATTCTGGATCGCCGTGATTTTCGAGCTGATCTCTTCCGTTGCTTCAGCCGTTTGCTTGGCCAACTCCTTCACTTCATTGGCCACCACCGCGAACCCTTTGCCGGCTTCACCGGCGCGCGCAGCTTCAATCGTCGCATTGAGGGCTAAGAGGTTGGTTTGCTCGGCGATAGACGTAATCACCTTGATCACGTTGCCAATCTCTTGACTGGAAACGCCTAATTGTGTGATCGTGCTGCTTGTGCTCTGAGCCACTTGCACTGCTTGGCTGGCGACGCGAGCGGCCTCCGAGGCGTTCTTAGCGATCTCTTTGATCGACGCAGTCATTTCCTCGGCGCCAGCGGCCACGGTCTGAATGTTCTTACTCACCTCTTCTCCGGCTGCCGCGACGACGCTGGCCTGCGCGGCGGTCTCTTCGCTGTTCGCGCTCATCTGTTGGCTCACGGAGGTTAGCTCTTCCGACGCCCCCGCCAGGGTTTGCGCATTCTGTCCGATCGCGGACATGGCCGCGCGTAAAGAGTCCAGCGCTTGGTTCAGCGCGACCGCCATCTCTCCTACTTCATCCTGAGAATGCACCTGCAAATGTAGAGTGAGATCTCCCGTTGCGACCGCGCGCAACACCGTTACAGCTTGGCCCAATGGCTCAGCAATCATCTGAGCGATCCAGTAACCCATCCCTACGGCTGAGCAGATCGCTACCGCACTTGTGACAATAATAGAAAAAGCGCCCGTTTCTTGAATGCCCATGTAGCCGACCACGCCAATCAGCGTCGCAAGCAAGCCAAAGGCGCTCATCAACTTTGTCATCGTCTTTTGATTTTTGAACCGGTGCATAATGCTGACTCCTTCTCTGTATTTGCTTTCGAGGCTAGTCCTGTTTACCCTACGGCTCTTGTTTACGCCGCCACTTGTATGGCCTTCTCCGTATCCAGCACCAACAGTAGCCGATCCTTCAATTTGTAGGCTCCGCGAATGAGCTCGCGAGCCACACCTTTGAGCGTTTCCGGCGGCTGCTCAAACGATTCTTCGTCCACCTCGCGCACATCGCCAATCTGATCAACGAGGAGGCTCACCGCTTCATCGTCGGTACGAATGACCACATTCATAGGAGCCTGATCAGCAGGCCGCTCACTGAGATCAAGCCGCCGCCGCAAATCGATCGCCGTCACAATCTGTCCGCGTAGATTGATGAGGCCACGGACCACCGTCGGCGCTAACGGCACCCGGGTCATTTCCAAATAACGAATGACTTCTTGAACCTTCAAGACTTCAACGCCGAACAAGAGCCCTTCCAGCGTGAAGGTGCAAAATTTATGTGCGTCGGACATGGTTGCCTCCATTAAACTTCGTAGTCAGTAGCCAACATTCAGTAGTCAGCAGGGAAAACAATGCAGAATGAACAAGACCTGTCCTTGTCCTCAATTCTTAATTTTTCATTCTGCATTTTTAATTGCCCTTGCCATGCTGGCTACCGACTACTGGCTACTTTTCTTCATCCTGCTTCTTGCTGCTCAAAAAACATCGGGTCAAAGAGACGAATGGCGCTCGGCATGTCGACCACATCGGTGACCCGTCCTTGCACCACTGCGGAGCTGAGGACGCTGTCTCGTTGCGCGCGGCTTTGCACCGTTATCGTCTCTTCTACAATGTCAAGAATGCGATCCACCACCAGACCGACGCTGCGGCTCTGGTAGGCATAGACGACGACTTGCAGCGAATCACACTTTTCCTCGCACGGAAGTCCAAGGAGTTGTGAAAGTCGCACAAGCGGCATGATCTGCCCACGGTACTGCACCACTTCTTGCCCGCCGGTGCGTTCGAGCTTCGCTCCAGGGAATTCTTCGAGCCGCGCGACTTGCGCGAGCGGAATCGCTATGCGCCCAGCTTCGCCCAAACGGCAGAGCAGCAGCGTTTGCTTTTCCACTTCTTGTTCCTCCACCCCTAGAGGTTTGTCTCCACTCACTCGCTCCCGCGCCTCCGAGATCACGCTCGCGCGTTGCGCGATGCCCAGGACGTCGAGAATCAAGGCGATCTTGCCGTCGCCCATGATGGTGGCCCCGGCAAAGACCGAGAGCCCTTTTAACTGCGCGCCCAACGGTTTCACCACGATTTCTTGCGTATCGTTAATGTCGTCCACCACCAAGCCAAATTGACGGTCGTCAGCTTGCAGGACAACAATGTTGAGCGCCTCGGCGTCATACGCCTCTCGCTCAGAGGCTTCGGGTACGGGGCCGCTGACCTCAAGTTCGCGATTTAAGTACACGATCGGTAATAAATGTCCGCGTAGGCGATACACCGGCGCGCCATGAATTAGCTCAATGCCTTTGCGCGCCTCGTCTCCTTCGAGACGCACCAACTCCACGAGACTGACTTGTGGAATAGCGTAGCGGTCGCCGGCGCTGGTAATGGTGAGCGCTGGAATAATGGCCAAGGTCAAGGGAATCTTCAACTTGAAGGTCGAGCCCTGGCCCAACTTGCTCTGCAAATCAATCGTGCCGCCGATCTTTTCAATGTTCGTACGAACGACATCCATCCCCACGCCGCGTCCCGAGACATTGGTCACCTTCTCAGCGGTGGAGAAACCCGGCAGGAAGATTAAACTCGTGGCCTCGCGATCGCTCATCCGCGCCGCTTGCTCTTGCGTGATGAGGCCGCATTCGAGGGCTTTCTGCTTCACTCTGTCAAAATTTATGCCGCCGCCGTCGTCGCTGATCTCAATGTTGACCTGGCCGCCTTCGTGATAGGCTTTGAGCAACAGCACGCCTTCGGCTGGTTTACCAGCGGCAAGCCGTTTCTCCGACGACTCAATGCCGTGATCCACCGAGTTGCGCACCATGTGGGTAAGGGGATCTTTGATCGCCTCGATCAGCGTTTTATCGAGTTCGGTCTCCTTCCCTTCCATCTCCACCCGCACGTGTTTGCCGCAGGACACGGCGAGGTCGCGCACCACTCGGGGCAGCTTGCTCCATAGGGTGCCGATGGGCTGCATCCGGGTTTTCATGACGCCTTCTTGCAGCTCGCTCGTAATGAGATTGAGCCGTTGCGAGGTCGCGCCGAAGGCTGTGTCTTTCTGCGTCGTGGTAAATTGCAGCACTTGGTTACGCGCGAGCACCAATTCTCCAACCAGGTTCATCAATTTGTCGAGCAAGCCGACATCGACGCGAATGGTGCTGTCAGACACAGCGGAGGAGCGAGCGTCAGACGACCCCCTTTCGCTCGCCGTCTGGCAGACCTCTTTTTGAACTTTTAAAGCTTCGGCGATGACCTGTCGCTTGACCATTCCGTGGTCCACCAGAATTTCGCCAAGCTTACGCGGGTCACCGCGCTTTTGCCGTTGCAGCGCACTTTCAATGTCTTCTGCTTTCACCACTCCCTTCTGAACGAGTAGCTCACCAAGGGGTGGCAGAGGCGCCTGCGCCTCAGTTTGGGCCACGTGGCTGACAGTTTCACCGGCTTTGTGCTCCTGTTCCTGAGCGGTGGTTTCGTCATCCTGCGGAGCTGACATTGAAGTTGTGGGCGTGATAGGGGCGTTGTCTTCGCTCGAGACAGGATCCGTTTTCTCTTCTTGGAGTTGAGTGAGCGCCTCGATCAAAGAGGAGTAGTCTTCCTCACCATCCTGCCCCGTTGATTCAATGGAGGCAAGCATGCGTCGAATGGCGTCCACCATCGTCAAAAGCGCCGTGGTAATGGCGGGATTCAAACAGAGATGCCCATCACGCAAGAGGCTGAGCAAATTCTCACCAACATGCGTCACCGATTCTAACTTTGGGAACCCCAAGAAACCGCACGTGCCTTTGATCGTATGAATCGTTCGAAAAACCGTGGACAGCAGGTCTCGCGAGGTGGGATCTTTTTCCAATTCGACAAAATTGCGGTCGAGCTGATCGAGATTTTCGTAACTTTCAACTAGAAAATCCTTGACAATATCGTCCAGGTCACCCATCGTTACATGCCTCCATTGAAGAGATACGCAGACACCAACAGTATCGGCTCATGCAGGGAGATTTTCAGCGCTGGCCGGGAGCGCGACTGTCTCGGTCGCATTCTTCGCGGGCGAGACGCCCACACTCCTAATGAACCTACCCCACCAACCCCAACGAAGCGGTCCACCATGAGCATGTCAGTGAAAAGTCAGTAAGAAATAGGCTTAGGTATTGCTTCATGCGTTTTACCTTTAATTCGATATAGGCGCTGTGGATGTCGCCATTGACAGTACGAATGAGCTGGCGGATGGTCTCGCTCGCGCGCGTTGACCGTTCGGAGAGTTTGGTGATTTCAGCCGCAACGACCGCGAAGCCCTTGCTTTGCCCGCCAAAGCGGGCCGCCTCGATGGTGGTGTTGAGCGCCAGTAATTTCGTACGCCCGGCGATGTGTTCGATCTCACCGACCGCTTTGATGATCGCCGCCATGCCGCGTTCGACCTCTTCCATCTGATACACCATCCGCATGGAAGACGTACTGGTGTGGATCATGCATTGCAGCATGGCTTCCAGCATGGTGCGGGTTGTTTGCAACATCTCCGGGATATTGAAACTCGCTTCGTTGCTCTCCCTGTCACTGCGCAAATGTCGTTCGCTCTGCTGCACACTTTCTTGCGCACGCATCGCTATGCCGGAGAACGCCTCACAGACTTGCAGGACCGACTGCTCCACCTGTGTGGCGGTGTCTCCAAGTTGTCCACTCAACACCGGGAGTCTTGCGGCATACTCGCGGAGCAATCCTGACCATGGCTCGTCCCGCACAACCTCGGGGTCAACATTGGTCGTGTTCGTTGACATGTCGGAGCTTCGACTTTGCCACACGTAAGCGGCCAAGGAAGTCGCGGCCAGGAGAACAACCATCAGCACGCCGAAGCCGAGAGAGAAGCGAGCGGCTCCACACTCAAGGCCCAGCACGAAGCTGCTCCACAAAAAGATGCGGCCTGCAGCCCACCACCACGAGTCGTCTTCAATCGGCAGCTCTTTGCCGCCTGGTCGTCGCTTCCACAGCTCTCTCAGCATATTTTCCAGCTCTTCTCGTCAAGAAACTGTTGGTATTGTCAAATTTCTGTCTCTTCCGGCAGATGGACGCTTGAGACGCCCGCTCAGCAGAATTGCGTCGCTAGCGCGGGAGACATACCCGGAAGGGACATCTGTCGTCCCTTTGCTCCCAGCCCTTCTTTCATAGCGAAAAGGATTTGCAGCGCAGCGGTTCCAAGCTGCTCGACGGCTTCACAGTCGACAATGGCGTCGGCCTCGCCCTTCTCCAGATTTAACGCGATGTTATGCAGTTGTTCGGCCAGAAAAATGTCAATTGCTCCCCGCAATTTTAGTCTCAGCTTGTCCTCGTGTTCAGAAAAGGAAATCGGCGCTTCCTGATTGTCGGCTATCATGCCTTCCTCCACCGTCGGGGTTTCTATCGGCGTTGCAGTAACGTTGAACGTTGTTTAATGAGGACTCAGGTTCGTGCCCACATATCCAGAGTCAATGTAAAAAAGACTCAAAAAAAAGGCCAACCTCTGCCGAAGGACGCGGCTGAGTCCCTAAAGATGAGGGTGCATAACAAAATCCTGGATTCCGAGTCGCGGCCTGCGGCCTTGCCTGGAATGACGAGCGAAGCAGAGCCGTCATTCCAGCGAAAGCTGGAATCCAGGGTCAGTAGTTTGTTTATGTAAGGGCAGGCACGGGGGCCTGCCCAACTTTCGGGCGACTACAGGGCGTCGCCCCCACCCACACTGCGAAACGGCGCCACCACCGAGGATTAGCAATGTTTACGAAAAGTAAGCTATGATGATAAAAAACTTCTTGCGATTGGGTATGGACGACAAGGATACAGGAAGCGTTCAACCACACACCGAATTGCAAGTGCTTCGGCAGGAGGTTGCTGCGCTTCGGGACCGCCTCGCCGCACACACGCAACGAGAGACTGATCTGCTGCGGCGGATTGACCACTTGCTGCTCGCTCACGAACTGTCGCTGGATGCGTTTACTATTTTTCGCAGCGTGCGTGACGCCGCGGACCGGATTGTCGATTTTACCTGCGAGTACGCGAATCCTGCCGCGGCGCTTTTACTGCGTCGTCCGGTCGAAACGATGCTCGGCCAGCGCCTGTTGCAGATGTTTCCTGGCAACCTGAGCAGCAGCGGGCTCTTTATGGAATATGCACGTGTGGCGGAAACCGGCGTGTCGTTGGACCGAGAGCTGTACTATCAGGCCGATGGCATTGATGGGTGGTTCCACAACAAAACGATTAAAATCGGCGATGGTGTCGCAGTTTTCTTTAGCAACATTACGGCGCGCAAACGCGTGGAAGAGCTAGAGCGTCAACGAACAGACGCCCTCCAGCGGGAGAGTGAAGCTCGCTACCAGACCCTCTTCGAGAACGCTAATGATGGTATTGCTGTCATCAATTTTGATCGCAGCATCGTCATGATCAATTCCGCGATGGAAAAATTGCTGGGACGGTCGCGTGAGGAAGTGATTGGTCAGGATAGTTACTCGATGCTCACGCCGAGTGGCAGAGCCCTAGCGGAAAAGCGCGAGCAGCAGATACAGGCGGGAGAAAAGATTCCTTCTGTCTTTGAGCATGAGCTCCTGCGGAAAGATGGCAGCACGGTATGGGTCGAAGGGCGCACCCGCTTCATCAGAGATCAAGCGGGAACTCCCATTGGGTTTCAAGGGATCTACCGCGATATTACGGAGCGCAAGCGGATGGACACGGCGCTCCAGGTCAGTGAGGAGCGTTTCAAGGCGCAATATCAAGAACTCCCCATGCCGACCTTTACCTGGCAACGGGTCGGCGAAGATTTCGTCCTGATTGACTGCAACAAAGCGGCTTCGCGGATGACAGATGGCGCCATTGCTCAGCTCATGGGAAAAACCGCGAGGGAACTCTACCCCGACGAGCCCCAGGTCTGCGAGGAAATGCACCGTTGCTGGAGGGAGCATGCTACCTTGCAACGGGAGATGGGGTATCGGATGCGGACGACAAAGAAGCTCATAGAGTTCCTGATTACGTACGTCTTCGCGCCGCCCGATCTTGTCATGGTGTACACGGAGGATATCGCGGAGCGGAAGCGAGCTGAGGAGGAACGACAACGATTACAAGTTCACATCCATCAAGCTCAGAAGCTGGAAGCGATCGGCATTCTCGCGGGCGGCATCGCGCATGACTTCAATAACATTCTGGTGATCATGTTGGGCGGCGTAGACCTCGCCTTGGACGACGTGCCTTCCACCTCCCGCGCGTATGAAAATTTAAGCGAAGTTTATTCGGCTGGACAACGCGCGAAAGTGCTCATTGAACAGCTCTTGACCTTCAGTCGGCCCTCGCTGCAGGAACGTGGCGTACTTCAAGTTCAGCCGTTGCTAGAGGAGACTCTCCGCTTCTTGCGTCTCTCACTACCGACAACTGTGCGTCTACATTCCACCTTGACGTGCCCCGAGGAGACTCTTGTTGCCGATGCAACCCAACTTGAACAAGTCGTGATCAATCTTTGTCTTAATGGCGTCCAAGCCCTGCCAGAGCAAACAGGCGCCCTCACCGTTCACCTCGAACGCATCGAAGCGGAGGATCTACGGAAGCGCCCAGTTGCCGGATTGGTCCCTGGGCCTTGCCTGCTGTTGACCGTCAGCGACACCGGCTGTGGGATCGCGCCGGAGATTTTGCCGAAGGTATTTGATCCATTCTTTAGCACCAAGCCCGTGGGGCAAGGAACGGGCTTAGGCCTGGCGGTCGTGCATGGCGTTGTCACGGCCCACGGCGGCGTGGTGACGGTCGACAGTCAGCTTGGCCAGGGAACCTCAGTTCACGTGCACCTACCGATCACAGTCGCGCCCTCTGCTGGCGAACCCATGAGGACGGCGCTCGCCTCATCCTCGCCAATCGAAAAGGAGCATCCCCAATGGCGCGCATTTTACTGATTGACGATGAAGCCTCCGTGCGCAAAATACTCCGACACATATTGGAAAGAGATGGGCATGAGGTGATCGAGGCGGAGAATGGCCGCGTCGGTCTTCGACTCTACCGCATGCATCCAACCGATCTGATCATCACGGATCTCTTGATGCCGGAGAAAGAGGGCATTGAAACGATTATAGAGCTGCGCAAGACCGCGCCTAGAGTCAAGGTCATCGCTATCTCTGGCGGAGGCCGCCTGAACAAAACCAATCTGCTAGAGACTGCTCAGTACCTTGGGGCCACAAAGGCGCTGGCCAAACCTTTCGAGCGACAGGAGCTGCTGGCGGTCGTGCACGAAGTGTTGGCGATGTAGCGGCGCTACCCTCACGTCAATCGATAATACGCCACGACTTCATTGCCTTTGCCAAGATACGTGACCTTAGAGCAGAGGTTCTGCAGCAAAGCAATCCCGCGCCCCGATTTCGCCGTGCTGGCGGAGATATCCACCTTGAGCATGCGCTCATGATCAAAACCATTCCCGCTATCCTTGACGCACAGTTCCAGCGCTTCACCTTCAAGCCGCCACGAGGGAGCGATCTCGATCTCGACAAAGCCGGAATCCAACGCCGCTAAGCGCGCGGCGCGTTCGGAGAGGTACCGCTCGAACCCATCCTCAGGGTCGGCTTTCAACGCCGAATCAAGCTGCAGAATCCCGTGATCCAAAGCGTTATTGAACAATTCGGACAAAATCAAGAAAACCTGTCCACGATGTTCACTGTGAAGGTTAACTTGATCCACCCATCCCATCAGAAATGGCAAAATGTCCACGGTTTTTAACTCGGCGGCGCTCAGTCGCACGCTGATTCGCCAGTGCTCAGAAAGGGAAATTGGCGAGGCGTCCGGCGTGTTGGTTGCGCGACTGATCTCTTGCGTGACGGAGGTCTTCATGCGTCTCGCTTGCGGGCAAGTCACCGCAATGAGGGACACATCATCATGTGCGGGCTGACCATCCAGATGGGCCGTAACCTCCGTCCGCACGCGGCCAAAACGGCTTTCAGGAGGGGTCTCGGAGAGAATGCGTTGGAGACGTTCCGAACCAAATCCGTCACCGGCAGGGTCTTCTGCTTCAAGCAGCCCATCAGAACACATGTAGAGTTGCCCTGGCTTGCCCCAGAGAAACGATTCCGTGCGATCGCTGAATTCTTCATTGTTGAGAATACCCAGCGCGGGGTGTGCAGAGGGCCAAACGCGAGGGCTGTCGCCCTCATGGCACACAAACAATGCAGCGGGATTACCGCCATTCCAGATTTCGATCGTGTGACTTTCTCGATTGATCGCCGCCAGGGTTGCCGCGACAAACCGCCCGGTCGGCAGGAGTTTCTTAACTTTGCGGTTGAGTTCGCGCGCGATGCTCGGGATCGTGAATCCGCGCTTAGTCATGCTATAAAAGACTTCTGTAACGGGCATCACACTCAGCGCCGCGGCTAAACCATGCCCCGTGCCGTCGGCCAGAATCACATGCAGTGCGCCGCTCGGCGCATGCGCCACCGCCAGCACGTCGCCGCTGAACTGTTTGGCGGGCATCAACCAACATTCCACTCCTTCCTCAAGCGAGGTCTCAGTCTGGACCAATTGGTCCATGAGATACTTGGCGAGTCGCTGTTCTCGTTCGTTTTCGTCGTGATACCGTTCAAGTTGTTCGGCATTCTCGCGCAAGAGTTGCTGCATGCCTGCGATCCGTTGCATCGCCTGCATTTTCGCTTCGAGCAAACGAAACGAGACTGGCTTGGTCAGATAATCGTCTCCGCCGCTCGCGAGGCCTTTGATTCTTTCCTCTTCCTCAGTCGAAGCGCTCAAGAAAATAATCGGCACCCACCGGGCTCCGGCCAGCATGCGCACCCGGCGCGCAGTTTCGTAACCATCAATGCCAGGCATCTGCACGTCGAGCAGAATAAGATCCGGAACCTGCGAGACGAAAGCGGCAAGCGCCTCTTCGCCACTTCGGGATTGCAGGGGCGTATGGCCAAGTTTCGCGAGAAATCGACTCACCAACAGCCAGGTTTGGTTACTGTCATCCACTACAAGAACAGTAAACGGCTTCGTAGACATGCATCCATCCCAGATCAATAAGCAAGGAGTATTTGAGAAACGAGGAAGGAAGGTTTTTATGTGGCGCGTGGGGACGGATTCATACTAGGGAGAGACCATAGAGGCGTCATTCCCGCGAAAGCAGGAATCCAAGAGGCGCAACGAGAGGTCGGGACTCAATCTCCCTAGATGCCGGCTTTCGCTGGCATGACGGCCCTCAACCGGTCAAACCTAGCTAGAAGAAACCTGAGGACGCCGCACAGTCTCTCTCCGCAACTCACGCAACACGCTTCACGCCATCCGTTTTACGAAAGAGAAAATAATTTACCGAAGTTGGCCACATCGAGTACACGTCGCACGGAGCCAGTGCAGTTGACGAGCGACAGTTGTAGCTGACTGCGTTCCGCGCTTTCTTTGAGCAACAGCAGCATCCCCAGCGCCGAACTGTCGATGTAATCGACCCCACTCAGATCAACGGCCAGCCCCCTGAGCCCGGCCTGCTTCAAGACATCCTCGTAACTTTGCCGGAACTCACAATGCGCGGTAAAATCAAATCGTCCGCTTAAGCTGAGTTGCGCTTTTTCTCCGGCGATCTGGGTTTTGACTGTCATTGCCATAATAGACTTACCTCTGACGTGTTTACGCCGTCTTGAAAATTTTGTTGAGTTTCTCTTCCAGGGTTTTCGAGTTAAACGGCTTTACAATATAGTTATTTACCCCGGCCTGGACGGCCTCCATGATATTTTCTTTTTTCGATTCAGCGGTCACCATCAGTACCGGAGTTTCCTTTAAGTTTTCATCTTGGCGAATGGCGCGCAGCAGTTCGATGCCGGTCATCCTAGGCATCGCCCAGTCCGACACCACAAGATCCGCTTTCTGTCGTTTCAGGTCTTCAAAAGCCATCTCGCCATCTTCAGCCTCGCGGACGTTTTTGATTCCCAACTCCCGTAATAAACTGCGGACAATGCGCCGCATCGTGGCGGCATCATCGACTACCAACACGCTCATATCTGGATTGAGCATCGTCTCGGCTCCTCTTCTCGGGGCAATTTTCCGTTGCGTTCGGTTTATTCAAATAAATCGTCGATCAAGGTTTGATCGACTTCATCCTGCGTCGCAGCCAGACCGACCTCGCCGGGCGCTTTCTCCTCTTCTTCAGTCTCAAGAGCTTTCACATGAAACTTCGCCATCAGTTCCCGAATTTTTTCATCGACCGAATCGATCATCAGCTGGACCTTTTCCGCGCGTTGACGCACAACGTCTTGAAAAGAGAGAAAGCTCATGACGCTCATCAGACTGGCGCTGGTCTTATCGGCAATTTCTTTAAGTTTGACAATATCAAGCGAAGCAACGTCGCCCTCGGCCGCCTTCGCCAGCATTTCGGAGACCGTATCCTGCCCCAGACACATTTCATCCACGAGGCCGAGAATGGAATTGACGCTCATTTCCGCTTGCTGGGAAATTTCGGCCACTCCTTGTCCGGCTTTTGGCATGAGCTGCGCCGAAGAAGCAAAGCGAGGAGAAAGAGCTCGGAGATTTTCCCGCAATGTTTCAATACATGCGGCGAGCTGGCCGAATTCTCCCTGGAAAGTAGCCTCTAGTTTTTTCTCAAAATCGCCTTCTGTGAGTGCTCGAGTGAGAGTGATGAGTTCCTGAACCTCACCTGTTGTTCCATTGGTCTGCGCGTCCATGCCTGGAGCCCTCCATCTTACGTCCGTGCTATTTCTCGGCGAGGCAGACTACGGCAACAAACCTCCCCGCTAGAAAATACGATCGGAAGGCGAACAGGTTTCTTTAGAAACAGCGGAGGCGGAAAGCTTGCTGGAAACTGAGCTGCGACCGTGAGGGAGCAGTTCCCGAGCCGCTTGTTCATGCGCGCGGCTCGGACTGCTTCATCTTATTCAATGGAAGGCCCACGATATGTCCAAGCCGAGCCTGGGCGTAAGAAAATCCAAAGGAAGAGGACCCTCCGGCGTCAGCTACGGTTATCTCTTGAGATTGACAACATCGTCATACATTTGATCAGCCGTGGTGATCACCCGAGAATTTGCCTGGAACCCGCGTTGCGCGCTGATCATGGCGACAAACTCTTGGGCGACGTCAACCGTGGATTGCTCTAACCCGCCGGCGAGCGTCGTCCCAAATCCTCCACCGCCCGGCGTACCGATGATGGGATCACCAGACTTCGGCGACTGCGCCCACAAGGTTCCACCCGCGGGGGACAATCGTTCCACACCCGGAAAATCGGCCAACGCCACTTGATACAAAGGCATGAGCCCGCCATTGGTATATTGTCCGGTGATGACGCCTTGTTGATCAATAGAGAACCCAGTTAAGGAGCCGGGCGCCGATCCATCAGTTTGCGAAGCAGACAAACTCGAGGCTGAGGCCACCTGTGTGGACCCAGTGAAGCTCATGTTTGCCGCGGGGATTTGCAAATTGGCGGCGCCGTTGGTTAAGCCATTCATGGTAATGTTAGGAATTGTACTCGCCGCCGTGTTCAGCGTTCCATTAGGGTTGAATTTTAAAGTTCCTGCGCTTACCGAGATCAGATCCGTCGGATTGACCGGCGCCGCCTGGACATCCGTTATCGGCGCCACCACCACATAATCCCAAGCCGGCGGAGACGCTTGTTGCGTTCGGAAGAGAAATGTCAACTGGTGTTCTTGCCCTAACGAGTCGAACACGTTCACCGTTGTGGCAAAATTCTTCGCCGCGTACCAATTATTCACCGTATCAGTCGTACCAACTACGCCAGGAGGAACGCCCGCCCAAGTCGGCGTCGGCGTCGTAGCGGTGGAGTCCAGGTTCACCGCTAAGTTCATTTTCGTGGACGCCTTGGGGAGTATGGATGCTCCAGTTCCCAAGTCGATATTCTGGAGCCCGCCAACCGCTTGCCCATTGGTGTTCAAGGGAAATCCCTGAACAGTAGCGCCCTCAGCCGAGACCAGGACTTTGTTTTTGTCAAGGGAAAATTGCCCAGCACGGGTGTAGCGCGGCAGCCCAGCCGAATCCTTGACAATAAAAAGCCCATTTCCTTGTATGGTCAGATCAGAAGGTGAGTTCGTCGCTTGGTACACGCCTTGCGCAAAAGATGGGAGAGCCGAGTCCATGCGGACGCCACGACCGATGTCCACCCCGCCCTCTTGCGCGCTCAATAGGTCAGCAAACCCGGAGCGAGTATTTTTAAAGCCAACAGTATTGACGTTTGCCAAGTTGTTACTGACGACGGACATCTCGCTACTGTACGTCACTAATCCCGTCACTCCGGTATACATGGAACTTGTAATGGACATAAGAAATCTTCCCTCCGTTTGTTTCGCAGTTGACAAAAATGAAAAATCAAATCAGAAAAGGCCACACAGTTTCGTCGTCACCATTACCTCTAGTAGACTGTTAAGGACTTTGAGACAAAACCCACGAACGGAAATCAAGGAGCCTGTCATTGCGAGGAGTCGTAGACGACGAAGCAATCTCGCAAGAATCGAAAACCTAAGGCAAAGATTGCTTCGCTCCGCTCGCAATGACACGTTGACGGTTTGCAGACTGGAGGAGTTTTGTCCCGTAGTCCTAAGCGCCCAGAGGCGTCTGCACCGCGACAAGAGCGCTAAGCGGCAGCCGCATGCCGTTGACCGTGACGAAAACCGAAGAGCCCGAGAGGTCGACGCCGCTTACCATCCCTTTCACAAGAGTCTGCACATCGACCTTTTTCCCTTGCGCATCGAAAGCGTCGACTTCAACGGTGTACTCGCCGGCAGGCAGGCGATTACCCTTGTCATCTTTGCCGTTCCACGTCACCTTCTGGTCTCCCGCCGTGAGCGTCCCGGCCTCGATCGTGCGCATCGCGTTTCCGTCCTTGTCTACAATATGGATAGAAATCCGAGCGGCGTCTGCACTGAGCTGAAACGGCAGATCCGCCGTCCCAGTCGCTCCAAGCTGAAGATTATTGCTTTTTAGGCTCACGTCTTTCCCGATCAATGACGTGGCCTGAACCTCACTCAACGTTGTTTGGGTTTGCTGTAACGCGTCTAACTTCGCTCCGATGGCGACCAACTGATTGAGACTGCTAAAACTTGTCATTTGCGCGGTCATTTCTTGATTATCCATTGGTTTCAGCGGATCTTGGTATTGCATCTGCGTGGTCAAGAGATTCAAGAAATCGGTCTGATCCAGCTCCTTTTTTGGCGGCTTCACGCCGGGCGCTGAATTTCCCGTGGAGGCCTGTGTCTGAGTTGACGAATTCAAGGTTGAAGTGTCCATCCTCTACTCCTCTTGTCAATCCATAATTAGCAGGGACGATTGAGACGTTTCTGTCACGCCCACACGCTGACTCTGCCCTGAGAATCAACCGGAGCCACGGCAGAGACGTTGTCTCCAATGTCATCCCCCCCTGACGCTGACTCGAAGCTGCCCGCCTGCTTGTGCGGGCGCGCCCCTTGCTGATAGTTTTGAGAGGATGCCTCATGTCTGCCATCATCGTTTTGGACATCCACGCGCACGGTATCGAGATCGAGACGATGTCCCTGGAGCGCATGTTTGAGTTCAGGGAGATGTGTCTGAATCAAGGCGCCAACGTCAGCGGACCCCGCCACAATGTGCGCCCGTACCTGCGTCCCCTCCACCACTAATTGAATGTCAAGCTTTCCAAGTTCCGGCGGGTCGAGCTGTAAACGGGCTGCGTGACTTTCTTGAGACACGGTCTCGACTATGCGATTGGCGACTTGATCTACCACGGATTGCCAGGACTCCAGGTTATTGCTTTGTCCCACAGGCTTCTCCGATTGCGTTTGTAAAGAAGATATTAAGAGTGAGTCGGCGCTGTTCGTCGCTATCGATTCCGGACCGATGAGGGACCGTCGTTGGTCTTGAGCAGCCAAATCATTTTTCCCCTTTGGGATTTCTTCACCAACGAATTGCGTCATGCGTTCGATTACTTTTTTTCCTGCTGAATTCTGTTCGCCAAGAGCGAGTTGTTCTATTTGTACAGCTACTTTTTTTTCCGCCGGATTTTGCCCATTCAAGGTGAACTGCTCGATTTGCCGAGCCACATTGTTTCCCGCTGAACTTTGCTCACCAGGAGTGAGGCGTTCGATCGGCGCCAACGGTGTTTTTCCTCCTGCATTTTGTTCGCCGCCAGCTCGTTCAAGCGAAAGCAGTTGGGAAGACAGTTGCGGGGAGAGTTGCTGGGGTAGTTGCGATGGCAGTTGCGGGGAGAGTTGCGATGGCAGTTGTGATGCAGCGGCTTGAAGGGCGGGCTGCACCACGGGCTTGCCTTCTTCCATCGGCCTAGGGTCGGGCATGCCGTTGAGACCAATAGGGCGGCCGTTGCGTTCTCGCCCAAGAGCCAACAGTGGATTGCCCTCGGACAAGGCAGATACGTTTCCAGCGTTCCTCGCACTCGCTTCCGACCCCGGGAAAACGTTCTTGCCAGCGTCCGCTGCTGTTCCAGCGTGTACCGACGCCGTTCCGCTCGGAGCCTCTTCTGGTGCTTGTGAGACGAGGACCACCCCCTCGGGCAAGGCAGATACGTTTCCAGCGTTCCTCGCACTCGCTTCCGACCCCGGGAAAACGTTCTTGCCAGCGTCCGCTGCTGTTCCAGCGTGTACCGACGCCGTTCCGCTCGGAGCCTCTTCTGGTGCTTGTGAGACGAGGACCACCCCGATGGTTGCTGGGGCGGATATTTGCGGAACTTGTGCAGACACTGGTGTCGTTTGCGCGGGCGCTTGCGCCGGCACTGGCGTCGCCTGAGCAGGCTCTATTACTGGTTGCGCTTGTCCTCCTAAAAAAGGAAGCAGCAGAGAGAGAAGGGCGCTTTGCTCTGCTGAGGACGCATTACTCAGGCCATCCCCATTTCCTATTGAAGTCGGCTTGGAGGTCCCGACACCCTCACCCTCAGGCAAGCTGGTCAAAGAAACGGACTGCAATGTGGTGATCTGCGCGACGAGGAATTCCGCCGAGAATGAAGCTTCACTCTCGGCCTGCGGCGGCGGAACCTGCGGCGGCGGTGTTCCCGGCGGGAAAAGCGCGAGTAACAATGAAAAGAAGTTGTTTGTTTGATCCGCAGAGAAATCGGCCACTGCCGGACCGGCGTCAGGCTGCGGGGCGGAAAACAACGGCGGTGAAATGGTAATCACGCCGGACAAAGAGGAGCAAAGCGGGCGCCGGGGAGAGACGTTTTCTACCCGTAATCTGTCTACGCGATTTCCGGGGCTGGCATTCTGAGGAGCGGAGTGAGGAAGAATCTCAAAATAGCAGGAACAACACGAGATTCTTCGCCTGCAGTGCTTTCCGGCTCAAAATGACGATCCCACGAATTCCTGTGGACTAAGTCTAAGAGTTTCTCGTTCGCTGACACAACACGCGAGGAAATTTTTTCCGCCTGTGGACTATTCTGCCCACCTTGAACGGGCGTCTACCCCTCCCCGTTTTTCTCACCCGTGCTTTGCTGTTCGATGTATTGACGTTGTCCGACCTCATCGGCTTGCCGTTGCGCCGTCGCCAATTCGGCATGTTGGTGGCGTTCCACCAGCCGGGCTTTGAACTGTTCAAGGCTTTTGACGCCAGTATCCGCCTCCAACAATGCCAGACGTTGTTCCTCGCGCCTGGTTTCCACGCCGGCTAACTGCGACCGTTTCTGCTGGAGGTCAAGCTCAAGTTGCTGCGCGAAAGCGCCATAGAGTTGGAGATCAGCTATCCTGAGCGCTTGTCCATTTTCGCGGAGCATTTCCTGGATATACGTCGCCAGCCGCTCTTCCAGTTGTTGTATTTCGCTCGTGAGCCGCAGACGTTCCTCTTCGACCGCCGCAAAGGCGAGTCGCTGCTCCTCTCGTTGCCGTTCACGAAGGCGGAGCACCGGAGCAAGACGAAAACGAAAAGCTGCCACGATGAATCGTGTATCTCCAGACTCACATCAAGAGACCAACACTTCCGCTAAACCGCGTATGCTGTCTTCTAGGGTGACAGGTTCGGACACGTCTTGGCAAAGATAACGACGGATATGCGGCATGAGGCGCAGCGCTCGGTCCACGTCGGGATTCTTTCCGCCCACATACGCGCCAATCTGAATCAGGTCCTCCGCATCACGATACGCCGCCAACAAACGAATCAACTCGGTCACAAGCTGTTGATGTTCTCGATGAGTCACTTGTGTACGGACCCGGCTTACCGAAGAAAGTACGTGAATGGCCGGAAACTGGCCTTGTTCAGCGAGACGACGAGAGAGCTCGATATGACCGTCAGTGATAGAGCGCACAGCATCCGTCACTGGTTCATGCGGGTCATCCCCTTCCATCAACACCGTGTAAAGGCCGGTAATGCTCCCCTTCCCTTTCCAAGCCCCCGCCCGCTCTAACAAGCGAGGCAACTGAGCAAACACCGAGGGGGGATAGCCGCGTGTCGACGGCGGCTCGCCAGCAGCCAGCCCCACTTCTCGTTGCGCCATCGCGAAGCGGCTGAGGGAGTCCACCAGCAGCAGCACATCCTGCCCGAGGTCTCGAAAATATTCAGCGATAGCCGTGGCCAGGAACGCCGCGCGAACCCGCACAGGCGGGGGGTCTGCCGAGGTAGCGGCCACCACCACCATGCGGTCTCGTTCTTCCGGCGGGAGTGCTTTTTCCACAAATTCTTGGACTTCTCTTCCACGTTCGCCAATGAGGGCAATCACTCTGACATCTGCACGCGTATAGCGAGCAATCATGGACAGGAGCGTGCTTTTCCCCACCCCAGGTCCGGCCATGATCGCGATGCGTTGCCCTTTCCCACAGGTAATGAGCCCATTAACCGAGCGGATGCCGATGTCTAACGGCTCCTGAATATCCGAGCGCTCCAAGGGATTAGTAATCGGCCTGTACAACGGATACACATGCGCCGCTTTCATCGGTCCCTTCCCATCCAGTGGTCTTCCCAGGCCATCGAGTACACGCCCTAACACATCTTCGCCGACAAGAAGAGAGGCGTGCTTAGTTCGCGCGACCACGCGACTTCCTGGACCCACGCCGCGGAGTTCTCCCAAAGGCATCAGCAACGTCCGCTCTCCTCGAAAGCCCACTACTTCAGCGAGGGCTGGCGCGTCGCCATGTAAGGGATGCACTTCACACACACCACCAACAGGCAGCCAAGGGCCTTGGCTTGTCACCAGTAGACCGACCACATCCGTTACTATCCCGGAGACACGAAAAGGAGAAAGCGCTGTGAGACGCTCACGATAGGGAGCGAGGGGATCTGGCGGCGAGGAAGCAGCAGAAGAATCGGAGAATCGGAGAATCGGAGAATCGGAATCTCTCTCTTTCACCGTTTCACCATTCCGCCGTTTCGCCGTTTCGTTCACGCTTCTACCCCTGCCCCCCGCTTGCTACTCCAGCAACTGTCGGCGGATTTCTTCGAGTTGCACCGGGATGGTGGCGTCCACCGTCCCCATTTCTGTCTCGACGCGACAACCGCCCCGCTCAATCTCTTCGGTAGGAACAATTTCAATCGTCCGTCCTCCTTTTTGACCGCTCCAGGAGAGATCGGGACGACATTCCATGAGGATTTGCTGATCCAGCGGATGCAGGTACACACGGACAGAGCGTGCGTGTGGCAGCTCGGCGCGCGCCCGCTCGAGGACGGCGGCGACGATATGCGGATCTTCCTCAATGACTTTCCCAATCATCTTTTCAACAATTTCAAGAGCAAAGCGCACGAGATTGGGCGTCAGGTGCTCAATTAAACACTCTTCCAACACGATCAAACTTTGCCCAGCTTGCACGAACGCCACCAGTGCAGGCATCAACTCTTGCCTCGCTTGTTCCCGACCTTCTTCGCGCCCACTCGCCAGCCCTTGCGCATGGGCAGTGTGCCGCCACTGCTCCACCTCTTGTTGAGCAAAGGTGATTATGCTCTCAGCTTGTTCTTGCGCAGCCAGCAACAGTTCCTCCGGCGAAGGAACGGGTTCCGGAGCAGGCAGGTCCGGCTCCTCTTCATCGGCGCTTGCTCCTTGCGCCTCGCTCGTGTCGGTATTGGCAGACGCGATCCTCTCCCGGCCTTCTTCTAGGGCGAACAAAAGTGGTGAGAGAAAATGCTCAAGGTCAGCGTGTGCATATCGTTGAACTTCCTGTTCATTGAACGCTCCCCGTTCAAGCACTCGCTTAGACAAGCATATCCTCCTTGCCCTTGCCGGTCGCCAAGAAGATCTTTCCTTCCGCTTCGAGCGAGCGAGCAATTTCCAACACCTCGCGCTGCGTCGTCTCCACGTCGCGCAGGCGTACCGGACCCATTCCTTCAAGCTCTTCACGCAATAACGCGCCGGCGCGGTCCGACATATTGCTAAACATCTTCTTCTTCATCTGCGGACTGGCCGTGCGCAAGGCCAATACCCACTTCTCCCGTTCGACTTCACGAATCAAGGTCTGCATGCTCTTGTCGTCGATCTTCGAGAGATCTTCGAAGGTGAACATCAAGCCGCGCACGCTACTCGTCATCTCTTGATCAATCTCATCGAGTCCGGCCAGCACCCGCTCTTCTGTTGCTTTGTCTACAAAGTTTAGCATTTCAGAGAGAGGTTTAACTCCGCCAATTTCTTTGCCGCGTACTTGACGGATTTCATTGCGCAAGACGCGACTCACTTCTTCAATAACTTCGGGCGGGGTGCGGGAAATCTGGGTAATGCGATACGCCACCTCTTTCTGCGTATCTTCTCCCAAGAGCGAAAGCACTTCCCCCGCATGGCCCGGATAGAGATGGGCTAAAATAAACGCCACTGTTTGTGGATGTTCATCACGCAGGAAACTCGCCAGCACTTTGCCATCCATCTCGCGCAAGGCCTCCACGCCGGTCGAGTTGTCTTCATCCACATCCATGATGCGCTTCATAAGCTCAGCCGCTTTTTCCGACCCCAGCGCTTTTTCCAGCACTCGACTGAGGTACGCCGAGTCATCACTCACCACCAGCCCGGAGCGCGCTGCTTGCTGCGACACGTCCTCGTACACCTGCGTAATGTGCCGATGCTCCACCAAGCGTATGCGATGCATGCCCTGCCGTAGCAAAAGCAAGTCTTTTTCGTCAAGTTCCGCCACCAGTTCAGCCGCAAGCTCCTCGCCAACCAGGGCGAGAAGCACCGCAGCTTTTTCCGGACCTTTCAAGGGAGCCGCATCAGCACTCATCATAAGTCCTTGCTCTTTTTATTAACAAAAGCAACACAAATCCACTTCGTGGCTATAATACATCGGGCGGTTTCGGGCTCATTTCCGCCTTCAATCGTTGCTTTTCTTCTTTTAACCAGTCACGGAGAATCTGCACTATGAGATCCCTGTGAGCGCCGGCAATCTTCATCAATTCCTCACGGCGCGGGTCGGACAACACTTTGATTTTTTCTACTGACACGGCGGGTGCTCCTTCTTCCAGTTGAAAAGTTTCCTCCTGAGCCCCGAGCGACAAAGGACCTCTCGTTCGGTCTAGTTGTCCTAGCTGTTGCAACATTGCGCCGGCTTCCCCGAGCTGCGCCCTCCCTTCTTGTCCGACGTCCCGCTCCAGCGCCTGCTGTTCTTCAACGACTCGCGTCACGCGCCGGCGTCGACCAAACCTCATCAGCAGGAGGAGCAGCACGACGACGCCCGCCGCGGCAGCCATCCCTTGCGGGGTCTTGAGCCACTGTTGCGGCTTGAGAGGATCAAACGCCACAGTATCTTTTTCCGCGTCCACGGGTTTCGTTTTGAAAGGAATATTGACTATTTCTACTTTATCACCTCGCTCGACCGAGATGCCCGCCGCCATCGTCACCACCGATCGCACGGCGTCGATTTCTTCAGCCGAGCGAGGAAGATAGGTTTCTCCTTGGTAGCGACCATCAATCAGCACCCCGACCGTCAAGCGTCGCACTTGTCCGCGCGGCTCAATAGTCTGGCTGGTGGTTTTGCCGATTTCGTAATTATAGACTTGGCTGCTTTTCTTGACCGGCGGCTCACCCGCCGTTTTGCTGCTGTCTCCATTAGTGATATTCGCTTGGACGCCCGCTACGCTGCCGTTGGGACCTGAGGACTCCTCCACCTCCAGTTGCTTACTCCGCTCCACACCGGCGGGGTCGTATTCTTCCCGCGTTCGTTGCATCTCCCTCGCATCCAGCTCAACCGCCACCCGCGCCACGGCTCGTCCCGTTCCGAGCACGGGCTCCAGCATCGACTCAATGCGTTGCTCAATCTCCCGTTCGCGCTCTCGCGTCAGTTGATAGAGCAGTTCCGTCGCGCTTTTCTCTTCTTTTTCCTCGGTCGACTGCAGCAATTTTCCGGACGAGTCGACCACGGTCACTCGCTCCGGCGACAGCCCGGCCACTGAGGTCGACACGAGGTTCACGATGCCATGCACTTGCGCGGGCGAGAGGCGAAACCCGGGGCGCAACTCGACGACCACGGACGCCGAGGCTTTGTCTTCAGCCCGATGAAAAGTTGCGTGTTCGGGCAGAGCCAGGTGCACTCGACAGGATTGCACAGCCGCTAGCGCGCTGATCGTGCGCACCAATTCCCCCTGCAAGGCTCTCGTATAGTTGACCCGTTGGGTAAACTCACTCAGACCGAATTGGGCGTGCTCAAAGAATTCGAGCCCGACTCCGCCGCCTTGGGGCAACCCTTTCCCGGCCAAATCAAGACGAGTGCGGTATACGAGCTCTTCTGGCACCTCGATCACTGATCCTTCTTTACTGAGTTGATACGGAATTTTTTGGGCGTCGAGTTCTTTCACCACCGCCGCGGCATCCTGGGGAGACAGGTTGGTGAACAGGGGCCGATAGTAGGCATGATTCAGCCAATAGACGCCCAGGCCTACACACACGAGGAGGATCGGAAATCCTCGACTCAAAAATGTTTTCTGCTGAGGAGAAAGGGCTTCAAGCCATTGCGCCAGCTTTTCCCGCCCCCACTGTATCCCCTGCTGCAGTCGTTCAAGCACGAATACTCATCCCAGGATCAAATCTTCATTCACTAGCGTATGGTTCCAACTGGCGGAGAAGGGCTGTTGACCGGAGAGGAAACGCAAAGACGGGGGCTCACCCATGCACGAGTCGCCCCCGTCTTCGTCTCCGCCAAACAGCATCCTGCCACGCCACGCGTTCGTCGCGGTCTTTAGACTTGCATGCGGACAATCTCTTGATAGGCTTCCAGAATCTTATTGCGAATTTGCATCATCAAGCGAAACGAGACGTCCGCTTTTTCCATCGCCACGATCGTCTCTTGGAGATCGCCTTTTCCTTCGCCAACCAGTTGGCGAATGGCGTGATCGGCCTGCTGGGTCAGGTCGTTCACCTCTCCCAAGGCTTGCTTCAGATGCGTTTGAAAGTCGGCTCCTTGCGGCTGGGGCTCGGTATTCATGGCAGGCGAACGAGCCGGAGCTGCAGGAGGAGCATACGTTAAGGTAATCTCTTTCATGCTGCGCCCTCCCACCACGTTACGCGCAGTGGTCCGTAGACGGTCGCTCGTGTTTGTTGTGCTTCCGTGCGCTGCAGGGCGTCCTTAGTCAGTAGATCCACCACTCTTCTCCGTCACAGTACTTGCGGGAATTCCTAGACCCGCCCCATTTCCAGCAACTTGTGCACGAGCGCCTTGGTCGAATTGAACACCGTGAGGTTAGCCTCGTAGGATCGCGTCGCCGCGAGCAGGTCCGTCATCTCCTCCATGGTGTTAATCTCGGGATACGATACGTAGCCTTCCTTATCCGCGTCAGGGTGACTCGGGTCATACACCTTTCTGGGGGTCCGACTGCTCGGCTGCACCCCAGCCACTGCGACGGCGTTGATCTCATTCTGAGGCTTCAGACGTTTCAGCGGTATGGGGATAGTCATGCCGGCTTGGAGCATCGTCGGAAAATCTTCCCGCAATGGCTGGGCGCGAAAGAAGATATTGCGCCGACGATACGGCCCGCCTTCGGGGGTACGGGTCGTCTCGGCATTGGCTAAGTTCCCCGCCACCACGCTCATGCGCGTGCGCTGAGCGCTCATGCCGGAACCGGTCACATCAAAAATACGGAAGATATCCATTGTTTATCCTCTGCCTTCGTTAATCGCGTAGCGTAAACTTCCAAACGAACGCGACAACAATGTCACACTGGTTTCGTGCAACAACGAATTTTCCGCGAAGCGGGTCATTTCCTGCTCAAGATCCACCTGATTGTGGTCGAGCTTCTTTTCTCCTTCATCCTCTTCAACCCGCAGCGCATTCTGCATCCCGGGACGCAGATGACCAGGATGAGTGCTCACTAACTGGATTCGCCCGTTTTGCCCGCCAGTCGAGGACTCCCCGGACTCCGCCAAGGCTTGCAGCACGCCGGCGAACTTCAAATCGCGCGAATGGTAGCCAGGAGTGTCAACATTGGCGATATTCGCCGCCAGCACTTCATTGCGCGCCGCGCGCAATCGCATTGAAGTCGTTAACAAGGTATGGGTCGGACCAAACAACGTAAAACCAGCCATACTACTCGTCCTCTTCTCATTCGCCCTTTTGCTGCATTGTCCTCAGAGACTTGCCGCTGTCTTCTGATACAGCTTTAATTTGTTCCTGAGCGTACGTACGCTAATGCCTAACAGCTTCGCGGCTTGCGTGCGATTCTCGCGCACTTCACTCAAGGTTTTTTGGATAAGTCGTTCTTCCATTTCTTGCATGGACAAACCCGCGCGAAGATAGCCATCAGGCTGCGGCTCCACCGGCGTCGCGTTGGCGTCAGGTCCAACCGTTCTCTCAAGCGGCTCTTGGATGGCGAGCAGGGTGGAGCTGCTCCCGACGATTGGTTGACCGAGGGAACGACTGAGAGGTTCTTCTTCGAGGAGGACATGTTCAGGCCGAATGATTTCTCCGTCAGCCAGGATCGCCGCGCGCTCCAGGACATTGCACAGCTCGCGCACGTTCCCGGGCCAGGCGTAGGCTTGCAGAACCTGGATAGCGGCGGGAGCGAGCGTCACTTTGCGGTATCCAGCGCGGTTCAGAAAGGCGCGAGCAATCGGCTCAATATCGTCAAGTCGTTCACGCAACGGCGGCAAGCGCAGCGGAATGACATTCAACCGGTAGAAGAGATCTTCTCGAAACCCGCCGCTCGCGATCATGTGGCGCAGATCACGATTCGTTGTGGCGACAACGCGGATGTCGATGCGTACGGGTTTGCGGCCACCCACGCGATCGACTTCTCGTTCCTGCAAGGCGCGTAACAGCTTTGCTTGCAAGGAGAGCGGCATCTCGCTCACTTCGTCAAGGAGAATAGTACCGCCGTGCGCCAATTCAAATTTTCCTGGTTTGCTCACGAGCGCACCGGTAAACGCGCCCCGTTCGTACCCAAAGAGTTCGGACTCCAATAACCCTTCCGGCAGCGCGGCGCAGTTGACCGCAACAAAAGCGCCAGTCCGGCGACGACTCTGTTCATGCAGGAAGCGAGCGAGCAGCTCTTTGCCGGTGCCGCTTTCGCCTTGAATGAGGACGGATGCTTGGGATTTCGCTACGTCTGTGGCGAACTTGAGGAGCGCATGCATACGTGGGTGCACAGTAACGATGGCGCCAGTATCCGACGCGAGTTCACTCGCTTCCTCGATAGGAGGAACCTGCTCACGCGCCAGTGCAGCCTCCACCAGGCTCGTCAATTCACGATAAGAAAAAGGTTTCACCAAAAGATCATACGCGCCGCATTTCATGGCCTCGACCGCTTCAGGCACCGTGGCGTGCCCGCTGATGACGATGAAGGGCGGCGCCTTCGTACTCGCTCGCGTGCGTCTGAGCAACTCCAGACCATCCATGCCGGGCATCCGGATGTCACTGATGATTAAATCCGCGCCCTGATCGTGCAGCAGCCCTTCCGCTGATTCCCCATCTGCGCATTCAACGGTCTCGTAACCAGCGAGCGTTAAGGACTCGCGCATGGCCTCTCGCATGGTCGGATCATCGTCAACAATAAGGACACGTTTTGTCATATCTCTTATGCTTTTTTCTACAATCACTTTGCAGGTGCGCGGTCCGCCACCGGCAGGAACACGGAAAAGCACGTTCCTCGTCCGCGCCCCGGGGCCACCTCAATTGAGCCATGATGCGCACAGATAATTTTATGAGTGAGCGCCAATCCCAGCCCCGTTCCTTTCGGCTTCGTGCTAAAAAACGGGTCGAAGATTTTCTCTCGGTTCTCCGGAGGAATCCCCGTCCCTTCATCGCGTACGTGAATTTCCAGGTCTTGATGTACGCGTCCGTTCATCGACGAGAACGAAGAACGCCGGGCTTCTATCTGCACGTCGCCGCCTTCAGGCATAGCGTCAAGCGCATTCGTCACGAGGTTCAGGAACACTTGCGTAAGTAAGCCGCGGTCTCCCCACAAAGGCGGGAGTCCCGGTTCGACGACAATGTCAAGCGTCCATTTGCCTCCGTGCAAGAAAGGGGCGGCGAGATCAGCCACATCGTGCAACAAGTCGGACGCCGGTAATTCTTCTCCACTGATGCGGGGCTCGGCGGCAAATGAGAGTAGATGAGAAATGGTGGTGTGGAGGCGATGGACGGCGTCGAGAATTCGGGAAGCCAGCCGGTTGGTGTCTCCGTCCGTACGCTCCTTCAACAACGAAGCGTAGAGTTCGATCCCACCGAGCGGGCTGCGCACCTCATGGGCGACACTCGCAGCCATTTCGCCGAGCGACGCCAAGCGGCGCGCACGCGCGGCCTCCGCCTCCAACCGTTTCATACGGCTCAGGTCCTGAAAGACGACGGCGTATGCACGCTCATCGCTGTCAGCGACATGCACTTCTGAGATCGTCAGCTGGACAGGTGTTGATGAACCATTGAGACCACGCAGCAGTCGTTCACTTTCCAAGGGTAAGAAATCGCGCTCTCCTCGCTTGAGATGCTCCGTCAAGCGTTCCCCTAACAACTGCACGACGCGCTCCTCGTCAACTTCGCCAACAAGTTCACGAAGGCGGCGATTGATCAGCGTCGGGCGCAAAGCGCTGTCCAAAACGAGCACGCCGGCTTTCAGGCTCTCTAACACCGAAAGTAAATAGGCGCGTGCTTCTTCACGCTCATGTAAACGCTTTTTGAGCGCCCAGTTCTTCTCGGCCAGTTCGCCGTCGAGATCGGCAACGCGAGTCTCCAGCCGTCGATATTCTTGCATCAACTGGAGGCTGCTGTGCTGAAACCACTCGATGAGACGCGCGAGCGACGCAACCTCTCTCACAGGTGGTGTAGTCGCTGCGATAGCAAAAGCGGTGTGTTCAGGTTGCGTCGTGGCAGGCGGTATTCCGAGTTGATATTCCACTGCGATGTCACCTCCTTGCTGTTTCCGCAAGGACTGTACCAGCAAAATGTGCCGAGGCGCGGCAAAATTTTCCCGGAAAAATCAGCATTGACGCCTGTGGCGCATGGTTACGCAGTCAAAGAATATTCAGCAGGCGTCACGTTCCTGACAGGAGTCCAGGTTGTTGATGTGGAAACAGGGGACGGATGAAGGCCTAGCCCCTTTTTCCGCATGCGCTCGATCAGCGTCGTGCGGTTGAGCCGTAGCAGTTCCGCCGCCAACGTCTTATTGCCGCCGGTGCGAGAGAGAGCTTGTAAAATCAGCCGATCTTCAATTGTTTGCATGAAGCCGTTCAAATCCACCCCCTCAGGAGGTAGGCGCAAGTCTCGCAGTGACACACGCTCATCCTCTAAGGAGGCTGGCGCTGTGTCGACCACATAGTCAGGTAAGTCGTTGGTGCGGATGACGCCGTCCTCGTTTAAGAGCACTAATCGTTCGATCAAGTTTTCCACTTCTCGCACGTTACCCGGCCAATGGTACTGCGCCAGGCGCGCCAACGCCTCGGCTTCGATCTGCACCACGGGAACGGCTTTCTTGTGACTATGAAGTCGGAGGAAGTAATCGACCAAGAGGGGAACGTCCCCTGCGCGTTCACGTAACGAGGGTAAATGAATAGGGAGCACATTGAGACGGTAAAAGAGGTCTTCACGGAACCGCCGCTCTTTGACGGCGGTGAACAAGTCGCGATTCGTCGCGGCGACCACGCGAACGTCAACACGGATTGCTTTGTCGCTGCCAACTGGTTCAAATTCACGCTCTTGCAGAACGCGCAGCAATTTCACCTGCAGCTTAGGGCTCATTTCGCCTATCTCGTCCAAAAACAGCGTTCCGCCATTAGCCAACTGAAAACGTCCTTGTCGCGCATTGATGGCGCCGGTAAAGGCCCCACGCACATGCCCGAACAATTCACTCTCCAGCAACTCCTCAGGAATCGCCCCACAGTTGACGGGAACGAAGGGACCTGCTGCGCAGGAACTCAAGTTGTGAATCGTCCTTGCCACTAACTCTTTCCCAGTGCCGCTCTCACCGGTAATCAGCACAGTCGCATTACTCCCGGCTAATTTATTCGTCAGATCAAACACTTGTTGCATCTTCGCACTCTTCCCCACCAATGGCCCAAAGGCCCTCACCTCACCCATTCCCCCCTCGGCGAAGAGCTGCACGGTTGTTTGTTCCATTTACACTCCTCCATGAATCGAGCGCCTACCCACAGCAGCAAACAATTGAGGGTGGTTTTGTCGGCGCTATAGAGAGCAAACGCGGTGCCAGTGAGATTTTACTTTAGATTTTCTCAGGAACGATCGGCTTTCATGAAAATTTTAAGTTTTTCGCTGATCTCCCGATATCCCGCTCAAGGCGGCAAAAAATTAACACTTTCCATTTTCTTCTTCCACCTCTTTCTCTAGCAGAGGAAAAATCGCAGGAAGAAAGCAAATTTTTCTGAAGGAACGTGGGGCGGCAAAAATTTGCCATTCTACCACTTCCTTATGCCTCACTGGTGTCGTATAAAATTTTCTTTTTCTTAGCTTCACCACAAGGTGGTGTATCGTCTATGTCGCCCTGACAAGAAAAGCGTCTTTGCTTCCCCAATTCACCTGGTATAAGGTGTTCCTGTTCACGCCTAATAAGCAACAAAGTATGAGAAAAAGAGTAGGCTTTCGTAAGGATTCTCTTTAGCGATCCATAGAGCGCGATTTCCACGGGCAATCATTTCTCTTCATGATCGCTTCGTAGTGGAGCGATATGCTACTATGGTTGAGCTGGCTATGCGTAAGCCGACATGATGTCTTATGCCATTTTCTGTGTCTTCTCCATTGTTAATAGGCGAACATCCGCTCATGCAGAAAATCGAAGCGATGGTGCGCCGTGTAGCAGTGACGGACGCCACCATTTTGCTCACAGGGGAGAGCGGTACAGGCAAAGAGCTTGTCGCGCGTGCGTTGCACAATTTGAGTCCCCGCGCCGCCCATCCGTTTGTTCCTGTCAACTGTGCAGCGCTGCCGGAAGATTTACTGGAAAGCGAATTATTTGGGCACGTGCGCGGGGCATTCACGGGTGCACTGTCGTCCCGTGTTGGAATGTTTCAGTTGGCCGATGGAGGAACCATTCTCCTGGATGAGGTCGGGGAAATGCCGCTTTCCCTCCAAGCAAAACTGCTACGCGTCTTGCAGAATCGAGAAGTCAGACCTGTCGGTTCCGACCAATCTCTCTCCGTCAACATCCGTGTCATTGCCTCCACGAACAAGGATTTGCAACGTGAGGTCGAGAAATCTACTTTCCGTGAAGATCTCTTTTACCGATTGCAAGTGATTCCTATTCATCTTCCGCCATTACGCGCTCGTCGCTCGGACATTCCTCTACTCGTGAGTTATCTTCTTGAAAAGAATAATCGCAAATACAACAGAGAGGTGGATATTGCCCAAGAAACCCTCGTGTATCTCTGGGAATATGACTGGCCTGGCAACGTGCGAGAACTGGAAAATCTTCTCGAACGATTGGTGGTTCTTAACGACACTGAGGTCCTCAACCCGGATGATTTACCTTCGTACATTCGTTCTTTCATGGCGGAAAAGAAAATTCCCCACCCGCAAATTACCGGCAACGACGTAGACCTCCGCCAGGTGATGGAACAGTTTGAATCTCGCTTAATTGACGAAGCCCTGCGACGAGCCAATGGCAACAAGAGCATGGCGGCGCAAATGCTTGGCCTAAAACGGACGACCTTAGTAGCAAAACTCCGAAAGAAGAAGAACTCGTCTTCTCCTCCTCTAGTCGATATGGGGGAAGTCTATTCCGTGTCGCACGAAAAACTGATAACACATTAGATAAAAGCGCAAAGGGTTTTTCTCAGAGAGTCTTCAGGAACAACGAAATATAAAGAGAGCGTCTCATGCCTCCCGAAAGAGCCAAAGCCCCTTCTCCTTCATCTGCGACCGTCTTAGTCGTTGACGATAACAAAGACATGGTCGAGATCCTTACTCGCCTCCTCTCTCGGCATGGCCTGCAGGCGCTGCACGCCTATAGCGGACAGGAATGCCTTGACATCATCCGCAATCATGCTGTGGACGTGGTCGTCTTGGATGTCATGATGCCTGGCATGAACGGTCTGGAAGTCTGCGCAGCCCTGAGAGAACGAGAGACTCCCCCACCAATCATTCTGCTCACTGCGAAAGACGACATGTCCACCCGGGCGGCGGGTATGTCATTAGGTGTTAGTGAATTCGTAGTGAAGCCTGTGAATAATCGAGACTTGTTGGCGCGCATCCAAACTCAGCTCTCCACCCGGCAATGGGAACGAGAAATCGACCATACTTCCGCCACCATGGCTCCGGACGGGAAAACGCCTGGCACTGAACACTAAGTACTCTTTCTCGGTGCAATATCGACATTGATTGCGGCGTTCCCCTCTGGCACAATCCCACTTTCCTTGAGGAACGCATGAAAATTGCCGCTATTAGAGGATTTCGCGATATTCTGCCTGAAGAGAGCGCGCTGTGGCAAAAACTTGTCGATCAAGCGCATGCTTCTTTTGCAGCGTATGGATTTTCTGAAATTATCGTCCCGATTCTTGAAAAGACGGACCTCTTCGCCCGTGCGATCGGGGAAACCACCGATATCGTCGAAAAAGAGATGTACACGTTCACCGACCGAGACGACGCTTCTTTGACCTTACGTCCCGAAGGAACCGCGTCCGTGTTGCGCGCGTACATCGAACATTCCTTGTCTCATAAGGAGCCCGTCTCGAAACTCTTTTACATTGGCCCAATGTTTAGACGTGAGCGTCCACAAAAGGGACGCTATCGTCAATTTCACCAAATCGGCGCGGAAATTCTCGGTCGAGACGACCCTTTGATCGACGCCGAACTGCTCCTTATGCTGCACGACTTTTTTACCGCCCTGCAGCTCGACGTAGTGATTGATGTGAATTCCCTCGGTGATCCAGTCTGCCGTCCGCGCTACCGTGAAATTCTGCGTGCGTTCGGCGAAAGTAAGTTGAACGAACTGTGTGAGGATTGTCACTCTCGTCTCTATCGCAATCCGCTCCGCTTGCTCGACTGTAAAAAAGAAGGGTGCCGCCAAGCCACAGCCGATGCGCCGGCCTTTGCCGACTTTCTGTGCGGTCCCTGTAGTGATCACTTCGCTCGCGTACAGCAGTCTCTGCAACAAGAGCACGTCCCTTTCCAGGTGAATCCTCGCCTCGTGCGCGGCTTGGACTATTACTGCCGTACGTCATTTGAAATATTGGCGCAGGGCTTAGGATCACAGAACGCGGTCTGCGGCGGAGGACGCTACGATGGGTTGGTGGAGCAGCTTGGTGGACCAGCGGTTCCAGGTATCGGCTTCGCTATCGGGGTTGAACGTCTGGCCATGTTGGTGCAAGCACAGGATCGCAACTTCGCGACGCCCCCGGCTGTGTTTATTGCTCCGCTTGGCGCGGCGGCTGAGGGACAAGCCGTTGCTCTTGCACGCCGATTGCGCATCGCCGGCTATCGGGTGGAACTCGAAAGCGGCGACCGTGGGCTCAAAACCCAAATGCGTCGCGCCGACAAACTAGGCGCGCGCTATGTTTTAATTATAGGCGAGAATGAGCTGGCGGCGGGCAAAGGCACGGTCAGGGATATGCAGGCGAAAGTCGATCGCGCTCTGACCGTGGACTTCTCTCTATCGGCGCAGGACTTAATCAACACCATTTACAATATCAACAATTAGCTTTTCGTTGTTCGTCGCACGTTCTTCCGAGCAAGGCCAAAGCGAAGAACGCCGCGAACAACGGAAGATGCGGGACTACGGACGAAGAAGTATTCTTTATGGAATCACTAGGCGATTGGAAACGAAGTTGTTACTGTGGCGATCTGCGTTCTGCTCAAGTGGGGCAAGAACTCACGGTAATGGGCTGGGTGCACGCACGACGAGACCACGGAGGCGTGACGTTCATTGATCTCCGCGATCGATCGGGCTTGTTGCAGATTGTTTTTAACCCGCAGATCAGCCCCATCGCGCACGGAGCGGCAAAAGACCTGCGTATCGAGTATGTCCTCGCCGCACGAGGCGTCCTGACCAAGCGTTCTCTCGAAACCATTAACCCCGATCTGCCGACCGGAGAAATTGAGCTCCAGGTTTCCGAGTTACGCGTGCTCAACCCGTCTCGTACTGTGCCGTTCCCGATCGACGAGGAGACCAACCTAGCAGAAAATACTCGTTTACGTTATCGCTACCTTGATCTTCGCCGTCCGCAAATGTACGGGAACTTGCTTCTGCGTCATCGCCTGGCGAAGAGCGTGCGCGACTACCTCGACGGGGAAGGATTTCTCGAAGTCGAAACGCCTTTCCTCACTCGCAGCACGCCGGAAGGCGCGCGCGACTACCTGGTGCCCAGCCGAGTGAATCCCGGTTCGTTCTACGCGTTGCCGCAATCGCCGCAACTGTTCAAGCAGTTGCTGATGGTAGGCGGCCTGGACAAATACTTTCAGATCGTGCGCTGCTTTCGCGACGAAGATCTTCGCGCAGACCGCCAACCGGAATTTACGCAGATTGACATTGAAATGTCGTTTATTCAACCTGAAGACATTTTCCGCTTAACCGAAGGGATGATCGCGAAAGCGTGTCGTGAACTGAAAGGCATGGAGATCCCCACGCCTTTCCCGCGCCTCTCGTACGCCGAAGCGATGGCCCGCTATGGCAATGATAAACCTGACGTGCGGTTTGGTCTGGAGTTGCGCGAACTCACTACCTTGTTCCGCGACACCGACATTAAAGTATTCACCGATATCGTCGCCAGAGGCGGTGTGATTCGCGGGATTCTGGCGTCGAACTGCACTTTCTCACGCAAAGAGATTGACGATCTCAATCCCCTGGCGCAGAGCTTCGGCGCCAAAGGTCTGGCGTGGATTCGCGTCACGGACGCTGGTTGGCAATCGCCGCTGGCAAAATTTGTCAACGACGACAAGAAAATGGAGATCGCCGCCGCCCTGGGCCTCAAAGAAGGCGACCTGTTGCTGATGGTCGCGGACCAGGAGAAAGTTGTCTGCGACGTGTTGTCCCGTTTGCGTCTCTATCTTGGTGATAAGCTCGGACTGATCCCAAAAGAGGAATTTTGCTTTTTGTGGGTCACAGACTTCCCGCTGCTCGAATATGACGAAGAGGCCAAGCGTTATATGGCCATGCACCATCCGTTCACTTCACCACGAGAAGAAGACGTGAACCTCCTCGAAACCAATCCGCAGCAGATTCGCGCACGCGCATACGATCTCGTTCTCAACGGGGTCGAGTTGGGCGGCGGCAGCATCAGAAACCATCGCCTTGATGTCCAGCAACGGGTCTTCGCATGCTTGGGCATTGGCGAAACCGAAGCGCAAGAAAAATTCGGGTTCCTCATGGAAGCGCTATCTTACGGCGCGCCGCCGCACGGCGGCATTGCGTTCGGATTTGACCGGATGGCGATGCTCTTTGCCGGGGCGGAGTCGTTGCGCGAAGTGATCGCCTTCCCGAAGACGGCAAAAGCCGTCTGCTTGTTGACTCAGGCCCCAAGCCCGGTCGAGCCCAAGCAGTTGCGCGAGCTGAGCATCAAAGTGGACCTATGAATCAGGTCACAGCTCTAACTCCTCCACTCTCCTGTCTGCAAATACCGTACGGCAGTGAGCGCCGCTGTAGCTCCGTCGCCAACAGAAGCAGCGAGCTGCCGTACAGACGCATGACGAACATCACCTGCGGCAAAAATGCCGGGGACAATAGTTCGCATGCACAGGTCTGTCACAATTTGTCCGCGTTCGTTGAGTTGTACGAGGTCGTTCAAGAACTGCGTGTTGGGGTCTAAGCCAAGAAAAGGAAAGACCCCGGCGACATCCAACCGTGATTGCTCGCCCGTTTTCACATCCTCTAGCTGCACGTGCTGCACCGTACCCTCTCCGCTAATGGCTCGTACCACGGTATTCCAACGAAAAGAAATCTTGTCCGTGGACTGCGCGCGTTCTTGCAGCAATTGGCAAGCACGCAGCTCTTCGCGGCGGTGTACGATGGTGACGTGCGAGGCATATTGGGTGAGATGCAGCCCTTCATCGAGCGCAGAATCGCCACCACCCACCACGACGACGGGCTGATCCATAAAAAACGCTCCGTCACACGACGCGCAATGGGACACCCCATTGCCCAAAAATTCTTCTTCACCGGGGACATGCAGTTTTGCGAAGCTCGATCCGCTCGCGACGATCAGCACTTTCGCGCGTAGCTCACCATCCTCTGTGTGCAGCACTTTGACATCACCGTCGAGCTGGAGCGACTGCACCTCGGCCAACTTCATTTCCAGGCCCATGTTCATCGCTTGCTGTTGGAGCATGGGGCCAAAGGAGTAGCCCGCTACGCCTTCGGGAAAACCGGGATAATTCTCGATGTGCTCACAGTTCAGCACCTGACCGCCCGCCGCAAACTTTTCGACCAGCACGGTCCGCAGTCGATCTCTCGCGGCGTACATGCCTGCCGTGAACCCTGCCGCGCCGCCGCCAACAACAATGATGTCATAGACGTCTGTCATGATCGTTCCCCTCGCTGTGTTTGAGTGGGTATCATATCGGAGGTCGAGGGATTCGGCTATCGGCGGCTCCCTCGCTCATTACTTCTCATGTAAGGCTGTGCTACAACACACCTGTCGATGAACACCCAACGCCTTTTCGTATGCGCGTTTGCGCTTCTTGCTTCCTTGCTGGCCCTGCTGCCTGCTTGTTTCACCAATAATCCTTACCGTCCACAGGATGAAAGCAAAAATATCTACTATGATGTCTTCACTAGCGAGCCCAAGCATCTGGATCCAGCCCGTGCGTACTCCGAAGATGAGTACGAGATCATGAACCCCATTTATGAGCCGGTGGTGCAGTATCACTTCCTGAAACGCCCTTACGTGCTCGCGCCGTTGACCGCTACTGCCGTGCCGGAAGCAAAGCTTTATGACAAAGCGGGGCGCACGTTGAGTGCGGACGCGCCAGCTCAAGACGTCGCGCGCGCGGTGTATGAGATTGGGTTGCGCACCGATGTCCGCTACGAGAATCATCCGGCGTTTGCGCAAACAACCAACGGCGGGTACCGCTGGCATCTGCAAGCAGGGGACCATTTCCCGAAGATTGATCATCCCAATGAGTTATCCGAAAAAGCCACGCGTGAACTGCGCACCGAAGATTACGCCTACGAAATCAAACGCCTCGCTCACCCGTTGTTAGATTGTCCCATCTTCGCCCTGCTGGCCAATTACATCGACGGCTTCGCGGAGTTTCACGACACCCTTGCTGCAGAGGTCGCTCGCGTGCGCACGGAACGTCGTCAGGCCGCAGGCGTGTTCTATAATCAGGAAGCCGACGAGCACGTCAATCCAATCTATCTGGACCTGCGCAACTACAACTTGCCTGGAGTGGAAGTCGTTGATGCCCATACGCTACGCGTTACGCTGAAGAAGAAATACCCGCAGTTTATTTACTGGCTGGCCATGCCATTTTTCGCGCCGGTGCCGTGGGAGGTGGATCGCTTCTACACGCAGTCCGCCGCCATTGAACGGAACATCACTCTCGACCGCTTCCCGGTCGGCACGGGAGCTTTCTCACTGGTCGTGAATCAACCGAACTACCGTATGGTGATGCGCCGGAATCCCAACTTCCATGAAGAATTGTATCCGTCAGAAGGCGCTCCGGAAGATGAGGCGTTGGGCTTGCTCGCGGATCGCGGCAAGCGTTTGCCATTCTTGGACGAAGCAGTTTACGTATTAGAAAAAGAAGGCGTCTCGCAGTGGAACAAATTTCTGCAAGGCTACTATGACAACTCAGGTATTGGCGGAGATGTCTTCGATCAAGCCGTGCAAATCTCCAGCTCCGGCGCGGTTGAATTGACCGACGCGATGAAGGAGAAAGGGGTACGTCTGCTCACCGCCACTACTCCTTCGATCAGTTATTACGCGTTTAACATGTTAGACGATGTTGTTGGCGGCTATGACGACAAGAAACGCAAACTCCGGCAAGCGATCTCCATTGCCATTAACGAAGAAGAAATGATTCAGATCTTCCTCAATGGCCGGGGCATTGCCGCGCAAGGCCCGTTGCCACCGGATATTTTTGGTTTTCAAGAGGGCAAAGCCGGGCTCAATCCCGTTGTGTATGACTGGGATGAACAGCGAGAAGCCCCACGCCGGAAAAGCATCGAGTACGCCAAGCGCCTTCTTGCTGAAGCCGGATACCCCGGCGGACGCGACGCCAACGGGAAATCCCTCGTGCTTTTCTTTGACACGACAGCCACCAGCGCGGCAGCCAACTCACAACTTGATTGGTTGCGCAAACAATTTGCGGCGCTCAACCTTCAACTGCAAGTTCGCTCGACCGATTACAACCGTTTTCAGGACAAAGTGCTAAGAGGCGATTTTCAGATGCTGCAATGGGGCTGGAACGCAGATTATCCTGACCCGGAAAATTTTCTGTTTCTGCTTTATGGCCCCAATAGCAAAGTGAAAGGACAAGGAGAGAACGCGGCGAATTACGAGAATCCTCGTTTCGATGAACTGTTTCGCAAAGTAGAAAACATGCAGAACTCGCCGGAACGCGCTACGCTGATTCACGAGATGATCGTCATCGCTCAGACTGATGCGCCGTGGATATGGGGTCTCCATCCCGTGGGATATGGCTTGTACCATGAATGGCTCCATAACACGAAACCCATGCACTTCGGACGCAACACGCTGAAGTATAAACGGATCGACGTACAGCTCCGTGAGCAGCGGCGACGCGAATGGAATCGTCCAGTCACGGGGCCGTTATGGATCGCACTGGGGCTCCTCCTCCTCAGCGCTATTCCCGCCACCTTGACGTTGTATCGTCGGGAACGAGGAGTTGCGCGCGCATGATTGCCTACATCATCCGGCGTTGTCTCTATGCAATTCCCATCCTTGTCGGCGTCAACGTTCTAGTCTTTATGCTATTCTTCTTTGTCAACTCACCCGATGACATGGCGCGCGCGCATCTCGGGCAGAAACGCGTCACGCCGGAGCAAATCGACCAGTGGAAACGAGAGCATTCCCTCGATCTTCCTTACTTTTACAACGCGGGCTGGCGACGCATTGGCTCACTCGCAGCGCAGACAAAAGAAAATACGGCGGAGTTTCCCACGGCGGGGACTGGTCATTACGCACTCATCGTCGAAGCGCCAGCCGCGCAAAAAACCGCGCAAGAGCGCACGTTACGCCTGCGAAGCGATCAACAGGATCGCCTGGTGGCGCCGGATGGATTTGACGCGGCTGGGAAGATGATGCTGCCGGCCTCTATTCGTTCTCAGCAGTTTCCATTCCGCATTCTTTCTTCCCAGACGGCGGATACGACCTCACCGCAACTCACGCTCACCTTTGGGTTGGAGACCCCGGCCCCGGCCCATCGTGTCGTTCTCGTGTATCAAGATGATATCAACTTGCTCTCACGTTTTACTCGAACTATCTTCTTTCAACGTTCGCTGCAGATGTTGTTCTTCCAGTATGGGAAGTCTGACGATGGGAAAAATATCGGCGAAGAAATCTTCAAACGCATCGGTCCGAGCCTGACTATCACCCTTCCGGTTTTTCTCCTCGGCTTGATGATCGACATTGTCGTTTCCATGCTCGTGGCTGTTTATCGTGGTACGTATGTAGACTACTGGGCCATCATCGTGTGTGTCGTGCTGATGTCGATCTCCGGCTTGTTCTACATCGTCGGTGGACAAGCGCTCTTTGCAAAAACATTACGCCTCGTGCCCATCTCGGGGTTTGATTATGGCGTACACGCCGTCAAGTTCGTCTTCCTGCCCGTGCTCATCGCCATCGTCTCCGGCATGGGCGGCAGCATTCGCTTTAATCGCACGATCTTTCTCGAAGAGCTGAATAAAGAGTACGTACGCACCGCACGAGCCAAGGGGTTGCCTGAGCGTAACGTCCTTTTTGTCCACACGTTAAAGAACGCGATGCTGCCTATTCTCACGAGTGTCGTGGTCAGCTTGCCATTCCTCTTCGCTGGCAGCCTTTTGCTTGAATCCTTTTTCGCCATTCCCGGTATGGGCGCGTTCATGATCGATGCGATTCAACGCCAGGATTTTGCGGTGGTGCAAGCCATGGTGTCCCTCGGGTCCTTCCTCTACATCCTTGGACTATTGTTGACAGATATCAGTTACACTCTCGTGGACCCACGAGTGCGGTTGGAGTAACCATCGTGACGATGCAGCTTCAACACCTGTGGCTGACCTTGGGATTCCAACCCATTTTTTTATGGAGCGACGTGCTTATTTACCTCTTGCTCCTGAGCGGCGGCGTTTGGTTTGGCTTCGCTCTCCGGCGGGAATATTGGCGGGTGGCGTTACGTCAGGTCGCCCTGAATCGTCTGGCTGTGCTGAGTTTTGGCATTCTCTGTCTCTACGGCGCTATCGGCTTCCTCGATACGCTACACTTCCGCAAGGGGCCTGGCGGCGCTATTCAAAGCGCCCTTGATGGGTTGTGCGCCCCACTGATCGCCCATACGGAGAAAACGTACTCGTCTCCCTTTGCTGTCTATCTCTTCAGCAAAGAAAATATCATCATGCCGAATGGCAAACAGGTTCGTGATTATCCGCGCCTGCGGTTTGCGGGGCAAGCGCTTCAAAATCCGAATGACAAGTGGTCCGATATCCAAACGAAAGGCGTCGTCGGTCTCCTCTGGGGTTTGGGCGTTGGACTGCTGTTCTTACTGGCGGCTCGTTGGTTGACGGGAACGCGCTGGGTTGGAGGATTTTTATTAGTTGTCGCCGTTATGTTTGCGGAAGCTATAGCCTTGAGCCCGTACTATCATATTTTGGGCACGGACAAGACGGGCCAAGACGTGTTGTATATTGGGCTCAAGAGCGTGCGCACCGGGCTCATCATTGGTACGCTGACAACACTGATTGTGACTCCTTTCGCTATCCTCTGCGGTGTACTGGCTGGTTACTTAGGCGGCTGGGTTGATGATGTCATTCAGTATGTTTACTCGACGCTGGAGTCGATTCCCGACATCTTGCTCATCGCCGCCGCGATGTTAATCTTTCAGGTTGGGCTCACCGAAGAAGAGACAATTATTTCGGCGGACAAACGACTCGTCTACCTGTGTGTGATTATGGGCATTACCTCATGGACCGGCCTGTGCCGGTTATTGCGCGCCGAAGTGCTGAAATTGCGAGAAATTGAATATGTGCAAGCAGCCGATGCGTTCGGCGTAAGCCGAACGCGCATTATCCTGCGCCATCTCGTTCCGAACGTCATGCATATCGTGTTGATTTCCATCGTGTTGCGCTTTAGCGGACTCGTGTTAGCGGAAGCCGTGCTCGCTTATGTCGGCATCGGCGTCGATCCCTCGATGCAGTCGTGGGGCAACATGATCAATCAAGCGCGCCTTGAACTCGCACGCGAGCCGGTGGTGTGGTGGAATCTGTTCGCGGCGTTTGTGTTTATGCTTGGTCTGGTCTTACCGGCGAACTTATTTGGAGACGCGGTGCGAGATGCGTTGGACCCGCGATTGAGAACCCGTTGACTTATGCTACTCCAAGTACGCGACCTGAGGACATACTTTCACACCAAAGAAGGCCCTGCCAAAGCGGTCGACGGCGTCTCCTTCGACATCAGCGCAGGGGAGACGCTAGCGCTCGTCGGTGAATCCGGCTGCGGCAAAAGTATGACTGCGCTCTCTATCATTCAGCTTGTTCCCCAACCTGCAGGCTATCATCCCAGTGGTTCCGTGGAATTCCTTGGTCAGGATCTTATGCGCTTACCAGAGGCGGAAAAGCGCAGGCTGCGTGGTAGCGCCATCTCAATGATTTTTCAGGAGCCCATGACCGCGCTGAATCCAGTGCTTACCATTGGTTATCAGCTCGCGGAGCCCTTGTTGCGACACCAAGGACTGACACAAGCTGAAGCTGAGAGCAAAGCAATCGACCTGCTGGGGCAGGTCCACATTCCCGACCCCGAGCAACGGATGCACGAATATCCGCACCAACTTTCAGGCGGCATGAAACAACGCGTCATGATCGCCATGGCGATGGCGTGCGAGCCCAAGTTGCTGATCGCCGATGAACCCACTACCGCACTGGATGTGACTATCCAGGCTCAGATCCTAGAGCTGATGAAAGAACTGCAACAAAAGAAGGGAACGGCTATTCTGCTCATCACCCACGACTTGGGCGTCGTCGCAGAAACCGCAGACCGTGTCGCTATCATGTATGCCGGTCGGATTGTAGAGACGGCGGCGTGTCGGCGATTGCTGTCGAACCCAGCGCATCCGTATACGGTCAAGTTGCTGCAGTCCCTGCCTTCGGGCGACCAGCGTAATCGGGCGCTGCAAACCATTGAAGGGCGCGTGCCGTCTCCGCAACAGTATCCGCCTGGTTGTCGCTTCGCTGCTCGTTGTCACATGGTGCAGGCGGCGTGTCGCACTATTGATCCGCCGCTGCTTTCTGTGGAAACGAATCACACCGCCGCCTGCATTCTCTACGATGAACACCTGCAAGGGCGAAAGTTTTCTCCGACTGAAGTGTGGCCCACACAACCTCCGCGCCCATCCACAACTGAGCATTCCACGCACGATCCGCTGATTGGCCTCACAGGGCTCAAGGTCCACTTCCCTATCAGGAAGGGTTTATTCAAAAGCGTGGTGGGCTATGTCAAAGCCGTGGACGGAGTTGACCTGGAAATTCGTCGCGGGCAAACTCTCGCCCTCGTCGGCGAGTCAGGCTGCGGGAAAAGTACGCTCGGCAAAGCGCTCCTACAATTGATCAGGCCGACGGCTGGTCAAGTTGTCGTGGAAGGACAAGACCTCACCGCTCTCGATCGCGCAGCCTTGCAGCCTTACCGGCGCAAACTGCAAGTGATTTTCCAGGACCCGTATTCCTCACTCAATCAACGCATGATGGTAGGTGAGATTGTGATGGAAGGCATGAGCGCACATGGAATTGGCCGCACTCGCGCCGAGCGCGAAGAACGCGTCAAGACGATTTTGTCGCAAGTGGGCCTCGGTCCGGAAGTAATGTATCGCTATCCTCACGAGTTTTCCGGCGGACAGCGACAGCGTATCGGCATCGCCCGCTGTCTCGCAGTCGAGCCAGAGTTTATTGTCTGCGACGAAGCTACGAGCGCTTTGGATGTCTCCGTACAGGCGCAGATTTTGAATCTCTTAGAAAAACTCCAAGCTGACCTGGGGCTCGCCTACTTGTTCATCACACACAATCTGGGCGTGGTGGAATACTTAGCCGATGAAGTGGCCGTTATGTATCTCGGGCGCATTGTCGAAAGGGGAAAGACCGAAGAAGTGTTTGGCGGCCCGAAGCATCCTTACACGCAGGCCCTGCTCTCCGCCATTCCTACCCTGGACCCCGCAACCGGCGTCGAGAAAATCCGTCTGTCGGGGGATGTCCCGTCGCCTATCAACCCGCCCAGCGGCTGTCACTTCCATACTCGCTGCCCCTACGTCATGCCCCGCTGCCGGGAACAGTACCCCCCAGCTTACTCACAATCGGATACCCAAGAGGTTAAGTGTTTTCTGTATGATCCAAATGATCCGAAGCGATGAAGTTTTGGATTCCACTCAAACGATGAGGGCTAATCATGCGAGATTTTGCGACTCTTGGTAAACACAAAGCTGTGCTGGGCATGATTCACCTGCAACCGCTCCCTGGCACTCTCTTTTACAAAGCCGACAGTTTCCAACAGACTCTTGAGACCGCCGTGCAATCGGCGCGCGCCCTCTACGACGGTGGGGCGGACGGCTGTTTGGTGCAGACGGTCGATCGCATTTACAGCGTCAAGGACGAATCCGACCCTGCGCGTACGACCGCAATGGGCCTCATCGTTAACGTCATCGCCCAAGTAACGGGCAACGAGTTCCAAATCGGGGTGCAACTGATGCGCAACGCCCTGAAAGCCTCGCTCGCGGTGGCAAAAGTCGCGGGAGGAAGTTTTATTCGCGCTGGCGCAGTGGTGGGCATGACTCTCACCACGCACGGTATGGTCGAAGCCAATCCCCTCGAAGTGATGGAGTATCGCAGCAAGATTAACGCGTGGAATGTCAAAGTCATTGCCGAAGTAGACTCGATGCACTTTAAGTGGTTCGGTGAACCAAAGCCCACCGCAGAGGTGGCGCGCAGCGCGAGGCACGTTGGAGCGGACGCCGTGTCCTTGGGTGCCCCCGATGAGAAGAAAACGTTGGAAATGATTGCCTCAGTGCGGAAAGCTGTACCGGAACTCCCTATTATCCTGGCAGGCTACACCACCCACGAGAATGCAGCGCGGCTGCTGGCGGCGGCGGACGGCGCGTTTGTCGGAACTTGTCTGGAGCGCGGCGGTTGGGGTGGACAAATTGATGTCGAGCGAGTGAAGGCGTATGTCGACATCGTGCGCGGCCTGGAACGATAACGCAATTGAAAGGATACGACGATGGAACCGCTCAAGCCGCAAGTAATAATTGGACAAGTGGAAGGGCTCGCAAACGACTTGCGCATATTGACAAATCCATTTGCTCAACAGATTCGTACGGTCCTGACGCCGTCGGAATGGCAGGCGGTCAACAAAATCTATCTGACGGGAGACGGAGATTCCTACCACGCTTCATGCGCCGCCGAAATGGCCTTTGCCACAATTGCTGACGTACCCTGCGTCCCAATGAGCGCACAACGCTTTCTCGATTATGGCGCGGCATGGATGCGCCCCGCTGCACTGCATCAGACGTTGGTGATTGCGACCTCCGCCTCGGGCGGCACTCAGCGTGTCGTGCAGGCGATCGAACGCGCCAAAGCACATGGCGCATTGACCATCGCCCTCACCGGAACACCCAACAGCACGGTGACACAGGCAGCAGATCGCACCATCATCGTTGAATTGCCCCACAAAGAACGCTCCCCTGGAATTCGCACTTACCAGGCCAGCCTGCTGGGCATGTTGTTAGTAGCGATTCAGTTGGGAGAAATGCGCAGTCACTATCATCAAGAAGAAGCACCTGCTCTACGCCAAGAGCTTGTCACGCTCGCTGATATTGTGGAGGCCACCACTGCGGCTATTAAAGACCGCTGTCGCGAGGCGGCCCACCTGATTGTCGACACTCCGACAATGGTCATGGCGGGTAGTGGCCCAAGTTATGGCACGGCCCTCTTCAGCGCGGCGAAGGTGGTCGAAGCGGCGGGCATTTTCGCCATTGGTCAAGATTTGGAAGAGTGGTGGCACGTCGAGCGGTTTGCTTACCCTATCGATATGCCCGTGTTTGTGATTGCCCCGCCGGGTCGCTCTTATTGGCGGGCGGGAGACCTGGCGGCGACGGCGCGCGCATTGGGAAGACGGGTCATCGCCGTGACGCACAAAGACGATACCGAGGTCACTCGGCATGCGCATCTCGTCTTGCCTGTGCTCGGCGAAGTCCGAGAAGAATTTTCACCGTTGCTCTATCATCTTTTTGCGGACTACGCGGCGTGTTACCTTGCGGAACGATTGAGCCGATCTCCTTTTCAAAGCGACCGACCCGAACTTCTTCAATCGGTGAACGAGTATTATGCCAATCTGCAACGAGACGGGGCGCGCTAGTAGATCACCACGGGAAAGATGAAGAGGAAAGGGGTGAAATTGGCGCCATAACCTTGCGCTCATGGCTTTTCCGAACTACAGAAGACGGGAGAAGTTTAGTACCGTAAGATAAGGAGGGATCAGAATGTCAAGCTACACAGTCATTTCCGCTGATTCTCACATGATCGAGCCGCCAAATCTGTGGACTGACCGTCTTGATAAGCAATACCGGGATCAGGCCCCGCACGTCGAAGAAAATGAAAAGGGCAGCTTCTTTGTCGCGCCCGGCATTCAACCTTCCAGGGTGTCATTGGGGTTTGCCGCTGGCCGCAGTGGCAAGGAACTTGAAGAGTACTTCAAAAAGGGCAACTTTGCTGCGGCGCGTCCGAGCGGTTGGGATCCGGTCGAGCGCATCAAGGATCAGGATGTGGATGGGGTCGGCGCGGAGGTTCTTTACACCACATTTGGCATGCCGCTCTTTCGGCTGCCCGATGCGGATCTGCAACGTGCATGCTTCAAAGTGTACAACGATTGGGTCGCGGAGTTTTGTTCGCACGACCGCGCGCGCTTTCACGGCATCGCGCTCGTATCGCTCGAAGATTTGGCGGCGGGCGTCAAGGAATTGGAACGCTGCGCGAAGCTGGGGCTGAAGGGTGCGCAAATCTGGGGGTCGCCGCCGCCGGAGCGCCCCTTCTGGACGAATGAGTATGACCCACTGTGGAAAGTCGCCGAGGAGGCGCAGATGCCGTTATCGTTGCATATTGGCACCGGTAAAGGGGGCGGTCTCGGCGATCGGCTGAAAGTCTCGTCTACCGGTAAGCGGCCGCCTTTCATGACGCGGAATTATGTAAACGGCATTCACGAGATTCAGCGTTCCTTCACGGACATTCTTTTCGGCGGCGTGCTGGAGCGTTTTCCCAAGCTTTTGTTGGTGTCCGCGGAGAATGACAGCGGCTGGTTTCCACATTATCTCTACAGACTGGACCATGCCTATGAGAAATTCAACGCCATGTCGGACGAGCCATTACCGATGAAGCCCAGCCTGTATATCCGGCGCCAGGTCATGGTGACGTTTCAGGACGACCCGATTGGTCCCATGACCAGCCAGTTCTTTGGCGAAGAGAATTATATGTGGGCTTCTGATTTCCCGCATACCGACTGTACCTGGCCGCATTCACGGAAAGTGATAGATGGCCAGTTCGCCGGACTCCCGGAGCAGACGAGAAACAAGATCGTCTGCCAGAACGCCGCAAAGCTCTACCGGATAGCGCTCGGCGGCTGAAGTTCGGTACGGCTGGGGCGGTCGTTGTTCCAAAGCGATCGCTCCGAATTGCTTCAATCGGTGAACGAGTATTACGCTAACCTACAACGAGACCCAACGCATTAAGCGGTACAGCCTCCTTTCATTTCCGCTCAGAGAACGATTCTGCTTCGCTGATTTCCCTTGCCGCAACATCAGACGGGTGTTAACGTTCCAGCGCTCCTAGTCTCAGCGCCAGAAGGAGGAGGCAATGGCAGTCGTCAAATACGAGAAACGCGGACCTATCGTCATCATCACCATGAACCGGCCTGAGCGCCGCAACGCCATGAGCCGGGATCTTATGCTGGGGCTAGCCGAAAGCTGGCAACGTTTTGCGGCGGATAACGACGCGCGGATCGCCATCCTCACTGGCACAGGCAACACGTTTTGCTCGGGGATGGATATTAAAGAACGCTTTGCCAGCGGTGAGCAGGGGTTAGGAGTGCCGCAGATTCCCATCCGCGACCCCTTTTGGCATCAAGAGCTCGAAAAGCCCACTATCGCCGCAGTCAATGGCTATGCGTTCGGGGGCGGGTTCTTTTTTGCGTCGTATGCGGACTTTCGCGTTGCTGTACCGTCCGCCGCGTTTGAGATTACTGAAGTCGCGCACGGCGTCGTGGCTGGCTATGATCTGGTCCTGCTCCGCGAGAACTTACCCTATGCCATCGCAGCCGAACTGGCGGCGGGCAGCAGAGTGACGGCCGAGCGATTGTACCAAGTAGGGTTCATCAATCGGCTGGCAGAGCCCGAACGATTGCTGGAAACGGCGATGGAATTTGCGACCGAGATCGTGCAGCGCCCCCCGTTGGCCGTGGATTATAACCTTCGGCTGTTGCGGACACTGAGTCGGAGGCCAGCGCCACAAGACCTAGCCGAACGCGCGCAGCACTACACGCGTGAACTTCAGCAATCGGAAGATCTCCAAGAATCTCTCCGTGCGTTCCTCGAGCATCGCCCACCCGTCTACCGTGGACGTTAATACGAGCAGATGGCTTAATGGACATGGAAGTGGGTGCATGCGGCGGCAGTCAAGGCGACTTTCAGACCTGCTCATAGCTCTCGCGCACGCCGAATAAGCCTATTTTCTTGAGGCCACGTTCATATGCCTTTCTGATATTATCAGCGTGCCAATACCTAAGGTTTCCCTTTATCACAGTGGCTGTATAGAACTGCGAAGCAATAAACAGCTCTGGTCCACTGAGACCTTTGTTGAACCAGCGCCAGCCAGTAGCATAGACGATGAGAAAGAAAATGGTGTTGCTGGCTGGAAGCATTTCCCTGCGCTTCGAATGAAACAGCAGGTCCCCCGCTTCATGATAGATTTTATTAAAGTCATCGTAGGCGCGTGCGTACGGAGGTTCGTTTCGATCAGTGCAGTATTGTTGAAGGGTAGTTTGGGGCAGGCAGTCACTAACATCGAGAGCCACTCCACCAATGACACCGGAATCCCGAAGTTGATGGACAGCATCACGTAGGTTGGCCGGGATTGCTTTGGCTGTTAAGGGTCGCTTGACCTCAAGGCCGTAGACGGTCGCACTGATGTCGTTTATGAAAAAATCTGGAGATTTTGTCACCGTGTTCGGTTTCTTCAGCGTAACGCCAGCCGAATAAAATATGCTCATGATCCACAATTGGGACTGAAATTGATACGGCTGGCGCGACTTTTCAAGCCGTGCAGGTGTCCCATCGAGCGCGCACTGAAGATCCCTTGCGAGTTCGATCGCCTTTGAATATCCAACGAGCTTCCCTATTGCTCTGAACTCGTAAGCATCCCGAGCTGCGTTACTGACTGAAAGGCGCGTATTCTGGTCGGTAGGAAACGCGCGGGCCTTTGCAATACTCTCCAGAAGACGCACCTCCTGTCGCAGCCGAGAAGACTGTGGCACGGTAATACCTCTTTGCTCAAAGCGGTTCACGAGGCGGTCCAAACGACACGCAAGAACCTTACAGCGCGCCGGAGTGAGCCGACGATGACGGGGAACTGGAAAAACGTAGGGCACGTTTTCCGCCTTTCAATAGGTTAGCATGAAAGTCTAACTGCTGAGTGTCTTACTTTGCCCTTGGCAACATATCTAGCCGCACGCCCCACGTTAGAAAACAGAATCACAAACAATAAACGTTACCAGCGTTCAGAAAAACAATGACGTCTGGCGTCCAGAAAGATAAAAGATACCCGGGAGAATTAGGGTCGGTCTTGCAATCACGCAGCGAGCGGATACGTGTGAGCTTTCAGCAGAATCATGACATGATTGACAAGCCGATAGGCATCCATTTCTTCTTCCTCAGCAGCAGTCAGCCCTTCCTCGCAGTTTTTGTCTAAAAGTTCTTCCAATCGCTCCTGCACGGCTTCCGACACTTTATGCGCAAGGACTTGCTTGGCAGTTGGACGAGAGGAAAGAAAATCAATCAGCTCAAGAAACACCGGATGGGTCATGGCTGTTCCACTGAGCGTGAATTTTCTCTCGGCTGATGCCGAATCCACTACTTGAGAAAGGAGTTCCGGCAACCTATCTCGCAAGGGATCGAGCCGTACCGCTAACTCTTCAGGGAGTTCGAGCGTAATCGTTGCCATAATTAGGTGCACCTCATAAACATTATTGTTACATTCTAAAGAAGTCTCGCTGTAAGGAAAAGCCGATGCTGCGCTCCTAAACCGAAGTGCATGACATTGGTACACTTCAGCACGGACTGTGTGCTCGCTTCCACCCAGCCATGAAGCAGCCAGGTTACCTCCTAACACGGGCTAAAGCCCGTATTAGGCCCTCTCCAGGAGTGTTGTCTCATAGCCCAGCGAGTGACCGCCAGGCAGAGAACTAAGCACACGGAGTTACGCAGTGTACCAATCTCTTGCAGTCTGGTTTAGCGCAACCGAAAGCACCTATGAAATCTTTCCTTGCGTAGTCATCCCATTTTTCCCCGCGCGGAGTGGCGAATTTCAAGGAAATAGCGTAGAGAAGTGTCTTGTTCTCTTCTGACTCACGCTTCTACGGGAAGGAGACGTCACACAATGTATGACCTCGTCATTCGCAACGGAAAAATCGTTGATGGCGCCGGAGCATCGGCGTTCAACGGCGACATCGCCATTAAAGACGGCAAAATCGCAGTGGTCGGCGGCAAGGTCGGCCCTGGACGGCGAGAGATCGACGCCAACGGCTTGCTGGTCACCCCCGGCTGGGTCGATATCCACACCCATTACGACGGCCAAGTGGCATGGGACCCGTATCTGTCACCGTCGAGTTGGCACGGCGTCACGACCGTGATGATCGGCAACTGTGGGGTCGGTTTCGCTCCCGTGCGACGGGAGCAAGAGGAATTTCTCATCAGCTTGATGGACGGCGTTGAAGATATTCCTACAGAGACGCTGCGGGCAGGTATCGATTTCCAGTGGGAATCTTTCGGTGAATATCTCGATGCGCTTTCTGGCATGAAGCGGGTGGTTGATGTCGGAACTCACGTTCCGCATTGTGCAGTACGCGCCTACGTGATGGGCGAACGTGGGGCCAATAACGAAGAGGCCACACCCGAGGATATCGCGCAAATGGCGGCGATCGTGCGCGAAGGCGTCAAGGCCGGAGCGCTCGGCGTCAGCACCTCCCGTACGCTGGTCCACCGCACCCGTGAGAAAGCGTATGTGCCTGGCACCTTCGCTGGGGTCGATGAAATGCTGGGCATCGGACGTGCGCTGGGTAAAGCGGGGCACGGCGTGTTTGAAATCATCTCGGATATTACCGGCCCCGACGCCGACCTCGAATGGATGGCGCGGCTCACGCAGGAGACGGGGCGTCCTATTTCCCTTGCGGCGCTAATCCGCCAACGCTCGGGTATGAAGATGCGCGAGATTCTCGACTTCATCGACCGTCGCAACGCGGCTGGGGCCCACATGGTAGCGCAGGTGGCGGCGCGTCCAGCCGGATCGCTGATGAGTCTACAAAGCTCACTCCATCCTTTTATCACTCATCGCAGCTATAAGCGGTTGCTGGCGGGGCTCGACCTGGAGGAGCGGGTGCGGCGAATGCGCGATCCTGCCGTGCGGGCGGAAATCTTGAACGATCAGCCCGCAGTCCGGGACGAGATGACGCTCGAAATGGTCAGCGGCTTTCACCATCACTTCTCGTTAGGTGATCCGCCTGACTACGAGCCGCTGCCGGAGAAAAGCATTCTCGAACGCGCCAAACGCGCAGGCAAAACGCCACAAGAAGTCGCTTACGATACGCTCCTTGAGCGCGACGGTCGCGAAGTGATTTATATGCCGTTGGCCACGTCGAAGAGCCTCTCGTTTGACGGCATTCGCACAAACCTCATGAATCCGGCGACGATCCTCTCGTTGAGCGATGGTGGCGCGCATTGCGGGATTATCTGCGACGCGGGCATGCCGACCTTTCTGCTCACCTATTGGGTACGGGATCGCCAACGCGGCGAGGGCATTCCCCTCGAGCTGGCGGTCAAGCGTCAGACCCAAGACACGGCCAGATTGTATGGACTACTAGATCGCGGCGTACTCAAGCCGGGCATGAAAGCAGATGTTAACATCATTGACTTCGATCGGCTCCGGTTGCATCCGCCGGAAATGGTTTTTGACCTGCCCGCCAACGGACGCAGGTTTATTCAACGCGTGGACGGCTATCGCTATACCGTCGTTAGCGGCGAGGTCTCCTACGAGAATGGCGAACCCACAGGCGCCATGCCAGGTAAAGTACTGCGCGGTCCGCAAAGATAACATGGGATAGAAGAGGTCAGGTTTTGTAATCGCATAAGCTTCGCTTTTCCTCTTTCTCTAATGCATGATTGCAAAACCTGACCCCAATTGTCCTTCCAGTGTCATGGCAAGACCTGACCTTTATTTCAGCAATTGACTGCTCGCCAGTTCAGCGATATCACTCCCATCAGCAAAAAAGAAGGTTTACATTTTCTATCATCCATAGTTAGGAGACCGGATGCCATGCCAAGGAAAGGGCGTATCTTCATCGTTTCGTCCAAGGAGAACCTCTCGGTCGCCCGTGAAGTTCAAGAAAATCTTGCCGAAGACGCGGAGGTCACAGTGTGGGATCAGGACGCCTTCGCGCTTAGCAGTTATGCGCTCGAAGCGTTGATGCGGCTCCTCGACACTAACGATTTTGCGATCTGTATCTGTATACCTACCGATCGGGCCATGATCAAACAACAGGCGGTGGACGTCGCCCGCGATAATGTGATTTTTGAGCTTGGCCTTTTCATTGGCCGTCATGGCCGGGAGCGTTGCTTCCTGGTGCAGCCGAACGGCACCGACCTACACCTGCCCTCAGATTTCGCTGGAATTATGACTGGCCACTACGATCCAAACCGCTTGGACGGTAACCTTCGCGCCGCTTTGGGTCCAGCGTGTAACCAGATTCGGAAGCAGATTCAGAAGCAGATCGCAGAACACAAGGACTTTCAGGAGGAGAAAGCCAGGGTCAAGAACATCGCCGTCATCTGCTATCGCAAGAGCGGTGAAGATATCGAGTTGCTCTTGACCCGCACCTCAGGCGGTCGTTGGGTTCTCCCTAAAGGCCGCCGGGCGAAACTTGAGACCATCACCGAAGCAGTCGTGCGTGTGGGCCGACAAGAGGCAGGCGCGGTGGGAAGGGTGGACGACACCCCTGTCGGCACCTTTCTCTATCTGAAGAACGAGAACAATCAGGAGCAGACGTTGACAGGATTCCTTCTGGAGTTTGAGCACGCTGAGTCCGTACTCCAGAGCTTTCGTATCCCGACCTGGTTTCCTGTCGACAAAGCGCTCGACGCGCTCGCCGAAGATCGAGGCGAACACTACGCCGAGGAATTTCGGACGCTTATTAAGAAGGCGGTCGCGCGCGTCGCAGGAGGGAGCCATATATGATCATCGCTCTAGAGGGCATCGATGGAGTAGGCAAGAGCACTGCGGCTCTCGATCTCTCCGCCAAACTGACGAATCGCGGAATCGACAACGTCCTGATCGGCTCACCCTCGTTTACTGATGACGAGGACGAGGGCGAGGATTGCGATGACGAAGACCTAGACCTCGACGACGATGTGGTGGTTCGAAGGCTCTGGAACCTTCGTGACAGACTTCAGGAGAGCTTCGGGCCACGCGCACTCTGCCTGTCGAACGCCTGGGAATTCGCCTTCCGTTGGGAAGGCCTCGCGATTCCTTCGCTCGAGGCCCGCAAGCTCATCATCGCCGATCGCTATACCGACACCGCGCTCGTCCGCGAAGTGCTGCGCGGGATCGACGAGGCGTACATCCGGTCGGTGTACGCGTTCGCGCCCCCCCCCGACCTTGTGCTCTACTTCGACCTTGATCCGGAAGTTGCTTATCGGCGGAAGACCAAAGCCCAACTGCAGATCGGATACTTCGAGTCCGGCAGGGATGTGATCCGTGGCGCACGCAGCGTCCGCATGAGTTTCGTGGCGTTTCAGACGCAATGCCGGGAACGATATCGTGAGATACTCGCCCGCGACAACGTGGTGGAGATCGACGGATCGCGCAAGCCTGAAGAAGTTCAGGCCAGCGTGCTTGAAGCCGTCCTGCAATACCTGGGGAAGTCCGCCAAGCCTCGCGCCCGGCGCACTTAAGCGTCACTGCCGCTACGCTGGATAGTTGGGGTCAGACAGTTGGGTTAGGTCTTACAATCATGCATGAGAGAAAAAGGAAAAACGAAGCTTATGCGATTGCAAAACCTGACCCCTTATTTTTCACTATCGGCAATAGATAGTGAGTCATGTCTTGATGGATGCTATGTTCATGGCGCAACGGAGAGCGTCCATGCAATCTTTCAATTGGCAAGACTTCTTGCGCAGTCATTCCATCTTCTCGAGTCTCAACGAAGAGGAAATTGGGAATCTTCTCAGGGACGAGGCCTCACAAGAGCGCGTGTACCCGCAAGGCGCGGTCATCCTGAGAGGAGGTGAAGCCGGCGATTCAATTTTCCTGATTCGCTCAGGATCAGTGCGGATCGCATTGCAAGGCACGGCAGGACCTGCCTTTCCGCTTGCCGTTTTACAAGCAGGTGAAATCTTTGGAGAGATGGCCGTCTTGGAACGGAGGCCGAGGTCGGCGACCGTAATCGCCAGGGAACAGTGTGTGTTGTTGGAGATTGCGGGAAAAGAAATCCGTAAACTGCTGGAGACGCATCTTGAGCTCCAGGTCAAAATGTATACGGTCATACGTGATCGACTAAAGCAAGCGAGCCAGCAATAGCTATGGTTCTACCACCATCCTCACTGTGCTATCCACATCAGAGTGGAGGAAAGCATGTCTACTGTCAGTTTAACTTTGGATACACAGGAGCTTGCCCATCATTACGAACACATCAGCGCCGCTCACCAGTTCAAAGGGGGCAGATGCTGATCGAAGAACTCGCCATTGCGCCGGGGGAAAAGGTGCTCGATGTGGGGAGTGGCACGCTACGCCGCTAACCGAAATTCCTGTTGATATTGTAAGGCAGCG
>CAYTVL010000035.1:0-62997 GCA_964441775.1 uncultured Enterobacteriaceae bacterium
CGGGTAGACAGAACCCCGGCATGCAGCTTTGACTTTCCAGCCCCCGTCGAACCCAAATCGCCCCCATACTGAGGAACATGGGAAATACGTGAGGGGTGAAGCGTAAGAGCGCTTGTCTTACCTGTGGTTTCTCGACATCGCCCTCGCAATGTCGCGTTTCACCTCACGTTCACGGGTTGTTTCACGTTTGTCGTAGAGCTTTTTTCCTTTCGCTAGCGCCAGCTCTACTTTGGCGCGTCCGTCTTTGAAATATAAACGCAACGGGATCAGGGTCAACCCCTGTTCTTGGACTTTCCCCATCAGCCGCATAATTTCTTTTTTATGCATCAAGAGCTTGCGCGTACGGGTGGGCTCAACATTGAAGTAATGCGCCGGTTCGTAGTTGTTGATGTGGGCGTTGATCAACACTGCTTCGCCCTTGTCAATGCGACCGTAACTATCCTTAAGATTCGCCCGACCGTCACGCAGGGATTTCACCTCACCGCCGGTGAGGACGATCCCCGCTTCATAAGTCTCTTCAATATGGTAATCAAACCGAGCGCGGCGGTTCACGGTAATAGTTTTTTCACCCGGTTGTTGTTTTCCCATAGAGCGTTTCGCTTTTAATCGCCGTCGTGATCCCAATCCTGCTGGTGTTTCCAGTGTCCCTGATGATGCCCGTGGTCAGGATGCTCGCGCCTCCAGCCGTAATGATGCCCCCGATCATGATGCTCCCATCGGGCTCGCTCAAGCTCTGCCCCTCTTCGCATTTCCCAGCGATCTTCGTTCGCCCTTCGCCATGCCTCATTTTCCCGTCTCAGTTCTCTCTTCCTGGCCTTGCGCTCGTGTTTCAACTCCTTCTTATACAGCTTGCGTTCATGCTTTTGCTCTTTCTTCCATTGCTTCTCACTCATCCCATACCCAGGACCGTCATACGAATCATGTCCATAAGCCTTCGAAGCAAGACCTCCTTGTGTAAAGAACACGATAAGACTAACAAAAAGCAAAAGGCTGCGACCGAATCTCAGCACACCGTTACGCATAAGCCCCTCCCAAAATTACCCTAAAGTTGCTCGAACAGGAAACATAGCAAAGAAGAAAAAATCGCCCCGGTTCCTGCATTGTTCTGTAAGAGACCACTCTTGCGAAACAGAACGTTACCCTTGCGCCGTTCGCTCACCCCATTCCATCAGGTGCAGGTCCAGAGTTTCTTTCCTCGTTTACTCACAGTGCCCTTTCGGCATATTGCACTGATTTTTTAGTTTCGGGCTCTAGTGCGTACGTTTACAAATGAAGATTTACCCTATCACCTTATTATCAATTAAGCGAACCTCGCCGACCCAGGCGGCAATGGCGAGCAGCGTCGGGCGAGCCACCTCCTTGACCTCTTCCAGCGTTTCCGGGTGGCAGAGCGCCACATACTCGATACGCACTCCACCCTGGCGCTCAAGCAGCGCTCGCACTTCTTGTAGAATCGCGTCGCTACGATGCTCACCGGCAGTAACCATCTCTGCTGCCCGGTGCAACGCCCGCGCGATGCACAGGCTGGGGCCACGTTCCGCAGCACTGAGACGAGCATTCCGCGAACTCATGGCCAGTCCATCGGTCTCACGCACGGTCGGCATAGGAAGGATTTCTAGGTCAAAACTGAGGTCTTTGACCATGCGTTGAATCACGACGCATTGCTGGAAATCTTTTTCACCAAAGATGGCGATATGAGGCTTGACAATGTTAAAGAGCTTAGACACCACCGTTGCGACGCCGCGAAAATGCCCAGGCCGAAAGGCGCCGCACAACGGCTGGCTGACCTTTGCCACCTCGACCGCAGTCTGAAAATCATCCGGATACATCTCCGTGGCTTCCGGACAGAACAGCGCATCCGTCGCCAGCGCTTCCAACATGTGGCGGTCTTGCTCAAAACTTTTCGGGTATTTGTCGAAATCGGACTGCTGGTTGAATTGAATGGGATTCACAAAAATAGACACGACCACTACGTCGCATCGTCGTTTTCCTTCGCGCACGAGGCTGAGGTGGCCTTCGTGCAGGAACCCCATCGTGGGCACGAAAGCGATCGTCTTTTTTTCCAAGCGCCGGGCTTCCGACCAACGCTGCATGTCACGAATATAAGGGAGGATTTCCATTGGTCTTACGTCCCTGGCGATTTAATGAAATGAATGCTCTTTGCACGGAAAAGCGCCGTTGCGGACTTCGTCAATGTATGAGTTGACGGCTTGCGAAATCACGCCCCGCAGATCGGCATAGCGTTTGACAAATTTAGGAGAGAAGCGCTCGGTCAAGCCAAGAATATCGTGAATGACCAGAATCTGCCCATCGCAGAACGGACCAGCGCCGATGCCGATGGTGGGAATCAGCAACTTCTCCGTGATCTCTTGCGCCAGGTCCATGGGCACACCTTCCATCACCACGGCAAACGCTCCCGCTTCGGCGACGGCGTGCGCATCTTCGATCAGCCGTTCGCGCGCGCCAGGCTGACGCCCCGACTTTTTCCCTTGGACCTTGAATCCACCCATGCGGTGGACCGATTGCGGCGTGAGACCAATATGCGCCATCACCGGAATGTCCATGTTCACAATCGCCCGCATCACCCGAGCGATGTTGACGCCGCCCTCTAACTTGACTGCCTCGGCGTTGCCTTCCTTCAGCAGACGGCCCGCGTTGGCAATCGCTTCGCAGATACCAGCCTGGTACGACAAAAACGGCATGTCGCCGACCACCAATGCCCGTGGCCGGGCCCTGGTGACGAGCTTGAGATGATAGACCATTTCGTCCATCGTCACCGGCAGTGTAGTGTCGAGCCCCTGCACAACCGTACTGAGCGAATCGCCTACAAGCAACACGTCGATTCCGCAAGAGTCGAGAATGCGGGTGAAGGGATAATCGTACGCCGTCAGGGCAGTGATCTTCTGCCCCGCCGTCTTCAGGCGTTGGATTTCAGGGACGGTGACTTTGGGGGGGGTGGGTTGCATATCGAGCCCTCCTTCACGAACCAAGCCGGAGGACTGCACAGAGACAATTCAATTACTATTCAAAGGGACAGCGTGTTCGGTCGAGGAGCGCTTGGGCTTCGCCTCTTCGCCGGGTCCTGTCTTCCTATGTTCCGTCTTTGCTCTGTACGTCATCCGTCCTGGTCCAAACAGTATGGATCCAAGCGGTCATTACACCATGCGACAGCGCCGTCGTGGCTTCTGCATTTCTCCCCTCGTCAGTTTCGTGGGTCGACGGTTTCGTCGCCCATTCTCACTGCCACGCTTTCTGCTTCCCCCAAGTCATGCCTCAAAACGCGGGTGAAACGGCAGGAGGTCACGGGGCGAGCAGATAGCATACTTCTCTTCACCTTGTCCAGTAGGCCCTGTACCCCTCCCTTCCCATCCAATCTTTGCTACGATCACACGTATGCTTACCTGCGACGCTCTTGGCCAACTCTTCATGGTCGGCATCCCCGACCTCACAATTTCCCCGGAGACCCGTAGTCAATTGTTGGACCTGCGCCCCGGCGGCGTTATTCTGTTCCGTAGAAATTATGCGACACTGGAGCAGCTCGCTGCGCTGTGCGAAGAACTTCACGCATTCATGCCCGAATGTCCGCCACTGATCGCCCTCGACCATGAAGGCGGGCGCGTTCATCGTCTGTCTCCACCATTCACTCACTTTCCGCCTGCGGCGGTTATTGGACAAATCGGACGCATCGAGTTGGCCGAGCAACTTGGACAAGTGATGGGCGCCGAACTCAGCAGCATTGGCGTCGATATCGATTTCGCGCCAGTGTTGGATGTGCTGACTAATCCCACCAACACCGTGATCGGCGACCGCGCTTTTGCCGTTGATCCACAGACCGTGGGACTGTTCGGTTGCGCGCAGGCGCGAGGATTACGCGCAGGCGGCGTGATTCCCTGTGGTAAACATTTTCCCGGGCACGGGGCCACGCACGTCGATTCACATGAGGATTTGCCACGCGATGAACGTTCTCTGGACGAGCTGCAACAGACCGATCTTGTCCCCTTCCGCGCGGCCATCGCTGAGGGAATCGAAATGCTGATGACCGCGCATATTCTCTATCCAAGGCTCGACCCTGACTATCCGGCGACACTCTCGCGACGCATCATTGATGGACTACTTCGTCAACAACTTAACTATCAAGGCGTGGTGGTCACGGATGATCTGGAGATGGGCGCGATCGTGCGCCACGATGCGGTCGATCGCGCTGCTGTCCAAGCGCTCAACGCCGGCGCGGACCTGCTGCTGATCTGCCACAAGCTCGACCTCACCCTCAGCGCTAGAGAAGCCTGCTGGCAAGCGTTCAGAGACGGAACACTCTTCCCGCAACGCATCGAAGAAGCGATCGGGCGACTTTCAGCGCTCAGACAGAAACACGCGCAGCAACCCCGCGCGGGACGTAATGTGATAGGCTCCGTTGCGCATCAGGAATTGGAGGTTGAAGCTCGTTTGAGAACGTAAAAATCCTCCCTGTCCCTCCTTTGACAAAGGAGGGAACCCAACGCCCCCTTCAGGAAAGGGGGCCGCGCAAAGCGTGGGGGAATCTTTAGACAGGGACACTCCTAATCAGATAGCTCTACGGAAACAACTTCTCCCCAGTCTCCGCATCTTCCACGGTGATAGCGCCGACGGGGCAACTCTCGGCGGCTTCGATGACCAGATTTTCAAGATCGCCTTGCGGGTTCACGACGGACGACTTGCCGGATTGATCGAGTGCGAACGTTGCCTGGGCAGTGTTGATGCAGGTGGTGGAGCCCACGCATTTGTTTTGATCGACGGTGATACGAAGATGTCGCATGGTCTCTCCCTCAACTAAAACGCCACCGGCAACGCTTTGAGCGCGCGGCTGACAATCTGCGGCTGCCATTCCAGTTGACCGAGGTCAACATCGAGCCGCAAGTTTGGCAGGCGTCGCAGAATCGTGTTAATCGTCACCGCCGTTTCAATGCGCGCAAGTGGGGCCCCGAGACAAAAGTGAATCCCGTAACCAAACGCCACATGCGGATTGGGAGACCGTGTCACGTCGAGACTGTCTGGATTGTCAAAGCGTTCGGGATCGTGATTCGCCGCGGACTGCATGAGCAACAGCCGCTGCCCGATTTTAATTTGTTTACCGCGCAACTCAAACTCCTCCGCTGCGAGCCGCACCATCGCCTTCGACGGACCATCGTAGCGCAGAAATTCTTCGACCGCCGTGGTGATGAGCGACGGATCGTTGCGCAGCTTCTCCATCTGTTCGGGATTGCGCAACAGGGCGTGAGTGCTGCTGGAAATCAGATTGGTCGTGGTTTCATGCCCGCCGAAGAGCACCAGCGAACAGGTAGCGACAATTTCATCGTCGCTCAACACATCGTCTTGCTCCTGCGCGGCGATGAGCGCGCTAATCAGATCGTTCTGCGGGGCGCGCCGACGATCGGCGATGATCGCTTGCAGGTAGTCGGCAAGTTCCGACATCGCCCGCTGCGCACGTTGGCGACGGTCAGGCACACCGATCGCGCCGAAAATAAACAGCGTGATTTCGTCCGACCAATTCTTGATGTTCTCGTGATCGCGAGCCGGAACGCCAAGCAACTCAGCGATCACTGTCACCGGCAACAAATACGCAAAGTCATGAATCAACTCCATGCGACCAGCCGGCATCACGCGGTCCAACATCTCGTCAACAATCGCCTGAATACGCCCGCGCAAGCCCTCGACTCGGCGCGGGGTAAAGGCCTTGTTCACCAGCATGCGCAGGCGCGTGTGCTGAGGCGGGTCGGTAAACACCATCCACTTGGAGAAGAGTTGAAAACTCGGATGCAATTCCCCGCCCGTCTCCTTCTTGAGCCCTTTCATGAACGGCGTCATGCGGTCAGCCGACAACCGACGATCCTGAAACGAGGCTTGCACGTCGTCATGACGCGTGAGCACCCACCCACCCCACCAGTCATTCCAATGTACGGGATCTTCTTCACGAAGTTGATGGAAGTAGGGATACGGATTTGTGATGACCTCAGGGGCGGACAGGTTGTCATGTAGCGACATGCGACGCGCTCCTCATTTCCGGAAACTCTGAAGAGACGACTGTAGCAAATCGCAGAGGGACGGGGAACGACTGGAAGAGTAGTCAGCAGGAGAAATAATGAAGAATTAAAAATGTAAAATTATGAATGAACGGTACGCGCCCTTATTCTCAATTTTTAATTTTTCATTCTTAATTTTTAATTTGCTTTGCTCTACTGACTACTGTTGACTAGCCTTCCTCAAATCCTCTCGCAACGTGCGCCCCGCCATAAAATAATGAAAGGCCGTCCAAATGTTCACACACGCCAGCGTCAACAAAGCATACCGGAGCGACTCGTTGCCATATTTTGCGCTAAAAAGATCGCTCAAGATCCCCACCGTTTGTGGACCAAGCCCCAGCCCAATCATATTCGTGATAAAGAGGAGGATCGCTGAGGCGACAGACCGCATCTGCACGGGCACTAAACCTTGAGTAAGAGCGAAACTCGGACCGAGATATGTCCCGCCTAAAAGAGCCGGGACCATACCGATGGTGAACGCGGTACTCGTTTCCTTCGTTAAATAGAAAGAAATAATGAACGGTACAGCGAGCGGGATAGCAATGCTGACCACCCACACGCTCCAGCGAATGTCACGTTTACCCAAACGGTCCGCCAACACGCCCCCCATGAAGGTGCCCACTGCTCCGAACACGCCAAAGCCCAAGGCCAGGAGCATTCCGATTGCGCCACTCTGCAACCCATGCGAACGCATGAGAAAAGACGGAAGCCAAAGCACCGCCCCGTAGCCGACAAACGACGCCAACGTCACGCCTGCGGCAATATGACGTAGAGCTGGGGTGGACCACATATACGTCACCACAGTCCTGAGACTCGAGGCCTCGTGAGAGGCGGCACGGAGCCCTTCAGCATAACCCCGAGGCGGCTCACGCAACGTGTAGCGCACGAGCAACGCCAACAATAAACCAGGGACGCCGACCACCCAAAACGCGGCGCGCCATCCGTACCATTGATTGATCCAGCCGCCGACCGAAAATCCGATCAACAGTCCACAGTTGATGCCCAGCGAGAAGGTGCTCATCGCCGTGGCCCGCTCTGTCGGAGCGTACATATCTGCAATGATCGAGTGCGAAGGAGGGGTGGAGCCAGCTTCGCCCACACCAACACCGATGCGCGCAAGCGCCAATTGCCAAAAATTCGCGGCCAGCCCACACACCACCGTCATCCCGCTCCACAACGTCAGCGCCAAGGTAATGATATTGCGCCGGTCGCTGCGGTCGGCCCACATCGCCATAGGAATCCCCAACGTCGCATAAAAGATGGCGAAGGCAATGCCCGAGAGAAATCCTAACTGCGTGTCAGATAAAACCAGTTCATGCTTGATCGGCTCCAAGAGAATCGCCAGGATTTGCCGGTCAACATGGCTAGAAGTGAAAACCAAGAAGAGCAGCAAAAGAGCATAGCGCCGGTATTGAGGCGTGATCGATGGATTGGGGGGTTCGGGCGAGGTCGTCTCTATGGAGAGTTGTGTTTGTAAATTCACGGATAGCCTTTCCGCTCCCGAGCGCGAGGCGCTGAGTCCGGGCTGTCATAGCAGGCTCAGCCAATGCTGTCATGCCCTGCCTGGGTTCGGGTGAGCGGATATAACTCGATTGCGCCTCCTACTTCATCCCGCGAATTTCATTCAAGATCGGTTCAACAAAAGACAAACACCGCTCGGGATCTTCACTCATGGGGAAATGGCCGAGCCCAGTCATGGTTTGATACTTGGCGCCTTTGATGCGCCGCGCCAACGCCTCGGACATGGCCGGGGTGCTCGCCCAATCGTATTCGCCAGTGAGCAAATACACCGCAACTTTCGTGGTGTCGATCTGTTCGGCGGTCTGCGTCAGGTCATGATCGACCGAATAGTAATACAGATCGCCTTTGAACACCGGCGGCGCGCCTTGGCTATAGACCCAAACGGTCTCGCGCCGGAATTTCTCCGGACTCGTAGGCGACATGATCCCGAACATAGAGCTTGCCTTAAAATCGTTGCTGATGCGGGGATGATACCACGCGTCCCGATAGCCGCCCGGGGTAGCGATCGCCGCTTCCAGCCCAATCACCGCGCGAAACTTGTCGGGATAGTACAGCGCCAGATCGGTCGCGAGATGCCCACCGATCGAACTGCCCATATACACCGGTCGCTCCAGCCCCAACTCACTGCTCAACGTCACCGGCACTTTCATCAGAAAATCTTTGGTGAGTTTATATTCTTCCTTCCACCACTCTTTTCCCGTGGGCGGCACTGACTTGCCGTGATAGGGAAGATCATAGGCGATCATACGAAAGTGTTGGGCAAGGCGTTCGTGCTCCAGAAAATGCCGCCACTGCCGCCCGTCCGCACCCGCTGTGTGTTGCATCAACAGCGGAATGCCGGAGCCATACTCTTCAAAGTAAACGCGATATTCAGTGTTGTCGATCGTCAAGAAGATATATCGTCCAGTTGCTTTATCAAACCGCGCCATGACAACGTTCCTCCCCTACGCCGTGTGCGTGATGGTGCGCATGATGTCGAACAAACGGCGCACGGCGGGGTAATAGGCATAAAGGCTTTCCATATCCCCGCTGACGTGAAAGCCGTGGTGCGTAGCCGCGCCCCACAGATCGACATAGAACGGCTTGGGAACCGGTTCGAGGAATTTTTGCCACTCCGCGCTCGGCGCCGCAATCACCACGTTCACCGGCGTTAAAAAGGCAAACGCCTGCGCCCCGGTCGCGATCTCGGCGATCTGCCCCTGTTCAATACGCAAGAGCAGCGCGGAGTCGCCCATCTCCAGCCGCACCGCCCCATTCCAAAAACGCGCGGCGATGCGAAATTCCGGGTCTGCATTCACGGCGTCTTGCAGACCGTCAAACGTCAGGCTCATAACTCTCGTTCTCCATTTAGCGACGAAATTCTTGCATCGACTTCGCCGGCGTTCCATCCTTAAGCGCCAGCGCCCGTGTCACCGAGCGCGTCATGGCGCCAAACGTCGGCATCCAGCATGAGTGCCGACCTGATCCCCCTACAACAAGAACCATCAAATGTTCGGGTTTGCGGATGAGAGGCACGCCGGCCTCCCCGACAAAAAGGTCTTCAGCGAGTCCCATTCCGATCATGCCGCCTTGTTCCCAGGTCGCCCGCGGCACACGTGCGTGCGTGAATATATAGTTACGAATATCTTCTTTACTAATACTATCGCGGGCGAGAATGGCGGCGTGCTCTGGGCCAAGCGCAAGCACAGGCTCACCAAAGGCATAGGCGTTGTTTGAGCCCATACCAGCCATCGTCGTCGCAATCGTAATCAAAATGCCCGGTGCGGCGGTGCTGATATGATCGTTAATGTTATGCGGCCCCTCAGCGCCGCAGACCGTCACTGTGCTCGTCTCCGCCGCAAAGCCGCGTTCCACATGCAACGGTCCCCACGGATTCTCCGCCTCATTCTCCGCCACACAGTAAGAATACTTCGACGGCTGCCCTTGCGTCGCCCGATCAAGCACCCCGGGAGCCCCGCCGCCGACGTTCAGCAAAATTAACCGAATCGCTCGGCCAATCGTCGCATTGGGACGCCATCCCTGACCGAAGGCGTTGTAACGGGCATTCACACCGAGTTCCCGGGCGATGGGCCCATTGAGAATTAACAGCGGCGCACAGGGATGCGTCGTACTCTGCAGCGCATAAAGATTAAAGCGGCTCTCTAACATCGCTTCGACTGCGGCGATAATGACCGGAAAGTACTCGGGTAAACAGCCAGCCATCACCGCGTTAATGGCGAGCTTCTCGATCGTCACGATCCCGTATTTGGGCGGCATGGCCCCAAGTTCGTCTTGCGGGTCACGATCGGTCCAGGCCAGGAATTTTTCCACTCGCTCCGATGTTGGTGGAATAATGGGTAAACCGTCGGTCCACCCTTGGTCGTAAAACCAATCGTTGATGCTCTCAAGCGATTCGTTCAGCGAGATCTTCTCAGAATGGAAATTCATATCCATCATGCCTTTAACGATCTGCAGCGTTTCCCGCCGCACCGACGGCTAACCGTTTATTCGCCAGCTTCAGGAATCGCCCTCGATATTGCTGGGCCAATTTCTCCGCAGGCTGTGTCAGAATGGCTGCGACTTCATCAGCAATCGCTTCGGCTTTTCGTCGCACGTCTTCTGGCATATTGCCGGCAAGCGGATGCGGAATGACCACGATGGGCACGCCGCTCATGCCTAATGTACAAGATTCCGCCCGCCCCAACGGCGCAAACTCGTCGCTACAAATGACCGCCGTGGGCACGCCTCGCTTTTCCAGTTCGATGGTGTCGTGGAGACTCCACGACGTGCAGGACCCTCAATCCCCGATGGCAGTGACTACAGCATCGCAGAGAAAGAGTTTGTTCAGCACTTTCTCCGGCGCACCTAACGAAGCATTTTTCTCACCTTTGACAACCGTAAAATCGCCGAACCGCTCGTGCAGGAGCCGCTCTATATGCTCCAGCAACAGTCCAGCATTCGCTTTACGATTGTTGAGAAACCCGATGGTCTTGCCGCGCGCGTCAGCAAGACGCCGTGCTAACGGCAAATCTTGCGCACGAACATCAGCCGTTGGATTGAGCACTTCGATGAAGCCCATGATCCTCTCCTTTCGGCCTGTAGTTTATGGATCGTATACGTCGTTCCCTGTATGGCATATAGCATAGAGTTTTTATGAGAGGCCATACGCTCTCAGCCATAGCGCGCACACAGGAAACGCACCACACCGCCTTCCCCTTGCAACGTTTCCAGTGATCGCGTACCTACCTGTGCATGAGCAACGTGGTCGTGCCGATTTATTTCGACTATGCCTCTTCGCTGTGTTACGTCGCCAAGAAAGTGATGGAGCAGCTTCAAGGTAAGCTGGAGATTGAGCTGCTGTGGAAAGGCGTGCAGATTTCCCGTCGCCATCAGGGCTGGAAAAACGGCGAGATGATCGGCGACGAGGCCAAAGGTAAAATTTTCCGCGTCGCCCGCGAGACCGGAATTGAGCTGTGCGTGCCGGACCACTGGTTGGACTCCTCCTATGCGCTCGAAGGCGCTGAGTTTGCCCGCGAGCACGGCAAATTCCAGGAGTACCACGATCTCGTTTTTGCCGCCGTGTTCGAGGAAGGCCAGGATATAGGGAGCCTCCCGATGCTGCTCGGCCTAGCGGAGTCCATTGGGCTCTCCACCAGTGCACTGGAGCACGCACTGACAACCGGCGCGTTCACGGCGCAAGTGAAAGAGCACGAAGCGGAAGCCGCCACTTTCGGAGTGGCGGGCTACCCGACCTTCATGCTCGGCGAGTTTCCGCTCATCGGCATCCAGCCCGCCGAGACCATGCGGTTGTTAATTCAGCGGTACGTAGATAAGGCCCGAGAACAGGTGGGGCATTAGGACTTTGAGACAAAACCCACGAACGGAAATCAAGGAGCCTGTCATTGCGAGGAGTCGTAGACGACGAAGCAATCTCGCAAGAATCGAAAACCTAAAGCAAAGATTGCTTCGCTCCCCTCGCAATGACACGTTGACGGTTTGCCAGACTGGAGGAGTTTTGTCCCGTAGTCCTTAGTGTTTCATCGCAATAGTTTTGCTGGCTGTAAGGAAGGAGAGGATGAGATTGCTTCGCTACGTTCGCAATGACGTAGTGCGTGCGGTCATGGCGAGGAGCAAAGCGACGAAGCCATCTCTGCCCCGCAAATTCATTGAGATGGACTATTAGTATTCAGCCTAAATGATCATGAGGGGTGTCATTCTGAGGAGCCCTTCGCTTCCGCTCATCCTGAGCGTAGCAAAGCGAAGTCGAAGGACGCTCAGGATAAACTTCGCGACGAAGAATCTTACCATAGGTCTATCGTTCCATCAGATTCTTCGCTCCGCTCAGAATGACAAGACTGACAGGCTGTTTACTGCGCGATGGCTTTTCCGGCCTCGGCCTTCGCTTTGCCGAGCCCCAGTTGTTCCTTGATGGCGGTATTCTTCACAGGTACTACGCCGTTCGCATCGAGCTGATACTTGTCCAGGTATTGCTGTGGAGGGAGCAGCGTGACATGCTGCGTCGCCAGATAAGCGGTCAACTCGTTGACTCCCGCAACCGTGGAGTAGGCAAAAGGCACGCCAGCAAAAAATGACGTGAAGAGCCCGTCCCAGTGATGAGGAATATGCGCCTTCGGATGCAGCACGGGGCAGACCAAGGCGGCAAGATTCCGATCGCTGTAGCCGATCCATAAGTCAACATGATCAAGGCCAGCGGCGGCTAAAGCTGCACGCAGGTTCTCTTCCACGGAGGCTTTCGGCGGAACAATGGTGAGATTGTCCAACGACAGGCCCTGCGCTTGGAAGAACGCTTCATTTACAGGCACGGGGTGTTGAAATGTCCCGGCATTACCGGTGTTCGAGTACAACCAACTCACCGGCCCTTTGGTTGTCACCGCCGTAAAGAGATAGGCGCGTGCGCCGCCACCATTGGGAAAGTCTTGCGTGATGCCAGGACGCAGCCCCACGGCTCCAGGAGCCACGGTGGGAACGGCCCGGAGTTCGAGAGGCGCTTGCAACAGCTTGCCCGCTGGGGTGGACACATCGCCGCTATGACCCCAGCTCACCACTCTCACAGTGACGTATTTCCCCAGAGGAATAACCTCTCCGCCCTCAACCGCCGTGCACTGACTCGCCGGTACGCCTTGGGCCTCGGCTTGTAAGCAGGTGGAGCGAGCGCCTACGATCCGCGCCCCGGTCAACTTCGCCCAAGCGGCGGTGTCGAAGGAATGATCGAAGTGGCTGTGACCGGTGAACAAGTAGCTGATAGGCTGCGCCCCAGAGATCGTCTTGAATACTCGTTGAATAGCTGCTTCATCCGGCTTGGAGGGGGTCGCACTCGCGAAGCTGGGACCGGAGAACGCTTCCTGTGGAATGCGCGTGATGTAGCCATCCATAAGGATACACGTGTCGCCCGCCTCAAACAGCCAGTTTGTCACCGACATCCACGTCAGGAACACTTTCTCAGGCTTGCCGCTCTCTGCATGCGACGGGAACACCATACCGAACAGCAACATGCCACCCAGGAAGATGCGGGCGATCATGCGAGTCATCATATCCAGACCTCCTTTCCCTTCCAACTACACTGCCAGATACCTTGGATGGTTGTCGAAGTCGAGAGTTGGGAGTACCGTGCGGAAGACGATCTCGGGGAGGAGATATATGCAAGGACTCGAAGGTGTAAGAGTACTGGAACTCGGCCACATGGTGTCGGCCGCCTACGCAACTAAACTCATGGCCGATCTCGGCGCCGAGGTGATCAAAGTCGAGGAGCCCGGGGGTGATCACGCTCGCCAGTGGGGGCCGTTTCCACAGGGGACGGTTGATCCAGAACGAAGCGGGCTGTTTCTCTATCTCAACACTAATAAGCAGAGCATGACGCTTGATCTCCACACAGACAAGGACACGCTGACGCGGTTGATCGCTTGGGCCGATCTGTTGGTCCATAACTATCCCGCCGCGCAAATGGCCGAGTTAGGGCTCGATTACTCTGCGTTTCGCGCGATCAACCCACGACTGGTGATGTGTTCGCTCACACCGTTTGGTCTCACTGGACCACACAAAAACTATCGTGCGTATGAACTCACCGTTACTCACGGAGGCGGCTGGGCCTGGTTGAGCCCCGGAGGCTCCGACCGACCAGACCTGCCACCCTTGAAGGCCGCAGGGCATCAAGCCGATTTTCAGGGTGGACTGGCGGCGACCACCGTAGCAATGGCGGCCTACTATCGTGCGCTGCAAACCGGTGAAGGGGAACACATCGATCTGTCCAGCCAAGCTTACGTGGCGTCGTTTCTGGAGCACCACTTTATTTCGTACACATTTCTTGGCCGGGTCACTTCGCGCTTAGGTAAACGGCTGCAAGACCCCTGGGGCATCTTTGAGTGCCAAGACGGTTCCATTTTTGTCGCTGTGGCAGAGGAAGATCAGTGGCGGCGGCTGTTGGAATTGATGGGCAACCCCGAATGGGGCGCGTCGCCGCAGTTTCGCAACAGTATCCAACGCTTTAAGAACCAAGACGAGTTGAAGCCGCATTTACGGGCCTGGTTCAAGCAGTGGCGGGTGCAGGATTTGTTCCACGCTGGGCAAGCGAAGCGGATTTGCTTTGCCCCGGTGCTCGATATGGCTCAGCTTGCCAAGCAGGAACAGTTACAGGCTCGGCGCTTTTTTGTTGACGTGCCCCATCCTCGCGCCGGAACCCTCACACATTTGGGAGCCCCTTATGAATTGCGTGAGCCTTGGTGGCAAGTGCGTCGCCCTGCCCCGCTTCTCGGTGAACACAATGAAGAAGTTTTGCAAGCCCTCCCGAACGGCGCTGTTAGTCCACAGCCCAACACCCAACACCCAGCACCCAGCACCATTCAGCCTCGCCTTCCGCTCGCAGGCATCCGAGTGGCGGATTTTAGCTGGGTGTGGGCCGGGCCATTCTGCACCATGCATCTCGCTCATTTAGGAGCGGAAGTCATCAAGATCGAGTCGCAAGCGCATTTGGATCTGACCCGTCGTCTCCCGTTCTATCCGCCGGATGTGGAGCCCGGCGTGAATCGTTGTCCGTTGTTTAACCAGTGGAGCCAAGGGAAGAAAAGTATCCTCTTGAATTTGACAAAAGAGGAAGGCGTTGCGCTAGCAAAAGAACTAATCAAAAAAAGCGACGTGGTTGTCGAGAATTTCGCCACCGGCGTTCTGGAGCGACTGGGGCTCGGCTACGACGAACTCAAAAAAATCAAACCGGACATCATCATGGCGTCGATCTCCGGCTATGGCCATAGCGGTCCGCAGCGTAACTACATGGCCTATGGTCCCGCCATCCCGCCGGTAACGGGGCTTTCTTCTCTCACAGGCTATGTGGGGAGCCCACCGCAAGAAGTAGGGCTCTCGTACGGTGACCCCAACTCCGGCATTACCGCAGCAGCGGCAATTTGTGCGGCGCTGGCCGCACGACACCGCACGGGGCAGGGGCAGTATATTGACGTGTCACTGTTAGAATCGGTCGCTGCGCTCGTACCCGAAGGATGGATGGACTACGCCATGAATGGTGCGCAGCCGCTGCGCAGCGGGAACCGCGACCCGTGGATGTCGCCGCACAACTGCTTCCGCTGTGCAGGAGAAGATGAGTGGGTGACGGTTGCCTGCGGCGCGGAAGAAGAGTGGCAGGCCCTCTGTCAGGCGATCGGCCAGCCCCAGCTTGCCACGGATGAACGATTTCGCACGGCACGAGCACGAAAGACGAACGAAGATGCGTTGGAACAGCTTCTGACCGGCTGGACCTCAACTCGCGACAAATGGGACGTGACCCGCACCTTGCAGGCCGTCGGCGTGGCGGCGTTTCCGACCATGACCAGCAAAGATATTGCGGAAGACCCACATCTCGAAGCGCGTGGCTTTTTCTCGCGTCTCGCGCACCCCGAACTCGGCGCACGCACCCACACAGGAATTCCTTGGCTGCTGACCAACACACCGAATGGCGTGCGGGCTCCAGCCCCCTTATTGGGGCAGGACACTGACCAAGTCATGCAGGACGTGCTCGGATACGCGGCCCAGGAGATCGCTCAACTGAAAGAGGCTCAGATTCTGCACTGAAAACAAGAAGACGGCAACCGCGCGAGGAACACATCCTTTAGGCGAGTCCCACGCGTCACGTTTGAACGCCTGCAAGTTCAGATGCAGGCGTCTACAGACATTGAGGAAGGTGGGCTCGCTTACCGCTTCGTCGCCTTGGGAGCGGGCTTGGCTACCGCCTTCGCTACACGAGCAATCCGCGCCGTGAGTTTGGCGGGAGCTTTGCCGCGTTCGGCGGCTTGCTGCACCACCTGGAGCACGCGTCGCAGCCGACCGACTTCCGCGCGCGGGCTGCGCCCCAATTCTAGTTTCTTAATGTAATCGGTCCCGACCTTGGCCTTTTGCTCCACGTCGGACCGGGACATGCCTAGATGAGTTCTGGCCTCGCGAATCGCGCTCCGGGCATCCGCGGGAATGACGACAAATTCTGGTTTCGCTGCAGTTGGCATCGCTTCTCCTCCATCCTTTCTGTTACTTTCTTTTCCACTCCTCGGCGTTGCGCATTTCTGGACGCGACCAGGACCGCGCCAACAACTGGAGACGAGTATACTATCCTTAGCACAACCAACAGAGCTGTTCAACAAAGTCAGAGCCTTCCGCGCTCCCCGTGGCCCGGCCCCTGCCCCGTGGGGCCACCCACCTCGCCCCAGGGGACGCTCAGTCAGCACGGACCTCGGGCATACTGCCCCGGTCCAGCACTTCGAGAAGTTCAACGACGTTTCCGTCCGGGTCCCGACCATACGTGGCTCGGAGCCCGCTTCTCCCCTGAGGCGGACAGTGAAAACACATCCCTGCGGCTTTCAGTCGGTCATATTCAGCGTCAATATCTTTGACTTGCAAACACAAGTGGGTGATGCCATGATCGCAGACGGGACGGTTGGCGTCGCCAGGCTGGGGACTAGGGGTTGCATATTGGAAGAGTTCGATGCAAGCGTTGCCGGCTTGCAGCATCACTACTTGCGCCGACGAATCTCGGAGCCCGACGATCTGATCCACCGATTCGGTCCCCACTTCCCACGAGGAAGAGAACACTTCTTTGAAGCCAAGCAGATCTCGATAGAACCGCAGGGCGCGCTCCATATCGCCCGTGGATATCGCTGTATGGTGGATGCCTTGAATCATGCTGATTCCTCCTCTTATGCGTTATGCGGATTCCATAAAAGACGCCTCTCTATTGCCGCCTGCTTCGACTCCGCTGCTGTCGCAGCGACGCTCAGCACGAGCAGGGCTTTACCGCTCACCCTGAGCGTAGTGAAGCGAAGTCGAAGGGGCAACTAATGGCGAGTTCTCATTAAGAAAACATATTCCGATGTCATTTCCCCTCGACTCTTGTAGCACCACCAAAAAGAGAGTGAAAGCCGAAGGAACAGCCGTTTTCGCGCTTCCGATTGACACTCTGCCCAACTCGCCATAGGCTGCTTGCCAGCGACTTCGCGGGAGGACATTGCGCGTATGACCCTGACATTTCGCCAATTGCACCAACATTTTTTCGCCGAGGTGGGCCCGGTTGATTTACGTCAGGTGTACGATGAGGAAACACTGGCGCAGATTCGGGCAGGCATGGACGTCTATGGTGTCATCGTTTTCCGCGAACAGTGCTTCACCGATGAAGAACAGTTAGCTTTTGCGCAGCGTTTCGACGGCCAGCTCCACACCAAGACCGGAGCCCGCGCCCTACAAAAAAACCGCCTCGGCAACGAAGCTCTTGGAGATATTTCGAACCTTGATGAGAATGGGGAGATTTTTAAGTCTGATGATCGCCGCCGCATGTACGGGCTGGGGAATCGCCTGTGGCACACTGATGCGTCGTTCCAGGACCCGCCAGGGCGCTATTCGTTGCTCTCAGCGAGGGTCATTCCTCCTGTCGGGGCCGACACAGAGTTTGCCGATATGCGAGCAGCTTATGACGCCCTTCCTCCTCAAATGCGGGCTCAGCTCGAAGGGCTCCGCGTTCATCATTCCATCGCCTACTCACGGCAAATTCTCGGATTCGAGTTCTCCGAGAGTGAGCAGGAAATGTTGAAAGGCGCGGTCCATCCACTCATCCGCACCTTCCCGCGTACGGGGCGCAAATCGCTGTACGTGGCGTCGCACGCCTCGCGCATCATTGATTGGCCCGTGCCAGAGGGGCGACTGCTCCTGCGCGAGCTGATGGAGCACGCCACCCAACCCGAGTTTGTGTATCGCCACACGTGGCGTGATGGCGACTTAGTAATTTGGGATAACCGCACAACGATGCACCGGGCCCGGCCCTTTGACGACGCCAAATATCGCCGCGAGCTGCGGCGAGTAACGACCTTGGATATCGAACCGTCGGCTGTAACCATGAGCGCAGCTTAGATTGCTCGCAAAAAAGGAGGAATGCACGATGAAAGCCATGCGTGCTCAGCAAGCTGGAGGTCCTGAACAGTTGCGACTAGAAGATGCTCCTGATCCGCAACCGCAGGCAGGGCAAGTACAGATCCGTGTTCATGCCGCAGGCATCAATCCCGCTGACTTAGTACGGCTCTCGGGACGTCTACAACCACTCACCTTTCCTTACATTCCTGGTACTGATGTCTGCGGCGAAGTGGAGACGGTCGGCGCCGGTGTCACTCATGTCAAAAAAGGCGAGCGCGTCTTCGGTCGTGCGTTGACCGGCGGCTATGCGGAGAAAACTTGTGTAGCGGCGGGTGAAGCCATTCCGCTCCCGGCCAATCTTTCTTACGCGGAAGGCGCTGCTATCCCCATTCCGTTCTATACTGCATATCGGGCGCTACATCACAAGGCGCTCATTAAAGCTGGAGAGTCGGTGCTGGTCTCCGCTGGTGGGGGGGGGGTCGGAGTAGCCGCGGTGCAACTTGCCAAGCAGGCTGGGGCTCGGGTCATCACGACAGTAGGATCATCTGAGAAAGCGGAACGGATCAAAGCGCTCGGCGCTGATGTCGTCATCAACTATAAGACCCAGGACTTTGCCGCAGAGGTTCAGAAACTCACCGAAGGGAAAGGCGTCAATGTGATCGTTGAGAATGTGGCGTCGGACAACTTGGCGAAGGACCTCGCTATTGCGGCGCGAGATGCGCGGATCATCATCATCGGGACGGGCACCGGCAAAGGTCCGGACGGGCAGTTCGCGGTCATGCACGCCCTGATGAAAGATGTCAACATTTTAGGCATGAGTCTGGTGAACGCGGGCGCATTTGTCCCCGAGATGGCGCAGGCGCTCACTGGCATGTTCACGGCAGGGAAGCTCAAGGCGATTGTGAGCAAGACCTATCCGTTAGTGGAGGCGCCGCAGGCCCTGGCTGATTTGGTCGCGGGGCGCGTGTTTGGGAAACTCGCCTTGACCCCGTAAAGCGAAAAATTCACACTATACTTCGAGAAGGAGGATCGTATGAAAGTAGGAATGACGTTGCAATTAACCAGTTTCGGCGGCAAGCCGGACCATCAGACCTATCACGAAGAACTGTCGGTAGGCGACATGGCCGAGGGCCTGGGCTTCGATTCCGTCTGGACGTTGGATCACCATTTCACCGGCTACGTCATGTCGCCCGACCCCACGGCATTGTTGATGTACGTCGCTGCCCGCACCAAGCGTGTACAACTCGGCACGGCGGTGATCGTGCTGCCCTGGCACGACCCGGTCGAAGTGGCCGAGAAGATCGCCTTGCTCGACCTGGTCTCAGGCGGGCGCACGATCTTTGGTTTTGGCCGTGGGGCGGCCTCGATCGAGTACGCTGGCTTCCGAATTCCCATGGAAGAGTCGCGCGACCGTTTCGTCGAAAGCCTGCTGATTATCCGTAAGGGACTGACGCAGGACAGCTTCTCATTTGACGGTAAGTATTATAAGGTGCCGGAAATCCAGATTCGTCCACGTCCCATTTCGCACCCAGAGAACCGTTTCTATGCTTCCTCGGTGAGCCCGGAGTCCTCAGAGATCATGGCCAAGCTGGGCCTCGGCGTGCTGATCATTGCGCAGAGCAGTTGGGACGACACAGCCGCGGGGTACGAACGCTACTGCCAAATCGCCCAGGCCAGCGGCTATCAGCCTCGCGCCCCGATTTCGCTGTTCAACATATTGGTGGCTGACGAGGCTCGTGAAGCTGAGGAGTTGGCCGCAGTCCACATGGGCGCGATGTTCGATTCTATTGATCGGCACTATCACTTCTCCGACGGCCACTTGACAGGAGTGAAAGGTTACGAATTTTACGCCAAGCTGGCGAAGACCTACACCAAACTGACAGCCGACGAGCAGGCCAAGGCCAAGGCTGTGGAATTCTATCGCAGCCTCCACGCCGCTGGCACTCCGGATCAGGTGCTGGAGAAAATCCGCTATATCCATCACACCGTGCCGCTGGAACACATGGTCGGCACCTTCGCCTTCGGCGGTCTGCCGTATCCTAAACTGGAACGTAGCGTGAAGCTGTTCGCCGAGAAGATCCTGCCCGTGCTCCAGAACGATCCGGCGTTCAAGCTGCCGAAGGAGCAAGTCATCTCCGTCGGGGCAGAAGCGCGGGCGTAACGAATCCTCCCTGTCCCTCCCTCGCATGAAGGAGAGAACCTAAACTCCCCCTTTGCTAAGGCGACTATGTTTCTGTCGACACCTTTGCGAAGGGGGATAAGTGGATTCTATAGTTTATAGTAATTTGACTCTTGAGGAGATGGGGACACCTGAGGAAGGCCCATTCCCTCAAGGGCTATTGAGCTTATGGGATATGTTGAGATTTTACGCTGCTCTATTTTCTAAAATTATTCAGAATCTTGAATTTTCCCGCAGTGAATTTCTCCTTTCCTCTAATCCCTATTCGACCTATTCTCCAAATTGGGAGAAGCTAGAAAAAGACCTTGCTGCCGTGGCAAAGGGAGTCGAAGATCTTTGTCTATCGCTTTCCCTTAAAGAACAAGTGAGCCGCATTCGTGAGAGAGCTACGGATCACAGTCGAGATAATACTATTATCATAGGAACCCTCATTAGCGAGCTGTCCAAGAATATTATTAGTGAAATATCAGAACATTTATTTTTGATTGTCCCATCAGAATTGAAATGGCTCTATTTGAACCCTGAAAAAATTTTAGGCCCTGAATTTGAAGCGGCATTTCCGGATGCCATAAAGGATATGTACGACGGGGTGCGATGTTTTGCCCTTGACCAATGGACAGCCTCTGTCTTTCATTTTATGAGAGTTTTAGAATATGGAATTCGGCAAATAGCAGAAAACGTCGGATTAAACCTTGATAATCTCGTTCTTGAGAATTGGAAAAATATACTTGATCAAATTGAGAAGAAAATTAGGGAATTGGAACAGCTTCCTAAGAGTCAAGAGAAGTCTACAAATTTAACTTATTTCTCCGAAGCTGCATCGAATTTTCGTTATTTCAAAGATGCCTGGCGCAACCATGTTTCGCATTCAAGAGTAAATTACGACTCAAGGGACGCAAGGCGGGTAATGGATCATGTAATCGACTTTATGCAGCATTTGGCTAAGAAGATTTCTTCTTAGGACCATGAGACAAAACCCAAGTACAGTTCTGTAAGTACTTGTCAAAACGAACAATGTAGAAAGTACAGGAAGGTTTTGTCCCCTAGTCCTTAGTCTTTTTCCTTGAAAAGAGTGTATCTTTGAGTGCTTTCTTGAATCTCTCAAGACCAGGGCTCTTGGTGTCTTGAAAGATCGTGCCGCTAATGACGCTGAAGCGGTAGCCGTTCTTCCCGTCATACTCCTGATTTTTACAGACCCAATGGAACGGACGGGCCTTGAGAATGTATACAACTGGTTCACCGAAGGCTTTGACACGAAAGATTTGCAAGAGGCGAAGGCGTTGCTAGACGAGCTTGCGTGATGCTACAAAAAAGGAGCGCGTAGTGAGCTTACCTGCGTCATCCCCGACTGGCTATCTGCCGCCAGGGATACATCGGGCTACCCTCGAGGAAATCGTCGCACGTTTTGGTTCCTCTACACCGCGTCGCCAAACACTCGCTGATCGCCTGCAGATGCTGCTCACGCTCGCACGTGCGACAGGAAGACTGCAACGGGCGTTTGTATGGGGTAGTTTTGTCACCGAAAAACCGTTTCCAGGAGATCTGGACGTCTTCTTATTGATGCAAGATGGCTTCGATCAAACGTTCACTTCTCTTCCACCCGAGCAACGAGACGTTTTTGATCATGGACGAGCACGATTACTCTTTGAGGCGGATGTATTTTGGGCGACTGAAGCGATCGGCGAAAAAGAACTTGCTTCCTGGCTGAGCGTCTATCAACTTTCTCGGGACCTAGTAGAACGGGGAATTGTCGAGGTACACGATCATGATTGAAACTGCGGAACAATTCGAAAGAGCCGAAGAGGCTATCGCCAAGATTAAGCGTTTCTTGTTGGCCGCGCGCCGGACCCACACTGCTCAAGCCTATGCCGCGCTTTCGGCTCCGATCTTGCGTGAACTTCAGGACCGCGAGCGCGACGTATTGCTCTACTTAAGCCGGATGCCTAGTCCGGCGGAGCCTGTTCCCTCTGATAACCCTTAGAGCTGACACCGATAAGAAGCGAAGACATTCCTGGAGGAGCTATCAATAACATCACAAAAACAAACGGGAGGAACTATGTCACCACAAGTACTCACTGACGGTTTACAATTTCCCGAGGGGCCGGTGTGGGCTCCGGACGGAACGCTGTATGTCACGGAAATCGGAGGCGGTCGCATTGCTGCGATCTCGCCAAATGGATCAAAACGCACCTTCGCTGACACGGGCGGCGCGCCCAACGGCGCCGCGCTCGGTCCCGATGGCTATCTTTACGTGACCAACAACGGCGGGAGAGAAGCAGGCTACATCCAGCGGGTCGACTCCCACGGCAAAGTCGAAAAGCTCTATGAGAGTTGCGATGGTCGACCTTTTCAAGGACCGAACGACTTGGTGATGGATGCACGGGGCGGTTTCTACTTTACTGATCCTGGACTGTTGAACCGTGAGGGCAGCAAGTTCGGTCATCTTTACTATGCGAAGCGCGATGGCAGCTCGGTCAAGCGCATGCAGTACCTCTTTCTTTTATGTAATGGCATCGCGCTGACGCCGGATGATTCGACGCTGATTGTGTTGGAGTCGCTTACGAGTCGCGTATGGGCGATTCCTATCGAGAGCCCTGGGGTCCTGGCGCAAGTCGATGCCGGAGCCCGCTCAGGCTCTCCTCGTTCCTGGCCCATCTCAGCCTTGCTGTGCACCGTGCCCCAGCCAGCGGCCCCGGACGGCATGTGCCTCGACGAAGCAGGGAATATGCTCATCTGCGCCCATAATGGCGGCGTGGTGTCCGTGCATACGCCGAACGGGACGCCGCTATCACAGATTACTGTAGAGGATCGACGGTTGACGAATTGCTGTTTTGGCGGCAGCGACTTTCAGACACTATACATTACCGAGTCCGGACTCGGACGGGTCGTCACGGTCCATTGGGAACGGCCCGGGCTGAGGCTGCATGATCGGTGAGGTCGCTTCACACATGCCCAGGCTTTTCCCAGTAGTCCGGCGCATTAAATATGAGGACTAGGCAGGAGGCACGTCATTCCGGGCGAGCAATGCGAGACCCGGAATCCAGGAGCTATAACCGGAAGCCAGTGCGGAATCTTCCTGGATGCCAGCTCCCGGATCGGAGTCCGGGACAAGCTTCGCTGGCATGACGGCAATCTCGCCCGCAAAATCAAGTTGACTGAGTACTAGGCGCGTGTCGAACTCCTTAACCCTATCACATGTTTTAACCCAACTGACGATGGACGAAATCAATGATCTTCTCCATCGCTTGCGCGGAGGCCGGGGCTTCCGGCTTCCTGATAATAAACCCCTCGGCCATATCCGCGTACATCTCTAGCTGCACTTGACCGCCAGCCTTGCGGTACTGATTCACAAAACGATCAAGATCAACGCGAGGGTGGGCCTGATCCTTGTCGCCTTGGATGTACAGCACTGGCGGCATCGTGACACGCTCGCCCCGTTCGAGCGCGAGCACCGGATTGCCCTCGGCCATCGCTTCTTCCGTGCCCCAGTATTTATCGTGTAAAGGTAACACCGTATCCAACAACTCCGGATAGGGCTTGCCGCTGGCCTTCGCTTTCTTAGCATAGTCATAGCGCGCAAGCGGATCGATGACCGGCCAGCACAGGACTACGCAGCGCAGGCTGGCATCAACGGCAGGCGCACCGGCAGGCAGTGGCAAGGCGGCGTAACGGGAATCATGCGGTCGCATGGCGGCCAGCATGGCTTGATGCGAACCGCTGGAGCTGCCCAAAGCTCCCACCAGCTCAGGGCGACTTCCCAAAGCCGTAGCCTGTGTTTTGAACCAGCGAATCCCGTAGTTGATATCGGCCAGCGAGGCGGGGTACGACGCGACCGGCGGCATGCGGAAATCCAACGCCGCCACGATGACGCCGCTTTTCGCCAGCGGCTCATTAATGGCGACATCCATCAGGCGATCTCCCAAATTCCACGCGCCGCCATGTAATTCGATAATAAGCGGAAACGGTCCAGCGCCTCGCGGCTTAAAGAGTCGCGCTAAGAGCGGCTTGTCCCCGTGACGCAGATACTCGACGTCGGCGACGTCGATCTCGTAAGTCTTTCGTCCAGTGGCTGTCATAAGAGACCCTCCTTTACTTGGTTATTGGTTAACTGAATCACTCAATTTGTGAGTAAGCGTCGCCGCCTCCGTCGGGGCGGGGCCTTGTGTCATCGCTGCTTCTCCGAGGTCGATTGCTCGCTCGGGGTGAATGCCGAGCCAGAAGAACGATCCGAGAAACGCCACCGCCGCCGCCACGTAGAGAGCACTGTTCCAGCCAAAACGTTCGGCGAGATACGGCGTCAAAGTCGGAGACAAAGTCCCGGCCAGATTCCCGCCCATGTTCATCAACCCAGAGACTGCGCCAGCATAGGGTCTGGCGAGATCAATGGTCGTAGCCCAATACGCCGCCACACTTAAAAACAAGCAGCCTTCACCAAGTGACAAAAGTAAAGCGGACCAATAGGGATCTGATGCCGCTGCGCCACAGTAGATCAGGATCGACGCCACTAACGGACCACCAAATCCCAGACCACAACGCCCAATGCGTTTACCAAACCGGCGGCTCAGTGCATCGGACACCCAGCCGCCAATGGGCGCCGCCGCAGCACTGATGAAAAACGGCGCCGTGCTGAGCCAGCCGCCGCTCACGAGCGAAAATCCCCGCACGTTGACCAGGTAGAGATAGAACCAGGAAAAGTAGATGTAGCCAATGTAACCAAGAGTTCCATACGAAGCCGTAAGGAACCACAGGTCCGGTCGCTTGAGGAGCACGCGCCACGGCGTCCACGTCGGCACCTCACTCTTCTCACTGCCGCGCCCCGCTTCCTGGGAGATGAGCTGCAACTCCGCCTCGTTCACCCAGGAGTGTTCGTGTGGGTGATCGGCCACAAACCAATAACACAACAGGGCCACAGCGATGCCAGCCCCTCCGGCAATGTAGAAAGAGGCGCGCCACCCTAGGTTGACCATGATCCACACGATCAGCGGCGGCGTCAGCGCTGCGCCCAACGCGCTTCCACTAGTCGTAATGCCTAGGGCCAGGCCCCGTTCGCTCGACGTCATCCAATTGGCCACGACCCGGTTATAATTGGGAGGCCCGGCGGCCTCGCCGACGCCGATCAACGCACGCACGACTATGAACGAGCCCACCACGCCGATCGATGAAGCGAGGAGCCAATCGCCGGCGAGCGCATTCAAGGCGGTAAACCCGGACCACCACAAGATTGCGCCTGCCAACACGCGTCGAGGGCCGAAGCGATCACCCAGCGACCCGCCCGGGATTTGCAGTACGGCATAGCCAAAGACGAAGGAGCTAAAGATCCAGCCCATCTGGACATTGCTCAGGCCGTACTCGGGCATGATGTACTTAGCGGCAATAGAGATGTTGACGCGGTCAATAAACATGAGCACGCCGATCCCGAACATCAGCGTAACCATCAGCCAGCGGGTGCGAGTGGGTGAAGTAGTCATAATGATTTCAGCGCGCCTCGTTGATTACCCATACCCCAGCAGTCACGAGTCTTGAAGCGAGGACAAGAGTGTTTCCCCTCGACCGGTGTTGGCGGCGTCCCTCCAGCATGATGCACCCTCCTTTTGCTCCCCGTACGCCATCTCTTTACCACAGAAGGGTCAAAAGACAAAAGAGGCAAGGCCACCTCTTGCCCCAACCGCCCTATTCTGCAACAAAGAGCAGGTTATCGCACCAGTTTGTTTTGTTGGCCCTAACAGAAGGGAAAAGGAGCCGCGATGTCTTACGATCTTCTTATTAAAAACGGTACGGTTATTGATGGCTCAGGTATGCCGCGCATGCGTGCGGACGTCGGTATTGTCAACGGCAAAATCGCCGCCATCGGCAAAATCCGTGAGAGCGCTAAAGAAGTCCTCGACGCGGAAGGGCACGTGGTGTCGCCGGGCTTCGTGGACGCTCACACCCACATGGACGCGCAAGTGTTCTGGGACCCCTGGGGCACCTGCTCATGTTGGCATGGTATTACCAGCGTGGTGATGGGCAACTGCGGCTTTTCGCTGGCGCCCTGCGCCGAAAAGGACAAGCTCTTGGTCATGCGCAATCTTGAGCGCGCCGAAGACATCGCGCCTGAAGCAATGGAAGCCGGCATCAAGTGGAGCTGGACGACCTTCCCGGAATATCTGGATGCGGTGGATCGCCTCCCCAAAGGCATTAACTACGCCGCCTATATGGGCCACTCGGCCTTGCGTACCTACGTCATGGGCGAGCGCGCATTCACTGAGGCCGCCTCACTGGATGATCTAACGGCGATGAAGCGCGAAGTGCACAACGCCATTCGCGCCGGAGCGGTCGGCTTTACCACGTCGCGAACGTTCAATCATCAAACCAAAGACGGACGCCCCGTCGCCAGCCGTCTTGCGACCTGGGAAGAAGTGCGTGAGCTAGTTGGCGTCATGGGTAATCTCGGCGCCGGCGTGTTTGAGATTGCTAACGAAGATGTCCGCTTCGACGCCGAACGCGTCGGCGAGTATCTCGTGCGGCTGAAAGCGCTGACCGTCGACACCGGCGTGCCAATGACGTTCGGCATGTTCAGCACGCGGAAGGCGCCAGGTCTGTGGCGTCCATTCTTTGACTTAGCAGATGAAGCCGCTGCGGCGGGTGGACGCATCTTCATCCAAGTGCACAGTCGTCCACTGAACGTTATACTGTCCTTCGAGACCACGACCCCGTTCGACAAACTGCCCGTATGGAGCGACCTGCGCAAACTGCCGTTGGCCGAGCAAGAAGCGAAACTGCGTGATCCAGCCCTGCGGCAAAAACTGATGGAAGCGGTCTATCAAACGCCACGCGACAGCAGTCCCGGTGTTGGGGTCGAAGCGCGCGCCGCCAACTTCAAATGGCTTTTTGTCATGGAGAAAGCGACCCCGCCGTATCGTTCGGTGGCCGAAATCGCCGCTGAGCGCAACCAAGACCCGGTGGAAGTCTTCATTGACTTGGCGTTGGAAAAAGGCATGAAACAATTCTTCCTCCAACCGCTAGTCAATGAGAATCAGGATCACGTGTTAGAAATGATGAAGCATCCTCGTGCAGTCGTCACTTTCTCGGACTCCGGGGCGCATGTGTCGCAAATCATGGACTCATCGCTGCAATCGCATCTCCTCAGTCATTGGGTGCGGGAGAAACAAGCAGTGACGTTGGAAGAAGCTGTGCGCATGTTGAGCTTCGTACCGGCAACGCACTGGGGCCTCCAAGGCCGTGGCCTGCTGCGTGAAGGCTGGGCGGCGGATGTCATTGTGTTCAACCCTGACACGATTGCCCCGCAGTTGCCGGAAGTAGCACATGATCTCCCGGCTGGCGCACGCCGCTTGAAACAGAAAGCCGCCGGGCTCATGGCGACTGTGGTCAACGGACAAGTCGTACTCCGCAACAACGAACCTACCGGCGCTTTATCCGGGCAATTGTTACGTGGGCCGCTGGCGCGCAATTAAACTCTGCCAATTCTGGAGGGAACACTATGGGAACATTATCTGGCTACAAAGTCGTTGAGTTTGCCGGGATCGGCCCTGCCCCGATGTGCGCGATGTTGCTCTCGGACATGGGCGCGGAAGTCCTGCGCATTGATCGGGCGGAAGACGCTAATCTAGGAATCCCTACCGACGCGAAGTTCAATGTCTTGGGGCGTGGCCGTCGCTCAGTGGCGATTGATCTCAAACGCAAAGAAGGCGTCGAAGTCGCGCTCAAACTGGTGAGCCAGGCGGATGCGTTGCTCGAAGGGTTCCGTCCCGGTGTCATGGAACGCTTGGGCTTGGGGCCTGAGCAGTGCATGGCGAAGAACCCAAAGCTGGTTTACGGACGCATGACCGGCTGGGGTCAGGAAGGACCGCTCGCCCTCGCCGCTGGTCATGACATCAACTATATCGCTCTGACCGGAGCTCTTCACTCGATTGGCCGTAAAGGCGAGGCCCCGGTGCCGCCCCTCAATCTCGTCGGCGACTTCGGCGGCGGCGGCGTGTATCTCGCGCTGGGCGTGGTGGCTGGCATCCTCGAAGCGCAGAAATCGGGCAAAGGACAAGTGATTGACGTGGCGATGGTCGACGGCGCAGCCTCGTTGATGTCAGCCATTTACGGGTTACGCGCGGCTGGGCGATGGACCGATCGGCGGGGCGACAACATCCTCGATACCGGAGCCCATTATTACAATGTGTACGAGACCAGCGATGGAAAATATGTAGCGGTCGGTTCAATCGAGCCTAAATTCTACGCGGAACTCTTGCGCTTGTCGGGTATCGCGAACCAAGAATTACCGCGCCAGAACGACAAGATTTCCTGGCCGGCGCTCACCGATAAACTTGCCGCCATCTTCAAGACGAAGACTCGTGAAGAATGGAACAAGATCATGGAAGGCAGCGAGGTGTGCTACGCGCCCGTCCTGAGCATGCAGGAAGCGCCACAGCATCCGCATAACCAGCTCCGCGGCACTTTCGTCGACATGGACGGCGTAATGCAACCCGCCCCGGCGCCACGATTCAGCCGCACGCCGAGTGCGATTCAACGTCCGCCTGCCGCACCGGGAGAACACACTGAGGCCGCCTTACGCGACTGGGGATTCAGCTCCGCCGACGTAGAAAAATTGCGCCAGAGCGGCGCCATTGGGGCTCGGTAGTAATTCAAAGGGCAGTCATTCTGAGCGAAGTGAAGAATCTCATCCCGAGACCCTTCACTCCGTTCAGGGTGACATTGTCAAGAAAAAAATGCTGTGCGTCTCCCACTAACTTCCTCAGCGGTCCCCGCCAATTACGATTCTTTTAGAAATCCAAGCACTTCTTGGTGGTACGCTTCCGGGTCCTCGAAAAGAGGCATGTGTGAGCAGCCTCGGAAGAGCTTTAAACGCGCGTTTGGCAAATAATTCATGACGATGGCGACATACTCCGGTAACACGTAATCGTGCTCACCCGTCACGACCAGCACAGGAGTTTTCACGCGCTGCAGATCGGCGGTACGATCCCAGGCGGCCAGGACGCCTGTACAGTGGTAGAGATGAGGTCCGAACATGGCCGCGCCTGCTGGGCCGAAGTCCTTAAGAGAAGCCGTAACGGGTGCGGGCAAAGTTTCCGTCCGACACATGTGTCGATACGTCAATAATGTTACTGCGGCCCGGTATTCTGGATGGCCGGTCGAGCCCTCACACTCGCGCAGCCCCATCATCTTGGCCGTTTCGATGCCGAGCGCCAATCTACACTGCTTGAAGCCCAGATTCATCAACGGCATGCTGGCGGCGATGTTGCTCATGACAAAACGTTTGACCTGGTCTGGGTGCGCTAGGGCGTATTCAAGTCCGAGAATTCCGCCCCAGGAATGCCCGATGACATGAATCTTGCCCAGATTGAGCGTCCGCCGCACCGTCTCAACTTCCTCAACAAAGCGAGGAATCGTCCACAACGAACGATCATCAGGCCGATCCGACTGCCCCGTGCCAAGCTGATCCCACACCACCACGCGAAAACCTTCGTCAGCGTAGTGCTTATGGCTTTCGCGCATATAGTCACAGGAGAGGCCCGGACCACCACTCAGCGGCACGACAGTTTCTGCCCCGTCGCCAAATGAGTAAGTGACGACCTCGCCACCCGGAACACGGACTCGCTTAGTTTCCATGAGAGCGCCCTTTCCAGATTTGACTGTTCTTGGTTTTTGGGCTTTAGCCTACCGACTCAAAACACCTCATTTTTGTTCCCCTGCAGCGAGGAGGCGCTGTACTTCTCGCACGAGCCACTCAACTCGATCCTTTCCCCAAAACCTCTTGCCGTTGACAATCCACGTCGGAACGCCAGGAATTTCTTCCCGGTCAAAAGCCTGGAGAGCTGTCTCAACGGCGAGCTTTGTTTCCGGACCCAACGCACGACGAAGAATCTCATCCGGATCGAGCCCGGCGTTGGCGACAGCTTTACGAATGACTGCTTCCTCGTTGACATCGTCTCCATCAACCCACGCCGTCTTGAAGAGGGCCCGGTCCAGCGCGGCTTCTCGTCCGCTGCCCACCGCAGCGTAATACGCCCGAGCGGGCAGTTCTTCGCGGTCAAATGAAGACTGTCGCCAGCGAGCAACGCGTTCCTCAAACACGCCAGGCTGGAGGAAGTGCAGCTCAATACCATAGGCCTCTGCCCAGCGTGCGCAGTCCTCCCGATGATAGGAACTCTTTCGCGGCGGCTCATTGCTCCCGATGAGGTCCGCCACTTTGATGCCCCGCTCACGAGGAATATGGATTGGTCGACGTTCGACACGCACGGAAACGTCAGCCAAGAGACGACTCGCCAGGACCGTGCCGAGGTACGCATTCGGCGAGTGATAGATCGTGTAGCTGACGACGGTAGTCATGGAGAGAAATTACGGGTTGATAATAATCTGACGAGCGGGCCCCCTGAACAGCACCTCTAGACGGTTCAGCACATCACGGCCTAAGATGCGCTCGTGTCCGCTAAAATCCGCTTGGAGCCGACACGGGTAGTCATTTCCGTCAAGATGCGCCCACGCCTGAAAGATCACAGTTGAAATCGTTGTCTCCCCTACACCACCCATTAGGCCAGGAACCCCTTCACCCGGATCAAGCGCCAACCGCTCACAGTCCGACCAGGGCAGCGCGCTGGCGTCTGCTCCAGTATCTGCTATTACTCGCTCTACCTGCAGCCCTGGCGCCCCCTCCTGTTTGCGAAACTCTATCGTGACCACGGGGAGGGGTTCGTTCGGATACGCAATATCGTAGGAGAATACAGCTCGCCGCATGCGGTTCGGCTCGTCTTCATGGCCGACACAAGTGACAAACGGATGCTTTCCCGACGCCTGGGCGGCATGAAAGACTTCTACTGGATTTCTCCCGGACACGATAACGCGGCCATCGGCAAAGCCTATCCATTGATCCTGATACTGATTGAGTAATTCGTCACGCTTGGCCCAGTATTCAGTCTCATTCTTTCGCCAATCCGGGTGAATTCGTTTAGCAACCTCAGGCGGCAGTCCTTCAAGTAAACTTTTCATACAAAGACCCCTGTTACACCGCCGTCATTCCACCATCCACTGCCATAGCGTGCCCGGTAACGAACGATGCGGAATCGGAACAGAGCCATACCACAGCCTCGGCAATCTCGCCTGGAACACCCATGCGTCCGACCGGCTCGGCGGCGGCCATACGAGCGGCGCGCGTTGGGCGATGATCGGTGATCCTTCCCATCATCGGCGTATCAATGGCGCCAGGGCACACGGCATTCACCCGAATATTGGATTTAGCGTATTCCAACGCGGCAGTTTTGGAGAGCCCCACTACACCGTGCTTACTCGCTACATACGCCGACCCGCGCGGATATCCCACCAGTCCAGCCGTGGAGGCTGTGTTGACAATCGCTCCACCGCCAGTTTTGAGCATCTGCGGGATTTCATATTTCATGCAGAGCCAGACGCCTTTCAAATTGATGGCGATCACTCGGTCCCACTGATCTTCACCATAATCGACGGTGGTTGCGCCAGGACCTTCGATCCCTGCATTATTATGCGCGCAGTCAAGTCTGCCATACGTTTGCACAGCCCTGGCGACCAACGCTTCCACCTCCGTCGCTTTCGAAACATCTGCTTTGACAAAAATAGCCTCACCACCAGCTTGTTTGACGAGGTTTACAGTCTCTTCTCCACCTTCGACCATCACATCCGCCACCACGACTTTCGCCCCTTCGCGCGCAAACGCCAGCGCGGTCGCTCGGCCAATCCCAGAACCCGCGCCACTGACTAATGCGACTTTCCCGGTAACTAATCCTGCCATCTTGTTTTCCTCCTTCAGGTCCAATGCTCTACATTACGATGCTCCGCATAATGAAACGCACCCGCACGGATGGCAACCCCGTCATCAATCTTTCAATCCTGGCTCGCCCCTAGCGATTGTCAGAACAGACAACCGAGAGTACCGTACCAACCGGTGTATATGAGATGTTTACTTTCTATCGTCAACTTTTTTCAGGTTTACCGCGAGAGGTGTGGCTGCTCTCGCTGGTCACGTTCGTCCAGCGCAGCGGCACGATGGTGCTGCCTTTTCTGACCTTGTACCTCACTACGCAACGAGGCTTCTCGGTGCGAGAAGCAGGGGGGGTGCTGAGCCTCTACGGCGTCGGCGCCATCGGCGGCGCGTACATCGGAGGATGGCTCAGCGACCGTTTGGGTTCGATCAGGACGCAGTTGCTGAGCATGAGCCTCTCTGCCGGAGGTCTCATCGTGCTCAGCACCCTTTATTCCCCACATGATATTGTCGCGATGGTCATCCTCTTAAGCATCCTGGCGGAAGGTGGTCGTCCGGCTAATGCAGCAACGTTGACAGAATTGAGCCCGCCCAGCTTGCACGTTCGCGTATTTGGCCTGCGCCGCTTGGGCATGAATTTGGGTATGTCGATCGGACCAGCAGTGGGCGGCGTACTAGTAGCCTACTCTTATCTCTGGCTCTTCTGGGTCGAAGCCAGCATCAGTCTTCTGGCCGCTGGCTTATTGTGGGTTCTCTTCCAGCATACTCGTCCACAAAAAAAAGCAAATGACGAGGCCCTCTTCGCTGGAAATACTACCAACCTCTCTGCAATATCTCCTTGGCGCGACAGCGTCTTTCTCGCTGTGGTCGGTCTGGTCGCTCTGCAAGCCACCGTGCTCTGCCAGTTGTTTGGCGCGTACCCGTTGACGTTGAACCAGGAGTATCACTTACCGGAGTATACCATTGGCCTGGTGTTTACATTGAATACGCTGGTCATCGTCGTCTTCCAAATGCCGATCGTGCATGCGGTCGAGCGGTTTGACACTTTGCGAGTCGTCGGTGTAGGCGCATTCTTGCTGTGCGCAGGCTTTGGACTCCTCGCGTTGACTTCTTCGATGGGATCGATTGCCGTGACTGTCCTGGTATGGACTTTGGGAGAAATGCTAACGATGCCGTTGGTCGAGGGTTTTGTTGCGCAGCGCAGTCCGATTGAAGGTCGCGGCCAATATATGGGCATTTTTAGCGCCGCTTTCTCGATGGCTTTCGTACTCGCGCCATTTGGGGGAACGTGGGTGTACGAGGAGTGGGGCTACCGCACGTTATGGGCGCTGTGCGCCTTGCTCGGTGTAGGGCTGTGGATCGCTTTTACGCTGCTCAGCGTGGCTGTGTACAAGCAACATGAGCAGGTGCGTCTTTCTCTTGACGGACAGAGACAACCCATGTCATGTTGAGACACTCAACATCCTGCCATATCTTATGGCAGGCAAGCTAAAGACTAAGGAGGCAGGAATGGCGACGATTGCTCTTGAAAGTGTGGAGATTTTTGGGTCCGGCGTCCTGGAGGCTGAAGGCGTCGTGATCGACCGCGAAGGGAATGCTTGGGGAGGTGGACGTAATGGCGTCGTCTATAAAGTGAGCCCGGACGGAGTTGTCCACGAAGTCGCCCAGTTACCCGACCGAGCCATTCCCAACGGCGTGACGCTCGATCGCGCTGGCAACTTTATCTACTGTGACCTCCGGCATAAAGCAGTCATGCGGCTCTTGCCGGACGGCAAAGTCTCGATGGTCGCCGATCGCGCCGGCGACTTGCCGTTGTCGATCCCCAATTTTGCCAGCTATGACGCTGAGGGAAATCTGTACGTTTCCAACTCCAGCTCTCAGCGGGGCAGCAAAGTGTTCGAGGAGTTTGCGAATCCGGCTCCGAACGGCGCCGTGGTGCGCATTCGTCCGGATGGGCGCGGTGAGGTGGTCGCTACCGGTATTTATTTCGCCAACGGCACCGCGATTGATCCGAACGAAGATGCTGTCTACGTGCTGGAGAGTTCACGCAACGACTGCGTGCGTATTCAAATCAAGAAAGACGGGACGTTCGGCAAGCCGGAGATTTATTCCCAGGGATTTCCTGCGCTGCCGGATGGCATGGCCTTCGACGTGGACCGCAACCTCTATATCACGCTGCCTGGTACTCCCAAAGACGGCAAACTCGCCCCCATTCATAAAGTCATCAAAGTAGACACCAATGGGAAATGGGAATTGCTGATCGATGATCCCGCTGGCACAAAGCTGGCGTTCCCAACGAACTGCGCGTTTGGCGGACCGGATATGCAAACGCTCTATCTCGCCAATCTTGAAGGCCACCACATGAACCGCGTACGTACTTCGTTCCGCGGCCACCCGCTCTATCATCAACGCTAACGTGGCATGATTGTAAAAACTGATACAGTAAAAGGAGGAATTCGCTATGGTAGACTTTGGATTCGTGACGATACCGACACACTACGCCATTCAACCCGCCGAGCTAGGCCGCTGGTCCGAAGAGAACGGGTTTGAGTCGGTCTGGTTTGGGGAACACACGCATATCCCCACCAGCCGCAAGACGCCCTTCCCTCTCGGCGGAGAACTGCCTGAATATTACAAACAGTTCTACGATCCCTTTATTGGCCTTACCGCCGCCGCAGCCGTGACCCAGAAGCTCAAGGTCGGGACTTCCGTTTGCCTCGTCCCCGAGCATCCGCCGATTACGCTAGCTAAGACCATTTCCTGTCTGGACCGCGTGTCGAACGGTCGTTTCCTCTTTGGCATTGGCGCGGGCTGGAACGCGGAAGAGATGGCTGACCACGGTGTCGAATTTAAAGATCGCTGGAAAGTCACGCGCGAGCGCGTGCTGGCGATGCGAGAAATCTGGAAGAAAGACGTGGCCGAGTTTCACGGACAATTTGTCAACTTTGACCCATTGTGGTGCTGGCCGAAACCCGTTCAAGCCGGCGGGCCGCCCGTGCTTCTCGGCGCCATGTCAAAGTGGGTGTTCAAACGCATCGCCGAATATGGCGACGGCTGGATTCCGTTGGACGGCGCTTTCGATTTAGAGCGCGGCCTCGCTGAACTTCGCAGAGAAGCTGAACGCGTGGGCCGGTCCATGAACACATTTGATCTCAGCGTCATTACCGCCTACTCGCTGGCGGGTGTGAGCGGCTCCCCCCAGCGCATTCAAGAGCTGATCAAGATGGGGTTTAACCGTGTGCTCTTTCTCCTGGACCCGGGAGCCCCGGATGCGCAATGGCCGGTGCTGGAAAAGTATGCGAGCCTTATTCGCCAATTTCGTTAAACAAACATGTTGATAAAGAAAAGGAGAACTCAATGCCACAAAACGAACGCTTTCCCTATACTGGAGCTATTGATGCAGACGGGCACATTTTAGAGCCGCCTGATACCTGGGAGAAATATATTGATCCTCAGTATCGCGATCGCACCATCCGCATCCGCAAAAACCACGAAGGGCTCGAAGTGCTCGAACTCGGCGGCGCTCCAGCCAAATATTTCAAGCCAGGTCAGCTCGCGCTGTCCGGCGCGATGGGGAAAAGAGGAGAGGACCTGAAGCCGAATCCAGAGAAAACCTACGTCAACCAGGCGCCCTTTGGCTCGATGGACCCCAAAGAACGCCTCGCCCGTATGGACCAAGAAGGTTTGGAGAAAGCCATCATCTACCCTAGCCTGGGACTGATCTGGGAAGCCGAAGATCTTGACGACCTCGAACTGCAAGCCGCCTTTGCTCGGGCGTATAACCGCTGGGTGGTCGACTTCTGCGCCGACTCTAACGGACGTCTGATTCCGGTGGCGCACATTTCCTTCGGTGATCCGCAAGAAGCGGCGCGTGAGTTGGAGCGCGCAGCAAAGAGCGGCTGTCGGGGTGCGTTTTTTGTGCCGTTCACTCCTACTTATAAATCTCATGCGCATCCGGATTACGACGCCTTCTGGGCCAAGGCGCAGGAATTTGACATTCCGATCGGTATTCATCCCAGCGGAGAGCCGCCAGCCAAGCGCGTGCATCAGCGCTTTCGTGATCTCCAGAAATGGGCCGGATGGCATCATAATGTCCACGGCGCCCAGGGACCGCTGCAAGCCTTCACCGCGATGTTCCAGCATGGCCTGTTTGATCGTTTTCCCAAGGTCAAGATTGTCGTGCTGGAGTCGGGCGCCGGTTGGGCAGGTTATCTCTTGAACCGGATGGATGCAGTCTATGACAGTCCGTTGGGTGAAACCGTGCCGTTGAAAGAGAAGCCGAGTTATTACTTCTATCGCCAGTGCTGGATCTCCGGTGATCCAGACGAGAAAGCGTTTGGTCACATCGTCGACTTCGTGGGAGCGGACAAATTCTTCTGGGCGTCGGATTTTCCGCATTTCGATCATCCCGGTAATTACATGGATGAGTTAAAGGAACTGGTCGAGCCCATGTCCGCCCCGACCCGGCAAAAGGTTATCGGCGAGAACGCGGCAAGAGTGTATGGCCTCTAGCACTGACAGCGAGGAGGAATTATGGCTCAAGACGATATTGCCCGTGACAAAGCGGAGATCGCTGAGTTGATTGCCCGCTACAATTACGCGATTGATCATAACGACTTCCAGGGGTGGGCTAACTGCTTTGCTCCAGAAGGCGTTTTCGACGGCATGATTGGTCGTTTTGCCGCGCACGCCGAGTTGGACAAATTCACGGCGTCAGTTAAGCAACTGACAGCCGAGTCACCGAACTTGCGTCCTTATGTGACGAACATTTTGACGGAAGTGAATGGCAATGAAGCCCAGTCCCGCTGTTTCTTACTGATGATTTCCACCTCCAAGGAAAGCGGCACGAAGATCGCCCTGGCTGGAGAGTATGAAGATCAGTTAGTGAAACGCAACGGCCGCTGGCTGTTCTTGAAACGCAAAGTGCTGATGGATGGGGCTTAGCAAGTTGCTGAAAAATTTCTGCGTCGGCCCTTCGACTCCGCTGTGCTACGCTCAGGGTGAGCGGAACCGCTTGATTTTTTCTCTCCCCGCTCGTGCTGAGCGTAGCCCGAAGGGCGCAGTCGAAGCATGCATGGCCTTTTTCAGCGGTCTGCTGAATTTGTTGCTCCATATCGCCATTATCCACACGCCACTGTGTAGACATTGCGAAACCCCGCCGGCAATGGAAACTCTTTCCACGTTGCCCCGCCGTCCAGTGTCCCGAACACTTGACCAATACTGTTGACACCGTACACACATTGAGGATCACGCGGACTCGCCGCCACCGCCATCATCGTGCGGCGCGGCACCACCTGATGATCGAACCGCTCCCAGGTTTGGCCGAGATTTTGACTACGATACAGCGCGCCCGCCTGACTCATCGCGGCAGGGCTGAGTGCGGCATATAAACTCCGAGGATCGTGCGGCGCCACCTGAATGTCGCGACCATACGCAAAAGGCGAGAAACGCCAGATCTCCAACTCTCGCCAATTCTCGCCCCGATCAGGGCTACAAAAGAGGCCCATACGATTGGCGAGAAAGACCATACCTGGCTGCGCCGCGCTGACGGCGACCGCGTGCGTGTCCATCATGCCTTCGATCTCCGTGTCACTCCCGAGCTGACTCTTGAGATGAGCCTTGTCCGCCAACTTCACCAATGCCGGGGTACAATCGCTCCAGGTTTCTCCACCGTCTACACTGCGGATCAGTCCGCCCACTTCCATCCCCGCATAAATGTCCTCGGGTTGACTCGGATCAATCGCCAAGCGGATCACACGAGTCGCAAACGCCATGCGCACCATTCCCATCGGCGAAACGATGGGTAAACGTCGCCAGCTCTCGCCGCCGTTATCGCTGCGGTAGACTGCCGCCGGAGCCGTGCCGAGATAGAGAATGCGAGGATCGAGCGGATGAAAGATAATGGACCACACGACCTCGCCCTGGTCTGGAAACGCCAGCCGCTCCCAATGGTCACCGCCATCCGTGCTGCGATACGGTCCCACTTGCGTGCCTGCGTACACAAGCTGCGGGTTGTGCGGATGGATGGCGATTGTGCGCACTTCGGCCCTGTCCGGCAGTCCTTGGTGCAAATGTCGCCACTCGTCGCCGCCAACTTCTTGACGAAAGAGACCGCCAATCGGGCCGGAGTTCCCACTGTCGATCCATTGCGGCACGCCAACATAGACGTATTGGGTCATACTTGTCCCCCTTTGTGAGCGAACAGCGCCACGGAGGTGCGCTACTCAGCTCGGTCATCCCTTTCTCCGAAAATTGCAGGAATGATACTCGCCTCACCCGCCGTTGGTAAGAGGAGCCGTTTCCTCATACTTTCGGGAGGCTCCGGACCGTCATGCCTGCTCTTCGACAAGTTCAGGATAAACTCCGGCGGGCATCCAGGGAGATATAGCACTTGCTTCTGATTTCGCCGCCTGGATTCCAGTTCTCGCGTTGCTCACCCGGCATGCCGCAGCCGTTACTCATTTTTACTGTCTACCTCTGGAAAATCAGGCAAATCTAGCGTAGAACCCTTTAGGTATGGGCATCGGTGTCGTTATCTTCCTTTTTCCAAGAAGCGAACCTATGGCCGCAAGCACAAAACATTTTCAGAAGGAGGAGTAATCGCATGACAGAGTATAAACTCATCTCAGCGGATTCACACTTTGTTGAGCCGCCCGGCATGTGGGCCGAACGGTTGGATCAAAAGTTCCGCGATCGTGCGCCGCGTACGGTCAAGGGACTCAACGGTCGCGCTGGAGAATGGTTCGTATGTGAGAATATCACGCCGATGTCAGTTGCTGGGTTCTTCGGCGCAGGGGTGCCATCACAGGAACTTCCCGAACATAACAAGAAAGGCTTCGACCAGGCCCCGAAGAGCGTGTGGGACCCGTCTTATCGCATAGCCGATCAAGATCGCGACGGCGTACAAGCCGAGGTCATTTACACCTCGATGGGCATGCCATTGTTTGGGCTGGACGATGCCGATCTGCGCTTCGCTTGCTTCCGCGCCTTCAACGATTGGGCCACGGAGTATTGCGGTTACGATTTGAAGCGCCTGGTTCCGCTTGGACTCATTACGCTCGAAGATATTCCTTCGGCGGTGACGGAACTGCAACGCATCGCCAAGAAGGGCATGCGCGGGGCCATGATCTGGGCTGAGCCTCCTGACGAACGCCCCTACAGCCATCCCGACTATGAGCCCTTCTGGGCGGCGGCGCAGGACCTCAATATGCCGCTCTCGTTACACATCCTCACAGCGCGCGGCGGCACCGGAGCCAACCCGACCAACGGTCAAAGTTTCATCCTCTCTCTTTCCACGTTGCACCATCAAATCGAGCGCTCGATCTCTGTGCTCGTGTTTGGCGGCGTGCTGGAAAAGTTCCCGGGCCTTAAGATCGTCTCTGCTGAGAACGATGTGGGCTGGATGCCATATCTGATGTATCGTTTTGACACGATACAAAACCGACTCGGCGCGCTCGGCGGGCTCAAGCTGCCGATGCGGGCCAGTGAATACGTCAAACGGCAAGTCTACGCCACATTCATCGCTGACCCCGTGTTCGTGGATTCGTTGCATCGCTACGGACCAGAGAACATCATGTGGTCATCCGACTATCCACACACGGCAGCAACCTTCCCACGGTCACAAGAGATCGTGGCCAAACGTTTCGGTAGCCTGCCGGACGAACCGCGCCGCAAGATCGTCCATGACACCGCCGCCAAGGTGTACGGACTAGCGTAAGTCAACATGCGCTGACAGGTGGGCTGCGGCCCACCTCGAAAGCACAGACCCATACCTTGTCCAGGGAAGAGAATAACTGTTATTCATGACTGAACTTGATGGGGCCAAAGAAGAAATTGCCTACCTGAAGCTATGGCTGGGAATTATGATCGCTACAGGTATTAGCCTCACTGGGTGGTTGCTTGGCAATTTCCGTTCCTCGCCTTTGTTACTGGCGGGAAGTGGGGTTGCCGGATTGCTATCCATCGGGTTTGGGTGCTTTGCTCTCCATCGCCGGATCAAATCAAAAATTGATGAAGTTAAGAGGTTGTAGTCATGGACGTGTTAATGGCTCTCGTGCTTATTGGCGCCGCAGGATTTCTCACGTACCTGGCGCTCGATGCTGTGCGGCACGCCAAATAGGAACAACCACACGACAAGGGCGGAGCCGATAGCGAAGCCACGAAAGCCGCTGGCTCCGCCATCGTAAGCAGAGGCCGCTTCTCGTTACGCCGCTTTGGCGAGTAGACGGTTACGACCATCGACCGAGACCACAATAGGCTCCCACCTTCGCGCGTCATGCTCTTCCAACCAACTAAATGTCGCGATGATGATCAAATCCCCGGCGGCGGCCTTGCGCGCGGCGGCGCCGTTTAGACAAATCTCTCCCGACCCTCTGGTCCCGGCAAGCGTGTACGTTTCAAAGCGTTCGCCGTTATTGACGTTCCAAATCCACACGGCCTCATACGGCAACATTTCCGCTGCATCAAGCAAATCGGTATCGATGGTAATGCTTCCTTCGTAATGCAAGTCGGTGCGCGTTACCGTCGCTCGGTGAATCTTACTACGCATCATACGTCTCAACATAGGTCCTCCACTATTAGTTCTAAATTGACAACAAGTTTTATTTTTTCTCTCTTTTTACCTACAAGACTGGTCAGAACCTTACCCAAACCTGCACGCTGCCCGGAGATCTCCCACACTCACGCGTCGTAGGAAGTACCAGAAAGTTAGCGCCAGAGCTACGAGAAACAGGGAGGTTCTCGGGGAAGTTTGGTGGAATTTTTGTAGAACTGTCCGCACAGGCTTTACAACAATCCGCTCTTCGCGTCGCTCGCTACAACAACGCCGTCGAAGATTCAGACACAAAGGATTCTCCTTCGGTCACCATCACCTCGGAGGCGAATAATTTCGCGATCGGAAGACGTATCATGAAATGGGTTCCCTTCTCAAGCTCGCTCTCGACGGCAATCGTGCCTCCGTGTTCTCTAATAATCTGATGGGTGATGAACAGTCCAAGCCCAACGCCGGTATCCTTTGTGGTAAAGAACGGATCAAAGATTTGTTCTTTGTGTTCGGGAGAAATGCCGCTCCCGGTGTCTCGCACGTCAATCGCGCAGAAGTCTTTCCCGTCTTGGTCTTGCACGAGAGAGGTGGAAAGCGTCACGGACCCGCCGGCGGGAGTCGCCTGCAGCGCATTCATCAGCAGATTCATAAACACTTGTTTGATCTGTCCTTGATCGACAACGCAGGTGAGGTTCTCGGGAGCTAACTGGAGAGAAAGTTGTACGCCGCGCTTTTTCGCTTGCCCGGTCAGCAATCTCACAATTTGTTCTGCCAGTTCATTAATCTGCGCCTCATCCAACGTCGCCGGCGAGGGACGCGCAAAGGCCATGAGATCGTTAATCAACGTCGCCACGCGCGCCAGTTCGCTATTCGTCAATTCCAGAAACGTCGTGCGAAACTCCGGATCATCGATTTGCTCGGGCAATAACTGGATGAACGTTTGCACGGCGACAAGGGGATTGCGAATTTCATGCGCGATACCGGCAGCCAGGGTGCCGACCGCGGCGAGACGGTCCGTGCGCGCAAGCATCACCTGAGAGCTGCGCACCTCCTCGTACAAACGAGCGTTCTCCAGCGCCACGGACACTTCGGCTCCTAGCGTGGATAAAAGACGCACATCTTCCACAGAGAACGTATCGCGATTACGCTTTTGCCCCAGGAGTAAAAATCCAATCAGGCGATCTTGGGTGGTGATCGGCAGGCACATGTCAGCTTTGCGTTCCGTCAGTATTCTTGCCAAGAAAAGGGAGTCGGGGTTGTGCTCCTCCAGCATAGCCTCTTCGCGCACCACCGGTCCCGCTCGCTTCGCCAACATGGTCACGAAGTCATCTCCCATAACGAAGAGTGACGTTTGCTCCTGGATATCGACGTATGCATGCACAGAGGGCTGTAAGAGGTACGCGGTTACAAATTCCGTTTGGAGGGTGTCACCAAGAACTGCGCATAAATCGGTTAAGATTTTCTTCTGGTCGAACACGTGCAGGACCGTTTGTTGAAAGGCGCTCAACGCCTGTAATGAGTCGAGCTTTTGCCCCCACAAAAGCCGACGAAACATTTTTTCCGAGAACCGCAGCAGCCAAGGAAACGCCACGCCGGAAAGCACGAACACCGCCAGGGCGAACAAAAGCAAGCGGTTATCAGTCGCTCCATAAATGCGTCGCTGCATGGCCGCCGTTAGCATCCAGAGGGGCACGAGCCAAACGAGAAGCGCGCTCACGCTGGCCGCCGTTTTCGTGATGATCAGCTCGACGTCAAGAAGACCATGCCGTACGATCGCGTAGGTCAACGTGCCGCACAGAAACACGTTGCCAAAGTTTCCTAGCGGATAGAAAGGAACGCCATACACGGGCAACAAATTGGTTAGCCCACTGGGTAGTGCGACCGCCAAGCCGATCAACGCCAGTTTCAGTTGTTGTCGTTGACGGGCGGATTCGCTCGTGCGCACGCCACGGATCAGATGATAGAGCGTAGCGCTAAAATAAACGAGATCAGCAATGCTGTGGACTTTGTAGATCGGCGTCACTACTGGATAGAAGCCCCACACGAAAGTTTCCAGACGCTGCACCAGCATGCCTTGCACTTGCGCAAGACAAAGGGCCAAGGAGGAGACATAGCCAATGACGAGGAACAAGCGGTTTGCGAGCGTTTGTCTATCGGTCAGCACCAGCGCCAAATGAAGAACCGTCGGCGGGATGAAGAGCATGCCGTAGCGAAACAGTCCGCTCCACCATAACGCCAGATCATAATCCGAGAAGAAATACAGCGCGGCAATGTCCAAATTCCACGAGGTGAGACTCAAGGCGAACAGCGTAAAGACGCGATTCAACTGCCGTCGCGGAGCTTGGTGGATCACCAACAACGCAAGGAAGAGGTCAAAAATTCCGGCAAGAAAAGGGGACAGCCAATAAAGTTCCACAGTCTTTGTGCCCACAACCCCGCATGACCGCTCCGTGAGAAACCTGGGAAAATACTCGGTGTGGCGGAGAAAAGTGTTAGTATTAATAAATAGTATAGGGAAGTAGACAAAGCCGGGTCAAACGAATGACATGAAACAGGGAGAGCAGTTCCATGAATGACACCATCACCGCTATGGCTGGCGTCCAAGTTGGTCACGCCCACGACGACAAAGGGGGCACGGGTTGCACCGCCGTTCTTTTCGATTCGCGCAGCCGGGTCAGCGTCAGTATCGCGGGAGGTTCACCAGGCACCTACAATATCGGGCCGCTGCTGAATACGTGGCGTGGCATTGGCTGTGACGCTATTTTCTTGGCGGGCGGCAGCATCTATGGTCTCGACGCAGCCGCCGGCGTTCGACAATGTGTGGAAGACCAGGTGCTGCCCGCGCGTCTCCAACGTCCCGGCGAGCCGCCCAGTCTCTTGGGGGGGCTCGTGACTGGAGCGGTGATTTTCGACCTGCAATTCGGCTCGGCGTTGGCGCGGCCAGATGCGGCAATGGGCTACGGGGCTGCAGCCAACGCTTCCTCACTTCCTGTGACTGAAGGCAATGTGGGCGCCGGATGCGGCGCCACCGTGGGGAAATTTCTCGGTATGGCTCAAGCCATGAAAGGCGGCGTCGGCAGCGTGTGTCTGACGGCGGCTGCGGGATTTCAGGTGGGTGCGCTGGTGGTGGTCAACGCCTTGGGTAATGTTTTTGATGGCGCACAGGAGCACGCAGTGGCTGGAGCCCGCTCAACCAAGGACAACAGCGTGCTCGATTTCACCAAGGTGGTCAGCCCAGAGTGTGTTCCGCACGCCGACGTGGGAACCAATACCACCCTCGGCGTCATCGTGACGGATGTCGAGCTTGATGCAGTGCTGCTGTCAAAGATGGCCGACGCCGGTCAGGATGGATTAGCGCGCGCCGTGCGGCCAGCCCATACTTCTCAGGATGGAGACACCTTCTTTGCTGTCACCACAGCCCGGAAGCCGCTTCCCAAGGGTCTTCCATTGTCCGCTCCGGACGCTATCGTCCATCTCGCCAGCGAAGCGGTCCGTCTGGCCATTGTTCGGGCCGTGAAAGCAGCCCACTCAGTGGGCGCTCTGCCTGGATTCGCCGGAGCCTAGAGCGCCGCAGGTCATTCTTTTCAGAGACGGCTCACGCTGCTTCAGAGGTCTCTGCTGTCAAAACAGAAGTCTCTTTCGTCAATACTGCCGGCGCGGGCGGAGCCCCGCTGCTGGTCACGACGTACACCCCAGCGCAGACGCCCGCTACACCACCCAGTTGTAACAGTGTCAACGTCTCTCCAAGCAAGAGCCAGCCAAACGTCACACCGAACACCGGCGCCAGGAAGACCAAGGTTGTCACCCGTGTCGCTGAATAGTGCTGCAAAAGCCAAGCAAAGGCGACGAAGCTAAACGCCGCCGACACAACGCTCAGATAAAGTAGAGACAACACAGCTCGCGTCGAAAACAGAAAAGAGGCGTCATGCTCAAACACCCAGGAGCACCCCACCAAGAGGAGCCCCGACAGTAAACTGCTCCAAAAGACAAGCGCAACAGGGTGGATTCTTCCGGCAGTTCGCTTCATGAGCAGATTCTGAACAGCCGTGACAAAAGCCGCACTCACAACGAGCGCGTCTCCGAGTAGCGTGGGCGCGCGCCCGGCGCTCATTTTTGTCAAAAACAACAAAACTAATCCAGCGAAGGCGAGCGACAGTCCCCACCCTTTGCGCGCCGTCAAGCGTTCGTTGGGCAGAGCAAACGCAGCAAGCGCGGCTAGGAAAATCGGTTGACTATAGAAAAACACCGTCGCCCGCCCGGAGGTGGTCCGGGCCGTGCCGACATAAACCATGAGGTTGACGTAGAAAAACATCACCGCGAGCAGCAGCAGCACACGCATATCGCGCGCTGGATACAGCAACGGCACGCGCGTGGTTCGCGCCCAAAAGAAGAGGATGATGCTCGTCAGCAAAAAGCGCAGCGCCGCAGAACCAACAGGGGGCAAGTCCATGAGCCCGACCTTGATCGCGACAAAAGCGCCGCCCCAAATGGCGCAGACGAGGGTCATTAACAAAACTGCAAAAGAGTCAAGCGGTCGGTCAACCGTACGTTCCATAACACCTCCCCCAAATTGGGCTTCACGACATGAACATCATGTAACAAAACTCAGAAACCGAAGCGATAAGTTTTTCGTAGAATTTTCGTGGAAAATGCAGGGACATTCCACACCTCAAGTCCTTCGCTACTTGCAGCGCTATGTGTTAACGAAAGAAAGCCTCTCTCACAGCAAGAGGACATCACAAGACTGGCGAAGTTCTAACGCGAGCCACTCTTGTTGCTGTTGAATAAAAAAATTTCGTACTTGCGCGGCGTCCAAGGTCAAGTCGGCTTCGCGACAGGATTGGGTCAACACCCGCAAGAGTCGTTCATCGAGATGAGCGAAAAACAAGCTCGGATCCTCCGCCGAGCAGTACACAGATCGCAATTCACTCGCAGGGATTGTGGTCACAACGCGCCGCAAGCGGTTCACAATGGCGTCAGCCGTCTGCACGGAACACGAGAACTCATGGACCAACTCCTGGCGTAACGGCTCCTCGGGAAGCTGGACCGTAGTCGTAATGGCCAGAGCGCCTCGCAAAAGGGCGTAGGTGCGCGGTTCATGAAGATTTGTACGCCAGCTTTTGAGGAGAAAGGTGTCGCATCCATCAGTGACCTCCTCATACGCCGTGCGGAATGGGTCCCAGGCGGGCCGATCAGTACAGCAGCGATCCTTCTTCTTTGCTAAGGGAAGGATATGGTGGCCTCCATGCTGCCGATAAAAAGAGACCGCCTCGTCCTCTTGTTCATTTGTAGACTCCTCACAATCTTGTTCAGCGGCAAGGTTGTTCATGTCACTTATCAATTGCGCCACAAAACACTCGCGGCAGTACCACAGCCCAGGAGAGAAAGGAGAGACTGAAGAGGGAGAAGAGAGAGAGGAAGTAGTGGAGGAATCTCTCATAAGCGTTATACGGTTTAAGCGTTGATAGCATTCATAGACGAAGTCGTAGGCGACCAAGTTGGCGATTGTGGCTTACCCTGCGACACAATTTCGGCAAGTTTCCGCGTCAGATTCGCAGCCGTCGCTTGCATCCGTTGCACCACTTCTCTCCCATGCACGTCCAGTCGAGAGGCGTACTGTGTCGCCAGTTCCTTGCTCCCTTCTTCCATGGTCTGCAACGCCCCTTGGAAATGCTGCAAGAGCGCAGTACGGATCCCTTCCAACTCTTTCTGCATGGCGGTCACGTCTACAGACACAGGGGCGCCGTTCGGAGCCTGCGCAGGATTGAAATCCGTAGGTTCTTTTTCCTGTGTTGGTTTCTTGACATAGGTGGAACGACGGGCTACCGCGCGACGCACGAGATCGCGAAGTTGAGCAATGTTGAAAGGTTTCGGAATATAATCAAACGCATGCAAACGTAGCGCTTCTAAAACAGTTTCGTAGGAGGCATATCCGGTGATCAAGATCACTTCTATATCGGGGTCCACTGCTTTGATGCGTTCCATCACGCGCACGCCGGAAACGCCAGGCATGCGCAGGTCCAAAAGGACGACATCAATGGACGACTCCTCCACCATTTTGACGGCTTGCTCGCCCTCTGTTGCGACGAGGACCCGATACTCGGATTTGAGAATCGCTCGCAGCGATTCTCGCGGCCCGATCTCATCGTCGACAACTAAAATAGTTGCTTGTTCTGGCACGCTGGACTCCTTTCTCACCACAAAGGCCCATCCGGCCCCTACGTCTCCATCGGTCCGTCAGAGCCAAACTATAGAAAGAATACCAGTTCCTCAGGGTGAACCGGAAATTGTCGACAGTGTTTGCGAATGATCTATATGCGAAACACATGACATCGGCGCCCTGCTAAGCAGAACCGCTCATGCTGAGCGTGGCCCGCAGGGCGAAGTTGAAGCAGGCGCAGAGCTTGATTTGCTGTCCTTCGACCTCCCCTTCGATAAGCTCAGGGGTACGCTCAGGACGAGCGGGGAAATGTCCCACTATGGGTGAGGGAGTGTACGAAGAGCTTCTGTGGTTTGATTTAGCTGGGGAAGCCGACGCCTCCTCACGCCGGACCGTTTTGCAAGATGCCTCTGCGCTCCAATTCTCGCACTTCGTCAGGAGTGTAACCAAGCCACTGCGTCAAAATCTCCGCATTGTGCTCGCCCAATAACGGGGCGTGCAACTCCAGGGGCTGAGGAAAAGCGGAAAACCGCAAAGCGAAGCCCGGTACGTCCAACTCGCCCAGAATCCGGTCTTTAATTGTCCGCACCGTACCGCGCTGGCGCAGATGAGGATGTTGCATGGCTTCGGGCACGGACAGAATTGGGGCCACAGGAATGTGTTGGGCCTTCAAAGCGGCAATCGCCGCATCATCGCTCGGTTGAGAGCAGAGCCACGCCTCGATGATCTTCACGAGTTCGTCTAAATTGTGCATCCGGGTTGCGTTGTCAGTAAAACGAGGGTCCCGCGCCAGTTCCGGCTGTCCCATCACTTCACAAAGCTTCGACCAATGCTGCTCCAAGGGCGCGATGAGAATCATATAGCGCTCACGCCCCTTGAACACGCCGCAGGGGCAGGCATACCACGAATGCGACCCCGAGCGCGTGGGAACAATCTGCCCTTTGCTTAAGCTGTACATTTGATAGCTCGCTTCATGATAATGCGCGTAGGTGTCAAGCAGTGAGAGGTCGAGATACTGTCCTTGCCCTGTGCGCTCGCGGTACAACAGCGCTGCGCAGATAGCGCCCATCGCATGTGCGCCCGTGGAGACATCGCCTATCGCCACCATTGGAAAGAAAGGCTTTCCCCCTTTCTCTCCACCCATCGAGGTGATTCCCGAGTACGCCGCACCTACCCAATCAAATCCCGGCTCATGAGCTAACGGCCCTTGCTGCCCAAAAGCGGAAATCGAGCACATCACCAGCCGTGGATTGAGCTGGCTTACCACTTCATAACCAAGGCCCAAGCGCCCAATCACTCCTGGGGCGTAGTTTTCAATCATCACATCTACTTTTTTGATGAGTTCTTTGAGGATCGCGAGTCCTTCGGGCGTCTTGGCGTCTAGGCATAATCCCTTCTTGCCGCGATTGTGTTGGACAAAATACCCGCTGCGTCCATCGACCACGACCGGGCCGCCGCGCGCGTAGTCGCCCGTCGGCGTTAGCTCTACCTTAATCACCTCGGCCCCCATCTCCGCCAACATCAAGGTGCACGTTGGTCCGGCCACGATTTGAGAAAAGTCCAACACTTTGTAGCCGTCAAGAATATGCTTCGGCTGGGTCATGACATCCCTCCCCAAGGAGTCTCGGCGGGCGAAACTTTCCTTCTTTTCCATTAACTGATAGCAAGTTTCACCCGGATTGAGTACGGTAGTCAATCCGGCGAGTGGGAGGAGGAATGCGTGAGGGGAGCAGCCTCACCGGACTTTCGGCTGCAGGAGGCGCACGCCGAGGAAAGAGGAGAAGGAGCACAGGGGCCGCATGCCGGGAGGTAGGGGTCAGTCTGGCTTTCCCCCAGGCATGCAGCCACGTCGTCGCCGGACGCGTACGATAGGCTAATCATCCTCCCCATGCTTCTTACACTGCGGCGTGAGTTCTCCTTCGTTGAAATCTCCCAGCTTGTCTGCGGCCTTGATTAGAGCCTTCCCTGCGGTAGAAGAGAATGTCACATGATACGGCAGCTTGCCATGGAAGGCGCTCAACTGCTGATCAGCAGAGGCAACTGTCGTCGCGATCGGTTTACTATCGACGCCGGCAACGATATTGAGCTTCGCTGCAATGAGTTGCCGAGCCAGGAGAACACTTGCATCACTGTTCGTCGCACTACCAAGGAGCTTCAGCAGCTCGGTCTGTGTATAGGTCTGACTTCCGAGCTTGAGCGACATCACCGCCCAGCTTGTTGGGTGATTCTTCCAATAGTTAGCCCCGTGCGGGCACTTCACAGGCGGCGTACAGATCAGTCCCTCGTCGACCTGACCGTTACAGTTGTTATCGATTCCGTCCCACACTTCGGGGGAAGGTGTCCCTGGTGTGCAGATTTGTGTGACGCCATTCACACACGCGTTCACCGTGCGAGCGCATGCGCCAACGCCGCAGGACAGTGTCCCCAAGCCTTCATCGATCTGCCCGTTACAGTTATTATCCTTGCCATCACACACTTCGGGGGAAGGTGTCCCTGGTGTGCAGATTTGTGTGACCCCATTCACGCACGCATCCACAGTCCGAGCACATACTCCCACGCCGCACGAAAGCGTTCCTAGTCCCTCATCAATCTGGCCGTTACAGTTGTTATCGATTCCATCGCACACTTCTGGTGAAGGGATACAAACCGGCGGTGCAACGACGTTGAAGCCAGTCGCGTCACTCGACGCTACGAACTGTGCCGTACCAGCAAACGTGGCTGTCAATGTGTTCATGCCTCCAACAGTGGGCAGGAACAACGTACAGGAAGCGAGGCCGTTGTTGTCAGTCGTGCCGATACAGTGCCCACTGCCCAGCGTAAAGTTCACCGTCGCCCCAATGATCGGATCCACAGGACTGACCGAACTGTCAGTGAGCGAGGCAATCACCGTAACCGCCTGACCTGGGGCCCCGGCCTTTGGACTTGGGTTGAGGGTGAGGAAGGTGACATGCTGTCCATTCACCCACGTCACCTTCGCTTTGTTCGAAGTTAAGTCCGTACTGTTTAATGTCGTCGTCGCCACGATTGTGTCCTGGCCAGAGCTGGTCGCAATATAATTGAACGCCGCCTGACCCGTGGCATCAGTATGCACCAACTTCACTTGCGCATTGGCCCCTGTCACAGAGAAGAACATAGGCGTGTCGGCGAGCACGTTGGTGTTGCGGATCGTCGCCGTGAAGGTCTGTGAAGTCCCTTGCGCCGGATTGGGCGAGACTGTCGTCGGCGTCAGGGTAATCGATGGGGCCGCATTGGTCGGCAGGAAACTGCATCCACCCGTCGGATCGGTGAGCTTGTAGAGGGCATTCTGGTTCGGCATATACAAACAGCCGTCTGGGCCGATGATCCCTCCCCCTACGCCGCTTGTCATCGTCGCGGTGATCGTTGGCGGGTTCGTCGTGATGTCAGTGAGCTGTAAATTACCATTCTGCAGCGTGATGAGTGTGGTCGCCTCGCCGCTGGCGTCGACGGCGCCGATGTTAAGCCAATAGTTTGACGCCACACCCGGCAGTGTCGTCACGGTCGGCGTCCCCAGCACATTCGTTCCACTCACCCGCACCACCGGCGGAGACTGTTGCGTGTAGCCCGTCACCGCATAGATTGTCCCCTTCGGGGAGAAAATGATCTGCCCGTTTGGAGTTGAGGGTAGAGTCGCATACACCTCGAGCGTGGGGGTCGCACCGCCCGGATTGCGTATACGGAAGAGGGAGGGATTGTCTGAACCCCCGCCAAAACAAACATCGTCGAAGAAGAGATCCCCACTCAAGGGATCGACCACTAAATCCTGAGGACACGTAAGGCCGGTCGCGAGCGTCCGCGCTATGCCCCCGGTATTCAGATCGAGTTCTACAATAATGCCGGTGTTGAAGTTGCCGCCGGTCCCGGCCCGCGTTGCATAGAGATGCTCGTCTTTGCTGATCACCGGCCATCCCAATGTGAGACCGATAGTGATGAGCTTGTTGGCGTTCGAGGCTGCTCCGCCACCAACGCCAAGCTTGTACACATCCCCGTTAAAAAAGTCGACGATATAGGCGCTATCATCAAGAAATGCTGGCCCCAACACTCCTGAGCAATTACCGTAATTGACGTTACTGTAAAACAGTTGCCCGGTCGGAAAGCCGGTGGCAAACGGAGTGACGGTGTAGCCGTTCAACCCCACCGGCGGCGGAGTGTTCTGACCACAGGCCCCACCCGAACCGTTGGTGAATGTCACAACCGTGCTGCCTGGTATAGGGAGGTCACCATCAGTGACATCTATCGCCGTGTAGGTCACCACTTCGTTCACCAAGTCAGCCGTAGCAAAGATAATCTGCCCGTTGGCATCGGTCACACTTGGGTTCGGCCCGGTAATGAGTGAGTGCCCATTGCCCTGGGAAAGCGTAATCAGCTTCCCTGGCGTAGGCCGATTCAGGGCATCTTTCAGGGTGACGGTGATGGTCGCCGTGGCTACCCCGTTAGCTGTCACTGTCAGTGAGGGTGGACTGATGCCAGCGCTGGTCGCAGGAGGAACGCTAAAAGCAACCCTAGACTGCTGCTGCAATACGATGCCGTCTGTTGTGTCCGTCGCGGTGAGGGTAACAATCTCGGGCACGAGGTCCGTGAGTGTGAATACGACCACCCCATTATCTACGGACGTTATCCCACTCGGCGGCGTTATCTTGACGTTGCTGCCAGGGTTGGCGGCAAGGGTGACAGTTTTACCACCCACAGGATTGCTGTTCGCATCGAGCAGCCTAACATTCACGAATTGCTGCGCTTGCCCGTCCGCTGCTACAATACCAGACGATGATGAGAACGGAACTTCTATATAGGGGAACAACCCTGAGAACGTCGCATTGGGTGTACCAACAGTTTTGCCACTTAGTTTAAGGTAGAGTTGATTAAGATTCGGAGAACCTAAACCCACATGGGCAAAGTCAGAGCCCATTGAAGTTGCATTGTGAAACGCGCTTGTATTGGCAAAAGGATAGATTGCCTGATTAAGGGCTCCGATATTCTGCCCCAAGCCTTGATTAAGTACCGCCGAGAAAGCAGCCCACACCGGGGCCGCGATACTTGTTCCTCCATAGATGAGGCCAGTTGGGCATCCACCTGCGCTTGCTTGGCAAAGTAAAACGCCAGATGCTGGATCTGCGTTAGCCACGACATCGGGAATTGATCGTCGCGCAGAATTGGCCAGTCCAGCCTGATAGGTTGGCACGGCGAAGAAATTGCTTTGACCGAAGCCACCCTGCCCCGTTGGCGGCGTGTTATTAGCACCATTCCACCATTGTTCACTCCCGTAGGTATATCCGTGTCCACTGCTGAGCGACGAACCACCCACGGCTGTAGCATTGGGCGAGTCAGCCGGAACTGCGACCGTATTCGCCGCACCGTCAAGACACGTACTGCCACTATCACCCGCGCCGTTCAAAATGGTAATTCCAGCTGCCGCTGCACTCTTAAAAATGGAGTCGATGCTTTGGACATCAGCCAGTGTCGTTTGATCCTCGCAGTATGCCCAACTATTGCTGATAATTGTGGAACCGCCATTGATGGCTGCGTTAAAGAGGGCTTGGAAACTTGTTCCAGCGCCTGTAAAAGGCCCGTCATAGACGACGACCTTCGCACCAGGCGCGCCAGTAAGAACAGTATTAATGTCGAGGAGTACCTCAGCCTGGTTCAACCCCAGCGGCGCACCGCCATTCACTTTGACCTCACTCACGTTGTTAATCTTCGTCGCTGGCGCTCCAATCAGGCTGAGGAAATCGGCGACATCACTCATTTGAAAGGTGTCAAACTCGATCAAGCCAACCGTTTGGCCAGTTCCGTCTAGCTCTTCCCAGCCTGGCGGATCTTTACCCGCAGGAGAACTGTACCAAAAGAATTGGTAGTTCCCGCAGTCTTTCACTTTCTCTGGTTCATTATTTGCGCTGGCTAAAGCGTTTGAAAATTTACAAACTAGTACTCCTATATCATGGGCGATGTCATTAGCGCGGGGTTGCGCGAGATTAGAGAGGCCAGAAACTGTCTGCACTGCCGAGGCCAAGTGCGCAGGTAACTCAGGGTCTCGGTCATTTGCATAAAAACGTTTGTCACCAATCTTATAATTACGAATATGGAGCGCAAAGGCTTTCTCCACCTCGGAGCGGTTTCCGCGCACCATTAGCGTCAATCGATTCTCTGATCCTTCGACTAGCGTGAATCCGTTGCGCTGCAAATGACTCAGCACTTTATCGTATGTTCCACGTGACGGCCCAAAGCGATCGGACAGTTCACTTTGAGTGAGGAACTTACGATAGTTGGGAGAGGAAGCATCGTAGACCTCATGTAGATAACGCTCGAATCCTGCTTGGTCGTCACGCTTGAGCACCAGTGTTAACGTCAGTGGCTGCTCGACTCGTGAGGAGGATTCTCTCGCTACAGGCTTCGCCCTGGCAAGCGCCGGTAAGATGTGGCCTGGCAAGCGGACGGTTGTATCCGGCTTGGCCGCGCACGCAAACGATGCGGTCAATAACAGGAGACTTGCATAAATGATGGCTTGTAGGTTACGGCAGGTCATACGGGACACGCCTTTGCCCTCATGTAGGAAAGATTCGCAGTGCGCAGTCATGAGCTGCGATGAGCTGTACAAAAAGTCCCCCAGGATAACAAGCAATAAATGGTCAATTTTAGGTCAGGCTCTGGTCAATTATTGGTCAACGATATAGTAAAGTGTTTCTGGTTTTTCAAACAAAACGAGTGAAGGGAAAAACCTCAATGGCGATCAAGGCTGCGTATCTGAGTTTTCCCCCTTTTCGTCTTGAGATTGCAACCGGTGCCCTCTGGCGAGGGAAGCGTCGCCTGCATCTCAAGCCACAGACGGCGAAAGTCTTACTTTACTTAGTAGAACGATCAGGCCAACTGGTGAGCAAAACGGCGCTGCTCGCGGCGTTGTGGCCAGACATAACTGTCAGTGATGGCGTCCTGAAAACCTCGGTGTGGGAAATACGCCGTGTGCTTGCGGACCAGCAGCAGCCTTCTCGGTTTATCGAGACTATTCCACGGAAGGGCTATCGCTTTCTCCGATCCGTTCAGAGTTCACAGCCCGCCCCTTCTAGTCCTTCTCTCACCTCCCCTTCTCATCTTCCGCTGGCGAGCATAGTGGGACGCGACGCCGAACTGACCCAACTCTATCAGGCCCTCACAAACGCATGTGCTGGCGAACGGCAAATCGTCTTTGTCACTGGTGAACCAGGCATTGGCAAGACGACGCTGGTGGATACGTTTCTCCGACAGGTCGCTACGCAGCCTCAGGTCGACATCGCCCCCGGCCAATGCATCGAACACTCTGGAACGAGTGAAGCCTATTTGCCGGTGTTGACCGCCTTAGGGCGACTGAGCCGGGCGCCTGACGGAAAGTCACTGCTCAGCTTATTACGCCAGTACGCCCCTACTTGGCTGGTGCAGATGCCAGGTCTTCTTACGCCAACTGAGCGAAAAAAGCTGGAATGGGAAGTGCGTGGAGCCACACGTGGGCGCATGCTCCGAGAATTTGCGGAAGCAGTTGAAGCCAGCGCCGCCACACAAACGCTCATTCTTTGGCTTGAGGACCTGCACTGGAGTGATGCGTCAACTGTAGATTTGCTATCCTTTCTCGCCGCACGAAGCGAACGGGCGCAGCTCCTCATCATCGGGAGTTACCGCCCCGTCGATATCCTTAGGACCGGACATCCGCTCCGGGCCATCGTGCAAGAGATCTTGACTCACAAGCAGGGAAAGGAACTGCCAGTGAACCCCTTGAGCCCTACCGCCATCAAGGAGTATTTGACTGGGCGGTTTCGCAGGGAAAAGAAAGAGTGCGTCCCTTCGGACGCGTCGCTCCAGGATCTCTCTCAGGCGCTTTACCAACATACCGAAGGCAATCCTCTGTTTATGGTAGAGATCATGGATTATTTGCTTGCCCAAGGGACACTAACGACCAGAGATGGACACTGGCGTCTTCAGAATGCTGCGGCCCATGTGCGGAACGGCGTGCCGCCTCATCTACAACAGCTTATCGCCTGGAATATCGAGCGGGTCGACCTTGCAAGCCAACGCATCCTAGAAGTCGCTAGTGTGGTAGGGGCGGAATTCTCGGCTGCAGCCGTAGCCGCCGGGTTAGGGGAACCGGAAGACATAGTAGAAGAATTCTGCACCGAGCTTGCGCGCCGCGCCCTTTTCCTCCGCTTCGCCGGCAGCAACGAGTGGCCCGATGGAACCGTGACAAGCCGTTACGGTTTCCTTCATGCTCTGTATCAGCACGTCCTCTATGAACGACTGCCGATAGGGCAACGTGTGAGACTCCATCAACGAATTGGAGAACGGATTGAGTACGGTTATGGTCTTCAGGCGCGCGAGGTCGCCGCAGAACTTGCCGTGCATTTTGAGCAGGGCCGAAACTTTTCCCGTGCGGTTCACTATCTGCGGCAGGCGGGAGAAAACGCGACGCGTCGCAGCGCTCATGGCGAAGCCGTACGTCTTTTCAGCAAGGGATTAACCCTCCTGCGGCGGCTTCCACTTTCAACAGCACGTCTGCAGCATGAGAGTCGTCTCCAACTGGCGCTTGGCGCCCCACTCATCACCTTGAAAGGCTATGCTTCTGCAGAAGTGGAGGGCGTCTATAGCCGCGCGCGCGCCCTTTGCCAGTACCGTAGGGACACGCGCACCCTTTTCCCCGCCATACTCGGACTCTGTGGCGTACGCCATAACCAAGCCAAATTTCGTCAAGCTCGCGCGTTGGCGCAACAACTTCTGCATCTGACTGAGAATGGAGATGATACGACGCGCCAGTTGTGGGCGCACGTGCTTGCTGGGACGGTCTCCTATCAAATGGGAAACTTTGCACGCGCGCAGAGGGATTTTACCGAAGGCATAGCGCTGTATGACATGCGGCAGCACAGCCCGCAGATGTCTGATGTGATTCAGGACCCTGGCGTGCACTGTCATTGCTATCTCGCCGAGATCTTATGGTTGCAGGGTTACGCCGACCAAGCCCGGCACTATTGTCGCCAAGCCTTACACTTAGCGCGGCAGGTAGCGCACGCCCATAGCCAGGCCGTAGCCTTGTCGTCAGCCGTCCTTCTCTATACCTGGCTCGGAGAACTACAGATCGCCCAAGAGATGGCGGAAGAACTTGTCACACTCACGCAGCAACAGGGATTTCCACAATGGTTTGCGGTTGGCGCTTTCCGGCGCGGACGGATATTGGCGCAAAACAGTTCCGTCACAGAGGGCATTCAACAGATGCAGCACGCCCTAGGTGCATTCCGCGCTACAGGGGCAAAACTCTGGCTGCCCTTATTCTCCTGCGATCTGGCGTGGGCTTACGCGAGGGCGGGACAGGAAAGTGCTGGGTTACCACTACTAGCCGCAGCCCAGACAATGATGGAAAAGACGGGGGAACGCTTTTACGCGGCAGAGCTGTTCCGCCTCAAGGGCGAATTGACGCTGCAACAGAAATAGCAACAGACGACAGGCGCCAGACAGAAGAAACTGCTGCCCGATCCCTGAGGCCTGATGTCCAGCGCAGCGGCTCCTCCACACACGCGCGGGGCAGTTCACTCAGTAAGAAGGCAAAACAGAAGGAAGGGAAACCGATACCGGCTTGGTCCGGTGTCGGGCTGGGGCGTCACTTTGCTGAAGGAGCATGAAAGAATTAATGCCGCCATAGGCAAAGGCGTTGACAAGGCAAACATCAAGCTGGGCGGGGCGCGCCTGCCGCGGGACGTAGTCTAAATCGCACTCAGGGTCGGGAGTGTCGAGATTCATCGTTGGCGGGATACAGCCCTCTTCCATAGCGAGGAGCGCAGAAGCCACCTGGAACGCCGCCGCCGCGCCAAACGTATGGCCCATGACGGATTTTGTGGCGCTGATCGGCACGGCATACGCAGTGTTGCCCAGAGCCTTTTTCAAAATCTGGGTTTCCTTGCGATCCCAATTGGGGCACGAACTGCCGTGCGCATTCACCCAATTAATCTCTTCCGGCGCCACCTGTGCACGCTCAAGCGCGCCTCTCAGGGTAGCGGACGCTTGTTCTCCACTCGGCTCAAGGGCAAAAGATTCGTACGCTTCACAGCCGAGAGCATGGCTCAAGATCTCTCCGTAAATACGCGCTCCCCGTTGCTCGGCTCGACTGCGTTCTTCCAGAATCAACACGCAGCTCCCTTCGCTAACGACGAGCCCATCATGCGCACGATCAAAAGGTCGCGACGCGCGGTCCGGCGCTTCATTGAGGCAAGTGAGTTCCTGCGTCCGCCCCAGGCTCGCAAACGTCAAAGGAAATAGCGGGCTCTCCGCGCCGCCGCTAATGCACACGTCCAGGGTGCCGTTGCGAATCATGTCGACGGCGACACCCATGGCGCACAGACTTGAGGCGCAACCGCCGCCAATGGTAAATGCCAGCCCTTGCGTCCGCGCGGCAATCGCCACCTCAGCCGAAAGCGCATTGATATGCAGCCCGGCGGAGACAAACGGATTGATCCGGTTCGCTCCTCGCTCTAGGAGGATCGACTGTTGTTCGACGCCGTCGCGTAAACTGCCCACAGACGTGCCAAGAATCACGCCAGCGCTCAATGGATTGGCCCAGCCAGGCTTGAGCCCAGCGTCTATCAGCGCCATTTTCGCACTCGCTACTGCTAGTTGCGAAACGTGGGTCATGCGCTTGCGCTTTTTCGCGTCAATAAAATCCGTGTAACTGGTGTCAGGAATCTCGCCAGCGACTTGACAACTATAGCCCGTGGGATCGAAACGCGAGAGTCGCCGAATTCCCGAGCGCCCTTCCACCAATGAGCGCCAGAACGTTTCTTTGCCTGTCCCAAGAGGACTGATAATGCCTATGCCAGTGATGACGACTCGCCTATCCATATACCACCTGCTCCTTAGATCCGCCGGAACGGTTTAGTTATCGGAAGGTGTCTCTGCTTCTTGAACCGCTCACGAGGATGAGCCTACCCCAGGGTTCCTTAAGAAGCCATGAACTTTACTCTCTTCTTTGGTAGAATTCTGGTAGAATTTTTGGAGAGTATTGTATGGACTCTTCATCACCTCTTGTTTTCTTCCCCTTCCATCTGGACCTCGTGAATGAGCAACTGTGGCGTGGGACTCAACTGGTCACACTCCGCCCAAAGACCTGGACGGTCTTGCGTTATCTTGTGGAGCACCCCGGGCGGTTGATCACGAAAGAAGAACTTCTTGACAACGTCTGGGCAGGCACCCGCGTTAGCCCGACTTTGCCGAAAGATTATATTCAAGAATTACGGAAAGCACTCGGCGACATCTCACACTCGCCGCGCTTCATCGAAACCGTGCATGGACGAGGCTACCGGTTTATCGCCCCGGTCACAGCCGCTCCAGTTCCAAGTTCCAAGTTCCAAGTTCCAAGTTCCGACACTCAGGACTTAGAACTCAAAACTCAGGACTCTGTTGTGGTGGGCCGCAAAGTCGAACTCGTGCAACTGCACCAGTGGTGGGCGCAGACCGTCGCCGGGGAACGGCGGGTCGTTTTCATTACCGGGGAAGCCGGCATCGGCAAGACGACTCTGGTCGAAGCATTTTTAGCGCAAGTCCGCACGCAGCACGGCGGACTCATTGCGCAAGGGCAGTGCTTTGAACAGTACGGCGAAGGCGAAGCCTACATGCCGATGCTGGACGCCCTCGGACAATTGTGTCGAGAGTCGCGTAATTCCAATCTCCTCGCCCTGCTGACTCATTATGCTCCAACCTGGCTTGTACAAATGCCGGGAGTCAACAGTCCGGAAGAGCTTGAGGCGCTCCGCCGTCGCATCCAAGACGCCACACGTGAACGTATGCTCCGCGAGATGGCGGAAGCGCTCGAAGCCATCACCGCAGAGCAGCCGCTTCTTCTCGTCCTGGAGGACCTCCATTGGAGCGATACGTCCACGCTCGATCTGATTACCGTCTTCGCGCAGCGCAAACCACCGGCCCGGTTGCTGATCCTTTGCTCCTATCGTCCCGCTGACGCCCGTGTACAGAATCACCATATTTCCGCTGTCGCCAACGCCTTGCAATTGCGTCGACAATGTGAAGAACTACCACTCAACTTTCTTCCGGAGACAGAGGTGACGGCGTACCTTGCCGCCCGATTCCCCGCCAGCCTGCTTCCCACCAAGCTCGGGCCACTCATCCATCAGCGCACAGAAGGCAACCCCCTCTTCATGGTGAACCTGGTGGATCACCTCACGACGCAAGGTTTTATCACGCACCAACAAGGAGCCTGGATCGTCAACGCCTCCCTTCCCATCATCGAACAGAGTATCCCAAACAACGTGGGGCAGATGATCGAACAACAGCTCGACGCCCTCGACCCGCACGATCGTCTTCTCCTGGAAGTGGCAAGTGTCGCCGGGATGGAATTCTGGGCTGCGGCAATTGCCGCAGGGATGACGGAAGAAATAGAGCTGGTGGAAGAGCATTGTGCGGCGCTCGCCCGTAAAGAGCAATTCATTAACTTCCAGGACCACCAAGAATGGTCCGACGGCAGCGTGACGGGCCGCTACAGTTTTGTCCATGCGCTGCATCAAGAAATCCTTTATCGTCGCCTGACGCCGAGCCGCCGCGCGCGTCTGCATAAAAATATCGGCGAACGCATAGCAGCAGGCCACCAAGACCGTGATGGGGCAATCGCAGGGCTTCTTGCCTTCCATTTCGAGCACGGACGCGAGTATGAACGCGCGGTGCACTATTTCCATGTGGCGAGCGAAAACGCCTTGCAACGCTGCGCCTATCAAGAAGCGATTGCTCATGGAACAAAAGCGCTGGAGCTGCTCAAGTTCGCGCCGGAATCCTTTCAACGAACGCAACAGGAACTCATGCTCCAGATGGCGCTGGGGCCTCCACTCATCGCCACCAAAGGCCACGCCTCTCCGGAGGTGGAACAGACCTACGCCCACGCTCGAGAGTTGTGTCGTCAGGTGGGAGAAACGCCACAGTTGTTCCCAGTTCTGTGGGGTATCTGGGTAACGTATTTCGTGCGGGGTGATTTAACCACCGCCAAAGAATTGGGAGAGCAACTGCGGCGTCTTACCGAGGACACGGACAATATCGACTTTCGCCTCGAAGCGTGTGTCGCGGTCGGACTCACTGCGGTCTGCCTCGGCGAATTCACAACAGCGCTACAATTTTTACAGCGGGGCAGCGCCTTGTACGATCGCGATCAGCATCAAGGGCACGCCTTTGTGTATGGGCAAGATCCGGGGATGGTCTGCCTCTCATGGACAGCCTGGGCGTTGTGGTTTCTGGGCTATCCCGAGCAGGCGTTGCAGGCAAGCCGTGAAGCAGTTGCTCTCGCCCGACGGCACGCCTCCCCTTTCAGTCTCGCGTATGCTCTTAGTTGCATCACTGCTCTCCATCAGTTTCGGCGGGAAGTTAACGAGGTAAAAACCTGCACCCAAGAAAACATTGTGTTCTCAGCATCGCAGGGATTTACCCTTTGGTACGCCGGGGCGCGCGTGTTGTTGGGGTGGACGCTGGCGGAACAAGATCGTTTAGAAGAAGGCATGGAAGAATTCTCGACCGGCCTGCAAGCCTGGCAAGCCACCGGAGCCGGGTTTCTGCAATCATGGGGCTTGTCGCTCTTGCCTGCGGTCTATCAGAGAACGGGACACATTGATGAGGGGCTCGCCGCTCTAGCCAGGGCCTTCACCATTGTTGAACAATGGGGCGAACGGTTCTGGGAGGCGGAACTACACCGCCTCAAAGGCGAACTCACGCTGCAACAATTAAAAATTAAAAATGCAGAATATAAAAATTCTGAGGCTGAAAGAGAAGCTGAGGCCTGCTTTCTCCAGGCCATTGCAATCGCGCGCCGCCAGCAAGCGAAGTCGCTTGAGTTGCGCGCCGCCACGAGTTTGTGCCGACTGTGGCGGCGACAGGGCAAGCGTGCGGCAGCCAGGCGCTTACTCCAGAAAATTTATGCCTGGTTCACCGAAGGGTTTGCGACCGCGGATCTCGTCGAGGCCCGCACCTTGCTGGACGAGTTGGCACAGTAGCGAATCGAGCATTCTTTCTTTTTTCCCCTCAGCGTCCACGAAATTCTGGGGTGCGTTTCTCCATGAACGCCCGCACCCCTTCTTGATGATCTTCTGTTTGTCCACAACGGTTATGAGTTTCGGCCTCCCGATCCAGCATCGTATGGAAATCTACGGTTGTGGACTGATTAATATTCGCCTTCATGTAGCGGTAACTCACCAGCGGACCGGCCGCGATGCGCTCGGCGATCGCCATCGCTTCATCCCACAGTTTGTCGTGCGGCGCGATACGGTTGACTAAGTTAATACGATACGCCTCCTCGGCGGTAATCATATCCGGCAAGAAGAACAGTTCTTTCGCCTTTGCCTGGCCCACTAACTGCGTGAGTTGCCACGTCACGCCATAATCTCCGCCGTATCCAACGCGGGCATAGGCCGTGCCGAAACGCGCTTGATCCGAAGCGATGCGCAAATCACACGAGAGCGCCAATCCCAGTCCAGCCCCAGCCACGGGGCCATTCACCACCGCGATCGTCACTTTAGGCATCGAGTAGAGAAGCCAGGGCCACGCGTGCCCATCGCGAAGTCGATCGACTCGCTGTTCATACGTGGCGCCGCCCGCGCCGAGCTCGTTTCGGTTACGCATGGCGGATACGTCCCCTCCCGCGCAGAAGCCACGCCCAGCGCCAGTCACCACCACCGCACCAACAGCCGGGTTTCCAGCAAAATCTCGTAGGGCTTCGACCGCAGCCGTCGTCATGGCCGGGGTGAGCGCGTTTAATTTATCTGGCCGATTGAGCGTCAAGATACCGACACGGTTTTTTACTTCTACTTTGAGATCTTCCGTCACCATAGCGCCTCCTCAATGACACGGACCGTTTGGTTTGAGTGCACTCTAGCGTGTCCAACTGAGAAGGACTATAGGACAAAACCCCCGCAGCGGAGGTCGGCCTCATTTGGTCAAGAAAACCCTGGGGAGGGATATGCGCAGGAGAAGCTGAAGTTGCAGTTGGTGAGCAATATGCCGATCCTTACCTTTGTTCCTGAGGTGAAAAGTAAGGATAAAAATGGATGATTCGGTCAAACGCCTCTCCATCACCGGAGATTTCTACAGCAACCTCGCATACTTCGGCTTCTGCTGTCCATAGCGAGCCCAGTGTGAACGACAGCAATCGAGATGCGCCCGCGCAGGAAGCAACGCCGTGGAGCCACCTCTCACGCTATCGTCGTTACAGCTTTCCGGGAGCGTTTCTGCTGATCGGTTGTGTGGTGCTCGGGGTCGGCGGATTCGCCGTGTGGGCGTTGTTCCAGACGTCTCAAAGCGTCCGGAGCAGCTATGCCGCTTCCGTGCACGCCTTGGACCTTTTAGGGGATCTTCAATATCTCACTCAAGAAGCGCGTCGTAGTATGCAATACGCACTCACAACGACGGATAGCAATTTACAGATCGACTACGTCGATCAATCCCGGGCGGCAGATGCTCAAGTCGCGGAACTCAGTATAGCTTCTCAACACCATATCATCTCGTCAAAGGCCAGCCTTATTGCGGCGCGGTTTCAAAGGGATTGGACCGCTTATCTGACAATCCGCGATCAACTGATCGCCTTGATCCTCGAAGGCAACGGCACCGAAGCCATTGCCCAGGACGCCCGCGATGGAGCCCTGGCTTTCAATCGGGTGCGTGATGATTTACAAGAGCTAAAACAAATCTACAAAGAAGAATCAACCCGCCAAAGCACGGAAACGGAACACGCTTCAAACCGCGCGTTGTTCCAATTAGTCGTCCTCCTTCTTTCAACACAACTGTTTGCCGCAGGAGCGGTCAAACGCGTTCAGAAAGGACAAATGCTGCAAGCCGTTCACCAGTCGGAGGCGCGCAAAGGCGCTCTTGTAGAAGTGGCCCTCGACGCTATTGTCACTATTGATCATCACGGGCGCATCAGTGAGTTTAATCCCGCGGCGGAGCAGATTTTCGGCTACAGTCGCGCCGCAGTCCTGGGCAAAGACTTAGCGGAAACAATCATTCCCCCTCCCTTTCGCGAAGCGCATCGCCGTGGTCTTGCCGCGTATTTGTTGAGACCCGATCAACCAAGATTACGGAAGCGCTTCGAGATAGCAGCGTTGCGCGCCGATGGCAGTGAGTTTCCAGTCGAGTTAGCTCTTACCGCGCTCCATTTCAATGGAGAGCCCCCGATTTTCACCGCGCACATCCGAGACATTACCGAGCGAAAGCAAGCTGAGGAAGGACTCCGTCAATACTACAACCAAATAGAAGAAGCGCGCTGTCGAGCTGAACAACAAGCCAGAGACCTAGCGCGACTGGCAGAAGAATTGACCGAAGCGAAAAACACCGCCATTGAGGCCTCGCGTCTCAAATCAGAGTTTTTGGCGACGATGAGTCATGAGATCCGCACGCCGATGAACGGGGTGATCGGCATGACGG
>CAYTVL010000036.1:0-62152 GCA_964441775.1 uncultured Enterobacteriaceae bacterium
CCGCTGCCTTACAATATCAACAGGAATTTCGGTTAGCGGCGTAGCGTGCCACTCCATTCTGGAAGACCAGTTCAGAGTCCGCCAATTGTCGTAATCCTTGTTGTAATGTAGCCTCACTTAATGGTGAGACGGCGTGAAGCAGTTCGTAGCGAAACTCGCGCCCCAGCGTGGCGCCGAGCTGCGCAATCTCTTTCGCTGTCCCAAGCCGATCGAGCCGGGCCATGAGCGCATCTTGCAACGTGGCAGGAATGCTCAATTGCAGGGACGCAGCCTGCTGCGCCCCTACGGATTCCATCACAGACTTGGTCAGCTCTTCGACAAAGAGGGGCACGCCATCGGTCTTACTCACAATCTGTTGGACGACTTCAGCAGGGAACGCATGCCCGCCCGTCACTTTCTCTACCATCGACTCCACTTGCGTGCGCCCGAGCCGACTGAGGGTGAGCTGACTGAGATACGAATGTGCGCCCCACGGCGGGACAAATTCAGAGCGAAACGTCAGTACCGTGAGTAACCGTGTCGTCGGCATTTGTTGTAGAAAGAGCGTGAGCAGTTCTAACGTGGACGGATCAGCCCAATGCAGGTCTTCCCAGGCGTAGACCATAGCCTGCTGTTTCGCTGCAGCACACAGCCAGGCAACCAAGGCTTCGTACGTCTTCTCTTTCTGCTTTTGTGGACTGAACGTCAGTTGAGGATAGCCGTCGGGATGCGGGAGCGATAACAAAGCTGCCAGCAATGACACGATATCGTTTTGTCGGGGCACAGCATACTGCGCCCTTACGGTGAGCTTGCGCAGTTTCTCCTCGGCTGTATCCTCTGGGCGAAACTGCAAGACCCGCTGCAGATGTTCAATGACCGGCTGCAATGCACTGCTCTGCGTGTAGGGTGAACAGCGCAGCTCTATACAGCGAGCCTCCTCACGCTCAACGGTTTCTTTCAGGGCTTCTACTAAACGGGATTTGCCGATGCCCGGCTCGCCACTGAGCAAGACGACGTGGCCTTCGCCGTTTTTCACTTGCTGCCAGCGCTCACAGAGCAGACCAAACTCATGTTCACGCCCCACCAGCGGTGTGAGCCCTTTGCGCACAACGACCTCAAAACGGCTGTGGACCTCGCTCTCCCTCACAGCCCGATAGAGCGTCAGCGGTGTGGCCACTCCTTTCAGCTCCGGTTGCCCACGGTCCTCAAACTCGAACAAGCCTTCAACCAAACGATAGGTCGCTGTGCTGATCATGACTTCATCGGGGTTCGCTTGCCCTTGGACACGCGCGGCGATATTCGGGGTCTCACCCAAGGCCAACATCTCCCGCTTCTCGCGGCTGCCAATCTCGCCGATAACAACGAGGCCAGTGTGAATGCCGATGCGGACATGGAGGGAATCCGAGCCGCGACCGTGAGGGAGCGGAGCACTGGCCGCTTGCTGTTGCGTGCGGTTCTGTAGGGCCTGAACAATCTCCAACCCCGCCCGCACGGCGCGCCGAGCATCATCCTCATGCGCTGCGGGATAGCCAAAGTAGACCAGTAGTCCATCACCCAAAGGCTGAGCGACATGACCTTCATAACGTTGGAGGATGGCGTCGCACGTCTGGTGATAGTGTTGTACCACCGCCTGGTAGTCTTCAGGATCGAGCTGGGCGGATAAGGCTGTGGACCCCACCAGGTCAACGAACATCACGGTGAGTTGGCGACGCTCGGCAGAAGAGTGCTGAGTCCTGAGACGAGGGAGGAGCACTTTTGCTCCTTCGACTACGCTCAGGACAGGCTTTTGATTTTTGTCTTTTGCCTTTTGACTTTTCTGAAAGCGGAGTAGCGCATGCTGCGCAGAACTTCGCCCCGTCAGGATTCTCCGAACCACAGCGTGCGCAGTGCATGGGGCTTCTTTCCTCCTCATGTCGTAGGAAGATTGGCCGCGAGAGACGGAAGATTGGAGGCTTGGAAAGTACGGCGTAAATCGGAGAGTTCGGTTTCTACTCGTTCAAGTCGTTTGAGAATTTCTTGTTGGGGATCGCCCTGGAGATATCCGTGTTCAACGAGCGCAATGAAAATCCGCGCCACTTCGTCGGCGGAGAGCGGTCCGTCCGCCTGATACCACTGATACAACCAGTTACACATGCCTAAGAGTGCGAACGAGAGCAGTTTCGGTGGGAACGGTGCGAGTCGTCCCGATTCAACTCCTTCTTGGATTACACTTTCAATCAATGCATCATACGTGCGGCGTTCCGCTCGCGCGCGCTCCGCCATTTCCGCTGGCAGATGGCTTTCCTCACTAAAGAACACCGAGAGAAAATTGCGATGGTCGGCCATGAGGCGCACTTGATGACGAATAATCTGCCGCATTTTTTCTTCAGGAGGGATCTCTTGTGCGCAGATTTGTTGCAACCCGCGTTGAAAGATGGCGATCGAGCGCTCAAAGACACGGATCAGCAATTCTTCTTTACTTGGACAATAGCGATAGAGCGTCACCCGCGAGATGCCCAGTCGCTCGGCCACAGTTTCGAGCGTGGTCGCGCGATACCCGTGTTCACCGAAGCAAGCGGCGGCGGCCTGCAAGATCGATTCTTCTCGCAGGGAGTGCTTCATGGTGCTCGGTTGGGTGCGTTGGCGTCTCATGCGACGTCCGATCCGGTTCACCCGACGATAAATCGCCAGGCTACAAGGCAGCGCCCCATGAATGGGGCTTGAAGCTGGTTTCAGCCAGCGTTGCTGTGTAGCCCGGACAGTTCATGTCCGGACGGAGTGGATCAAACTCTTGCATCTCGGTTTAGATCAATTCTCGCAACACCGTCAACATCTCTTCGTGCAGGAGACCATTTGACGCTAACGTTTGTTCTCCATGAATGCGAAACGGCTCACCAATAAAATCACTCATCTTCCCTCCCGCTTCTTCGACGATGAGCGAACCGGCGGCGGTGTCCCACGGATGTAAACGCCACTCCCAGAAGGCGTCCGCACGACCGCACGCCACATAACACAAATCGAGCGCAGCAGAACCGCAGCGACGCACCCCTTGCGTCCGCATCATGAAGGCTTGATAGAAACGCAGGTAGTATTCGCTACGCTTACGGCGGTCGTAGGGGAAACCTGTTAACACAAGCGACTGATCCAGGGACGGCGCTTGCGACACGCGCAGAGGCGCATCGTTGAGAAAAGCCCCACCGTCTCGGGTCGCGGAAAAAGTTTCTCCGCGTATCGGATCATGGACAACAGCGACAATCATGCGCGATTCGTGCCCTAGGGCGATAGAGACGGCGAAATGCGGGAAACCGTGGGCGAAATTGGTCGTGCCATCGATCGGGTCAATATACCACTGATACGGACTCTCTTGTCCGGAAACAGCGGATTCTTCGGCAATGATTTGATGTGTGGGGAAGTGTGTGCGCAGCAGGCCGGTAATCAGGGCGTCGGACTCTTTATCGACATTGGTCACGAGATCGACGATGTCCGTCTTCATCTCGATCGTTTTGGGTTGCAGCCAATTGGCTCGGAGTAACGCGCCTGCCTGATGAGCGGCGTCTTTCGCAACGGCAAGAAAGTGCTCCATGTTGTGTGTTGTTGCATAGGTAGAAGCAGGCTGCAACGCCGCAGGCCCTTGCGCGCCCATGCTCCGGACCGATAGAGCACAGACATGCGACAGCTCCACATTCTTGCGCCAGCGAAGATCAACGTGTATCTACGCGTCGTCGGTCGTAGACCGGATGGGTACCATTTGCTGGATTCTTTGATGATTCCGCTGAACTTGTGCGATGAAATCGATATTCAAGTCGAGGATAAACCGGGGGTCATTACGCTTTCGTGTAGTGATCCAGCTCTCCCAGCAGATGAAACGAACCTTGCGTATCAAGCCGCAGTGCTCTTGTGTCGCGAAAGTGCAGTACAGCCGAACATTTCTCTTTCATTGCGCAAATGTATTCCTGCAGGCGCTGGGCTAGGCGGAGGCAGCAGTGACGCGGCTGCCGTGCTGAAAGGGCTCAACACACTTTTGGCTCTCAATTTGTCTGAAGAACGGCTTTGCCAACTGGGGGTCCAGTTGGGTGCTGACGTGCCTTTTTTTATTCCTTGTCGACCTGCTCAGGTCGAAGGCATCGGAGAAATCTTGACGGTGGTCCCGCCCCTTCCTCATCGGTGGATCACGCTCGTTGTTCCACCTTTCGAGGTCAAGACGCCGTGGGCATATCGACAGTTCGACGCCTTGCCGCCTGACAATGCTGCAGAAACATTACGAGACTATACACCTGGCCAATGGCCGGACCAGCAATTGCTGATCAACGATCTTGAACGGGCAGTCTGCCCGCTGTATCCGCAGATTACAGCGATTAAATCCGCTTTGTTTGGTGCAGGAGCCGTGGGAGCACTCATGTCCGGCAGCGGTTCAGCGGTGTTTGGCATATTCACTAACCGTGCTCAAGCAGAGGAAGCAACAGTTATTCTCGAACGACACGGGCGCACCTTCCTGACCGAACCACTTTCCTAGTCCTTGCTTAACTTCCTAAAATGCCGAGTTTTCCTCGTTTTCCCACTTCTTTTCCCCGGTTTTTCAGTTCTCTTTTTTGCTCTTCAGATTCCCCCCTTGACCTTTCCGCCCTTTGCCCTTTTACTAGGCAATTCAAAAGACATTACCGAGAATTGATCCGATCGGTGGGGAGTAGCCAAGTTGGCAAGGCACTGGGTTTTGGCCCCAGCATCCGCAGGTTCGAATCCTGCCTCCCCAGTCTTTCTAGCGGGCGATTAATTACGGTCGACTCATTCCTGAGGATAGTGTGATGAGAGATATATTGAAGATCTTCGCGGGCAACTCCAACCGCCCGTTGGCGCAAGAAATTTGCGCGTATCTAGGCGTGCCGCTTGGCGCGGCGGATGTGAAGACTTTCAGCGACGGCGAAATCGCTGTGGAGATTACCGAAAACGTCCGTGGCGGCGATGTGTTTGTCGTGCAATCCATCTGCACTCCTGGCAACGACAACTTGATGGAGCTGTTGTTGATCCTTGATGCGCTGAAACGTGCTTCGGCGACCCGCATCACCGCAGTCATTCCCTACTATGGCTATGCACGACAAGACCGTAAAGTGGCGCCGCGCGTGCCGATCAGCGCCAAACTCATCGCCGATTTGGTCACTACAGCAGGAGCTTCGCGAGTGTTGACGGCGGAGCTGCACGCGGGGCAGATTCAGGGCTTCTTTAATATTCCTGTCGATAATCTCTTCTCTGCTCCAGTATTGCTCCCCTATCTCCGTTCGCGCATCGGCAAAGAAGAGGTCACGATTGTTTCGCCCGATGCTGGCGGCGTTGAGCGCGCGCGGGCTTTTGCCAAGCGCTTAGGAGCCTCGCTGGCAATTATTGACAAACGTCGGGCGCGTCCAGGAGAAGAAAGAATCGCGGCAAAAGCGAATCTTGACGTAGAGGAAATGCGCATCATTGGCGAAGTCGAAGGCACCGTTGCTATCATCGTTGATGATATGGTAGACACTGCGGGAACACTCACAACAGCGGCTGCGGCAGTCAGCGACGCTGGCGCCCAAACGGTGTTGGCCTGTTGCACCCATCCTGTCCTTTCCGGTCCGGCCATTGATCGTATTCGCGCCTCCGTCTTAGAAGAATTGATCGTCACTAACTCGGTTCCGCTACGACCGGAAGCACAAAGTTTGGGCAAAATTCAGGTTCTTTCCCTCGCCCCGCTCATGGCGGAAGCGATCCGGCGGATTCACAACGAAGAATCAATCAGTTCCCTATTTGTATAAAAAAGCAAGAGGAATATATGGAAACTATCACACTCACTGTGGAAGCTCGACAAAGCAGCGGCAAAGGCGAAGCAGGGCGAATGCGGCGTCAGGGCAGAGTGCCAGGCGTTTTTTACGGTCCCGGGAGAGCCCCTGCCCCCTTATCTATCGATGCGCACGAATTTCGCACCAAACTTGCCGGCCTAGAAGGATCGCACTTGCTCCAACTCAGCTCTTCTTTGCCTGAGTTTTGCGACAAAGCTGCTATTCTCCGAGAGGTCCAACGGCATCCTCTCACGAGCGCCTTAATCCACGTTGACCTGTATGAAGTCGACGTCACCAAAACCCTGCAAGTCACCGTGCCTCTGCATTTTGTTGGAAAAGCAGAAGGCGTGACGCTCGGCGGCAATTTGCAGCCGTTGACGAGAGAGATCACCGTGGAGTGTCTTCCGCGGGAGATTCCTGAATTTGTGGATGTTGACGTGTCCTCTCTGAAAATCCATGACTCGCTGCATATTTCAGACCTCACGCTGCCCGCAAATGTCAAAGTCATCTTTGATGTGGATGAAGCAGTTGTGACCGTGTCTGCTCCAATCGCTGCAGCTCCTACGGACACTGCTGCTGCAACAGAAGAAGCCGCCCCAGTAGCCGCCGCCCCAGCCGCTGCCGCGGAAAAGAAATAAGCCGCGACGTTCTTGTAGGAAGAAACTGTGCGCGTCATCGTTGGGCTGGGCAATCCAGGTCCTGAATATAGAAAAACGCGACACAATCTCGGATTTTGGGTTGTCGACCTCCTCGCCCAACGCTGGTCGACAACCTTTTCACGCAAAGCGTTTTCCTCGCTCATCGGAGAAGCGTGGCAGCGCGGAGAGAAGATTCTCCTCCTCAAGCCGCAAACCTTTATGAATCTGAGCGGTGACGCTATCGTGAAGGCTCTGGAATACTACCATCTTGCGCTGTCAGACCTCGTGGTGGTGCATGATGATTTGGACCTTCCAGTCGGCCAACTGCGAATTAAACGCGGCGGTGGAGGTGCTGGAGGCAATCGCGGTATCGTTTCTGTGGTCGAAGCGCTGGGCAGCAAAGAGTTCGTGCGGGTGAAGATTGGCATTGGCCGACCGCCGGGGCGTCGAGACCCCGCGCATTTCGTGGTACAGCCCTTTACTCCGCAAGAAGAAGCGTTTATTCTCCCGGCGGTAGATTGCGCGGCAAACGCAATCGAGGTCATACTTTCCGAGGGGGTGGACAAAGCGATGGCTTTGTTTCACACCTCTGAACCAAAAAAAGATGGTGTATAGTAGAAACTCCAAAGAGCGAGACGTGCAGCGTTCTTTGTGCATGTTAACAATAACGGGTAAGGATTAGGAGTATCGCATGCCAAGTTACGAAACAGTCTGCGTCTTCCATCCAGAGTTGCCTGAACCACGGGTAAAGGAACTCACGGCCTGGATGCAAAAGATCGTAGAAAATGGTCAAGGTAGTGATGTGACAATTGAAGAGTGGGGCATGCGTGACCTCGCGTATCGCATCAAAAAGCAACGGCGTGGGTATTTTGTCCGGCTGGAGTTTGATTCGGCCCCCGCGGCATTGAAAGAATTGGAACGGAATCTTCGCTTGAATGAAGATGTCCTCCGTTTTCTTTCTGTCGTGCGCGGAGCGCCCCTGTCTCCTCCATCACAGACACAAGCGCAAAGTGCAGCCCCAACGGCGGCTCCGGCGCCCGCTCCGGAAGAATCATTCGTCGAAGAACAACAGTAAGGAACGTCTGTGTGTGGTGATTGCGCCCTTTTGTTTCTGACAATACGAGTGATATGAGGAAAAAAGGGAAGAAGGATCGAATATATGCCAAGACCTGAAAGAGGAAAAGTGAAACGGAGTCCGGTGACTGATGACAAATTTCCGGCGCGTCGCCGCATCCGTCGCAAGGTCTGCCCGTTTCGCGCGAATAAAGACTTAGTGATCGATTTCAAAAATGTTGATCTTCTCTCAAAATATGTCACGGAGCGCGGCAAAATTCTTCCGAGCCGCATTACAGGCGTGAGCGCCAAATACCAACGGAAACTCAAAAGGGCGATTAAACGCGCACGGGCAGGGGCCATGCTGCCATACGCGGCCTCGCGCTTTTAAAGATAACCTTACTGACAGCGGCGACTCACGGATTACTCTGGTAAAGAAGGACCGTTATGGAAGTTATTCTGCAAGAAGATGTAGTCAACGTCGGGCGCATTGGTGAAGTGGTCAAAGTTCGAGACGGCTTTGGTCGGAACTACTTGCTGCCACGAGGACTGGCGCTGGCCGCGGACAAGCGGAACTTGCGTGTGCTTGAACATCAAAAGCGACTTGCGGCGACCAAAAGGGAACGTGTACAGAAAGAAGCGCAGTCGCTGGGTGATAAAATTACCGCGCTCAACTTGGTGATTCCGGCTCGTGCGGGTGAAGAAGATCGGCTTTTTGGTTCAGTCACGAATCAAGATATCGAGAAAGCGATCCAGGCTCAGGGTATTACTATTGAACGGCGTAAAATTATTCTTCCGGAGCCCATTAAGCAGCTTGGCGCGCATACCGTCCCGATTCACCTCAGTGGCGACGTGCATGTCAACGTTACGGTACAGGTCGTGCGCGAATCTTAGGAAACTGACCTTTTCCTTGACACTCTGAGAGAAAGTTGGTAGGCAGCAAAGGAATTAAACGTTATTCACAGAGGCACGTAGCCCAGTGGGAGAGCGCTTCCTTGACACGGAAGAGGTCGGCGGTTCAATCCCGCCCGTGCCTATATCTCTTTTGTAGCAAAGTAAGGAATCCATCGTCAGCCAATACCGACCGAAGCGAGGAGAGGGATTAAGGCATCGTGCAGGGATGCCTTTTTTGTTTTTCTATGAATGAGGGTGCTGCACACATTATTGTGACTTTGCCTGGAGGAGAAAGACGCACAGTTCCTACGGGAACGCCGCCGCGCGACCTTCTCTCCAACGCCAAGAACGCCATTGCGGCAAAGGTCAACGGCAAGGTCATTGATCTCTCTCGTGGTCTTACTGGTGATTGCGAACTTGAGCCAGTGCTGCCTTCTTCTGCTGAAGGGCTCGATGTTTTACGCCATTCCACCGCCCATCTCATGGCGCAAGCAGTGAAGCGTCTTTTTCCCGATGTCCAAATTACGATTGGTCCGGTGATCGAGAACGGATTTTATTACGACTTCAAACGTGAGGGGGCATTCACTCCGGAAGATTTGGAACGCATTGAAACGGAGATGAAGACCATCGTCTCCGAAAACTTCGCGGTCAGCCGCGAGGAAACTCCACGCGATGACGCCGTCAACATGTTTCGCGACATGGGAGAGCATTACAAGGCGGAAATCATCGCTGGTATCCCATCAAACGAGGCTATTTCTCTCTATCGTCAAGGAGAATTTGTTGACCTGTGCCGTGGGCCACATGTCCCTTCCACCGCACGCATCGCCGCATTCAAGTTAACCGGGGTCGCTGGAGCTTACTGGCGTGGGGATGAGCGGAACGAGATGCTGCAACGCATCTATGGCACTGCTTTCGCTAGCGAGAAAGAGTTGCGCCAATATCTGGCGATGCTGGAAGAAGCGAAGAAGCGGGATCATCGCCGCTTGGGGAAGGAGCTTGATCTTTTCAGTTTCCATCCTTTCGCTCCGGGAAGTCCGTTCTTCCATCCTAAGGGCGCGTTTATTTATAACGAGCTGATTGGCTACATCCGCAACCTGTATCAACGGTATGGCTACCAGGAAGTCGTGACACCGCAGATTTTTGACGTGGACCTGTGGCGCCGCTCGGGCCACATGGACAATTACAAAGAGAACATCTTCTTTACCGAAATCGAAGAGCGAGAGTTTGGCGTCAAACCCATGAACTGTCCTGGCCATACTCTGCTCTACGCCACCAAAAAGCATTCGTATCGGGACCTGCCGCTGCGCTATGCCGACTTCGCGCGGCTGCATCGATTTGAGCGGTCCGGGGTGCTCTCTGGGCTGACACGAGTGCGTTCCTTTGCACAAGATGACGCCCATATCTTTTGCACTCCGGAACAGATTAAGGCTGAAGTCAGCGGCGTGTTACGCATGGTCAACGAAGTGTATCGCGCCTTCGGCTTTGCTGAGGTGCGGTTCGATCTGTCCACACGTCCGCCAAAGCGGTTAGGGGATGACGCCACGTGGGACAAAGCCGAAGCCGCGCTTGCGGAGGCCTTAACTGAGAATAAGGTTGCGTATCGTCTCAACGCAGAGGACGGAGCCTTTTACGGACCGAAAATTGACATCATTGTCTTCGACGCCTTACATCGTTCCTGGCAGTTGGCGACCATCCAGCTCGACTTTATGCTGCCGGAACGCTTCGATCTGAGTTACGTCACTCCAGAGGGAACCGAAGCGCGCCCTGTCATGATTCATCGCGCAGTGCTAGGATCTATCGAACGTTTTATGGGTGTACTCATCGAGCATTGCGGGGGGAATTTCCCTCTCTGGCTCGCTCCTGTGCAGGTGAAGATTCTGACCGTGACTGATGCGCAGAACGAGTACGCCGAGCAAGTACACGAGCAGTTGTTGCGGGAGGGCATTCGCAGCGAACTTGACCTGCGGAACGAGAAACTTGGCTACAAAATCCGCGAGGCCGAAGTGCAAAAAATGCCGTACATGGTTGTCATCGGAGACAAAGAGGTGAGCACGGCGACAGTTGCGCCACGTGGACGCAAGGGAGAGAAAATGGCTCCATTGTCAGTCGAGGCGTTTATCGCTCGCTTGGCCGCTGAGCGCGTGCCGGGAGGTGCGCCATAGCAAAAGAAGCAGGAGTACGGATCAATCAACAAATCCGCGCGCGCGAAGTCCGCGTGATTGAAGCGGACGGCAAACAGTCCGGCGTCATGTCTCTCAGCGAAGCCCTGCGCCTTGCGGAAAGTAAAGAACTCGATCTGGTGGAGGTGTCGCCGACCGCGACGCCGCCGGTCTGCCGGATCATGGATTATGGCAAATTCCGTTACCTGCAAAAGAAAAAGGTCCAGGAATCGCGTAAGCACCAAACTCAAGTCTTGGTGAAAGAAGTGAAATTGGGCTCACGCACGAGCGACCATGACATTGACTTTAAGGTGAATCATATTCGCCGCTTCCTGGAAAAGAAACAACGAGTGAAGGTCTCTGTCCTTTTTCGCGGGCGAGAAATCACGCACCCGGAAATTGGAAAAGAGTTGTTGGACAAAGTGGTAGAAAAAGTCCAAGATATCGGCGCCCTGGAAGGACAGGCCCGTCTTGAAGGACGTAATATGTCGCTGTTAATGGTCCCGAGGTAAATACACTATGCCGAAAATGAAAACCCGCCGTGGAGCGGCGAAGCGGTTCAAGGTCACAGGTACTGGGAAAGTGAAGCGCAAACACGCGTATCTGCGTCATCAGCTTTCCGCAAAAACACGAAAACAAAAGCGACATCTCCGCCACTCCTCGGTAGTGGACGCGACGAATGTCAGCGCGATTAAGCGCCTGATTCCCTACCTGTAGGGTGTAAGGAGACGAATCCATGCCCCGAGCAAGACGAGGCTTCAAAGCCCGACGCCGTCATAAAAAGATCCTCAAATTAGCCAAAGGTTTTACTGGTGGACGTCGTAGACAATACCGGCAAGCACGAGAGACAGCGGAACGCGGCCTGGTCTACGCCTACCGTGACCGGCGCGTCAAAAAACGGACGTTCCGGCGTCTGTGGAATATCCGCATCAATGCTGCTGCGCGCCAAAATGGGTTGAATTACAGTCGTCTGATTCATGGGCTGCATCAGGCGAGCATCGAAATCGATCGAAAAATCTTGGCTGCGCTCGCGCTCCATGATCCTCAAGCCTTTGCTGCAGTAGCGAATCTCGCCAAAGAGCGCCTTGCGGTGGCGGCCTAAGAGCTTTGCCTCCAAGGGAGAAGGAAAAAGCCGAGGAGGAGCGACTCTTTTCTTGAGCGCTTCTCGTGAATGCTCATATCTCTGTATTTTCTCTCCCTTCAATGCATAATTTGTGACAATTGGTGATTGCTTCTTATGGATAACGACTTAGCGCGTATTCGTGACGAGGCTCTGGTCGCTCTTGAGGCGTGCCGAGATGAAGCAAGCCTGGAGTCGTTCCGCGTGCAGTTGCTCGGCAAGAAAGGCGAACTTACTTCTGTGCTGCGCAGCCTTGGCGGGCTGCCGCCAGAGCAACGGCGCGCGATAGGGGAACAAGCGAATCAATTGCGTGACCTCTTCGAGACGCAGATTGCTGCACGCCGTGCCCGTATCGCCGAAGAGCAACAAGCCCACAGTTTGGCGGCGGAACGTATTGACGTGACTGAGCCGGGCACGAAACGTCCACGCGGCTCCCTGCATCCGCTCTTACAGACCCTTGATGAAACCCTCGCGATTTTTACGGCAATGGGGTTTGAAGTGGCGCGCGGGCCGGATATTGAAGACGATTATCATAACTTTGCGGCGCTCAATATTCCAGAAGATCATCCGGCGCGGGAGATGCAGGACACCTTTTTCGCCGGACCAAAAATCGTGCTGCGTACTCACACTTCGCCGGTGCAAATCCGCGTGATGGAAAGTCGCCAACCACCAATTCAGATTGTCGTGCCAGGAAGCGTCTATCGGTGTGATGACGACGTGACCCATTCTCCCATGTTCATGCAGCTTGAAGGGTTAATGGTCGGTACGGATATCTGCTTTGCTCACCTGAAAGGCGTGTTGACTGCTTTCGTACACACTCTGTTCGGCACGAGCACTCCCGTGCGTTTCCGGCCAAGCTATTTTCCCTTCACTGAACCCAGCGCGGAAGTTGACATGGGCTGCGTGATTTGTGGCGGACGCGAGCCGCACTGTCCCGTCTGCAAAGGCACGGGGTGGCTCGAAGTGTTGGGGTCAGGCATGGTCCATCCGAATGTGTTCCGTGCGGTCGGCTATGACCCGGAAGTCTACTCGGGTTTCGCGTTTGGCATGGGCATCGATCGCATTACCATGCTCAGGTATGGGATCGATGATATTCGACTGTTTTACGCAAATGATTTACGCTTTCTGCGGCAATTTTAAATGAAAGTCACACTCAACTGGCTGCGCGAGTTTGTCGCCATCAACTTGCCTCTCGATCGACTGGCCGACCGTTTGGCGATGTCGGGCTTTGAGGTCGAAAGCATTAGTGAACAAGGGGCGACGCCTGTTACGATTGCCCAGATCACTCAAATTGTTCCTCACCCACAAGCCGATCGTCTGGTCGTTTGCTCGGTCACCACTGGTGGAGAACCGCTCTCTATTGTCTGTGGCGCCACGAACATGAAAGTGGGCGACAAAGTTGCCCTGGCTCCGGAGGGATCGACTTTACCCGATGGCCGGCGAGTGGAAGGGGCGGAGATTCGTGGGCAAGTGTCGCACGGCATGCTGTGTTCCGAGCAAGAGCTGGGCTTCTCTACTGATCACAGCGGTTTGCTCATTCTCTCTGCCGACGCGCCGTTGGGAGCTCTGCTGTACGATTTTCTCGGCTTGCGCGACACGATTATTGATATTGCCGTCACCGCAAATCGAGGCGACTGTTTAAGCATCGTCGGCTTGGCGCGAGAAATCGCTGCACTTACTGGCGCAGCGTTCAAAGCCAACACCCCACGCGTCCGAGAAGGGGGCGCAGCGATCACAGAACAAGCGCGCGTCAGGATTGACGACCCGGACCTGTGTCCACGGTACTCGGCGCGAGCCTTTACGGACATACGTGTCGCGCCGTCACCGACGTGGCTGCGTTGGCGTCTCGAAGCAGTAGGCATTCGCGCGATCAATAATCTTGTTGACATTACTAACTACGTTATGGTCGAGCGCGGTCAGCCCTTACACGCGTTTGATCTCCCCTCTCTGGCTGGGGCCGAAATCGTAGTGCGGCGGGCGCGTGACATGGCCGCTATTCGCACGTTAGACGAGCAAGAACGGCCGTTGAACCCGAACGATTTGCTCATCTGCGATCGAGACCGAGGCGTCGCGGTGGCTGGAGTCATGGGTGGGGCCAACTCCGAGGTGCGGAACGACACCACGACCGTCCTGTTGGAGAGCGCGTATTTCGTGCCGGAAACCGTGCGTCACACAGCTCGCCGTCTCAGCATGCGCAGTGAAGCCTCCTATCGGTTTGAGCGAGGTGTTGATCCGCAAGGCACGGTCCTGGCCCTTGACCGCGCCGCCGTGCTCATTGCTCAGCTCGTCGGAGGAACCGTCAGCCGGGGGGTTATCGACGTTTATCCACACCCCTTTGTCCCAGTAGCGATTCAGTTACGAGCGCCGCGCCTCAATGCGTTTCTTGGTGTCTCGGTCGACAAAGCAGAAGTCAAACAGCGCCTGCGCACCTTAGGCATATCGCTCAAAAGCGTAGGACGAGAAACCTGGAGCGTGACTCCACCTTCATATCGATCGGATCTGACGCAGGAAGCCGATCTGATTGAAGAAGTCGCTAGGTTAAGAGGGTACGAGACGATTCCGACCACGCTTCCTCGCGTCGCCATGCAAGAAAGGGAACCCGACATTGAAAGTGAGCTAGGGCGCCGGATTCGCACAGTGCTGTCGACGCAAGGATTGGCGGAAATGCTCACTATGAGTTTCACGTCCACTCGATTGAACTCTCTCTTGCCTGGGCTGTTTGCCAACGCGACGCCGATCACATTGCTGAATCCTCTTTCTCTCGAAGATGCCCAGATGCGGTTGAGTGTGTTGAGCAACATCATTCGTGCTTTACAGCTCAACTTACGTCAGGGAGAAACGCACGTCGCTGCTTTCGAGTTGGGTAAAGTCTTTCACACACAGAACGGAGCCTCGCTCGATCAACGCACAGAGCATCTCTGCTTGTCTGGCCTTCTTTATGGGAAATGGCCAGTCAGCGGAATCGGACAAGCCGAAACTCCCGTCTCGTTTGCCGATCTCAAAGGGATTCTGGAAACGCTTTGGCAAGAGCTGCGTTACGAGACGCCCGTGCAATGGCGTCGGGAAGCCGAGGCGCCGTTTCTTCATCCCGGCAAATCCGCCGTGCTTTCGCTGAACAGCGAGTTTCTTGGGGTCGCCGGCGCTCTGCATCCGACGCTCTGTGCGGAACTGGCGTTGCCTGACACACCGTGGGTGTTCGAGCTCAATTTCTCCATCCTTGCCCGCTTCGCGCGCGCAGCCGCCCCATATCAAACGCTGCCTCGGTTTCCTGCGGTTGTGCGTGATATCGCCATCATTGCCAATGAAGACGTGCCCGCCCAGGCGGTGCTTGACGTCGTTCACTCGTTGCAGAATCCTTTGATTATTGAGACACGTTTGTTTGACCTCTATCGAGGAGCGCCGATTCCTGCCCAGAAAAAGAGCCTTGCGTACTCAATTTCTTACCGAGCGCCGGATCGCACCCTCACCACCCAGGAAGTCAACATCTTGCACTCGCAGATTATTGAGCATATCGTGCGAACGCTCAGGGTTGAAATACGGGCCTAAAGAGTGAGAGAGTATCGGGAGGAGCCAGTGGAGGCGAGCTATGACTAAAGCGGACATTGTTGAGCGGATCTACGAGAAAGTCGGCTTCTCGAAAAAAGAAGCGACGGATGTGGTGGAGTCCATCTTCGAGATTATTAAAGAGCGCTTGGAAAAAGCGGAGAAAGTGAAAATCTCCGGCTTTGGCAATTTCGTCATCAATGCCAAACGACCCCGTAAAGGCAGGAATCCGCAAACCGGGGAGGAAATTGTCATTTCGGGTCGGCGAGTGCTATCTTTCAAACCAAGTCCAGTCTTGAAGAAATCGATTAATACGCTCTGATGGAAAAAGTAAGCCAAGTAGAGCTGCCGAATAAGCTCTATTTTCGCATTGGAGAAGTCGCGAAAATTCTCGAGGTCAAACCCTACGTCTTGCGTTACTGGGAGACGGAATTTTCTGTCCTCAAGCCAGGCAAGACTCCATCGCGCCATCGGCTCTATCGAAAACGCGACGTAGAGACGCTCTTGGAAATCAAGCGTCTCCTCTACGAAGAGGGATTCACGATCGCAGGCGCTAAAAAGCGCATCAAAGAAAACGAAAAGACCGAGGAAGCGCTGCTGGCTGCTTCTGCCTCTTCGCCTTCTGATTCCACTCTTGTTGTAGCTCCGGATGCGGACCACCGTGAGCTATTACGCGCCATCCAGGCAGAGTTGGTGGCGCTCCACGCTCAACTTTCGACCAAGCAGCGTTAGTGACTTCTTCTTTCCGGTTCTTGTGTGAGCAAAAGTTGACCCCTCCGCGAGGAATGTGGTAGTTTAAGATAAAGTTGTCTCGTTTTGGTTTCCGTCAATTTTTCAGACACGATTTCTCGTCAACTAGCTACAAGAGAATAGGACAGACGGTGATGCAGACGCGGAGTAGGTGGTGGGGATTGGTCGTCGTGGGAAGCCTTTTGTCAATACTGGGGCGGCCTCTCCACAGCGTAGACGCCAAGGTTTCAACTACAGCAAAACGACACGCCACAACGGTGACGCGAGATGAACAAGAGCCAAAGGCTTCTCAGGCTCATCACCAGAAGGGAGGCCATCCTGCGCGACATCAGGTCTCCGTTCACGGGCAAGGCCAGACACCAAGCAGGCGTGTACAAGCTGGGACGCATACCCGTCACGCTCAATTACATTCACGTGTACATTCTCATCATCTTGTGGCTCGGCAGGCTGCGCCCATCGGTTCTCGACGAGTCGTCATTCCTTTCTCTCTCTCTTCGTCGGAATCTCCCGCGCTTCCTCCGTCGCAAACTTTTGCCGCCGCGCTTTTAGCCGACGCGGAGACGGGTCAGGTTCTTTTCTCTCACAATGACCACCGAGAATGGCCAACGGCTTCACTGGCCAAAATGATGGTGGGCTTGTTGACCTTGGAGGCCCTCGACCACGGAGAAGTCTCCCTCCGTTCTCCCGTGAGCATCAGCAGAAGAGCCAGCATTGCCGGTGGTCGTATGATCAACCTGCGACCAGGTGAAGTGTTTCCGTTGGAGGAACTGTTGCGCGCGATGATGGTCACTTCAGCGAATGATGCTGCTGTGGCTCTCGCGGAACACTTAAAAGGGTCCGTTGAAGCCTGTGTCCTGGCGATGAACCGACGAGCGCAACAACTCGGCATGCAGCAGACTCAGTATCAAACTCCGAATGGGTTGCCGCTGCGCGATGGGAGACCTCCGGACATATCCTCCGCTGCGGATCAGGCGATTCTCGGCAGAGCTTTGGCAAAACATCACTTACTGCTGGAGTGGACTTCTCTCAGCCGTGTACCCTTTCGACGCGGGACAACGTATCTGCCAAATACCAATCATCTGGTCGGTCAGGTGGTCGGAGTGGATGGACTCAAGACTGGCTTTACTGCCCAGGCGCGGTTTAATCTCGTCACGACAGCTCAGCGGGGCCCCGTGCGGCTGATTGCGGTTGTGCTGGGCGGTCAGAGCAGTGGCCTGCGTTTTCATACCGCCGCCAACCTCTTGGAATGGGGATTCGCTCATTTTGTCCGTAAAGATGTGATCGAAAGCGGCCAACCTGTAGGTGCTGAAGTGCGAGTGGAGCAAGGCAGTAGTTCCACCTTGCAGCCAGTCGCAGCAAGCACGGTTTCGCTTCTCGTGGAGAAAAACGCCGCTGAAGATCTTCATGTTATATCCCAAACGCCTCCGATCATTGCCGCTCCGATTACGCATGCCCAAGTGCTTGGGCAAGTCGAAGTTCGTGACAAGGATCATACGATAGCGGTCATTCCTGCTGTCAGTCCTGAGGATATCCCTCGGGCGCGTTGGGCTTTCGCTCGCCATTGAGGTGCACGCCTCGTAGCCCTTGCAATTTCCTGAAATATGCTTAACGTTCCTTACCTCTACACAGCAAAAAGGAACGTGAAAGGAGACCACCTACATGGCGAAGAAGCTCGTGTACCTACATGAAAAGGCGCGAGTTGGCATCCTCCAAGGAGTGAACCTGCTTGCAGATACAGCGCAAGTCACCTTAGGCCCGAAAGGGCGAAATGTTCTCATCCAAAAAAGTTTTGGCTCCCCAGTCGTGACAAAAGACGGCGTGACGGTCCTCAAGGAAATTGAACTTGAAGACAAGTTCGAGAACATGGGCGCCAAAATGATCCGTGAGGTCGCCCAAAAAACGGCGGACAACGCTGGTGACGGTACGACTACCGCGACCGTCCTTTCTCGGGCCATCGTGCGCGAGGGCTTACGACTGCAAGCGGCTGGGTTCGATCCCATGGAAATCAAACGCGGCATCGACGCAGCGGTCGAAAAGGTCATGGAAGGCATTAAAGAGCAAAGCCGCTCCGTCAAAGGCAAAGAGCAACTGGCTCAAGTTGGCGCCGTCGCTGCGAATGGCGAACAAGAGATTGGTGAAATTCTCGCTGAAGCGATGGAAAGAGTCGGCAAAGAAGGCGTCATTACCATCGAAGAAGGCAAAAGTCTCACCACGGATCTCGACGTTGTTGAAGGGATGCGGTTCGATCGCGGTTACCTCTCTCCCTATTTCGTGACCAGCGCGGAGAAGATGACAACGGAACTGGACGACCCGTATATCTTGTTCCACGAAAAGAAAATCTCTAGCATGCGGGATTTATTGCCCCTGCTGGAGAAAGTCGCTCAGAGCGGTAAACCGATTGTGATTATTGCCGAGGATATTGAAGGAGAAGCCCTGAGCACGCTCGTGGTTAACCGCTTGCGCGGGGCCTTACGGTGCGCCGCAGTCAAAGCACCGGGGTTCGGCGATCGACGCAAAGCCATGCTCGAAGACATGGCGATTTTGACCAACGGCAAAGTCATCGCGGAAGAACTCGGTTTGAAACTGGAAAACGTCGGACTCAACGATCTCGGACGCTGCAAGCGCGTCCTCATTGATAAGGACAATACCACGATTGTCAGCGGCGTGGGTAAAAAAGACACGATTCAAGGCCGTGTGCAACAACTACGCGCGCAAATCGAGGAGACCACTTCCGATTACGACCGCGAAAAATTACAAGAACGCCTGGCAAAATTAGCAGGTGGAGTTGCCGTCATTCGCGTGGGCGCCGCCAGTGAAGTCGAGATGAAGGAACGCAAAGCGCGCGTTGATGATGCCATGCATGCCACGAGAGCCGCGTCCGAAGAAGGGATTGTACCGGGTGGAGGAGTCGCGCTAGTACGCGCTCAGAAGAAACTGGCCGAACTCAAACTCGAAGGTGAACGAGGACGGGGAGTCGCCATTGTCCAACGGGCAATTGAAGAGCCGCTGCGGCAAATCGCGGCGAATGCTGGCATGGAGCCCTCGGTCGTTGTCAATAAAGTGAAAGAAGGAAGAGATGATTTCGGCTTTAACGCGGGGACGGAGACGTACGAGAACTTGTTGAAAGCTGGCGTGATTGATTCAGCGAAGGTCGTGCGTATTGCGCTCCAGAACGCGGCCAGTGTTGCCGGCATGATGTTGACCATGGAAGCCGCCATTGCCGATAAGCCAGAGAGGAAACATCCAGTCGGCGGCGGGCACGGGCACGGACACAGCCACGGCGACGATTTTGACGATGAATACTAAACACGCACTCGGTCGCGCGCTGTGAGGAAAAAGAAATTTCGCGGGGTTTGAGTAGAAACCCCTGCTTAGTTATGGCAATATAGATTCTAACATTTTCAGGAAGGGGGTGAATTAGGATGCGGATTTATGGAAGGATCGCAACTGGAATGGCGGCAGTAGCACTACTCGGTATAATGAATATCGGTTGTGCCGCGAAACAACCGGAACCACCAAGGGATACCTGGACGGCAGCAGCGAACCAAGCGAATGCATCGGCCAGCAGAGCCGAGGCTGCCGCTAGTAAAGCTGAAGCAGCAGCTTCCAGAGCAGAGGCCGCGGCGAAACGCGTTGAAGACGCCGCTGCAAGAATCGAAGCGATGACGATGAAGAGTATGAAGAAGTAATTCTTCACCGAAAACTTTTACACAGGATAGGGTGATCTTTTTTGGAAAGGATTGCCCTATTTTTTTGTCTGCTTTCCCCGGTTTTATCCTGGAAACTCCACAACCGTCTTGATTGAATCCTGCGCCGCTGCGGCATTACGGTAGGCTTCGTGCAAGGCAGAAAAAGGAAATCGATGCGTGATGAACTTCTCGCTTGTGACTATCCCTTTTCTTATGGAACGAAGCGCTTCACGCGTGTCGTTGGGGCCGCACGAGTAGCTCGGTACGAGGCTAATTTCGTTAAAGTAAAGAGGATAAGGCGACACTGGGAGCACGGCCTCAGGCGTACTGGTCGTGAAGAGTACGACCGTTCCTCCCCGCGCTGCGCAGCGCAGACCAAGTTCCATCGCTTCAATTGATCCAGGGCCAACGATCACGACTTCGGCCATCTCACCATTCGTAAGTTCTCGAACTGCGTCTTCCACCTTTCCCGCGCTGGGATCAATGACAACATCCGCCCCGAGTTGACGCGCTTTGTCGCGTCGATAAGCGACAAAATCTGTTGCTAAAATTTGCTCGGCGCCAGCATGTCGCGCCAGCGCGACATGCAATTGCCCCATAATGCCAAGACCGATAATGAAGATGCGCTCCCCCGGTCGCAGCCGTGAACGACGCAGAGATTTCACCACGCAGGCCGTGGGCTCGATCAAGGAACCATCAGCAAAGGAAATGTCTTCAGGAAGTCGCAGTGTATCCCCAGAGAGATTTTCTTTCGGCGCGAGAAAATATTCCGCCATGCCGCCAGGAACAATGCGCGTCGCGCGCCAGGTCGCACATTGGACGAACTCTCCACGTTGACAGAATCGACACGTAAAACACGGGGTATGGTGATGAACGAACACCCGGTCCCCAGGACGAAACTCGGTGACGTCTGCGCCAACCTCGATGACTTCTCCCGCCGGTTCGTGACCAAACACCACTGGCGCTTTCTTCTTCATATACCAGCCCATCACATCGCCGGAGCAGATGCCGCAGACGCGCGTTTTAATCAGCGCTTCGCCAGGCCCCACCGTCGGAATAGGCTCATCTTCAAAACGGATGTCCGTCGCCTCGTACAGGCGCGCCACTTTCATCGCTTGTTTCGCCGCTCTCACGCCGTGACCATCCACTTCGCCATGCGCAACATATCTCTCGGACTTTCTGGCAGCTTACGAACTACCGAGGCTTCAAAGCCGGAATGCATGAAGCAATTTTGGCAGCGTTCATCTTCACGTTTTTCCCAGTAATTCCAGTCCACGCCGTTCCAGAACTCATCCCACGTTTTGAAGTAGGTATCGCCGATGAGATAGCAAGGACCTTTCCAGCCGAAAGGCGTACGTGTGACGTTGCCCCACGGCGTACATGGGTAGTCGCGTTTGCCGGCGGCAAACTCCAGAAACAACGGTGTCAAGGAGATTTTGTACCATTTCGAGAGTTCGAGCACTCGCTCAAATTTACGATGAATCTCTTGCCGGTACATGAAGTGATTTTCCGTGAGTTTCTCATAATGATAGCCGGGAGAGATCATCATGCCGTCGACGCCGAGGCCAGTGAGCAGTTCCATCATCTCCTCGACCTCGTTCATGCTGGTCTCGCGATACACCGTGGTGTTCGTGCAGACTGCGTAACCTCGTTGCTTCCCTTCTTTGATCATCTCGATGGCTTTATCAAATACGCCAGGGCGAGCGCAGACAAAGTCGTGCGTCTCGCGCAGGCCGTCGAGATGGACGTTGATCGAGAGACGTTTATGCGGCTTGCTCTTTTGATAAAATCGTTCGAGTAGGAGGCCGTTGGTGCACAGATAGATGTGGCGCTTGCGGTCGATGATCTCTTGCACCAATTCCGCTAACTCCGGATAGATCGTTGGTTCGCCACCACAAATGGACACCACCGGCGCGCCGGCGTCATCAACCGATTTGAGGCATTCTTGTAAAGTGAGGCGATCCTTCAAGTCACCCATGTGTCGCTCTGGCGTGCAGCCGATGCAAGCCAGGTTGCACGTATATAAAGGCTCAAGCATGAGCACCACCGGGTAACGATCCCGACCTTGCAGCTTATTTTTGAACTGCCACTTCACCATGTCAGTGGTGATATGCAGCGGAAACCGCATCGTACATCCTCCACATTAATGAGCGTATTGACCGATTGGTCAGGTAATCTTATCGGGAGACCCCGCTCCCTGCAAGTCAGGAAGGAGACGGCTGCCAATGGAGAAAATGCTCGAAGTGCTGAGGGAGGCTTTCCCTATTGGCCAAACTGCAAGACCATTTCTGCAAAAATGCTGTCGTCGTGCTCCTTACGGGTCTTGTCGTTTCTCTGTAGCTATGCTTTTCTCGCACAAAAGAGTAATCCATGTTCCCGTCGACGCCTCCTGATCCATCACTGACTTTGATTTTCAGCATTCTCCTGCTCGCCGTGGGGATTGGCGTGGTCGGGTATTTATGTTTTTTGCTGTTTTCGGCGCTCTCCGCTTCTTTTGGCGGATTCTTCGAGCAAGCTCGCTTTCGCCGTCACAGCGCCCGTTGCCAACGAGGAGATGCGTTGCTTGAAAAAGGTGACCTGACGGACGCCGCGCAGGTCTTTATCGAGGCTTTTTTCTTCAAGCCCGTCCGCCACGAAGCCTCCCTGTTATCCAGCATAGCCAATTATCACACCGGTCTCTTGAGCCGACTGCTCACGGTAGCGGATGAATTAGGGAAAGGCCGCGCGCGGCTTGTCTCACTGGCGGATACGGACCGACTCCTCGCTGAGCGTCTGGAAATCCAACTTGAATACTTTCGCTCTCTCAAACAGGAAGAAGAGTCGCCATTTCAGAATTTTGATCATCGCCTACGTGTGAACGAAACCCGCGTACGCGCTTCGTTGAAACGACTCCTCCAAGAAATCCGTTCGTCTGAAGAACGGGTGCTGTACCATTGAAAGTAGTTGGTAGTCGGCTCGCTATGCTGAGTGAATATCGTTCGCGAGGGAGGGCGTCATGTTTGACGTAGAGGCGGTCCGAGCGGATTTCCCTGGGTCAACACAACAAGTGTATCTCAACGCCGCAGGCGTCGGCTTGCCGCCCTGTTCCGCGCTGGAGGCAGTCCAACGAACGGTCTCGTTGTTGGGGCATGGTCCGGCGGAGATGGGCTATAAAAATTATTACCGCGCTATTGGTGAAGCCTCGGTCAAAGCCAAAGAAGAAGCCGCCCAACTGCTGCATGCCACCTCTGCGGAAATCGCTTTTATCGATGATACGACGATGGGGCTCAACATTGCTCTGGCGGCGATTCCTTTTGCTCCCGCCGATAACCTCATCGTGTGCGATCTGGAATACCCTCAAGTCGCCATCAGTGCTTCACATCCGCAACGGCGTCATCAGATAGAAATTCGCGTGGCCCGTCATCGCAACGGCATTGTCACAGTTGATGACTACGCCGAGCTGATCGATCAACACACACGCGCTATCGTGGTCAGCTCGGTGCAGTGGATCAATGGGCTGCGGATGGATTTGGCCGCTCTCTCACAGTTGGCCAAAGAACATCACTGTTTCTTGGTCGTCGATGCCATCCAACAACTCGGCGCCATGCCGCTCGATCTTTCCGCACTCCAAGTGGATTTTCTAGCGGCAGGCGCACAGAAGTGGCTCAATTCCCCATTTGGAACGGGAATTCTTTACATTCGCAAAGAGAGGCAAGACCGGCTCCAGCCGGGGCTCGCGCACGGGTTGTTCGCCTTCTCGGAACCGGCTGAAGGTTGGGCGAAATATCTTGGGAACCCGGCGTTGACGCCGTTTCTCTCGTTGGCCTTGGCACCTGATGCACGGCGGTTTGAAGTCCACGGTATGCCGAAAACCATCGGCGCCGCCGGGCTCGCCGCTTCGCTTGCCTATGTTAACGCGTTGGATACACAAGCGGTGACAGACCACATCCTGGGACTCGGAGATTTCCTGATCGAAGAACTGCAACGACGGCGCATCAAAGTGTGGACACCGGCGGATCATCGGTTGAGGTCCGGCATTGTCACGTGCGCACCTTTCCCTGATGCAGAGCGCGTGCATCAACTTACTCAGGAATTAGAGAAAAAACAGATTTATCCCACGGTGCGCTATTGCTCAGGTGTTGGCGGGATGCGTGTGTCGATTCACTACTATACCAATCGTAGAGACCTGGAAGCATTGCTGGCGGCGATGGATGAGATTTGCGTGAAGTTGTGAAGGAGTTTCGATGGCCTCTTGCAAAGTGAAAGCAGTTTTCTTTGACGCTGCCGGCACTTTATTCACGGTCAACGGTTCAGTTGGAGCGATCTATGCGGACCTGGCTCGGCAACATGGTAAAGACGTTGCTGTAGCGGATTTGGAAGCCGGCTTTCGTCGCTATTTTGCCACGGCGCCGCCGATGGCCTTTCCTGGGGTTGCCCCGACTCAGATCCCCGCATTGGAAAAACAGTGGTGGAAGACGCTCGTGTCCGACGTGTTTTCTCTTTCAGGAGCCTTTCCGCGTTTCGATGAGTATTTCGCGGTGCTGTTCGGGTTTTTTGCGCAGGCGGAAGCCTGGAAGCTCTATCCGGAAACGATCGAGACGTTGGAGAAACTGAAAGAGCACGGACTCACGCTCGGCGTGATTTCCAATTTCGATTCCCGCTTGTTTGGCTTGCTCGACGGACTTGGGATCGCTCAATTTTTTGATCCAGTTGTCATCTCGACTCAAGTCGGGGCGGCAAAACCGGAAGCAGCCATCTTCGCGCAAGCGCTCTCGCAGACCGGTCTGCAAGCCTCAGAAGCGATCCACATTGGCGACAGCTACGACGCCGATATCATCGGAGCGCGGACGGCGGGGCTCACGCCGGTCCTTGTTGATCGTAGCGGCAAAGCTCGGAAAAGCGTCGATTGCACCCAGGCGCGTAGTCTTGCTGATCTCTTGACAATTGTTGACTCGTTTTGACAATTCCCACAGCAGCGAATGATTTATTCAGTGGGTCATTTGTTCATTGAATCATTGCAGACCACGCTCTCATCGTTTGATGTTTCAGCTCACGATGCAATGGCTCAATTCCTTCGCCTGCGCCAGCAGGAGCTCACCTTTGAGTCGATACCACTCTGCTTCATGGATATACGCCCCGGATTTGTCCACGAGCGCCCGCGCTTCCTCGAGCGCTTTGAGCCCTCCTTCAACCTCCCCCAGTCTCACACAAGTATCTGCTAACAAGAGCAACATAAATGGCCGGGGGAGTTCTGCTCTGGTGGTCCGCTGGGAGGCCAGCCCTTGATGCGCCCACGCAAGACCCTCTTCTCAGTGTCCCTGCTTCGCTAGCGCCAAGCCCTGCATAATGGCGCCTACTGCGGCGTAAGCAGGAAATCCTTGCGCTGTCGCAAGGGGCAGCAGTGCTTTTGCTCGTTGTTGCATGGCGGATATGTCCCGGCGCTGTCCATAAAAGACACAGGAATTATTCAGGGCCACCGCGAGGCTAAACGGATGGTTCAGTTGTTCTGCCAAGCGGATCGCTTGCTGGTCCTTTTCGAGCGCTTGGTCTGGATACCCAAGCCATTGCAAAATCCAGGACAGACAAGAACAGCACAAAACGCCGGGGTCTGTTCCATACACAGACGCATGGGAGTAGCAGCGCACCGGGTCATAAGAGGCAAGCCCTTGCTCATTGTACGTTCGGGACGCTGTGAGATCTCCAAGTTGCATCGATGTGCTCCCAAGCGCCACATATGCTTCCAACAAGAACTCTACGTCTTGCGCTCTCTGGGCCAAAGCAAGGAGCTGAGGCCCAAACCCGTGCGCGGTCTGCACCTCCCCCTGTACAATATGAAACGAGCGCAGCCCAAACAATGCGGGAAAGAGCTGCCGAGTCTCTCCCACCTGCTGACATAAGGCCTGTGCTCGACGATAGGAGTGTTCCACTTCTAGAGCCCCGTTGCCTTTGGTGGCGATAAAGGCTGGACCCAAGGCCAGCTGCAATCCTAGTTCTTGTTGAGCACCCTCCGAGGGGTCGGGCAGCGTTTTGACAATCTCAAGGCCTTTGGTAAGCAGGATGATGGCCTCTTGATGGGCCGAGCGGCGTAACGCATTCTCGCCCGCCTGCTGCAGATACTGCACGGCTTTTCTGAATGCTCGTCCTTGCTCAAAGTGCACTGCTAACTCCGCCGCAATCTCTCGCGCTCGCTCTCTGTAAGCGTGCTCTTTTCGCCGTCCAATCTGCAGGTGAAAATGTTGAATTTGCACCGGGCTCACTCGTTCATGCCAGAGCTGTTGATAGAGCGCATGTAGAAAACTGTAGCGGGCGGCAAGGGTGCCATCAGGCCATTCTTCCACGCCGAGTCGGTTCAAAAACTGTTGGCGTTCGACAAGCTGTTCACAGCAGTGTTCGATCGTCGCGGTATGGGTCGCGAGCGCGGCGGCCACAGAGGCGGCGGAGAATTCCATGCCAGCCACACTCGCGGCTTCGAGAGCTTGTCGTTCTTCGGGAGATAAGCGCTCGCTCTGGCGGGCCACGAGGTGGCGGATAGTGTCGGGGACCGTGCTGTCCAGCATGGCAGCGTCTTCTTTGAGCCTCCAGCCCGTGGCCGTCTGGACGAGCAGCTCACGCTGAATCAAGTCGTTGACCAAGGAAACAAGAAACAACGGATTGCCGTTGGTGCGAAGATGCAGGGGGCGCGCGAGGTTTTGCAGGGACGCCGTATGTTGCGCCTCGATCCCGAATCGTGCCTCCAGGTATTGGGCTATGGCTTCGTCGTTCAGCGATCGCAATGGTAGCTCTGCCCCCAGCCCGTGCGCATACAACTCTTGGGTGATGCTCTTGAGCGGATGCCCTTCGCTCAGCATTTCCACTGGGCGGTAGACGCCGATCACCAAGAGACGAGCGGGCTCTTTGCGCCGGGCCACGAAGGCAAGAAGATCGAGGGTCGATACATCGCTCCAGTGCAGGTCTTCGAGTACCAGGACAATCGGATGTTCTTGCGTAAGCACCTCAAGGGCTTCCGCCAGCTCCCGTAACATCCGTTCGCGGGTTGCGGGTTGCGTGCTGCGTTGCAGCGCTTCCCCGTCTTGCGCGCGCAACAGTGAGGGCATCTGCACCAACCACATCGGAGCATGCTGTCGGAGCACATGCAGAAGATGGTTGCCGTGGACTCCACGACACAAACGCCCCAGCGCATCGAGCACGGGCAAAAATGCTTCTCCTGCGCCATGCTGCTCAATACATTGGCCCCAGCCCACCCACAGACTGGGCATTAGGGACCAGGCAACAGGCATCGGTTGGCGGGAGCTTTGTACTTCCTGCTCTCTGATTCCTGTTGCCAGTTGCCCCATGCCTGAAAGGAACGCTTCGACTACTGTTGTCTTGCCAATCCCTGGTTCGCCAGTCACAAAGACTATCTGCCGCTCGCCGCTCAATGCCTTATCCAGCCAGTGGTGCAGTTGCGCCAGTTCTGCCTCACGGCCTACAAGAATGGGTGCTCGGTGTTGGGGATTAGGGGTTGAGGAGGACTTTTGACCTTTGACTTTCGACTTTTGACTTAGCGGCGATTGAGAGGTGGTGAGGGGCGCAATGAATCGATATCCTCGCCCATGCGCGGTCTCAATAAACCGAGGGTTCTTGGCGTCATCACCCAACGCTTTGCGCAATTCACGGATGCAAAGGGTCGGCATCGTGTCCACCACGTACGTTCCAGCCCAGACCGTGTCCAACAGCTGCTCTTTTATCACTAACTGCCCGGCGTGTTCGACCAGATAGCGCAACACCGCGAAGGTTTTGCGCCGTAAGGGAATCGGCTTCTCTGCGCGCCACAGTTGTTCATTGGCAAGATCAATCCGGAAAGGGGGAAAGAAGAGAGCCGATGTGCTGCTCATATATATCCCTCTCTCCTAACAGAGCCTTGAGACAAATTAAAGAAAAATTATACAAAGATTGTGGGACTGCGAGCTTCCGTTCCGCTACGTTGCTCCAGAAAAGGCTAGCGTCAAAGTAAAGGAGATAAGAATATGGTCAATATCAAAGAGATTGCTCCCTTCCCTAATGTCGGTGTGGATCTGATTAAAGAAGATGAGCAGATCGCCGTCTGGCGAGAAGTGTTTGAGCCGGGTAAGCCTACTCCGCCGCATCGTCACATGCGCGACTACATCGCCGCCTACCCCAACGGCGGCGAGTTGACGCTTGTCCTGGTGGCAGGGGAGCCTGAGGAAATTACGACTTTGGCGGGAGAGTGCCAGGAGTTCCCAAAAGAGAAAGGAGCGCTACGGTTGGTCTTCAGCCCAGGGTGTATGGTCCATGGAAAAGTGCCGGCGGACGGAACTGCTCACTTCGCGGTGAATGAAGGACAACGAGACACCCTGATGATTCTGACCGAAATTAAGGGAACAGGAACGGAGAAGCGGGCGAAGTAGCGCTGCTTAAAGGAGAGGCAAATGGCAACGGCAACCTATAGCTTCACTCGTGGCGTGGCCTATCCCTCGATCGTGGCGACTTCAGAGAAAGTCGAGTGGACCGTTGAGGAGATTTTCCGCGCTCGCCGTTTTGACACGACGAAAAATATCATCCCTGACTCGTGGGTGCGCACTCAGCACTTAGCGTTCCTGAACGAGCAGGAGCAACAGACACTTAATCATCTACGCGCCTTCAGCTATGTCCACTTATTCGGTAACTATGAAGAATTCATTCCTATGCACCTCATGGAACTCGCGCAACGGGACTGGCACGGTGACCGTGCGCACCTGCGCGCGTTATTCCGCTTTGGGGATGAAGAGATGAAACACCAACAGCTCTTTCGGCGGGCAGAAGCGGTTCTGGAAGAATCTTATGGCTATGCGTGCGGACGGTATTTCGCCAAAGACCGACTCGCGGCATTCACCCAGGCCACGCTAGCTTATCCACCACTGCCACGGGCACTCACCCTCTTAGCGCTGGAGTGGGGCGGTCAGCGACATTACGTTGATTCGGTGCGAGATCGCAGCGGGGACCGCAGCGATCCGCTGTACGTGGATCTCTTAAAATATCACTGGATCGAGGAGACCCAACACACCAAGACTGGCCCGCTGGAGATCGCACAGTTGGCTTGTGACAAAAGCGCAGATGAACTCAGCGCGGCCTTTGACGACATTCAAGGCATCGGCGCTTTGGTGGATGAAACGTTCGTGGGCCAAGTGGAGCAAGAGCTGACGACTTTTCAGCGTGTGACAGGCCGCACTCTAACGGAGCCAGAAACGACGACTCTGCGCGAAGCGCTGTGTCAGTCGACGCGCGCCATCTGGGTAGAGGTGTCGCTCTCGCATCCCAGCTTCAAACAGGTCGCTGTAGAACTTTCCAAAGACGGCGCTGCTAAGCTGGGGATTGGGTAGCGGCTTGCAGGGTCTACAGCGCAGCTGCTCATTCTGATTCTACTGAACCGAGAGGTGACAATGGCTTTGGCGATGTTTACCTCATCCGGTTTCCTGATAAGGTGGATTGGTTGACCACTAAAGATGATTTCGGCTCGCCTGACCTCTTTAGCTCGCGCCTCGGTAGTACAAGGGAGGCAAGGCGCGTCAATGCTGTTCGTATTCATCGCTCATAACAGAAAGGAGCCCAAACATGGCCTACGTCGAGTGGGAAATCAAAGCGCGTGAGTTTGGCAACTGTAATTGCTCCTATGGCTGTCCCTGCCAATTTAATGCCCCGCCAACCCACGGTCACTGTCGGGCTGTCGGCGCCTTTGCGATTGATGAAGGACATTTTGGCGATGTGCGTCTCGATGGACTACAGGCCGTAATCATGGGGAAATGGCCCGGTCCCGTCCATGAGGGTGGTGGAACCTGGCAGGTAATTATCGACCAGCGTGCGAATGAGGCGCAACGCACCGCCTTGGCGAAAATTCTCTATGGCCAGGAGACCGAGCCGGGGGCGACCATGTGGAACATCTTTACCGCGATGTCCAGCACCGTGCTGGAGCCCCTCTACGCAGAGATTCAATTCGAGGTTGACGTCGAGCGACGACACGCACGGTTGCTGGTGCCAGGGTTGATTGAAGGGAAGGGGGAACCGATTCGTAATCCCGTGACAGGAGCGGAATCCCGCGTCCGTATCGACATTGTTGACGGGTTCGAGTTTACTATTGCAGAGATCGGTAGTGGCACTAGCAAGGTGACTGGAGCCGTGGCGATGGACTTGGCGGCGAGTTACGGCCAGTTTGCTCACCTTCATCTCTCTACTCACGGTATCGTCCGTTAGTCGAGATATCGCATCCATGCCCGACGAAACGTCCAGGCTGGAAGCCCTCCTCAAGCGTGACCAGCAAATTGTCATTGCAGGGTTAGCAGCGGTTATTGTCTTGGCCTGGAGTTATATTCTGCTCGGCGGCGGCACGGGCATGAGCACAGTTGCGATGTCTTCGACCCCTCTCTCCGGCGCTCTCGGCGGCATGAGCGCTGTCATCTTCCAACCAGTAGGCTGGACCCTTGGCTATGCGTTGCTCATGTTTGTCATGTGGTGGGTGATGATGGTAGCGATGATGCTGCCAAGCGCCGCGCCCATGCTGTTGCTTTTTGCCGCTTTTAACCGCACCCAGCAGAAGCAGGGCGCGCCATTCGTCCCCACGAGTGTGTTTGCCGCTGGATACCTCGTGGCCTGGGGCGGCTTCAGCGCGGTCGCGATTGGATTGCAGTGGGGCTTGGAGTCGTTGGGCCTCCTATCCGCCATGATGGAGAGCACGAACGTCTTCTTTTGCGCTGGCATATTACTGGGGGCAGGCGCGTATCAACTTACGTCACTGAAGCGTGCATGTTTGCAGCACTGCCAGAATCCGTTTCAGTTCGTGACGCATCATTGGCGGACCGGGACAGGGGGCGCTTTCCGCATGGGCGTGGAGCATGGAAGCTTTTGTTTGGGCTGCTGCTGGTTTTTAATGGTGCTGCTCTTTGTAGGCGGGGTGATGAATCTGTATTGGATCGTGGGGCTGGCCCTCTTCGTCTTGCTGGAGAAGACAGTTCCCGCTGGCCACTGGTTTGGTTCTCTGACCGGTCTGGCGTTGATCCTCTGGGGCGGATGGTTGCTTGTACACGTGTGGTAAGCACGAAGCCTCATTCAAGTCAACAAAATTTATATCAATGGCGACGCACAGGTAACTTGCTATTTCGTTCTGGATGTAATAAGCCCCCCAGGGAAACGTACCGAGACGGTCCTCCGATTCATCGCCTTGAACGAAAGGAGTCCGATCATGGCAGACATTCCTCAATGGTGGATGAAGGGTGATTGGTTCGACGTGTGAAGCTGTAACATCCCTTGTCCGTGCGAGTTCGCACAGCCGCCAACGAACAATCATTGCGAAGGTCTGCTCGCCTATCACATTCGCGAAGGCGAGTATGGAAACATCCGACTTGACGGTTTCAATGTCCTCGCCGTCGCGCAGTTTGACGGCAACATTTGGGCTGGAGAGGCGCGGGTGACGCTTGGCCTCTACATTGATGCGCATGCTGATGAGCAGCAACGCGGCGCTCTCCAACAGGTTTTTTCTGGACAAGCAGGGGGCTTCATGGCCGCCTTTGCCAAAAACGTGGGGGAAGTTCGTGGACTGGAATTCGTGCCGATCACTTTTGCCGTGGCCGATGATCTCGCCTACTGGCGAGCCGAGATCCCTGGCAAGGTGGTCGCTGCTGCTGAAGCTTTATCGGGGCCTACTACCCCGCCTGGGGCTCGCGTCCAGCTCTTGAACCCTCCAGGGTCCGAAGTGGGACCTGGGCAGGTAGCGACCTAGGGTAGGGCCACGACCAACCAGGTGAATGCCTATGGCTTCCAGTGGAACTGGGCGGGCAAGTCCAGTAAGCATATCCCGTTTGATTGGACGGGTCCTGCTTGAATCGAACGAATGGCGCAGTTCCGCGGGAGGGAACGCGCGGAGCCTGGCTGGCAGGACGCACCTGGGAAGAACCCAGGTGCGAGGGAACAAGAACGGCTTGAGCCCTACACCACCTCTTTCTCCCGAAACGAGGAAATATCTTCCCAAGAAAAGCCAGCCTCCAGCAGAATTTCTTCACTGTGTTGACCAAGTTCCGGTGGGGGTGTCGACATGTTCAACGGAGTATCACTGAGAGTGATTGGGTTTCCTACAACCCGCACTTTGCCAAGCTGGGGATGATCCATCTCGGTGATATAGCCATTCGATAACGCCTGTTCGCTGTTGAGAATGTCTTGATATTCTTGTACCGGCGTGGCGAGAATATCGACGCTGTTCAGTAGGTCCATCCACTCTGCCGTAGTTTTGGTAGGGAATGCTTCGTCGAGCACGCGCTCGATTTTCGCACCGCGAAAGTTGCGAATCACGTTGTCGCTGCACTCGGGGTCGCTCAATATATGCTCAAGCCCCATGACGCGACAGAAATTGGGCCAGCGTTTGTCGTCAACTCCAGCGAGACAAATCCAGCCGTCTTTCGTTTTGAATGAGCCCCACACGCCTTGGAGAAACTGATGTCCGCGACCAGCCCGGCGGGTTTCCACGCCGCTGACTGAAGTAAAATTGATCTCCATCGGCTGCATGGCGATGACCGTGCCATAAATGCACGCATCAACCTTTTGCCCTTTTCCTGTTTTCTCACGCGCATAGAGTGCAGCAAGAACACCAGACATCAGCATCATGGCGCCGGAGTGATCAGCCACCAGCGCCCCACACGGCAGCGGACGATCATCCGGCATGCCATTCTTGGCCATGATACCGCCAGCCGCTTGCGCCAAGGTGTCGCGGCTGGGTCGTCGCACCCACGGTCCTTGCGGTCCCCATGACGAGCCCATTGCATAAATCAACCGTGGATTTCGTTTGGACAGTTCTTCGTATCCAAAGCCGAGACGGTCGAGCACACCTGGACGATAGTTGCTGAGCAACACGTCCGCTTGCTCCAGCAAGCGGTACATAATCTCTTTGGCTTCAGGTTTCTTGAGATCAAGCGTGAGGCTGCGCTTGCCGCGGTTCATCGCCAGGAAGTAATGGCTGAAATCAGCATGCTTGGCTTGCGGCCCCGCGATCAGTTGCACCAGCATGTAGCGACTCAAATCGCCGATATCGCGCATCTCTACTTTAATAACATCGGCGCCCATGTCAGCCAAAAACAGACCAGCATAAGGCCCCTGAATCTCTTGGGCGACTTCGACAACTTTCACGCCAGCGAGCGGTCCGGGCATAATATCCTCCAGACGAATGAGCTTCGTGATCTTGCCCGCTTTTATGGCAGAGAGGAAAGAGCGTCAAGCCGAGGGAAGACACGGGACGCGCACTCGGCTATAAAAACAGCCAAGTTGACGACCCAAATAGGAGGAATGCGTTATGCCAGGACGAGAAGCAATGCCAAAGCTCAGCAATTGGGGCCGCTGGGGAAAAGACGATGAGAAAGGCACGGCCAATTTCATCACGCCCGAAATCATTGTGGCGGCGGCTAAACTGGTCAAAAAAGGCAAGGTGATGTGCTGTTGCATTCCCATCGACCAGTTCGGTCCGGTATTTCCCACACGGACCTCGGCGCAGCGGTTTATGTCCATCTTGAACGTGCCGGTTAAAGATGTGGGCATGGCGGGCTCGGCCATCGCCAATGATGATTACATCACTATGTACCTGCAAGGCTCGACTCAGTGGGATAGCCTCGCTCATGTCGGGTACGAGAACTGCTTCTACAACAATGTGCCGACCAGCGCCGTCACGGCGCATGGCGGAGCGGCGAAGAATGATATCGGCAAACTTTACCAGTCGTTTGTCACTCGCGGTGTGCTGCTCGATATGGTGCGCTACAAAGGCTACGAGAAAGACGGCCACCTCCCCAAAGATTATCCCATCACGGCAGCGGACCTTGACGGCTGCGGGCAGGCGCAGAAGGTCGAAGTCAAAAGCGGAGATGCGCTGTGTGTCCGCACCGGCTGGGTGCCATACTGGTACACGCTCAAGACCAACGATGAGAAAGTCGCCTATTTCCACGCCCAGCCCGGCATGTCAGTCCATACGTTGGAATGGATCAATAAAAAAGAAATCTCGTGTATTGCGATGGATAATATCGCGGTCGAGCGACTGCCCACCGAAATCGACGGCGAGTTCATCCCGTTCCATCAGGTGGCGATTCGCGACTTGGGCCTGTCGCTCGGTGAGATTTTCACCTTCGAGGAACTGGCGAAAGATTGCGCTGGTGACGGCGTCTATGAGTTTCTTTGGGTGGCGCCGCCGCTCAATATCCCGCATGCGGTCGGCAGCCCCCTGAATCCGTTGGCGATTAAATAAATAGGCCTCGCTTTTTTGTACGCGGGCCTCAAGGCCCGCGTTATAGTATGACCCCGGATCAATCCGCCTTCTTTACAGCGGTACGCTTAAAAACCCGGTAGGAGTCGGGGAACAGGTGGAAATACGTCACGGAATCCGTACACCCGTTCATCAAACAAAATGTCTCTCGGAGTGACCGGTCGATTGAAAACAATGCCGTGTAACGAGGTGCAGCGGCTCAGCGCCACATAGGTCTGCCCGTGCGCAAACGCGCCCCGTCCCAGGTCAATCAATACTTTGTCAAATGTTTGCCCCTGGCTCTTGTGGATGGTGATGGCCCACGCGAGGCGCAGTGGATACTGGGTAAACGTTCCCCTCTCTTGTTCTTCAATCTGGTTGGTTTCGCGGTTGTAGTGATAGTGAATGTTCTCCCACGTCTCCGGCTCAACTTCATAGGACGTCCCGTTAATCTCCACGTGAACCTTCTGTTCGCGGAGATCGCTGATCCTGCCTAAGGTTCCATTGACCCAGCGTTTCTCTAGATCATTTCGGACCATCATCACCTGTGCGCCCCGTTTAAGTTCCAAAAGCGATTCGGTCGGAAACGTTGATGGGTCGAAGTCGCCGGTGACGGTGGCAGGATAGGTGTAGGATTTTGCGTTGAGACGATCGAGAAAGAATTTATTCTTTCGAAGAGCGGACTCGTTCGTCGTCGTGAGCGTGATCATCCCGTCATCATTCGGCGTTTCGCTTCCGCGCAGCACCCTTGTGTTGAGAAGAGTGAACAGTTCTGAATCCAGCTCGTGCTCGCGAATTTTGTTGAGCACGCGGATGAACTCGTCATCACGCTGACGATAGATCGTCGTAAGTTCGAGGGAATAGGGGCGCAGGGCGTCAAAGACGTGGGCGAGGAAAAAGTACGGCCCCCCATACTGTTCATTGAAGAACGCCGTCAGTTCGCCATCCCGTACGATGGGCGGTAATTGAAAGAGATCACCGCATAGCACGAGCTGCACGCCGCCGAAGGAGACTCTCGGGTTGTTACGGTGTAGGCGTAATGCGGCGTCGATCCCGTCCATTACGTCCGCGCGGACCATCGACACTTCGTCGATGATAAGCGTTTGCAGTTGTTGAAAGAGCTTGGCGTTCCGACGGCGGCGAATGGACTGCGGGTCGATCAAGGTCGGTGGAAACTGGAAGAAGGAATGGATCGTCTGACCTCCGACGTTGAGCGCCGCTACGCCGGTCGGCGCCAAGATGACCATTTGCCTGGCGGTGTTCGCGCGCAGGTAATGCAATAAGGTGGACTTTCCGGTTCCAGCCTTACCGGTGATAAAAAGGTTTTCACCTTGTCGCTCAATTAAGTCTGCGGCGTGTCGGAACTGGTCATTCAGATCAATGCTGGAGAGGTCGGTCAGCGGCTTGCCGCGCTTGGGAGGAGACGTCAGGCGTCGAGGCGGCCCTGCTGATTGGGTTTGTTGGTGATGAATCGAAGTAGACATACGTTGCTAGCAGGAGGAATGCGGAGCGGGCTGGTCCCGCTTTTGTTTCGAGACACAAGCAGCCGTCTGGCGATATCCTTTCTTGCCCAGCAGTATTTACTACTTCGAGGTCTGTGCAAAGGGCTCTGATGATTGGGGCGCCGAAGCGGACGCAATCCTCGTCACAGCATAAAACCAAGATCCCGTTGCCCAAAGTTCGCCAACTGAGGGAAGATGCTGTCCAACTGGGCGTCCGTCGCGCCAAACCATTTCGCCAAAGTTGCACCGTACTGCACGAGTGAAGTGCTCGGCAACATCGTGCCGCGAGTGTCGGCGTAATCGTCGGCGGACGCGTTAAAATTGTTGTAATTCGTCATGAGCGGAAACCGTCCGTAGATGCGGCCCCCGTTCACGGCCCCGCCAAGGATCAGATGGTGATTGCCCCACCCGTGGTCTGAGCCCGTGCCGCTGGGCTGCAGCGTGCGCCCAAAATCGGAGAGGGTGAACGTCGTGACTTGTTGGTCGAGGCCCCAACCGCTCATGGCTGCGAAAAAGGCGTCGAGCGCTTTGCTGACCTGCTGTAACAAGTCCCATTGTTGGTAGGCCTGCCCCCCATGCGTGTCAAATCCGCCGAGGCTACAGAAGAAGATCTGACGTCCGACACTGAGCTGCGCATTGAGACTGATGAGGTGGGCGATATCTTGGAGCTGGGCCCCAATCGGCGTGGACGGGAAGGCCTTGGGAAACACCGTGCTCCCAGCGGCGGATTTGAGAATCGGGTTGAGGGTAATCGCGCTGGACAGCACTTTATTCGCGGCATTGATAATGGTGTTGCCGCTATCCGTGGTGACGATGGTCTGTTGGGCGCTGCTCCGTGCTTGCGCGGCTGCCGGAGGATAAGCACTCAAGCCATTTTGGTCCAGATAATTTCCCGGTTGCAAACTCACACCTTGTGTGACCGAGCCGACGCAGTAAATGGCCGGGCTGTTCATGGCAATGGCGATGGGGAACGTGGTGTTGTCGTTGTACGCCTGTAGTTGATCGAGCGTACGTCCGCCCCAGCCCGAACTGCCGCTGGAGTTGGGGATGCCGGTTTGCATCGCCACCACCTGATCCGAATGAGAACGCAAATTTGTCGGCAGCGGAAAAGCGGAGTTAGAGAGATTGTTGTAAGAAGTAGGTTGCACCAAGGGACCAACGTTCGCGAGCAGCGCGAGTTTCCCCTGACTAAACAATGTCTGGAGTTCGGGCATAGCGTAGTGCAGTCCGAAAGGGCCGAGCGTGGGATCGTTGAGACTCAAGAGTTGAGCTGGCGGCAGCGCCAAGCCGCCGCGTGCGCTTTGATAGGCGTTGTATTGCACGCTGTTGAGAGGAACAAGCAGATTATGTCCGTCGTTGCCGCCAAACATGAACAAACACACCAACGCCTTGTAATCCTGCGCCGCCGACGCTTGCCGGAGGTTCAATCGGCTGAATCCAGCAACGACGCCAAGACTCGCACTCAGTTGCAGAAATTTCCGTCGAGATAACATAGGTCTCATCCTTCCATTTTTCACAGGGTAGAATCGTTGGGTCGTCTCTCAGTGTTGCACTACATATTCCCCCGAGGTGAAGGCGAGATAGAGCGCCGCCAGCACGCGTTGATTGTTGTCGTACTGGAGCGGGATCGCGTTGAGAATCGCGGTGCGCGTTTGTGGCAGCATCCGGCCATAGAGGAGGGTGTTGTCGATGGCGTTCAGCAAGGCCGAAGCATTGCCGGCGATATTCACAAGCGATTGTAGCGCGGGGTTGATGGGCCACGGGCTGTAAATCAACGAGAAGAAGAAGTTGGCGCGATTCACGGCGTCGCTGGCCGAATAGATTTGAAATTCCGGCCCAAAGAGCGGGCTCTTAGGAATGTGGAAGAGCGGCGAGTAATGGCCAAATACCGACGGGGCGTCCAGCATGCCTTCGTTCATATTGTAAAAGAGATACGCAAACTGTGAAGCGGGGCCGGGGTTGAGGTTGAGCGCCCGCGTCAGGGCGATGGTGTGCTGCATAGGGGGGCGCAGTCGGCCAAAATTACTCGGCGGGTTGTCGTTGCGCGCCTCGGGGTCCAGCAAGATCGCCTTGATGACTGCCTGCATGTCGCCGCGAGCGTTGCCGTTGCCACCGTTAAAGACCTGCGCGACTCGCGTGATGTACGCTGGGCTGGGGTTACTCGTCACTAAGGCGCGGATCAGGCGCGTGGCGATGAACGGACCAATGTTGGGGTGATTGAAGAGAATGTCAATCGCGTTATCTAAATCTTGTTGAGCGGTTTGGTTGGCGGGGATCGCATAACCAAGTACGGTCTTGGCCGAGGTGTTGTGTTTGCCCGGAACGGGGATCATGGGGCCAGGATAATAATTGTAATTGCCTCCGCTCCCGGTTGTTCCCGTAGCGTTGCTATAAGTCCATCCCGTCAACGCCTTTGCAAGCTGTTGCACGTCGGTCTGGGTGTAAGTCGGAATGGGATTGCCGCTGCCATCAATTTGGATCGAGCCGTCAAGGTTGAGCAGCGACAGTCCGAGGCTAAACAACTGCATCACCTCACGCGGATAATTCTCGTTCGCGGCTCCGCCCATGACGCCGCTATTCGCCAAGTCAAGATATTTGCCCATCGACGCGTCAAGCGTGATTTCCTTGAGCAGGGTGCGATAGTTGCCGAACGCGTTGCGGCTGAGCACTTGCAGCCACGGGATAATTTCGTTGCCGTTGGTGTTCTTGTTCATGGCGACAACGATAATTTCGCTTAAAGCGCTAATAATGCGTTGACGAAGTTGATCTTGTCCGCCGAAGGCGTTGGCGAAGAACGCGTCGACTGCATCCGAGCGTTGCGCAGTCGCCAACGATGGCCAAGGTGATTCTGGGGTCGCAAATTGTTCGTCGAGGAATCCCGCCATGCCCACCTGTTTGACATGCGCGACGAGTGTTGAGGTAGGACCAAAAGTCGCTTGCTCCAGAAAACGGCCATACATAATCGCTTGCGGATCTTGAATAGAAATGGTGGCGGAGCCTTTTGAGACCCCATCCGCGGCGGCAACCGCGTTCACCGTGACTGTTCCTCCGAGCGGAGGAACACTGGGAGCGGTGTAGAGGCCTGTGCTGGAAATCACGCCTGTGCTAGGGCTACCGACGACGCTCCAGGTCACGGTTTGATTGGAGCTTCCCAGCACTGTGACTTGAAATTGTTGGGTTCCATTCGGGGCGAGGCTCACCGTGGTGGGTGAAACGGTCACTGAAATACTTGAGGAAATAGTCAACGTCAGTGGCGATGACACCGCGCCGGGGCCGGGGTTCGCAACCGTAACGCTGTTGGCCCCCAGCTGAGTCGCTGTTCCTGTGGCGGTGAGTTGCGCAGAGGAAAGAAAATTTGTTGCGAGCGGGGCGCCATTCAAGAGGACCTGGGCTCCGTTCACGAACTTGCTGCCGTTGACCGTGAGCGTGAAGGCTCCAGGAGGCAGCGAATTGGGCGTCAGTGAGGTTAGCGTGGGGACAGGGTAACGTATGGTGATGGTATTGCTCGCGCTAGCCGTGGGGTCGGCGACGCTTGTGACTATGACGGTGAGATTGGCAAAGCCTGGGAGAGGGGCAGCGGGCGCCGTGTATTTGCCGGTGGCGTCAATCATGCCAATGAAGTTGGCGCTGACACCTGGAGGAGGAAGTAATGACCAAGTGACGGCAGTGTTCGTCGCGCCCGTTACTGTCGCGGTGAACTGCCGGACGCCGTTCACTGGCACGGTGACGCTAGACTTTGGATCGATCGTCACCGTCGCCGCGTTGGCGGGTGCGATTGTCACTATCAGTGTTGTCAGGAGAGAGAGGATCAAGCGTTGCAAGAGCGAAAAGGTCATGTCGTTTGTTACCCCCGTTTTGATTGACGCTGAGTAAGGAGCAAACTCGATGCCAGCGAATCTCCGTATCAACGAGTGAAGGGCTGCGGCGCTCTTTGCGTCTTGCTGTTTTTGGTCAGTTTGTCAAAATGGCCTGTAAAAATGCGTGTCTGGCGTGAGGAGATTTTTTCTGCCGCCCTATGAATGGGCTGTACACCTCATGACAAATTGCGGCTCTGGCATCGACGATTTTTCGCCAATGTGACAATTTTTGTTGAGCGAACTAAGTGTGACAAATGGAAAGCAGGAGAGGAGTATTCTATGGGACAATTACAAGGGAAAGTGGCGCTGATTACCGGAGCGGGGCGCGGTCAAGGGCTGGCGGCGGCAAAGCGGTTTGCCGCTGAGGGTGCGCGCATCGTCGTGAATGACCTTGATCCAGAATCGGTGAACGCGGCAGTGACTGCGATCCGTTCTGCTGGCGGTGACGCAATCGCGGCGGTCGGTGATGTTTCTCAATCCGTCGAGGTGCGCCGGGCTCTGGCCGTCGCCAAAGAGCAGTGTGGCGGGCTCGATATTTTGTATAACAACGCCGGCATTGGCTACTCGGCCACAAAACGCTTTGGGGTGGCGATGAGCGACATCGTCTCGTGCACGGAAGAAGACTGGCGGCGCATCTTGGATATTAACATCGGTGGAGTGTTTCTTTTCTGCAAGTATGGCGTACCTATGCTGATCGAGCGGGGCGGCGGCGTCATTATTAATACGGCCTCGATTGCGGCGTTACGCGGTGGAGGTGATGCGCATGCGTACACCGCCACCAAAGGCGCCATCGTGTCCCTCACGCGGGCGATTGCGGTCACATACGGATCAAAGGGCATTCGCGCTAACACGATCTGTCCCGGAGTGATCGATACGGAGATGATCCATGACAAACTGATCGCCCGTGACGACATTAATAAGATCCTGGTTCAGAGCACGCCGCTGCGCCGCGCCGGCACGGCGGAAGATATTGCCGAGGTCGCGCTTTTTCTGGCCAGTGACGCCTCGCGGTTTGTGACCGGCGAAGAAATCATTGTTGACGGCGGCATTAGTCAGCGTGTGTGACCTTGCGCAACCGCCAAGAATCGGCCATCTTCCCCGAGCGAGGAGTGATTATGGACAACACAATGATGCTTAATGTCTTCAAGACTTCTCTGCTGGCGCGGCGATTTGAAGCGCGTATCGTGCAGATGGCGATGGCGGGCGAGATCCCCGGGGCCCTTCATGCCGGGGCGGGACAAGAGGTCTGTCAAATCGCGGCTATCTCCGCCCTCACCAAAGACGATTATATTCTTTATGGCCATCGCGGCGTGGCCTACATAATCGCCCGGGGCACGAGTCTCACCAGCATCCTGGCGGACATCGCTGGGAAAGAAGGTGCTACCAGTCGCGGCAAAGGCGGCGTTATGCACGTGGTGGACGTGCCAAACGGTATTCTGGGTGAGAGCGGGACATTGGGTGGCGGGTTCGTTATGTCTGTAGGTGTCGGCATGGCGCTGCAACGGCGCAAGAAGCAGCAAATCGTAGTCTACTTTTTTGGTGACGGCACCTCGAATCGCGGCACCTTTCATGAGTCGCTCAACTGGGCGGCGGTGCAGAAGCTGCCGTGCATTTATTTTTGCGAGAATAATGGCTATGCGGTATCGGTGCCGACCAGTCGATCCACCTCCGTACCGGACATTTCTGCCCGCGCGGCGGGCTACGGCGTGCCAGGAGTTGTTGTTGATGGTAGTGATCCCGCTGCGGTGTATGAAGTTATGCAGAACGCGGTCGAACGCGCGCGAGCAGGGCACGGTCCGACCCTGATCGAAGCGAAAGTCACTCGCCTGCAAGGACACTATGTGGCGGACCAGCAGACCTATCGACCCGACGCGGCGACTGTAGCCGTCACAAAAGATCCGCTGCCGAAGCTGCAACAAACTTTGCTAAACACGGGAATACTCACCGATACGCTCTTGGCGCAGATCGAAGCCGACGTACAAAAACAAGTCGATGAAGCGGTCGCCGCCGTGCGCGCTGCACCGTTGCTCGCGCCGGAAGTGGCGTTGCAGGATTTGTATGCATAGAGGAGTTTCTCATGGCCATAGTAACGTACAGCAAAGCAATCAACCAAGCCCTCGCCGAAGAGATGGCGCGGGATGAAAATGTCATTCTTTACGGTCAGGATGTCGCCGTCTGGGGCGGCATCTTCAAAGTCACTGAAGGTTTATATGAGCGCTTCGGCGCCGAGCGCGTGTTCGATTCCCCAATCTCGGAAAACGTCATGGTTGGGGCGGGAGTCGGCGCCGCAATTATGGGTATGCGCCCGGTCGTGGAATTGCAATTCGCCGATTTCGTCTTCACTGCTGGTGACGAGGTATTCTTGAAAGCAGGCATGTGGCGGTTCATGCACGGCGGCGCTTTCAAGGTGCCATTGGTCATCCGTGGCCCTTCAGGCGGTTCGGGGTTTGGTCCGGAACACTCTGCGTGCCCCGATGCGTTTATCATGCACGCGCCCGGACTGCTGTGCGCTGTGCCGTCAACGCCGGAGGACGCCAAAGGTTTGCTGAAGGAAGCAATCCGTTTGGATAACCCGGTGGTCTACTTTGAACACAAGCTCCTCTATGCCACGCGGGGCGAAGTGCCGGACGGCGACTATACCACGCCTTTTGGCAAAGCAGTGGTGCGACGCGAAGGCGACGCTGTCACGATTGTGGCCTGGCAAGACATGTTGCGCCGTTCCCTGGCGGCGGCGAAACGACTCAGTGAGGACGGGATTGAAGTCGAGATTATTGACCCGCGCACGCTCAATCCCTTTGATCGGGACACGATCATTGAATCGGTGAAAAAGACCGGGGCCTGCCTGGTGGTGGAAGAAGGATACCGCACCCTGGGTGTCGGGGCCGAAATCGGCGCGATGCTGCTGGAGCAGGCGTTGCCGTATCTTGATAAGCCGTTCAAACGCTTGGCGATTCCTGATGTGCCCATCCCGACCAGTCAGCATCTGGTGAACGCCATCGTTCCTTCTGAAGAAGATATTTACAAGGCGGTAAAAGATCTTGTCGCTTGAAACAACAACAGCCCAAAGCACCGCTGTCTTGATGCCCAAGATCGGTCAGGCCATGACCGAAGGGATCGTGCTTGAATGGCATAAGCAGGATGGCGATCGTGTCACCGCAGGTGAGGTGCTCGTCACCATCGAGACGGATAAAGCCACCTACGACCTCGAAGCTCAAGCCAACGGCATCCTACGGATCTATGTGAGTGAAGGGCACGAGGTCAAAGTCGGAACGGTGATCGGAGAAATCGGCAACGGGCAGAGCCAGGCTGCGGCCTTGGTTTCTGCTCCTCCCGCGTCTTCGGGTCCATCTTCCGTGCAGACGAAGGCTCCGGCTCGGGGCAAAAAGGTGCTGGCTTCGCCAAAGGCAAAACAGCTTGCCGCCAAACATGGACTTGATCTTACGGCGATTACTCCGTCCGGCGCCGACGGCGTTATCTCTGCTGGCGATGTTGAACGAGCCCTTGCCGAAAAACAGGCGCCTAGTCCTGCAACGCAAGTGAAACCACCCCTGGCGGGCGGAAGAGTGCGAGAACAGCAATCGTTGATGGGGATTCGCAAGACGGCGGCGCGACGCGTGCAGGAAGCCTGGCAAACCATCCCGCATATCGTGCAAATGGTGGAAGTAGACGCGACAGCGCTGCGCGCACTACGGACTTCACTCCGGACTGAAATTGCTTCACTAACAGTGAATGACTTGCTTCTATACGCAGCAGCGCAAGTGCTGGCAGGCATACCAGACCTGAACGGTGCTGTCGAAGGCGACACGTTGACATTGTACAATAGCGTTGATATCGGCTTTGCCGTTGATACGCCGCGCGGGTTGATGGTTCCGGTGATTCGTCGAGCTGAGACGCTGACGGTCGCGCAACTGGCGGCGGAAAGCCAACGCTTGATCGAAGCGGCGCGGGCTGGACGTCTGAGACTAGAAAACATCGGCGGCGCAAGTCTTACGGTCTCGAACCTTGGCATGTTCGGCATTCAGTTCGGAGCGCCAGTGATTAACTTGGGTGAATCGATTCTGGTGTTCGTTGGCGCTGTGGAAAACCGTCCGGTTGTCATCGCTGGTCAGATCGTGATCCGTCCCATGCTGACGTTAAGTATCGCCTACGATCATCGGCTTGCTGATGGTGTAGCGGCCTCGCAGTTCACCCGGGGCTTAAAAGAGCGGCTGGAGAGTCTTGGCCTTGGGACTCAGGACTTAATCGCTAGCACTAAAGCGGACCTTGCTCATCGAGAACTACGCTCATTTTCGGACGGTGCAGGCTACACCGTACAAATGCGCAGCTCAGGGCACACCTGGATGCTCGACGAGCCCGTTAGTGATGGCGGGGCGGACCACGGACCGGACCCGGTCTCTTCGTTTCTTGGGGCCCTGCTCTCATGCATGACGATTTCCTTCAAGGCAACAGCCAAGCGCCGCAAGATTGAAGTGCAACGTGTGGCTGGACACGTGCAAGCGACGCCGCAAGGACATCTCAAGGACGTCTTTTTGAAACTGGAAGTGTGGAGTTCAGCGCCGGAAGAGCAGGTGCGTGCGTTGCTCGAACCAGCAAAACGTGGCTGTTACGTCAGCGGTGTGCTGAAGCCGGAGATCAATTTCACCCTGGAGCTTGTCGTGCACGGTGCGTGAAGAGACATTATTATTCGGAGGAAGGAGAGGATAGATATGCATGCGATAACGTTGAGTGATAGAGAGCAAGCGTTGCTTACCGAACTTCTCGATGAGGCGCTCAAGGAATTACCGCACGAAATTCATCACACCGACAATCGTGACTATCGTCGGCTTCTTGAAGAAAAAGAACAAGCGCTCACGGAGTTGCTGAAGAAGGTCAAGGAATCCTAGCACGCCCCACTGTGGGCTGATATTGCAGCATTACGGTAGATGAACCTCAGCTCCCACCCGGAGCTGAAGCTCTGGGCTCAACGTACAAAGGGGACTGCTGTCCCCTGAGAGTCTGGTTTACCCGGCTTTGTCACATCAGCCCGACGCTTGAGCGTCGGGTGAAGGTGGCTGCAAACATTTCGCCAGCAGCACCAAGACCCGAGTTGAATTACTGTTACTTCCAATGCGCCGCTCGCTGCCCCGGGACCGTGAGGTCCGCGACGAATGACCCCGCCATCAGCAGGATACTGAGCGCCAGCGTCGGACTGAGTAGATAGTGCACGAGCAGTTCCTCCCGACCGGTGGGAATAAACACCAGCAGTCCAATCAGTCCAGTGGCGGCTAGGGCAAAACCGATCCGCCGAGTGCTATCCCTTCTGACAAGGAATAACGGGGCTGCTGATGCTATTGTCAGGCCCAGCACCGCCCACTTCCAACGACTCCAGGAGAAGGCGAGCCGCGCGGCGGAGTGATTGCCGTCGAGGCACGCATCAAGAAAGTTATTCTCGAAGAGATCACATTGCGCGGCAAGGATAGCAAGAAAGAAAATCGCAAGGCTGAAGCGCCATTCTGAACCGGCTGCGCAAAACATGACGAGCCCCAGCGACAGGAAGAGAAACGTATAGACAGGAATGAAATACGCGTCACGACGTAAGCTTTCAGTCTCTTCGGCTTTGAGGTCAGCATTTAAGCCAGCCGCGAGGCACGGTTCGGCTGGACCTAATTGGAGTGTGACGGGGGATGGTCCATCCTGAACCGCAGCCCCTACCCATAAGAGCATGAGGACATTCATCCCTAGGGCGGCAAGAAACACCTTGAGACATACGGCCAGCTTATCGGTGACTGGTTGCTTCTTCTTGGCGGATGAACGCGACGCTTTCGAGGAAGAGCGACGGCGCTTCGTGCGTTTAGGTTTCGGGGTGGCGACTTCTTCAGGAGAAAGAGCTTCTTCTGCGATTGATGACATGTCGTTGATGTTTCAGAAATCGACGGGACTCACAAGATGGAGGGGTTGTCATGCTGAGCCGACGGGCTTCTCAAACTTGTGTGACATTCCAACCAACTCGGTGGCAGCCCGTCATTCCGGGCAAGCGGAGCGAGACCCGGAATCCAGGCAGAAACACCTGGATTCCCACCGGAGTTCACCCTGAGCGTAGCCGAAGGGCGGGAATGACGTCCCCCGGTTATTCCTCACAACTTTCTTGACTGAGTTCTCGTTGCTACTTCCCAAACGCCGCGCGCAGCGCCGCGACAGCATCCGCGAGTGCTTTGCCCGCAGGCTCAACCGCTTTGGCCATGCCCATGTAGCCGTGGATGAGCCCCTCTTGGCATTTGTACTGTACGGCCACTCCACCGGAACGCAGCTTGTCCGCATACGCGGCGCCGTCATCTCGCAGTGGATCAAACTCCGCCGTGAAGATGGCGGCGGGCGCGATGCCCGCGAGGCGTTTCACGCGCAACGGCGAGGCATAGGGATTCTCGCCGTCGGCATCGTTGTTGAGATACTGACGCCAGAACCACTGCATCATTTCGGTGGTCAAGAAATAACCTTCACCATTCTCTTTGCACGACGGCGTGTCGAAAGCGTAATTCGTTGCCGGGTAGAGCAGCAGTTGCAACGCGAGTGCTGGCGTACCTCGCTCTTGCGCCATGATGGCGGCCACGGCGGCCAGGTTGGCCCCAGCGCTTTCGCCGCCGACCGCCATGCGTTTGGGGTCGCCGTGGAAAGAAGAGACGTTCAACGCCGCCCATTGCACAGCGGCGTAAGCGTCTTCAGCAGCAGCAGGGAATTTGTGCTCGGGCGCCAGGCGATAATCGGCTGAGACCACGATGCAGCCCACCTGATTGGCGAGCGCGCGAGCGGACACGTCTACCGTGTCAATACTGCCAACCACCCAGCCGCCGCCGTGAAAGTACACGAGCACAGGGAAGGGGCCTCGTCCGTCCGGAATATAAATGCGCGCTGGCAACTTTCCCGCTGGACCCTGAAAGGTTCGGTCTTCTACTTTAGCAACTCGCTCGACCTCGCCCGTGTTGGCGCGCATCGCTTCGACGGCTTTGCGCGCTTCTTGCGGCGAAAGTTTGTGCAGCGGGGGGCCGGCAGCGGCCATCATATCAAGCACATTTTTGACTTGCGGATGTAGCGGCATAGGAATCTCCTTCTTGTAAAAATCAAAAGGAAAAAATCTCGGGCCTCATGTGCGGAGAAACTCACTCACGATTCGTCCAAACTCCTCCGACTTTTCCAGATGCGGATAATGCCCGCAGTGATCGAGTACAGCAAGCTGTGAGTTCGGCAGCGCTTGTTTATACAGCTCGCCGCATTCGAGCGGAATAATCCGATCTTCTCTGCCCCAAATAATCTGGGTCGGAGCCTGCACGCGCCGCAAAAAGAGGGGCAAGGTGGGGTCGTGCATGTACGGTTTCCAACAGTAACGGATAGCGTTCTCTTGATTCTTGACGCTGATTTCTCGCTCTTCCGGCGGGAGCTTGCGTCCAAACAATTCCTTGGCTGCGGGGCACTCCAGGTCGAAGAACGCCAGCTTTCGCATCCCTTCCTGGCCGTGCAAAAAGATGTCGGTGATCTCGCCCTGTTGTGGCCGTACGCCAGCGGCGTCAACCAAGATCAGACGCTCAATCACCTGCGGACAGACCACCGCCATTTCCGCCGCCATCCAACCTCCCACGAAATGACCAAGTACGGAGACTCGTTGGAGCCCTAGGGCCTCGACCAACCAGAGTGTCAACCGTGTCAAATCTGGAAACGTTTCCAGCCAGTCAGGCCGTTCCGAGACCCCGAACCCTGGCAGCGTCACTGCATACACGGTCGCATGTTGCGCTGCCTGTTGCAGATAGGGGAGCCAGCCAAGATTCCCTTCTACACTGTGAAGTACAATCAACGACTTCCCTTGGCCGCCCTTGAGATACTGAATTCTTGCGCCAGCGAGATCGATAAAATGTTCTTGCGCTTCTGCCATTGCCATTCACCTATCCTCTTCAAACTTGGAACTTGGAACGTAGAACTTGGAACTTCGTTACGGCGCTTGTTCAAACGGTCCCGGCAGATTGAGTTCCTTGCCCATGTCCTTGAGCGCGGGCAGCACTTCTTTTTCCATCAATTGCAAACACCGCATCGTGTCTTTATGACTGATCGTGCCGTCGTTCGTCCAGATGCCGAGAATGCCTGGACGGAGCGCAGTGAGCACTTGGCGGAGTTTCTTGAGCACGGTTTCCGGCTTGCCGACAATGACGCGGTTGCTTTCGACCACCTTGTCCCAACCAGCGGCGTCCACCCCGCCATAAAGCGGGTCGGGCCGCGCCGCGTGACGATACTGCTCGATGAGCTTTTTTGTGGCTTCGCGCGAGTTGTACCCCGGAGGAGCCATGAAATCGCCGGGCAGCGGCAACCGTCCGACGCCGGCGTTGCCGACCAGAAAGCCTTCGCCGACTTCATACGCTTTTTCGTCAGTGTCCTGCACATGCACGCGCACGAGATAGCCAAAGTTCTGTGGTCCGGGCTCGTAGCCAACTTCCTGGGCGGCTCTGTTGTACAAACCCATAAGATCAAGCGTGACTTGTGGGTCAGTCTCTAAATAAATATATGGATAGTGATGTTGCGCACACCACACGATAGTTTCCGGGCTGCCGACACCGGGAATCCACACCGGCGGGTGCGGCTGTTGCAACGGACGCTCGAAAGGATTCACAACACGAAATTGATAATGCTTCCCTTCCCAGCGAAACGGGCCGGGCGTCGTCCACGTTTTGATAACAAGGTCGTGCGCCTCTTGGAACCGCTCACGATTGTGAGCGGGGTTCGTATTGGTCGCCCAGCTCTCAATGCCCGTGCCGCGCACGAAGCCTGAGACTAGTCTCCCGCGCGAGATCATATCGATTTCGGCTAGCTCTTCCGCCAAACGAATCGGGTTGTCAAAAATGGGTAAAGGGTTGCCGAGGAGCACGATCTTGGCCCGATTGGTAGTGCGCGCCAAAATCGCGGCTTCGAGGTTCATGGCTGCGCCCATGCAGGTTGGCGTGTTGTGATGCTCGTTGAGCATTAGCCCATCAAAGCCAATGGCGTCAGAGTATTCGTACTCCTCCAAGTATTCGTTATAGAGGTCCGCGCCGAGGGCCGGGTTGAAATGGGAATTGGGAAACGTCAAGCGGACGGCGCTGCGAAAACTGTTTTTCACATCCTCTGCTGAGTAGGCGACATACGCCCGCTCGGTGAAGCGCATTAGAAACATAGCTGCTTCCCTCCTTCTGCACAGGACACTACCTTGAGTTCCCTATAGAGATCAAGAGAACACCCTCATGGTCACGCTTGACTGGTTGAGATAGGCAGAGTACGGCTATCCACAACTGCGCAAGCGCGGAGAGATTCCGTAGAGGAGAAAATCATGGAATTTGCTATTTCCTACCCAGCCAAGCCTGATGCCTGGAAAGATATCGTTGTTGCGGAAGACAAGGGGTTTTCGGCGTGTTGGTTTTATGATTCGCAGATGATCTATAGCGATGTGTACGTTTGCATGGCGATGGCGGCGGAGCGCACGAAAAAGATTACGCTCGCGACCGGCGTCGCCATCCCGAGCAATCGCCTTGCTCCTGTCACCGCGCACTCGATCGCGACGATCAATCAGCTTGCGCCTGGCCGTACGATCCTCGGCGTTGGCACGGGGTTTACGGGACGCAACACGATGGGCCTCCCGCCGGTGCCGCTGCACACTATGCGCGATTACATCACCATGTGTCGTTCGTTGCTGCGCGGTGAGGAAGTACTGTATCATGAGGGCTCACGTGAGCGCTGGATTCGCTTTCTCCACCAGAATCATGGCTATATCAATCTCAAAGACCAGATTCCTATTTACATGGCGGCGAATGGCCCCAAAGCGTTGGAACTCGTGGGCGAACTCTGCGACGGCGTCATTACTACCATGTCTGATCCAGATTCGATGAAAAGAAACCTGGCGACGGTCGCCAAAGGCGCCGCAAAAGCAGGGCGCGGCGGACAAAAACTGCCGGTGATTATGTTGTCAACAGGTTGTGTGTTGCGCCCTGGCGAGTCGGCCACCGCGCCCCGTGTGGTGAATCGCATCGGGCCGTTTGCCGTGGTGACGCTCCACGCGCTATGGGAGCGGTCCGCTGTGGCCACGGATCTGCCGCCGGTGCTGCGTGAGCTCTACAACAAGTACGAGAAAGAATACATCCCCACGATGAAGACGCCCAAAGATCGCCTGTATCTGGAAATGCACGAAGGACACCTTATCTATTTGCGGTCCGGCGAGGAGAAATTCATGACCGAGTCGCTTATACGAGGGTTTAGTCTCACTGGCTCCGGCGAAGAAATCATTGCCCGACTCAAAGCCTTAGAGGCTGCGGGCGTCACTCAGGTTGCTATCCAAGTTGTGAATGACGGGCGGGAGATGATCGAAGAGTTCAGCCGGGAAGTGATCGCCAAGTATTAAACGAGGCTTTAAGCTGTAGGCTACGGGCCGTAGGGAACCCTTTAACCTTAAGCCTATAGCCTACCGCCTTTTGCTAGAGAACTTTATGTCGAAACAATTTATTTCATTTGGCATCGCCGTTTCCTTGACTGGTCGTTATGCTCTCTTGGGGCGGCAAGTGCTCGAAGGGCTTGAATGCTACGTGCGCGACGTCAATGCCGCGGGCGGCGTCTTTCTACAAAGTGAAGGAAAGAAATTGCCGGTCTCGCTGGTTGTAGAAGATGACGAAAGTGATGAAACGAAGATTCGTGGTCTCATAGAAAAACTCGTTCAGCAAGACTGTGTGGACGTCCTTATTGGCCCCTACGGCAGCGGCTTGACGCTGGCCGCCGCTGAGGTGGCCGATGGGTTAGGGTATACGCTGTGGAATCACAGCGGCTCCTCGGATGAGATCTTTGAGTGTAATCTCTCCTCGGTAGTCGGCATTCTCTCACCGGCCTCGCTGTATCTCTGCGCTATTCTTGACATGGTGAAGTCGATTGATCCGGCGGCAAAGCGTGTGGCGTTGTTCAGCGCGAAAACCGGGTTCGCCACGGACATGGCGAGCGGCGCACTCAATTGGATCAAACGCGAAGGCTACTCCTTAACCGTGCATGAGTCTTATCGGTCGGGGCTCGAAGATTTCCGTCCCCTGCTCGGACGCATCAAAGATGATCCGCCGGACGTGTTTCTCAGCGTTGGTCGCGTGGAGGATGACATTTTGTTAGGTCGTCAACTGCGTGAACTCAAACCCCGCGTCAAGGCGGCGGGATTGGTGGTGGCGGCGATCAGTCGCTTTAAAGCCGTGCTGCACGAACAAGCTGATGGCTTTTTTGCTCCCAGTCAATGGGAGCCGCAGGTGCGCTACAACATCGACTATGGCTTATCTGAAGAGGTGTTTCTCACGCACTATCTCAAAAGCGCCACCGTGCCGATCGATTATCCCGCCGCCCAAGGCTACGTGGCTGGCCTCGTCGTGCAACGCTGCGTTGAGGAAATTGGAGTGCTAGAGCAAAAAGCCTTGCGCGAAGCCGCGAGCCGTTTGCGCTTCACGACATTCTATGGGCCGTACGCCATTGATGCGAAGACGGGTCGACAAACGGCGCACCCCATGTTGGTCACGCAATGGCAACGCGGACGCAAAGAAATTGTTTGGCCGCGAGAAGTCGCGGAAGCTCAGGCCGTCTATCCTGGACCACTTTGGGATTGAGGGGTGGGGATTGGTGAAATAGTCCTGAGTTCCGAGTCCTGAGTTTGTTCAAGTTTTTCTCTCAGCACTCAGCACTTTGCACTCAGCACTTTGAGACGAACAGGTGACTGCTCTCCTGAAAGGACTGTGTCTATGGGTCGGTTAGAAGGAAAAATTGCGCTCGTCACTGGCGGCGCCTCGGGCATAGGCCGCGCCATCTGTCAGCATTTTGCTAAAGAAGGCGCGACGATCATTTGTAACGACATTGCGGTTGCAGCAGCGCAAAAGGTGCTGGGCGACTGCGGTCAGTCCAAGCAGGGGCTCGCAGTGAAAGCCGATGTGTCAAAGAGTCGACAAGTCGCCGCCATGTTTGCAAAGATCAACAAGAAATATGGGCGGATTGACGTGCTGGTCAACAACGCCGGCATTGGGCTCGATAATCCGGTGGTGCGCGCCCGCTTCAATAAAGTCATCGCCCAACAACGCACGGAGCTGACAAAAGATGGGAAAATTTCAACCTCGTTGGAAGCTACACAAAATCTGACCGACGCAGATTGGGATCGTATGCTCGGCGTCCATCTCAACGGGACCTTCTACTGTACGCGAGAAGCCTTGAAGCTGATGGAAAAGCAGCGTGCAGGAAAAATTGTCAACATCGCTTCCATTTGTGGCATGACCGGATGCGCCGGGGCGCCGCATTATAGCGCCGCTAAGGCAGGCATCATGGGCCTCACGCGTTCAGTGGCGCGGGAAGTCATCATCAGAGGCGTGAATGTCAATGCGATTGCTCCTGGCTATATCGACACTCCCATGACGTCGGCGCTCAATGACGCGGTCCGTCGCTCCATTGAGTTGGCGACGCCAGCCGGCCATTTTGGTTCGCCGCAGGATGTGGCGAATCTGGCGGTGTATCTCGCGTGTGAAGAAGCCAACTTTGTGGTTGGCCAAGTTATGAGCCCCAACGGGGGCTATGTGATTGCTTGATATGGTAACGCCTGAACCTACCAGATGTCCATCATTCAAGGAATCTCAAGGTCATCAATGTGAACGCAACAAAGCTCAATGCCCCTTCTGCCGTCGAGGAACAACAACGACTCATTAGCGCTCTTTCTCTTACCCTCTTCCGTCGCGCCGCCTGGTGGGCGATGGCGTTCGTGGTGTTCTCTGTTCTCGTGGGATTGCGGGTCACGCAGGGGATGGACGAATGGTTTTTGACGACAAGCCAATCCTTCGGTTGGGATTTTCTTGATCTTGTCTCTTCGTTTGTGTCTCTTCTTGGCGACCCAGAGATTACTGGGGCAGTGACTCTCTGGTTGGCTTTCAAGGGATGGCGAGGAAGAGGAATCAAAGGGCTCGCCGTTTTGTTGCTTTTTTTCGGGGTCGCATTTGAACTCGCCATGAAGTACGCCGTGCCCCATCTCGGACCGCCAGCCATGTGGCGACATAAGCAACTTCCATCCTTGGTGCATCTCTCTACGCCGTACTCGTTTCCCAGCGGTCACATGTTGCGCTCGGCGTTCCTAGTGGTCTATCTCACGAATTTTTTTCCGCGCTGGCGGCAGGTGGGCTGGGGGTTCGTCGTGCTTATGGCGATTACCAGAATTTATCTGAATGAGCATTGGACGAGTGATGTCATTGGCGGGTGTTTACTTGGTCTCGCTTTTGCCCTTGTAGCGGTGGCGATTGATCCCGCTGCCTCAAAGGCGACGTCGCAACAACCTGCGGCGTTGGCGAAGACCGCGTCGTAATTTTATTTCTTGCTAGGAGTCCGACGCATTACATTCAAAATTACATTGACTAAGCACTAGCCTTCTTTTTTCATCCGACCTCAGTAGTCTTCTCCACAAACTCCGGTGTGGCGACTGCCAGCGCATCGTGCTCCGCTGTCAACCACGAGAACGTCGCTGTGCCTAGGACGCCAACGATGCCGCTGAAGATGAAGAGCGAGCGTAGCCCAGTGACCTCCGCCAGCACGCCGGCCAGCACAGGCCCCAGCATCATGCCGGCGCTCATCGCCATGTTCATGATGCCCATCAGTGCGCCCATACCACCGTGATGCCCTTCGTCCGCGGCTAGGGCGGTAAGGGCGGGCATCGCCATCGCGCCCATCGCGCCGGCTAGTGCGCCTACGAGGAGCAGGTACACGAACCCTTGGGCAAACCACACTGCCGCAAAAGCTACCGAGGCCAAATACCCGCCGGCAGCGATGAGCAAATGTCTATTCATACGATCGGCTAAGCGACCGAACGGCACTTGTACGAGCGAACTGACCAACATGTAGGTGGCCAGCACTGTGCCGATCTGGCCTTTGTTCATGCGCAGCACTTCGATGCTTAGGAGTGGGAGGAACGAAAACCAGAGGCCCATCTGGATGGAGTTAATCATGCGGAAGAAAGCCAGGCCTCGAATTTTTGGTCGCCGGAGGAGTGCACGATAAGAGGCGGGCTGCCGCTGGGCATGCGTCGTCGAGTGGGTTTCAGGTAACAGCAGGAGCACGGCCAAAAAGGACGCCAGATTCAGCGCTCCCATGAGGTAAAAGCTGGACTCCATGCCGTAGGCATCGCTCAACCATCCGCCGATGAGCGGACCAATGCCAAAACTGCTTGTCAAAAACAAGTTAAAAATTCCCATGTACGAGCCGCGCTTGTCCGGCGGAGCGAGGTCCCCAACATAGGCGGTGGAGATGGGAATAATCAGCGCTAGGACGCCGCCCTGGAGAAACCGCCCCAGAATGAGCCAGAACATATCCGGCGCATAAATGTACCACAGCGACAGGAGGCTACACAGGAACTGGCCGAGGGCGATGAACTTTTTGCGCCCATACTGGTCTGAGAGACGACCAATGAACGGCATGAACAACATTTGCGCGAGGGGAAAACTGGCGAAGAAGACGCCAATAGTGAGCCCGGTCGCTCCCAAAGTTTTGGCGTAAATAGGCAGAAACGGAATGACAATGCCCATGCCAAGGTTTCCGGTAAAGACGGCTAGATTGAGCGTATAGAAAATGCGTTCGTTCACTACAAGAGTTCTCCCAAAGCTTTTTTCCAGCATACCAGAGCCTAACGGTTCTGTCCTACCGCTTTCCCGAGAGGGGTGGTTTCTGCTAAAGAACGAAACAACTAGCTGATGCACGAACACAACGCACACAACGGAGGGAACGTGTATGTTTAATCACCCCGTCATTTCCGCGGATGGTCATATTGATCTCCCCTGGTTGCCGCCTACTTTGTTCACGGACAGTGCGCCGGCTGCCTTGAAAGACAAAATGCCGAAAGTGATCGATGCCCCAGAAGGGAAGACCTGGGTTGCCCACAACGGCGTGGCTCTTGGCCTGGCTGGCGGTATGGGCTCCGCTGGCCGCCCGTATATTCCTGGACAAATCTATCGCTCGGACCGCATGGCGGCGGAAGGGTTGTACGATGACTACAAACGCGGCATCCGTCGAACTTCTACCCCAGAGTATCGCCTGCGTGATCAAGACCGCGATGGTGTGGTTGGGGAAGTCTTGTACGGTATCCTCGGGGCCGCCTTCCGTCTGCAAGATCCCGAGATCGTAGAGACCGTTGTCCACATCTACAATGACTTCGCCGCCGATTTCAGCAGAGCGTGTCCCCAGCGCTTAGCGACCATCGCGTGTCTGCCGACGTTTTCTCCGGAGAAAGCGGCCGATGAACTGCGGCGCTGCGCAAAGATGGGGATCAAAGGCGCGGAGATTCCCATTTCCCCGGGCATGATGCCGCTGTGGCATACCGGCTGGAACCCATTATGGGAAGCAGCGCACGAGTGCCACATTCCTATGCACTTTCATACCCTCGGACCGAGGCAAGACATGACCTGGCTTTCGGACCATCGCTCGCGTCGCATGTGGCTTGCTACGCTCCTGGCTGGTTTTCAGATGTCGATGGTTGAGGCGATGGCGGCGATCATTTACAGCGGCGCACTCGAACGCTTGCCGAACCTGAAAATTGTTATCGGCGAAGCAGGCATTGGCTGGATTCCTTACGTTCTCGAACGGCTTGATTATGAGTGGGAAGATCAGTTCAAAGATCTCGAACTGAAAATGAAACCCAGCGAATACTGGTATCGGCAGATGTACGCGACCTACCAGCAGGACCAGGCTGGGATCGATCAGATTGACAAAGTCGGCGTCAACAACGTCATGTGGGGTTCGGATTTTCCTCATCCTGACGGCGTGTGGCCCGATTCGCAAGAATTTCTACAGAAGCAACTTTCCCATTTACCGGAAACGACCCGCCGCAAAATCGTCTACGAAAATGCCGCCAAGTTGTATGGGTTTCCGATGGGCCAGTAACCAAGAACATCCACTCAGTGTGACGAGAGTGACATCCGGAAAGAGGTCACTCTCCGTAATACCGCGCCTCGATTTCATTGCCTTCGGGATCATGAAAATAGACGGAGGTGCCGTTGCCGTGCGCGCCCCAGCGAGGATGCGGGCCATCAATGATAACACCGTGCGCTTGTAAGCGTTCCCGTAGATTGTCCCACTCCGGCTTTGTTAACGTCAAGCAAAAATGATTGAGATTCGGTCGCCCCGGCGCGCGCAGTTGCGCCCCTTCCCACATCTTCTTAGGCGCGAGGTCGATGACCGTGTCGGCGTTAATGCGCACGGAAGGAAACGGGACGTGGCCTTTGTGAAATTCCTCAAGCCGCTCCGGCTCTAATTCCAACACCTGCGTATAAAAACGGACGAGTGCTTCAATATCTCCTGCGTTGAGCACGATGTGATCCATGACGGCTTGCATACCACGCCTCCCATGTATTGGCTGTCGGGTTCAGTCAAATTCTCGTTGGCAGTGTACCCCTTCCTGGGCGCGTCGCCTAGCATCGCCGCTTGACCCTTCGGAGACCTGTTGTGTACAGTACCTTCTCATCAACTCACATCCGTGCAATATCAATAAAAAGAGGAGAGATGCTCATGAAAATTCTTCCCATTCCCGTGCTCGCAGATAATTATGCCTATCTCATTATTGACGAAACCAGCAAAGAAGCTGGTGTTGTGGATCCCTCCGAGGCTGGCCCCGTTGCCGATGCCGTGCGCAGAGAAGGGGTGAAGCTCTCCGCCATTATCAATACGCATCATCACTGGGATCACGTCGGCGGCAATGAAGAGTTGGCCAAGGAATTTCCCGGCGTGAAAGTCTACGGCCACAAACGCGACAAAGACCGCACCCCAGCCATTACGAACCTGGTGGATGAAGGTGATACTCTCAGCATCGGTCAGCACCAAGCGCGCTTCCTGTTTATTCCTTGTCATACAAACGGACACGTGGCGCTGCACTTCCCACAAGAGAAGGCGGTGTTCACGGGCGACACCCTGTTTATCGCTGGTTGCGGACGGCTCTTCGAGGGCACGGCGGCGGACATGCATAACAACATGGTCAAGTTGATGTCATTGCCGGATGATACCCGCGTCTTCTGCGGCCACGAGTACACGGTCAAGAACCTGCAATTCGCCTTGACATTAGAGCCAAGTAACTCCAAGGTGCAAGCGAAGCTCAAATGGGCGCAGGACATGCGGGCGAAGAAGTTGCCCACTATTCCCTCCACGGTGGCTGAGGAGAAAGAGATTAATCCGTTTGTCCGTGTGGACAACGCCGAGCTGCAAGCCAACGTGAAAAATAAGTTTCCGGAAATCAAGGTTGAGCCGGTCGCAGTGCTGGAGAAGACGCGGCATCTGAAGGATAATTTTTAGAGCAGATCAACCACCGTTCGATCAAGAGACGTAAAATCACGCAGCACGTATCACGTCCTGTGAGAACGTCTCACATGGTGGGTGTTGCGTGGAACACGCTTTTTATTAGGAGCGCCCATGTCGTCAACGGTGAAATTCGGCGTCGGCTTGCCCAATGGGTTTCCACACGGAGAAATTCATCCGAGCGATTTTCTCGAAGTGGCGGAACGTGCGGAAGCCTATGGTTACGACTCCGTCTGGGCGGGCGACCATATCGTCTTTCATATTCCTCGATTCGAGATTTTTACCACACTGGCCGCCGTGGCCGCGCGCACCAAACGAGTGCAGTTCGGTCCAGCCGTGCTGTTGCTCTGCTTGCGCAATCCCGTGCATGTGGCGCAGAGCGCGACTTCACTCGATCATATTTCTGGCGGGCGCTTCGTGCTGGGTGTTGGTGTTGGTGGCGAGCATCCTAAAGAATTCATGGCCTCCGGGGTACCGGTGAACCAGCGCGGCTCACGCACGAATGAAGCGTTGGAAGTGTTGCAGAAGTTGTGGACCGAGCCCTCGGTGACGTTCAACGGTAGATATTATCATTTTGAAGACATTGGCATGAAGCCTGCCCCGTTGCAGAAGCCGCATCCGCCGATTTGGGTAGGCGGACGCAGTGAAGCGGCGCTGCGACGCACGGCCAAGTACGCGCAAGCGTGGGCTCCGGCGTTTGTGACGCCTGAAAAGTATATCGAAGGAAAAGCCCAGCTTGCCAACTTCTGCCGCGAGTACGGGCGTGATCCCAAAGACGTACAGCCGACGATGTATTTCTTCGCTAACGTGGCCGACACGCGCGAACAAGCGTGGACTGAAGCCGGAGAGTTCTTGAGCAAGAATTACAACATCCCAGCAAAGCCATTTGAGCGCCTTGCGGTGCACGGCTCGCCTGAGGACTGCATTGCCCGCACGCGACAATACATGGAAGCTGGCGCCGAACACATTGTGATTCGCTTCGCCAGCTTCAACCCACTGCAGCAACTCGACCGCTGGACGAAAGACGTGCTGCCGGCGCTGCGTCGCTAATAGCCGACGTTGACCATGCGCAGACGCTCTGGTCGGAGGTGCAACATGATTCGAGGTAGTTGCCTGTGTGGTGCTGTAAAGTTCGAGCTTACTCATGCACGTGGTCCGTTCGAACTATGTCATTGCAGTCGCTGTCGTAAAGCCAGCGGGTCCGCCTTTGTCTCTGCTCTAGTCGTGCGGCGAGAAGACTTTCGACTGTTGCAGGGGCGCGAATTGGTGAAGACTTATGAGGCCCCGGTCCGTGAAACTCCGCCAGCGTATCACACCTGTTTCTGTAGCTGTTGTGGGTCGCCCGTACCAAACCCATCCACTGACGCCCCGTGGCTCGACGTTCCTGCTGGCTTGCTGGATGATGATCCACAACTGCGCCCGGACAAACATATCTACGTGGAGGTCAAATCTCCGTGGTTCACCATCACGGATGACTTGCCCCAGCTAGATAGGGTTGCGTTACGGAGGCTTCGCCAAACTCAGGGGCAATCGTGATTCAGGTTTGGGTGCTAACTCGCATTGCCCCGCATGATACGCTATAGCCTATCAACGCCCAGGAGCCTCTTCATTGCCTATGCACAAAAAAACTTCCACTTCCTCTTTTTTTCATATTTTTGCCTTTTGCCTTTTGCCTTTTGCCTTTTGCTTTGTCTCCACTTCGTGCAGCTTGTTCGACAACACCAAGCTTGAGCAGCAGCGAGCTGAGCTGGCGCAATTGAAGGAAGAGACCGAGAAAATCAAGCAGGAAGCCGACGCCCTTCGTCTACAGAATCAAAAAGCCGATCAAGAACGTGAGGCGTGTAACCGTGCGTTCTCCGCATTTAGCACGGGGAGAAAAGCGGGTGATAGCGAGACGGCCATCACTTCCTACAAAGAAGGATTGAGCCTGTGCCCCAATGACGATGTCGCCCATAATGAGCTTGGCGAAATCTATCTCCACCTTGGTCGCAAGGCGGAGGCTGTTGCTGAGTTTCAAGCTGCGTTACAGATCAATCCGGATTTCTCACGCGCGCGGAAAAATTTGGATGGTGTGAGGTAGCGTTCCTGTCTGAACGCCACCTCCTTCGCTTATGAGCGGTAGAGCGTGTTTTTCACCGCTGTCACCACTTTCTCAATAGTGGGGAGGACATGATGCTCAAGGTTTTTCGCATAGGGCATGGGCACGTCTTCGCCGGTCACGCGCAGCACCGGGGCATCCAGATGGTCAAACGCCTTGTGCATCACGCGATAGGCGATTTCCGCTCCCGCACCGGCGAAGGGCCAGCCTTCTTCCACTATGATACAGTGGTTAGTCTTTTTCACCGAACGCAGGATCAGCTCTTCATCGAGCGGGCGAATGGTGCGTGGATCGATAATTTCCGCTTCGATGCCGTTCTTCGCTAACTCGGCAGCGGCGTCCTGCGCGACATAGACCATCTTTGACCACGCAATAAGGGTAACGTCTTTCCCTTCGCGTTTCACATCGCCTTTGCCGAGAGGGATCAGATACTCTTCATCCGGCACCGGGCCTTTGCGACCATACAACACTTCGCCTTCAATAAAGACAATCGGATTGTCGTCACGAATAGCGCTTTTCAGTAAGCCTTTGGCGTCGTGCGGTGTGGCGGGCGTGACGACTTTGAGCCCCGGAACATAGGCGTAAAGATTTTCCACGACCTGTGAGTGCTGCGCCGCCAGTTGGTGCGCGGCTCCGCCAGGGCCGCGAAACACAATCGGTATCGAGAATTGTCCGCCGGACATATAGCGGAGCTTTGCGGCATTGTTGACCAGTTGATCGAAGGCGCACAGGGAAAAATTCCAGGTCATGAATTCGATAATGGGCCGTAAGCCCACCATCGCGGAACCGATACCCACCCCGGCGAAGCCCGTCTCTGCGATAGGGGTATCCACGACCCGGCGTTCTCCGAAACGGTCGAGGAGACCTTCCGACACTTTATAGGCGCCGTTGTAATAGCCGACTTCTTCGCCCATTAAGAAGACGCGTCCGTCGCGCTCCATTTCCTCAGCCATCGCTTCACGTAGGGCTTCACGGTAGGTTAGTTCACGCATGTTGCTTCTCCTCATTTAACGCAGGAACCGAATCGTAGCGTTCGGTTACGCGCCTGCGCTCGCACGACGGGGCAGGGGCACAAGTTTCTCTTCCTCGGGTTGTGCTTGCGGCGCTGTCGGTTCAGTATAGATATCATCGAACAATGTCGCGGGGTCGGGAACAGGTGAGGCTTCCGCGAATTGTACCGCCTCAAGCACTTCTTGTTTGGCTTCATCGTCCACAGCTTTGAGCTGCGCCTCATTGGCGATCCCCAGATCATAGATGCGGTTCGCCAGGATGCGCAGAGGATCACGCTTCATCCACTCGTCGACTTCTGCCTTGGTGCGATACTTGGCCGGGTCGGACATGGAGTGCCCGCGAAAACGGTACGTCTTTGCCTCCACCAAGATCGGCAAGTTTTCGCTACGCGCCCGTTTTACCGCGCGCCGCACCACGTCGCGCACTTCCAACACGTCGTCACCGTTGACAATTTCTTGCGCCATGGGGTAGCCCTTTGCGCGCACGGCGACATCTTCGACAGCCAGGGTGCGATACAGCGGCGTGCCCATCGAATACATGTTGTTTTCGCAAATAAACACCACCGGCAGTTTCCACAGCGCGGCGAGCGACATGCCCTCGTGAAAGGCGCCCATGTTGGCCGTGCCTTCACCAAAGAAACACAGCGTCACATCAGGCTCGCCCCGATACTTCGAAGCGAAGGCAATGCCGGCGGCAATGGGAACATGGCCGCCAACGATGGCGTGGCCGCCCATGAAGCGTTTACTCGCATCAAAGAAATGCATAGAGCCGCCGCGCCCTTTCGCGCAGCCCGTCGCTTTGCCGTACAGCTCGGCCATCGCCGCTTTCATATTCCCGACCCGCGCCAGATAGTGCGCGTGTTCGCGATAGGTCGCCAAAATATAATCTGTCGGTTCCGCAGCGGAGATCGAGCCCACAGCCACCGCTTCTTCACCATTGTAAAGATGGAGGAACCCGCCGATTTTGCCACGAGTATAACAGCGCGCCGCTTCTTCCTCGAAACGACGGATGCGGATCATGTCGCGGTAGAGCGACAACAGCAAATCTCTATCCATGATAACTCCTCATTAGTGCCGGGAGCTTTTCCGAGCACCGGACCGAACCCCCGACGTCTTTTCCATTATAGCGCTTTTCGACCACTCTCTCACAAATGTTTACGTGTCCCTCTTATTATTATCGTCCTTTGGGCATGCGCAACACTCGTTCAGCAATAATGTTCCGTTGAATTTCTGACGTTCCCGCTTCAATAGTATTCGCTCTGGAGCGCAGGAAATGATATTGCCAACGGCCTCCTTCCACTGCCCACGACGAGTCGCGCCACAGTTGACCGTATGGTCCCTGCAACGACATCACGGTTTCTTGCATCCGTTGGTTGAGTTCGCTCCACCACAGTTTGAGGATCGAGCCTTCCGGTCCCGGCGTTCCTCCACGAAGCAGACGCGTGAAGTTGCGAAAACAATTCAGCTTGAGGATCTCCACGTCGATCCGATGTTGCGCGAGCTGCTGGCGAGTCATCGGGTCTTGGGTAGCTGGCCGTCCGTTGACGCGCGTCCCCTGCGCGAGCTCCACCAAATTATCATAGAGAATCTTGAACCGCGCTTGAGTGCCAAACGAAGCGGTGCCGCGTTCATTCATCAACGTCGTTAGCGCCACGCCCCAGCCGTTGTTGAGTTCACCGACCAGATTCTCGCGCGGCACATGCACGTCTTCAAAGAAGACTTCGTTGAACTCTGACTCTCCGGTCATCTGTCGCAACGGCTGCACGGTAATGCCGGGACTTTTCATATCGACCAGGACATACGAAATGCCGCGATGTTTCGGGGCATCGGGGTCCGTGCGCACGAGCAACATGCACCAATCAGAGATCTGCGCCATGCTGGTCCACACTTTCTGACCATTGATGACGAACTCATCTCCGCGTAATTCGGCGCGCGTGCGAATCGAAGCCACGTCCGAGCCCGAGCCTGGTTCGGAGAAGCCTTGACACCAAATCTCTTCACAATTGAGAATTTTCGGCAAGTAACGTTTTTTTTGTTCTTCCGTGCCGTGTACGATGATAGTCGGACCAGCCATGCTGAGGCCCAACACGTTCAAGGGGCCCGGCGCCTCCACCCGCGCCATTTCCTCGTTGAAGATAGCTAATTCAATCATTGAGGCCCCACGGCCTCCGTACTCTTTGGGCCACGAGAGCCCGAGGTAGCCGCCTGCGTGCATCTTGCGTTGCCAATCGCGCAAGAACTCAATACGCGCTCTTCCTTTAGGAGAGCGAGAGGTCGAGCCCCAACCCACCGGCAGATTCTGTTGGAGCCATTCGCGGAGCTGCAAGCGAAATTGTTCTTCCTCAGGGGAAAACGAGAAATCCATGCCACTCCTCCTTACCCATTCTACATGGTCCTATCCGCAGGAAAAGGCAAGGGCGAGAGGCGAATGAAGGATTGGTAAGGGGGAGCAATCGGTATGCTCCCCTCTCCCTGCCAGGGAGAGGGCTAGGGCTTTCAGAGGTAGACTTTTTACGCCGCCAAAGGGAGCTCTTGCGTCACTTCAA
>CAYTVL010000037.1:0-61793 GCA_964441775.1 uncultured Enterobacteriaceae bacterium
TGATGTTGCGCTGCGGGCAGCGTTCGACATCCGTGAGACTCTGCGAGGTGAAGACCACGGATGCATTCTTCTTGCGCAACGTGCGCAGCCAGGTTTCCATCTGGGCCCCGAAACGCGCCTGGCTCAGCATCAGCCAGGCTTCATCGATCAACAGCAAGGTAGGTCGGCCATCCATGCGTTGTTCCAATCGATGAAAGAGATAAAGCAACACCGGCACGAGCAGCTGCTCCCCCCGGCTGAGCAGCTGCTCCATCTCAAAGACCATGAAGTCACTGGTGCGTAGACTATCGTGCGCAGCGTCCAGCAACGCCCCTGCCCCACCGCCCAACGCGTAATAGGCCAGCGCCGCTCGGATCGCCAGGTTCTGGACCGTGCCCAAGAACATAGTCATCGTGCGCGGATACGTCATCTGGCCTAACTGCGAGAGCGCCTGCCAGACTTCCCCACGGCTCTCCGGCGTGATCGTCACCAGGGTTCGGAGCTGCAGACAGTCCTCCAACCAGCCCAGCGTCCATTCCCGTTCCCGCTCATCGTCAATCCCCGCTAAGGGCGTGAAGGCAATCGTCTCATCGGCGCCAATGTCATAATGCTGTCCCCCGACCGCTACACAGAGTGGATACGAGGAGTAGCCTTTGTCAAACCAAAACACTTGGGCTCGGGGATAGCGGCGAAATTGTACAGCTTCCATGCCCAGAAACGTCGATTTCCCCGAGCCAATTGGTCCCAACACGAGTTGCATGCCCACATCACCAACCCAGGGGGTAAAGTGGAACGGTGTCTGTCCGGCCGTGGCGGTGAGCATCAATGCGGGCGAAGCTGGAGGGAAATACGGATTGGGTACGGTAGGTTGTCCCGCCCAGATGCTGGTGAGCGGGAGCAGATCGGCCAGATTGAGCGAATGAATCGGCACGGCGCGGAGATTTTCATACCCATGCCCCGGCCAGGTGCCCATGAAGCCTTCCGGGGCGTTGGCTTCTTCAATGCGTGCCCGATACCCACGCTGCTGGATGTGCTTCTGCACGGCGCGCGCCTGAGCTTCGACGGTGCTTTCGTCTTCGTCCATCACCACCACCGTCATGGTGTACAGCCCAAAGACCACGTCCCCACTCTCGGCTTCCGCCATCGCTTCCATCGCATCCCGCGCCATGTCCAGCGAGTGCAGACTGATATTGTCGGACTCTTCTCCATGCAGCACTTCTCCGGCTTTACTGCCCATCCGCATAATTTTCTGTTTCCAGTGCCGGCGCTTGGTGTTGATCAATGTCCCCGCCGTGGCGCTATCCATGAAGGTAAACCGTGTGCACCAGGTGTAAGACAGCACCAATTCGTGCAGGAAATCTTGCGCCCCTGGCTGCGTCATCCCGGGAAAGCCATCAATGGTAATGACTCGCACGTGCTGCTGGCCAATCTTGGGCGTAAACCCGAGCGTGAGATCCTGATCCGCAATCACCCTGTCCACTTCCGCGCCAACCACGGGAGGGAACAGGGGCTGATCGATGCCGGTCACGCACATATGCAGATACGTGAGCAACTCGCTCGCCCCCATCGGCACCAACTGCACCAGCGCCGTGAGCAGATCGGCGATCTCTCCGGTTTGCCGCAGGAACTGCGCCAGCACCTCCGTGAGACTGGGGTCATGGTGGCGTCTTCCCTCGTAGAAATACTTGGCCACTTTCCCTTCCACAGTCGGTGGTGGTTTGTAGGTGAGGGTCAAGGCGGTAATGCTGTGGAAATGATCCTCCCGCTCATACCGGCACCGCCGTTCTTCGTCGATCAGCGCCGAGGTCAGATCAGGAAACACCGTCCGTTCCAGATACCCGCGTTGGGCGCGACGGAAACAATGGACATGAAGCAACCAGCCATTGCCGCAGCGCTGGAAGGCCTGGGCGGTGATCTGCGAGAGGCGCTCGAGTTCCTCGGGCGCGGCATAATCGAGATCTGGCCCCTGGAAATACCACGCCCTCAGCAATGCCCCATCTTTCAACAACACTACTCCAGGCTCGTCCTGCATTAGAAAGGCATAATTGACTAAATCATCGACGCCGGTGAGGGCGTTGCGATGTTCGCGTTGCCACATACTGGCCTCCTACGTGGTCACAGACGGTGGTCGGGGACGCCGCTCGGCATGAATCTGTGAGTGGGCGGGATACCACGCACGGTACGTCAGGCTCCGTCGATAGATGGCAAACCACTGGGGATCGACCTGCGCCGCTTTGATCAACCCATACTGTCCACCCACGCCCACCAGGATACCGACGAAGAGACTGAGCAGGCGAATGCCTGCGCCGAGGATGAGCGCGGCAATCAAGGTCCACAGCAGAATCACGAGGTTCCGTTCTCCTCCGCCCAACAGATTAGGGGTAGTGAGCGAACGGTGTAACACGAGTTGTCGTTCTTGCTGCGCCATAGCATGTCCTTCGCGGAGGAGAGGCGTACTCCTCTCCTCGCCTAGTTAATTGAGCGCCGCGCCCCAGCCCAGCGCCGTCATCACTTCGGGGGCATTGATGGCTAAGGCCCCGCCCATCGCGGCGGCAAACACGCGTCTCGCGCCGATCTGGTGATCAGTAAAGGCCCAGGCGAGACCCGCAAAGACAATCACCGCGGTCATGATGGCATGCGCCGGCGTGCCCCATAGGGCATCACTCACGGTGAGGAGCGGTTGATTCCACGGTAAGGTCCCTCCCGCCGCCGTGGCGTGCGCCACCGAGCGGGTGACGATCGTCACCAGCGGCTGCAGGAGAGCCATACGGTAGACCTGTGTCCTGGTCATACGACCTCCTTGAGTGTGGAGTGGATGAATGAAGGCTGTGATGCCAACGTGACACCGTTTACATGGTCCACCTCCTTTCGGGGGGCGTCGAGACGCGTGAGGCGATACTGGCCTTGCGCCCAGCCTTCACACGCCACGATCTCTGCGACGCCCCACTGGTTTGGTCCTCGCCGTTCCATCATCACAATCAGATCGACCACTTCACCAATGAACTCGGGATCGCCCGGCACGCCCGCTTCTTGCACGGCGGCTTTGAGGCGGGTGAGCGCCCGTTCGGGCGACCCAGCGTGAATGGTGCAGGCGCTGCCGCCATGCCCCGTGGCCCAACTCTTCAGCATTTCCAACGCTTCGGCCCCGCGCACTTCGCCCAGAATGAGCCGGTCGGGGCGCAGGCGCATGGCAGTCTGCACGAGCACCCGCATCGAGTCTTGGGCGGTGGCCTGCAAGACGACGCGATTGTGGAGCGCCACGTGTAACTCCGGCGTGTCTTCGATCACCACCACGCGCAGCGTGTCGCCGCAGAGCTGCGCCATCTCGAAGAGGAAGGTATCGAGCGCCACGGTCTTGCCGGACAGGGTGGGCCCAGCGATCAAGAAGTTCTGGTCGGTGCGGAGCCCGGTGAGGAGGAGCTCGGCTTGCTCCTCCGTCACCGTGCCCTGACTCACCATGTCTGCGAACGAGAGCACGCGGGGCAGATGTTTTCTGATCACGAATGACGGGGCGCAGAGGGGTGGGCGCAGCCCCTGAAAGCGCTCCCCGCCCAACGGGAAGACCGCTTGCAAGCGCGGCGCGTCTGCGGTCACCACGCGATCCTCATAGGCGGCGACGGTCCCCAGGATCATTAGGATCTGCGTCGAGGAGAGGCGGATGCCGGTGTCGATGAGCCCGTGGGAGAGGGTATCAATCCACACGGCCCCATCGGGATTGACCATCAGTTCGAGCACGTTCGGGTCGGTGCGCAGTTGTTCCATCTCTGGGCCGAACTCGTGCTGGAGTTTCCCGCGATAGGCGGCCTGCCGCTGGGTCAGGAGGGCGCTGCTCACGGCTGGCCTCCTTTGCGCTGGCGCATCGCGGCCGTCACCTCCCGCCGCCACGCGTCATGCCGGTGCGCCCCCTGGAGCGCCATCGCCCGATCGGACATCGTCTCCAAGAGATAGAGATTGCTCTTGACCTTCTCCACTTCGTCGCGAATCCTATCCATCCCACGGCAGAGTTCTTCTTTGAAGCGCTCCAGCAACACATGGATCAGCTGCGAGGTCCCGTTTGTGTTGTGAACTTCCAGCGCCGCACCCAGTTCGCGGCGCAGCTCGCGTTGTTCCCGCACGATCCGATTACACGCTTCCGAATACGACACGCCCCACAGCGTCGCCGTCTCTTCGACCCAGCGATCGAGCTCCGGGTCCACTTGAATCGTGCGCGAGCGTCGCACGTGGGAGCGCAACTGCAGCTTGCTCATGACTGCACCTCCTTCCACCAGGCCTCATCCGTCGTGAGGCTACTCCCCTGCTCCTGCTCGATCCGATTGGACTCCACCGGCGCGGGCATCTGCGCCCGTCGTCCCAATTCTAGGTCGCGGTAATAGACAATCTTGTGGGTGAGAAACGGTCGCCCCTGGGCAAAGAGGAGTTGCAGAGACTCTGGCAGTCGCATCACTTCATCGGGCGTGAGTAGCTCCCGCTTCACTTCCTGTTCACTGGCAATCACATGCGGCAGATACCACGCAAAGCGATTGCCGGTGTACGTGCGCTGCTGTTTGGAAACCGTGCGCATGCCAGTCTTGGCCGACAGCCACTGGGCCGTTTCCATGCGGTTGGGGGCAAACGCCACCTGGATGCGACAATTGCCGGTGATGTGTTCGTCTTTGCCATAGGCGCGGTGAATTTGCGTAAGGTCTTGGGCCAAGAGCACCACTTTGATCCCATAGCTCGCCATGACCGGCAGCGTGTCATGGAAGAGGCGCATGTGGCCGAGCAGGGGAAACTCATCCATGAGCAGCAGCAGCCACCGCCCCTGCCGACTCAGCGCCGTCCAGTTCTGGGTGGGATCGGGCAGCTCCGCCGTCAAGGCCTGGAAGAGATGATACAATAGGATGCGCACGAACGGTTTGAGTCGCGCCAGCTCCGGTGTTGGAATCGTAAGATAGAGACTGACGGGCGGCATCGTGGGATCGATCAAATCTTGGACGCGAAAGTCACTGGTGCGCGTGTTCTGGGCTACGATGGGGTCGTGATAGAGATTGAAGTAGGCCACGGCGGTCGACACGGTACTCGTGCGTTCGTTGGGCGCTTGGTTTTCCACAGCCCTAGCCGCTGCCGCCACCACCGGATGGGTTTTCGTCGGCTGCCCTGTCGTATCCCGCCACCCGTAGCGTCCCGCCGGATCATGCTCGGCGGTGCGCATGTGCTCCAGGGTTTCCGCCAAGGGCTTGAGCGGATTGGTCAGTAACTGGAGACACCCTTCCAGGGATTTGTTGGCTTCGGCGTACCAGACATGCAAGATCACGCCGCGCAGCAGATTCTCGGCGGTGTGGCGAAAGTGCAACGCGGTCTCATCGGCTTTGGTGAACTCCTCGGTTTCCATAATGGCTTGCGCGATGGTCTGGGCAAAGGCGACATCGGAGGGGGGCGCGGGCATCTCCAGCAGCGGATTCCAGTGCGCCGTCGTGCCGTCAGGGGCCGTGGGATTGAGCTGGAGACACACCGATCCCTGCTGGCGGCGATAGCCAGCGGAGTGACGCCAGATTTCTCCTTTGGGATCAAGCACCAGCAGACTCTCCTCCCAGGTCAGCGCATTGGGCATGCTGACCCCCACGGTTTTCCCACTGCGATTGGGGCCGGTGATGAGCACGGGTTCGGGGCCGTGATCTTGCAACGCCACCATGCGCTCGCGACCCCACCGTCGCTGGGGCCACATACCCACAAAGAGGCCATGGCCAGAGAGCAACCCCGCCGTGCGGAGCTGGTGCTCGTCGCCAAAGGCGGCGCTGCCATACAAGTCAGACTGGCCACCGATTTGTTTCGCTTTCTGAATCGCCACCACCATGACCCAGAGCACACCCACGCAGGACACCACCGTCATCCGCCGTGCAGCGGCGGCCCAGATCGGCGCGCTCTGTGGCGCCCAGTGATAGCGCGCCCACCACAGCAGAATCTGCCACGGGGCATACACCGGCATGGTGCTCAGCGCATACCCATACACCGCGAGAAATCCCACGGGCACAGCCCACCCTCGGGTGGGTGTCCACACCGCCAGGACCACCGTCAGCACCGCCGCGATCAGCGCCAGATCAAACAGGAGCGGGGCCAAGCGCAGCGAGGGCACGCTGATCGGACGACCCAGCACCGGCGCGTAGCTCCACCAGGCAGCCACCGTTTGCGTGCCGGCCCACAGCGTGAGCACGAACACACACCCACAGCCCACGACCACGGTGGGAAAAACCCCAGCGGCGCGCGAGCCGCCCGTTGGCAAGTGATAGAGTTCAATGGCCAATTAGCGTCCCCACTCTATGTCCTGCTCGAGTTCGTCGATAAGCACGGCCCGCCGATGCTGCTCGTCCGCGTCGCGTTCGGTCTGTTCGCGCTGCTGTTCCTCGGGCTTCGGTGTGTCCCGCTCCTGCTCCACGTGCCGTGGTTTCCGCGTGATGTTCCGTTCGTCCATGCGTTTTGCCTCCCACTGTGAGGACATCTGCCAGACGCTTCCGTCTCGCCAGGCGAGTCCCCGTGCTTCTAGGTGCTCCAGGCGCACCAGTTCGGACGCTGAGAGCGACGCCGCCTGGACCACGCGTGCGGTGTCCATCTTGGCCAGCAATTGCTGATCGAGCGCCGACCACCCTTGTCGACGTATGGCGTGCTCGGTCGCCCGCGCCATCTCTTGACGTGAACGGGGCCCCAACAGCCGAGTGGCGATGTCTTGCGCCCGGCCTTTGATGCCACCCTGCAAATACATCCGCGCGATGGTCAAAGGCCGCCCGTCCGAGACGCCGCGCAGCACCACATGCACATGGGCGTGGCCCGTGTTGTGATGATCAATCGCCGCCCACTGCAGCGGCGTCCCCAGGTCCTGTTCAAGGCGGTCCATCACACGCCGGGTATAGTCCGGCAGATCGAGCTGGGCACTGTGTTCGGGCGACAGAATGAGTTTAAAGAAGTGTGGATCGCCCGCCCGTTGCCACTGCGCGAGCAGGGTTTTTAAGTCTACCTGGGCCTGCTCGGCGTCAAAACCGCGTCCGATTTCACCGGGAGTGTGGGCTCCTTCCCGCTGCAAATACAGGCCGTGTTTGTACCACGCGCCGGGCGTGCGGTTGGGCGTGGGCATGGCTTTGACCAGCACGCGCTGACTGCGGGGCCCGTGCGACACCACCTTGCCGTAGCCTGATCCGACGTTGTGCCCACGCCCCCGCTTGGGTCCAGGAGCCGCCCACCACGGCGGGAGCCGCGACGACCGCAGGGACTGTCCACGGTCCGGGCGCAGATCGGGCCACAGGCGGAGCAGTTCTTCCGGGTGATTGAACGATAAGGCTTTCATGGCCACACCCACAGCGGACGCGCCGTGCCGCGAATGGCCTGCACCGGCACGCACCCGAAATAGCGGGAGTCCCAACTGCGGAGATGAAACGTGCTCAGGACGAACACCTGTCCCGGTGGCACGACGAACCGGTGTGTAGCGATCCAGACCTGTTGCGGTCGGCCCTGCGAATCTGTCGCGTAACGGGGAGCATGAGGAATCAGGTGACCGTTAATCACGACGCCTTCGTTAAGCTCCACGACATCGCCGGCCACTGCCGCCACCACCTTGAGCAGCTCTGCATACAGCCCCGGACAGATCCCGCTTCGGAGATAGCCCTGCGCAAAGCCAAAGGCCGCAATGGGTTCCGCAAGGCAGAAGTGTACATACGCCCCCCGGACGATCGGCTCCTGTGTTTCCCAGTAAAATCCGAGTGGCAGACTCGGGGTCACGACCCAGCGCAGCGGCGTCAGCTGCAACACAAGCGGGGTCAGAAACAGGAGCGCCCCGACAGACAACAGGCCGCGACACAGCCGATCCCACCACCCAAGGGCTTCCCCTTGGCGCATCGGCCCGACCAAGGGACAGTTCCTGTGAAAAAACATGATGTTCATGGCTCACCCAAGGGGTACTTCTATACTGGCCTTCCCCCCCACTCCTCCACTACTTCCTCCCTTCCCCCTGCTCCACCTCGCGCTGTCCCCGCCGCTGCTCGTCCGGCAACCCGGGCGCGACCGTCACTGGTTCCGGGTTCGTTCCTCCTCCTTTGCACCACGCCTTGAACCCCCGATCCTCCTCGACAAAGGAGCGGAGCACTTCGGCGCTCAACTCCTTCACATCAGCGAAGTGATGGCCCAGGTGTGTGTTGGCGTACGCCACATACTGCTCCAGGAGTCCAGCCAGCTTCTCGTTGACTTTGACTCGCAGCACCACGTCGGGCAGTTTCTCGTGGGAATGGAGTTTCATCGGGGCTCCTCCTCTCGTTGGGTCAGGAATAGGTGGCCGTCGTAGGGACCGGGGAACACCACGTCTTGGGTGACCGTGACCGTGAAGGGATAGCCCGCGCGGATGACAACCGTAGGACGGATGGTCAGGGTGTGGCGCAGATCTTCTCCCACCGTGTTCCCCAGCACGGACCCGGTGCCGTTCATGGCGGCATCTTCCGGCGAGTAGGCAAATCCGCCGCCGCTCCGCGCGTACGTGGCGAGGCGAATCCCTGCCACCACGAGCGAGAGCACGGCCGCTGAGCCATACCGCTGGAAGAAGTGACGGTTGATCTGATCCTGCAGCCCGGTCATACCGAAGCTGTTGGCAGCTGGCATCCCTTGCAACGCCAGGCTATAGCCATTGGGGAGATAGAGCGTCTTGGCCGCCATGAGCAGGATGGGTTGTTGATTGGTGCGGTCCTCGAGATCGGTGAGAAAGGTGATCCGACTGCCGGCGGGCACCAGCAGAAACCGACTGGTCACCGAATCATAGACATCACGCGTCACCACGGCCGAGAAAAACGACTGGACATCCGAGGTCACGTCTTGGGCGAGGACGACAGGGATGAGCATCCCGGCATTGAGCTGATACGGGCTGTGAGGGGGTTGCAGGGTCGCATGCAGATACTGTGATGCTCGGAGCGAGAGGCTGCTTCCGCCTGGGCTCTGCGGCGGAAAGCGCTCGTCCCACGGACCGGGCTCCCGGTGGGCCATCGGCTCGATCTCCAACGTCTGCGGGTAGCGGACCGAGGCGGGTGGTGGGGCAGTCGCCTCTTGCGATGGCTGTCCTTTGTCCGGACTGAACGCGGCCACCAGCATCGGCGAGCGGTAGGCGTCTTCGCGCTCCTTGCGGCGTTTCACCACGAGCGGATTTTCTTTCTGTGGCGCGGGTGGTGACGCAGGCGGCGTGGGATGCCACGTGACCGGCTGCTCCTTGGGCGGGGGCAGTGGTGGAGATGTGATGGGCTGTGCCTTGGGAATCTCTGGGATGAGGGGCTTGGGCAGACTGGTCAGTCGCTCTTTGTGGGACTCGACTCTCGTCTGGCCATGATCACGGATCACGACGGCATAGGTCAGCACGATGAGCACCACGGCCCCGATACTGCCCCACAACACCACCCGGTTGTACCGCGTCACCTCAGGCTTGGGCTGGACGATTAAGGTCGTGGGGGCAGTCCCGTTGGCCATGGTTAGCGCCCTCGCATGATCGTGACGGCTTGGGTGTCGTGGCCCACGCCGCGTTGGAGCACGATCCGCTGGGGCACGCCTTGGACCACGAGATAGTCGCCCCGCGCGGAATAATTCACCAGTTCCGGCGTGCCGTTCTGTTCGACGAAGAGCGCCGGCGCACCGCTCGTGCTCACCCCCGGCGGCAACTTGAGATAGGTGCGCTGGCCATCCGAGGCGATCCAGGTGGGGCGAAACGCCGCCTGCCCTTCGATCTGGTAGTTCTGATCCAAGTCTTCGATGGACACGTCCGGGAGTTTCGCGGCCACGGGGGCGGCCGCTTTCTGCTCCGCAGTCTGCGCTTCGTTGAAATGGTGCACGAGCTCATCGGGGTAGTAGAATTTGGCGTTGACAATGTGCGCCGTCGGTGACGATGTGATGATGATGCGGTACACCCGGCGATCGGTGCCGATCACCACACCGGTCTGCATCGGAATGGTGTCCTGGGGTTTCACCAGCACATGGACTGTACGATGGTCCTTGGGCCCTTCGCGGAGTGGCTGGAACTGCCAACGCACGGTATCGGCGACACCAAGATCAAGCACTTCTTCGCCGGGCTCCAGTTCGATGTCACAGAGGGCGTCAGGGCGACAGCGCACCTCGGGCTGAGAGAGCCCATAGGGAAAACGCACGAAGCCCGCTTTGCGTTGGTCGATCAGCGGGGCTTTGCCGGTCTCGACATAGCGGTCGAGCGCCTGGCGCACCTCAGGCGGCAGCTCGTCGATCAACGTGGTCGTGCTGGAAGGCATCATCGGTTGTGGTTTTGGCTCGACGGTCGGTTGGGCCTCGACCAGGGGCGGGATGGGAGCCTCGTGAGTGAGGCGGGACGGGTGTGCCGCTGCACAGCCCGTCACCGTGCAGAGACTCACGAAGAGCCAGACCGGTTTCATCTCGGGCCTCCTTTCCGCGCGGCCATGCGCTGCAGCTGTGGCACGAGCGCCGTTCCCAGGTTAGGCCGAAACCCTGTCGTGTGCTGGTCCGCTTCTAGGCTCCGCCGCACGTCCTCAGGGAGGGTGGCATACGGCGCCAACGTCTGCATGAGCGCCTCCAGTGTGCCCAGCTCTGCGATGTCCGTCCCGACCCAGAGCACCTCGCGGGGAGGAATCCCTGCTCCTGGGTGAGTGCGGACCTGGGCAAAAAAAGTGCCTAAGGGCGGATCCCACCCCACGACGCAGGTGAGCCCCGGCTGCCTAGGAATAATGTGATAGCGTGACATAGGGTCCTCCGTTACACCTTGAACCACGAGAGATAACTCACCCACACCCCAAGCGGATTCCGTTGACGCTGCTCCTGGGTGAGCTCTGCCGGATGGGTGAGTGCCACGCCGACGGTGGCTTCCCACGGCGCTTCCTCAATCACCCCGCCGTGCTGCACAGTCTGTTCCATCCAGCGCACGTGATATTGCGTGGGGCTGAGCGGGGAGACTTCGATCTTCTGGGGAAAGATACTGATGCCCTTCTCAATCAGCTCCAGCGGCTTCACCTGATCGTAGTAGGCTTTGATGTAGTGCTGGGCATCGGTGAGACAGGTGAAGTACGAGGCGTTCAGTTGCTGGGTGAACGCCACCTGATCTGTGGTGACGGTGCGAATGGCTTTGATGAACTGCGCCACTTGCGCCTGCACCACGTACGGGGTGTGAATCTCCTGGGCGGACAACTCGCGCACGTAACGAGCCACACCCAACTCATCGATCTCCACGACGTAGGCGTACTCTTTGCGTTGGCCGTACTGGTAGGCTAGCGCCACGGCTTGGACGGCCACGACGCACAGCGCCAGACCAGCAGTGATTTGCCAATTGAACTTGCTCTTGGCCACATTGAGATAGCGGTCGTGATGGGCCGCCAGGCCGGGGGCATTGAGGATGGGATGGGAAGTGGCCATACAAGCCTCCACAGCAGGACGCGACACCATCACACGACGGCGTCGGCTGGAGACGGGAGCCCAGGCGCGGCGCGTTAGCAGGGGGAGGGGAGACAGAGGAGCGACGGTGGTCATCGACCACGTCAGCCGCACATGCGGACACAAGGCACGTCGGGCAACAGGTGGGGCGGCGAGGATGAGCGGGGGAGAGCCTGCCCGGGGCGCGGGCAGGCGCTGGGCGCGCCCCGGGCAGGCTCCACCCTGGCCCATACATCCACCGGGGCGCGTCTTCCCCCATGCGTGGAGTGCGCCCAGCGCCACTCCTCTCTGCGGGGTATGTCGTGTGCGAGCGTGCATGCGTCCTCCCCACACTGCCAAGGACTGTGCGTTCCGCTCCGCTGCCACCACTTCCGTGTGCTGGATGGCTCTTACTCGTTTTCTGCAAAAGAGTCAAGTGAAAAACTTTCTCTATCGTAACTCGACGAAATATACAGAGATAATATGTGTCCTCCACTTTTTTTTGTAACGTGACCCCATGCAGTACTCCGGGATGAGTTCTTGCGTCGCCTATGGCATACTAGGCGCTACCCGGCTCCCGGACGGGAAGCGGCGGGAAGGCAGGCGTGGCCGGGCCCGCTCCACACAACGCCAGCCACAGAGAGAGGGAGGACACCTATGGCGACACGCAGGCCGCCTCGCACCCCACGGCGGATGCCCACACGCACGACACGCACCGCTGGCGCCACGGCGCGCCGGTTCTCAGAGAGTGACGCGCGCTACCGTGACCTCTTTGAGAACGCCAACGACGCCATTGCCTTGTTTACCCTGGACGGCGCCATCGAGGAGGTGAATCGGGGCGCAGAACGGCTCCTGGGCTGGTCCCGTGAAGAGCTCATCGGGCAACCGCTTCGCAAAGTCGCCACTCTAGCGTCAGTACAGATGGCGCAGGAACGCACCCAGCGGTTTTTGGCGGGCGAGAAACTCCCCTCCTCCATTTTTGCGGTGGAATTGCTCCACAAAGACGGCCATGTGGTGCCGGTCGAAGCCCGCACGCGGGTCATCCGCGACGCCGCGGGCACACCCATCGGGTTTCAAGGCATCTTCCGGGATCTGACCGAACGGCAGCGCATGCAAGAGGCCTTGGCGCAGAGTCAGGAACGCTACCGCACCATCTTTGATGCCTGTCCGGATTTCGTCTACTTGACGGATCTCACGGGCCGCCTGCTCGACGCCAATCCAGCATTACTCGACTGGCAGGGGTTGTCGCTGGCCGAGTTGCAGCAGCGGCATTTCCTGGACTTCTTCGCCGGCGACAACGAAGCCGAACTTATGACGGCCTTTGCTCGGCTGACCCAGGGCCTGCCCGTGCGCGAATTGCTCGTCCAGGCCAAGAATACACAGGGGGACGTGCGCGCGTACGACATCAACGCCCGCCCGCTGCATGACCGGCAGGGGACCGTGACGGCCGTGCTCAGTATTGCCCGGGATGTCACCGCGCGGCGGGAAGCGGACCGGACGCGGCAGGAGAGTCAGCGGCTACGCGAGCGCATCGCCGAGGCGATTCCCGAACTGGTGTATGTCTACGATCTGGCGGCGCAGCAGCTCCGGTTGGTGAACCGGCAGGTGACGGTCGTGCTCGGGTATGTGCCCGAGGAAGTGCAGGGCCAACCCGGGCTGTTCGGGGAGCTGCTGCATCCCGAGGATCGCGCGGCGTGCGCCGCCCGCCTGCAGGCGTGGGCCGCCCCTGACGCCAGCGACGCCCTCACGTGTGAGTATCGCGTGCGCCACGCCACGGGCGACTACCGCTGGCTGCACAGCCGTGAGACGGTGCTCACCCGGGGGCCGGAGGGCGCGCCGCGGGAACTCCTCGGGATGGCGCGGGATGTGACTGACCGCAAACGCCTGGCGCAGCTGGCGCAGCAACGCACGTTGACCCTCAAGGAGGTAGGCCAGCGGCTGCAACGGTTGCGGGAAGGGCTGCGGATGACGCAAGTGGAGTTCGCGGCGTATGTGGGCGGGTTCAACCAACAGCATATCAGTAACTATGAGACGGGCCGAGCCGAGGCGCCGCTGGAGTTTCTGCTGCGGCTGCGGGCCAAAGGGCACCCGTTGGAAGTCGTGCTGGGGGAAGGGACCACGGAGGCGTTGGAAGAAACGGTCCTCTATCTCGCGACCGCCTACCGGGAGCGGGTGGTGAGTCAGCAGCTCGTGCACTACCTGAGCACGGTGCTGGATCAAGACGTGGCGCGCATCGAGCGAGTGCTGCAGGCGGTCGATCGGCCCTTGCCGGCGCTCGCCACTGAGCAGCGCCAGCTCGTGGAGCAGCTCACCAAGCGGGACAAACCCACGGAGTAGGCACGGCGAACAGCAGCCGTGCCAGCGGGGCGGCAGGAGCCGGAGGGGTGCGGCCGCCATCAGCGGTCGGCAGACGCGCTCCGGCCGCAGCGGGCCCTTCAGATCCCTCACAAGGGTAGAGTTTTTAAGCCGCCAGAAGCAGTTTGTTATTTTCTTTCTGTGAGTTGCCTGCACTCCTCTGTGGCCACGGCTCCGGCAGGAAACGGCCGTAGGGGAGTCGTCGGTGATTGAGCAGCGCCACCAAGATGGTGATCCAGCCCTGGCGAAAGATACTCACCAAACGTAAGCGTGTCGCCTGTCGGAACCGAGGCGCGGGCCCATCCGCATGCGCCAGGACCGGGAGCGTACTCACCGGGAGTGAATCCTCCGCCACGCCTCCGACACTGAGGAGCCACAACGTTGCCACGGCGACCGCCAACCACAACCGCGCGGCCCGCTGGGAATCGGTCATGCGCGTGCGCTGCCATTGCCACCCGCCACGTTTGGTGAGTTTGAACCCCTGTTCAATCCAGGCTCGGAGCCCATACCAACACGCCTCGCCTGCACTCGGGGCCAGATCGGTGAGCAACAACCACGGATCTGTATAGGCCGTATCCCACCGGGCCAGGAGTGTACAATTAAGGCGTCGCCGCGGCCCCTGAAACGCCGTGCCCGTGCCCACCCACTGCGTCCCGGGCTGGGGCACCAACTCGCGCAGGGGCTGATAATGGGCGCTGGTGGCAGGCCGAAACGTGCCGCCGGTATTGATCCGCAACACTGGATGCCACCCCACGCGCACGATCCGCTGAAACAACCAGCGGGCATACAACCCCCGATCCGCCAAGACGATCACAAAGAAGCAACGCGGCACGACGGCCCGGACTTGCCGCAACATCCGCAACCATTCCCCGCGCCATGCGTGCTTCTCGGTGGCTGGTACCACGGTCCACGCCACCGGAATGGCACAGCCCCGATAGAGCACGCTCACCACCAAGACCACAAATCGTTGGCCCAGCGTTGTGGCATCGATGGCGAAGGCGAGCTGATTGCCTTCCCACCAGCTCAACACCCAGGCCAAGAGCGGCGCAAAGCAGGTCTCGACGTGCACTTCCTGGCGCGGTCCCCCGCGTTTCGCCTTTGCCTCATAGCACCATTCGCGCAACTGTTGCCGCATGGTGTTCGCTTTACGGTCCAGCCCTTGCGCCAAGAAGAGACTGACCGCTGTCAGGGCGCACGAGCGGGTCAGTACCATCCCCAGACTCCACAACGCCAAGACGGTCGCTTGGGGTTTGCTCAAGTGCGGCATGTGAGTAGTGACGACCTCCGTCCATTGATAGACTGCGCTTCGGCAAGACATCGACTCCCTCCGGCTTCCTGGAATGTGTGGCAATATCCCAGTATGCCGTGGTGACTCCGTCTTGCCACGTCTCACTTCCCTTGGCTCTAGTGCAGTTCCCTCAGATCCCTACCCTTGTGAGCCTTCAGATCCCCCCCCGCTGCCCGACGCGATGGTCCACACGCTCCTCGTTTGTGATCATCAGTCCCGTCCGCTTGGTCGGTGCCCACCCCGAGGGCTGCCCGTCACGCCAGACGCTGGCGCGCGGCGTCGTCTGGCGCATGACGCTGCCGCCGGGCGGATGGTGCTGCGACAGGACGGCGTCCTCACTCATGGTGATCCCAGCCCGAACGGCCTGGTGTTGCTCGTCCGGCTCAATCCGGATCATGATCCGCCGATCATGCTGGGGCATGAGCAAGACCTAGCTCAGCATCGTTCGTATTTCTTCCCCCGCCCCGCCATCGTCGCGTTTACGCTCGATGCCGGTTTTCTGCCCCAGTCACTCGCGCGGCCAACACTGCACGGGCATGGGCCACGAGCTGGTGGGCGAGCTGCGGATCCGCCACGGCGGCCTCATACTCCGCCGCCGTCAGCTCGACCCACACGAAGCCGTTCGGGGGTCGGCACCCCGAGCACCGGCAGGGACGCGGGAATCCGCGTCGCATCGGAAAAGACATACCGTTCCATACGTTTCTTTATCCCTGAGGGACAGTGTCCCTCAGGGCTATTGTGCGTTTTTTCTTCCACAAGGCAAGAGACAACAGGCCAGGGTGAACCCTGGCCTGCTCGGGGCCAAACGTGGGAGGGACTACGGCTTCGTAGGGCCGGCCCCTGTGCGGCCCCGAGCGCTCCGGGCGCGCACCCAGCGCGTGAGCCGTGCTCGTTCGTCTGGTCGTGGCCACCACATCGCGTCAGTCTCCGTTTCAGTCGAAAGCGGTAGGGCCGTAGGTGTTCGACGCGATTCCTGTCCCAAGGTTTTCCACAGACGTTCTTGAGTGCGCCAGCTTCGGCGTGTGCGCATCGTCGCTCTCCTGCTCTGGAGCGCCAGGCTCCAGCCTGGCGCGGTCCATCAGGCGAGGGCACGTGGTCCCCTGCCCTGCCCTCAATTGAATCTGTTTATAACGCCTTCAAATATTCAATCAGTTTGGACGCTTCCCGAAACGCGAGGTCATCAATCCCTTTGTTGAATTGCCCTTTCACCCACATTTTCAAGTCGGTCGTGCTATAGCCCTTGGCCTTGCCGACGCCGAAGATCGCCTTGATCTGATTGCCAGTGGCTTTCTCTGGGCGTGGGCCCTGCCGTGGTCCCGGTGGTGGTGCAGGAGGCGAAGACGCCAGCACCGCTGGCGGACGGACCGGGGCCAGGCTCGGTCGTGGTCCCGTGCCGTTGGGTCGCTCGGCAAGAGGCGGTAGGGCGGGAGGCGAGACGGTCGGGTCGTGGTGGACTGGCGGGGCAAGCGCTGGGGGCGGTGGGCTGGGTGCTGCCGGTGGCGGCACGGGTGGGGAGAGCGGCGTCAGCGACTCGGGGGTGAGTCCGCGCCACACCCACTGCTCTACGAGTTCAGCGAGCGTCAACCAGTCCTCTATCGTGGGCGGGGGATCGCCATGCGTGAGCGTCAAAAACGTCACGGCCGAATTCAGGGTGGCTAAGCGGGTGATCACGGTTTGACGGTGAAGTTCCGACATAGTGTCATCGAACATGAGGCGTACTCCTTCCGAGGCCCAGCCCCACAGCCGGGGGCTGGGGTAAGAGGACCGTTAGTGATTGATAGCGACCGCGCCCGTCGCGGTCGGCGTGGTGCGCAGCGCGGCTTGCTCGGCCAACAGGGCCTTGTAGCGCTGAAAGGTCGCGGTGAAGGTGGCTTTCTCGCGCGTGGTCCACAACGGCCGCTGTTCTAAGCGATGAAAGATGGCTTCGAGCTGCTGTTTCTCGGTCTCCAAGGCGAGAGAGCGCTCATGCTCGGCTTGTAGCGGCTGCAGGTGCTGGGGATCAACGGTGTACGACAGACAGCCGGTGTGCGCTTGGCCGTACACACTGGAGCCGACCCAGGAGCGGAGAATCAGCAACGTCTCAGGAAAATGCGCGACGGTCGTACTCCAGTGCCAGCGATGGGGATAGGCGGGATGGCGGGGCGCGGTGTAACACGCGGAAAAGAACCGACAATTTTCGCACGCGGGCCAGAACGTGGCCGCCACGACTGTGCCTTCAAGTTGACCAGTACTCATACCTTCCTCCTGGACCTCAGCAGGCGGCGCGCCTGCTGAGAGAAATATGAGAGAGCGCGTGGGGGGGGTTGCTCACAGAGAGTGAGCGCCCCTAGCCTCTCTCGTGTGTGAGTGCGCCCTGTTCTTGAAACGAATACCATCGCGTCTCGTCGCCAATGATAATGTGATCGAGCACGCGAATATTGAGCAGGTCGCCGACCTGCACCAAGCGGTTGGTGATCGCGCGATCTTCCGCCGAGGGCGTGGGGTCGGTGCTGAGATGGTTGTGACTGAGGAGGATGGCGGCGGCATTGGCCAAAATAGCAGGCTTGAACACCTCAGCGGGTCCCACGACTGCGCTGGTGAGACTGCCGACACTGACGGTATTGAGTCCCAGGAGCCGATTTTTCGCGTTCAACATGAGGACGACGAAGTGTTCTCGGTCTACCGCAGAAAAGTACGTGCTGAGAATCCGCGCGGCGACCGTGGGCGCGGTGAGCAGCGGGCGTTCGTGGTGGGAGAGACTCCCGTCTCGGACTAGGGCGACGCGGTAGACAGGAAGGCGGTAGTGATGCGCCGGGGCGGCGTTCTGTTTTTTTGTGTAAGTGTTCATGAGTGCCTCCTTGAACCGTGAGGGGGATTCCCCTCCCCTCGCGGTCGATCAGGGCCCTGTGCGGGCGTTGGTGCGTGGAGATCGGCGTGGTGCTTGGCGGCGGACGCCGGTCTCCGGGTGCTGTGCGGTGTGGTGTTCGAGCATATCACTCTTGGTTAGTATTCTTCCGGTAAGAGCAGAGTCGACACCGATCTGTCGGCCTCCGTGATAATCCACAGCCTCTCCCCGGTGCGCAGCCGATAGGATGAGAGCAGGCGCAGCGCCCGGGAGACGGCGTAGTTGTTTTCTCGCCAATCCTCGTCAGAGAGCTCGCCCCATTGCCCGTGGGCGTGCTTGGTCAGGAACTCATCCGGCGATTGGCCAGCCTGTTGCAAAGCGGTCAGCGCGCCGGGCGTGGCGACGATCTGTCCTAAGGGAAACAACTGCACTCGTTGTGACATGCCGATTCCTCCTTCTTGTGCTGTTGGGGAAACCGTTACGTTGCGTTTGCGTGGCGCCCGCAACTTTAAAGGGTACTGACTATCGCGTTCCCCTCGGGCTTTCGGTGGCCCGTACCTGCCGTTCTCTGTTAGATTTTCCACCCGGCAGGCTATGTCCTTCTTCACCGGCGGTGCGCGTATCGTGTGCATCATGGGTCACTCCGAACAAGGTTGCGTTTACAAAAACGCTTGTTTCTTTGAGCCTCTCTTCACGGAGAAGAGAGAGAGGCGAAAAGAAAGAGGGACGCGCAGCCACCGCTATCGTGGGGGCGCCGGTCATCCGGTCGCAGGCTAGTGCCAGGCGTCAGCGTGGCCGTGGAGACTGGGGATCGCCTGGCGCGCCGCCTGCAGGGTGGACCCAGCGAAGGGGGATGATGAAAGAATGGTTAGGGAGCAGCGTCGAGCTGGAGCACGAGGAAGACAGACGAGAGCATGGGCTTCGTCACGACAGCCTGGGCACGGCAGTAGGACGGGAGCGGGGAGACACGACCCTGCGGGACCGATCTTCGCCGAGTTCCCTGTTCAGTCTCTCTGTGCTGCGTAAACGAAATCCGGTATGAAGGAAGGAAGGTGGCGGAGTGGAAGGAGGAGGAAGGCCATGGAGACGCCAGGCCCCCAGTTACAGGAGCTTGCGACGTGGCTGCGGGAGGAACTACAGGAATGCACGCGGGTGTTGCGACATCGCCGCGACCGCGCGGTGATGCAGCAGGCCCTGGCCCGGCTCCGACAGGCCGTGCAGAGGGCCGAAGCGGCGGTGCAGACCCGCACCAACGGTATCAGTTACCACGAGAGGAACAGTGGGGCTTTGTCAGCGTCGTAGCGTGGCTCGAAGAGGCGAAGCAGGCACTGAAACGCTTCCCCCCTCCTCGGAAGGAGCACTGAGGAACAGGGAACCAGGGAGGGACTCCGCCACGAGCGGGATCAACAGCCTCGTCACTCTTCCCCAGTCCAGCTAATACCCAGGTGTTCTCTCAAGGGAGCGTACCGGAAAAGGACAAGGAGGGATTGGTGGCCAAGCCCGTTGCGGTGCTATGGCAGTTGCTACGATGTTCTTCGCCTGCGCGTAGCACTCTCGCTCAAATGTGGCGCCACTCTCGTGAGCAACGCGTACGAAAGGAGCAGCGACAATGGACACGAGACACTGGACGCGGCGGGAAATCTTGGCCGTCAGTGGGGTAGTTGGGTTAACGGCCCTGGGTGTACCGCTGTCGCTAGCGGCGGCCGCCACCTACGAGCACGTGGTGTTCACGTCCCAGCCGGTCGCGTACTGGCGCTTAGGCGAGGCCACCGGACCAGAGGCTCACGACCGCACCTCACATGGCCACATTGGCGTGTATCATGGAGCGCCGACGTTCCAGGAACGCGGTGCCATCCGTGGCGACGCCAACACCGCCATCGCCTTGGATGGACACGGCTCCTATATCGAAATCGCTTCGCACCCCGATTTCAGCCAGCCAACCAGCGGGAAAGGGCTGAGCGTGGAAGTGTGGATGCGGCCCGATGTGCTGGAGTTCGCGGGCGAAACCCCCGATCCGTATGTGATGTGGCTGGGCAAAGGAGAATCCCACCAGCAGGAATGGGCCTTGCGGTTCTACAGCCGCACCTCTCCCGATCGCCCCAATCGCCTCTCGGCCTATCTGTTTAATCCCGAAGGTGGGCTTGGCGCGGGCGCCTATTGTCAGGACGTGCTAACGGCGGGCGAATGGCTGCATCTGGTGGCGTGCTTTGATCCCGGCGACGCGACAACGCCAGGGGCAGGCGTGCGTCTCTACAAAAATGGCGTTCTCCGCCAGGGACCGCCTGCGCCAGGGACGCTCTATCACACGTCCCAGTGGCAGATTACCTCCGTCCCTGGCACGGCTCCCTTGCGCTTAGGGACGCGAGACTCGCAGAGTTTTCTCACGGGAGGGCTCGACGAGGTTGCCCTCTATCCCCGGGTGCTGACCGCCCGGGAGATTTGGACCCATTACGTTATCGGCACGCGAGCAGGGAGAGGGAGGACTCGTGCCTAAGGCACTGCCGCGTTATCACAGATCGTCCAGAACGCCGACCAGATGGGGCAGTGATCGGTCCAGCCGGTCGAGCTTCCATCCCACGAGCGTGTCACCAGCCTTGAGCGATTTCCGACACGCCTCCAATCTTGGCCGTTTGATGGCGGTGCCGCTGCGTGTGTTCTCGAAGATAGGTTTTCCACGTCCCGCTTTAAGGAGGCGTGCCTCCACGCGGAATGTTGATCCCCCGTAGAGGCGCGAGCAGAGCCGATTTCCATACCTCTATTGGGGACCGCATGACGGAACGTGCTTCTTTCAAAATGGCACGTCGTCGTCTTCGATCGGTGGGGACAATGCCTTGATCTAGCCGGTGCTGCATACACTGTCCTTGGCTGGCTCGAGAGGCTGGGGTTGCCGCTCTGGCTACAGGGATGCGTCATCTCGCGATTGGCCACACGTTAAGTTATCTCTGGCCACCTCTGGCACACGACCCTCTCGACACAGAGGGGCATTGTGTCAATAATCCATTACCTTTCCACCCTCTGTACGAGCGGGTGTATTCTCATTGCTGGGTCCAGGAGGAACGTGTGATTACGGTGGACCAAATTGGGCGCACCTTTGTCAAAGCTACCCGGTTTACGAATCCCAAGACGGTGGAAGTGCTGGCCTCAGGCCTCCGCGGCGACCGAGACTTTTTTCTGCTGGAGCGCAACGGCGCTCCGGTATCGTCAAACCAGCACGGGACGTTTTTCCCCCTCGTGTTCGAGTATGATTTCGGCGCGGACACGCTGACGCTCGCTCTGCCGGACGGGCGGATTGTGGAGGGCCCCGCCGCCGGCACTGGCACCACGTTTGCCTTTGACTATTTTGGCATGCGCCAGATTCTCGTCACCCCAGTCACCGGTCCGTGGGAGGAAGTGTTATCGGCGTTTGCGCACAGGCCCATCCGGTTGGTGCGGTGTGTCACGACGGGTTCCGGCATCGACATTCTGCCCCTCACCCTCGTCACCACCGCTTCCTTTCGGCGCTTAGAGCGGGAAATCGGTGGCCCGGTGGACCCGAGGCGCTTTCGAGCCAGCTTCGTCTTGCAGAATGACGTGGAGCACGAAGAAGACGAGTGGAATGAGCGGACGCTGCGGGTCGGCACGGCGCTCCTGAAAGTGCGGACGCCCGTCCCCCGTTGCGTCATTCCGGGGTTTCATCCCGGGGAAGGAGCACGTGATCTCGATGTCCTGCGCACGCTGACGCGGTATCGGGAGAAGGTCACCCACCCTGATGGCCTTTTGCCAGGCCATGCTGCTCCCGGGTTTGCCGTGTACGCCCAGGTCCTGGAACCCGGCAGAGTGCGGGTGGGCGATCCGGTCGAAGTCCTTCCGGGCTGACCCTCGCAGGTGCCACACCAGGGCCGTCGCGCAGGCACAACTGAGATGCGCTAGCCACTTGGCAGAGGGGTACGCTGCCACCTCTCGCCACCAGATTCCATAGGCTAGAAGGCCTCCCTGTCAGCGTACGACAATATTTCGTGGACCGTTGTGTGTCAGTATTCTCGCCCTGTGTGCAGTGGCGGGACCTTGGTGTCCGCGACTTGGAGACGCAGAGGAACAGTCAGGCCCTCCACAAAAGAAACCCCACTGCCCCCTGCCCCATTTTCAGGGAGAGGGATGGCCTGAAGTTTCGAAGGGTTCGTACGAAGGAAGCTGAAACAAAAGGAATGGAGCACCAACTATGGTTTGTGCTCCTCAACGAGACACGAACACAAAGAGCCGCTCTCGCGTCCGGGCAATCGTTCGAAAATAAGAAAGCCAGAACGTGCTGAGACGAGCCTGCACGTTGGGGTAGACCCTACTCGCATGCGCAGCGGTGTCTCTCTTCACAGATATTTCAAATCGACTGACAGAATGGACAATAGGCGAATTTCACGCTCCCCTGCCCTCGGTTTGATTGTGTCCCGTGACCCTTCCTTTATGGGACCCTGTCCCCTTGCACCCCCTGGCGCTTCTGGCCCTTTGCCCAGTCAGCGTCACGCGCCGGTTTCTCGCCACGGATTCAGCACGGGGACGCGGGCTTTGGTGAAGTCACTGGTGTCGCGGGAGACCACGGTGAGGCCGTGCTGAAGAGCCGTCGCCGCAATGATGAGGTCGGGTTGCGAGTAGGTGTGTCGCGCTTTGCGCCCGTCCTCAACCAGCAGCCGCCACTTGAGCATGATGTCTTCACTGATCGCAAGGGTACGGCCCTCGAACATGGGTCGTACCTTATGCGTGAGCCAGTCCTGCAACTCCGCGCGACGCGCGGGCTCGGGGACACACTCGATGCCGAAGCGGATTTCCGCGAAGGTGACCACGCTGACGAACAAGAGATCGAGGGGTTTGGACGCCACGAAGCTCACCACGTTGGCGTTCGGCTTGGGCCGCCGCAGTTCGGAGAGCACATTAGTGTCGAGCAGCCAGCCCGTCACAAGTGCACATCGCGCACGGGCAACCGTGCGCGCCGAGGCTCCAGGTCAATGTCGCGGTAGGGTGAGGCTTGCAGGGCGGCGATCAAAGCTTTGCCGGTGCGCTCCCCTTTGAGCCGCCGAAATTCGTCCGCCGCGACGACCACGACCTCCTCGCGTCCATGCACGGTGACATGTTGCGGCCCCTCAGTGCGCACGCGCCGCACCAATTCGCTGAACCGCGCCTTGGCGTCCTGCAAAGGCCAGCGGCTTGGTGACTGTTCTTTCATTCTAGTCATACTGACCAGAGTACTCGAAACGACAGAGGGAGGCAAGAAGTTTCTGAGTGGCAAATCTCAAGACTTTTGCAACGTTTACTTGTTCCTCCCTCTGTCCTCCGCAAAGTCAGATAACGCCGTATTCTGTTAAATTTGATGAGATGGTTTGCGAAGGGTTTTGAGATGAGTTGCCTCTGTGAAAAGGTTGACGGAGCAGGAAGAAAAGCCGGCTGATCATCAGGGCGGCCTGCCCTTCTCCGCTGCTTTCTCTGCAGGCAGCCGTTTCCCGTGGCCTTGTGCCCTACGCAAAAACGCCCACAGGAAGAGGGCGTCTTGACCTCGGGCGTGGAGAGAGCGAAGGAGGGAGTGACTTCGTCTCTCCCCTAGCCGGCTCTGGTGCAAATACGACTAGAACAAATTGTGATGTACGATATATTGAGTTAAAAGGTTTCAGACAACCTCAATTTATTGTATGAGTACAAATATTTGCACCGGAGCCCTCATTTTGACGGTAATACGTAAAGGTTGCGCTCTGTTAAATTCTGACGACTAATAGGACCATCTCCTTTGGGGTTGGCCTGTTGACATTGTACTTGTTGGAATACGTTGACACCGCTACATGGGAATGAAAAAGTGTCTACGAGGTGGAGCCGTAACTGGGTCCAGGGGAAAGCCTACAATCAACGTACACAAGCCCCTCTGATAATTGGAGTTGGTCTGAAGAGATTCCTCCCACCTTGATATGAGACAATTCACGGTCTGAAAATCCATAATCAGCCAGCACGAACGACGCATAAACAATGGGAGATGTCATGGCGCGAATCCACCTTGCGTATCGTAGCTTTGACCGCGACCTTGCCCTTGACCTGAAGAAAGAGCTTGAGAAAAGAAAGCATCAAGTCTCGATCGACGTCGACTTTCTGGTAGCTGGCCATTATTGGCGAAGACGCATTGACGAAGCGTTTTCTGCTGCGGACTTCTTGGTGGTTCTGCTCACCAAGAACACCGTGGATTCCCAGAGCGGAATGATCAATTCTCATTGGATTGCCGCCGACATTGGAGCGGCCAGGTACTCTGGAAAGGTTGTTCTCCCAGTTTTGCTCGATGGGATTCTCTTTCCTGAGTTGATCGACGACATTTACTGTATCCGCCCCCTTAATAACTCTCTGCTCGAAGCCGCTTCAAAATTGGAAGATGCGATCGCTGTACATGAAGAGATAGCAACACTGAACCTTCCCCGTGGATACGAGCACCTGGCTCAGTCGATGCGGAGATGCCAGCAGGACCATCCATATGAAAACTCGGTCTTCGTAATGATGAAATTTCCAGACGGTCTACCCGACACAGAGAAGGCGCTCATTGATCGGATCTTCGACGTGATTGCAGCGTCTTTACGGGCCTACCGGCTGCAAGCAAGACGAGCCGATCAAAAGGTGTATGAACCCGATCTCTGGAATAATCTTTGTGTCTACATGTTCGGTTGCAAGTATGGCTTAGCTGTCCTGGAAGACAAAGGCGCAAACGAGATGAATCCCAACGTTGCCCTTGAATTCGGATTCATGAAGGCGATGAACCGCACGGTTGGGATCTTGCGAGAAGCGTCATTTAAACATGATCGGGCAGATCTCATTGGCAAACTGGTGAAATCCTTCCGCATAAGCCCAGAAAGCCTCCTTGACGAGCAGTCACTGAAACAAGCTGTTCAAGACTGGATGATAGATTGTGGGATTGCTCCTACAGAGCGCGTCCTTTGAAGGACAGATGCGTTCGCTACGTGGCAGAAAGGACTGAGGAGCATTCTTCTTTGTTCACAGGATTGGCGGTAGAAGAGCGGGCTGGTACTGACCCTCCAGGGTACACAGTGTCCGTCCGCGCTCCGTCTCTCACCCCGACGCGGTACGGTCCTCTGATTCGCAAGCGAGCAGGCGACCATCAAGGGACCAGGGTGTCCCCAGCAACTTGACAATCCCTCACATCGGAGCCCATATAGAGAGCGTAGGCAGTGCGAGAATGGAAGTCACGAAACCCAAGACATTTGTTTTTGTTCTCATGCCGTTTAGTGAGAAGTTTGCGGACGTGTACGAACTCGGCATTAAGGCTGCCTGCAAAGATGCTGGAGCGTATTGTGAGCGAGTAGACGAACAAGTATTCGATGGCAACATCTTAGAGCGAGTGTACAATCAGATTGCCAAGGCCGATATTATCATTGCGGAGATGTCAGGCCGTAATCCAAACGTTTTTTATGAAATAGGGTATGCCCACGCCCTCAATAAACGGGCGATCTTACTTACTCAAAATGCCGAGGATATTCCGTTCGATCTGCAACACTTCCCACACATTATTTATGGTGGAAGAATCACTATACTGAGACCGCAGCTTGAAACACGAATACGTTGGTACATAGAGCATCCAAGCGAAAACTTGTTAAAAGTCGACATGGGTCTGCAGTTTTTCGTCAACGGTATCGATCTACAAGAGGGATCTGCCATATATACTGAGCCAAATCTTGAGAGCGGATTTGCTTCCTACCACATTGATTTACACATTCACAATCCAACAAATAGGGTGATCGCTGCTGACTCTTATGAGCTCGCCCTATTAGCGCCCAATGGGGTGTCAATCAATTGGAATTATGAGTCCAAACCGGAACTCGTCCCACTTCCTGATGGTCAATTTCTCCACAGTATCACTTATCCTGTCAAACTCTTTCCGAGCGGTTGGCACGTTGTCCCAAACTTACGGATTGCCGTGGCGCACTATGTTTTGAAAAAGTGGATAAGGGATTCTCGATATAGTGAAGAAGTCGACGTAGAAATAACCTTGCGCTTATTCACCGAATTAGCACCGAAGGACTTCCCGATTGTCTTAAAAATCTATGACTGCTTCACGGTCTATCAGAGTATAAGGAGAGCAGCGATACTTGACGAAGTCCGCTTCGAGTTTGCTGAAAGTAATAGTCAAGAAGCTGAGCTTGAGAACTTTTGAATACTCGGGCTGGCATGTTCAATTGAAAGATCACTAAATGTGATATTGTACAATATAAAACATTTAAAAATACAGACTGCACTATGTTGGCGTCATGTCACGCTGCGCTCCATCACATTGACAAGGCCAACCCAAGAGACCATTCCAAACTGGGGGCAAGTTGAGGGGAGCGAGGCAAGAGACAGCAAGAAGCAGATCAAATCATAGCTTACCGCCGTCGCCGGTGTTACCCTCACCCAACGATGGCGCAAGATTCCGCTCCTGAAGTTTACCTCCTTTATATATGGCTTCGTCACATCACGCCGTTAATTTGGCGGCGCATCTTAGTTCGCGCGGACAATACGCTAGCGGATCTGCACTACATCATTCAGATTGCCTTCTCATGGACGGACTTTCATCTCCACCGCTTTCGTTTCCGCAAGAAAGATTTTGCCATTCCATGGGTTGAGGGGTTTGTCGATGCGCACGATGCGCGTGCGGTGACCCTGGGCGCGTTGCGGTTCGGTCTCAACGAGCGCTTCCTGTATGAGTACGACTTCGGCGACCAGTGGGAACACGAAGTTCGGGTGGAGAAATTCCTGCCACTGGAAGCGCGGCGCAAATATCCGGTGTGCATTGGCGGCCAACGGGCTGGTCCGCCCGAGGATTGTGGCGGTCCGCAGGCGTACGACGCCATGCGGCGAGAAGCGCCGTGGCGAGTCGAGGAAATCTTGGACCAACTCAGGGCAGCCCTCAACGCCAAAGATGAGGACGCGGTGTGGGATCGGGTTGAGGAGTTACGATCATGGCAGGAATGGCTCTCCCTTGAGACCTTTGATCGCCGCACCGTCAATCGCCGACTGCGCCAATACGGCGCAGGGAATGACACCTGGCAGTGGGAATAAGGAGAGAGGAGTCCGGCCATGAAAGTTCACCTCCACCTCAGTATTGAGTCTGACGCAGGAGATGTCGAAGAGATCAAGGAGGTTATCACTTTAGAAAGGAAGACGCCTCTGACACCGGACCGGCTGGGACTCAGCCTGGCGGAATCCAAACAGGTGCTGCACGAAGTACAGCAGATACTGGTAGCGCACCAGACAGCGGCCTATGTGGCCGAGCAGCAACAGTGTCCCGATTGCGGAGCAGAGCGAAGACGCAAGGGAACCCATACGCTTGTCTACCGCACCCTGTTCGGCAAGTTGAAGATCGCAAGTCCCCGCTTTTATACTTGCCCCTGTCAAAAACGAGAGATGCGCAGTAGCAGTCCTTTGGCGGACGTGCTGCAGGAAAGAACAGCCCCCGAATTAGTCTACTTGGAGAGCAAGTTCGCGGCGTTAATGTCCTATGGTTTGACGGTCGATGTGTTAGCGGAGGTGTTACCCTTCGCTCGTGAGCGGAGCGTGGCCACTGTGCACCGCAATCTCCAGCGATTGGCCGAGCGTGCGGAACAAGAACTCGGCGAAGAGAAGGGTTCGTTTCTAGAGCATTGCCAACGAGACCTGGATGCGTTGCCGCCTCCCGCTGCGCCGATCACGGTAGGGCTCGATGGTGGGTACGTACACGCCAAGGAACAGAAGTCACGAGCGGAAGGTTGGTTTGAGGTGATCGTGGGGAAGAGTTTGCCACAAGAGGGGGCGGGAAAATGTCTGGCCTTTGTCCAGAAGTACGATCAGAAACCGAAACGACGACTCTTCGAGGTGTTAAAAGAACAGGGGGTACAAGCCAATCAGTCAGTGATCTTTCTCTCGGATGGAGGGGAGACGGTACGGAATCTGCCGGAGTTTTTAATTCCCGAGTCTGAGCATTGGCTCGACTGGTTCCATATAACGCTCCGACTGACCGGGATAGGACAGATGATCAAGGGGCTGGTAGAAGTGCCGGAGAGTAGCGATCATTCCACGCTCCTTTCTCCTGACGACGAATTCCCAAGCGAACGGGTGAGCATCGAGGCATTAGAGCAAACCCGGGAGAGCATGAAATGGAACGTGTGGAATGGCAATGTGCCGCGGGCGCTGGAACGGACAGAGGAACTGATTGACGACCTGGAGACGTGGCCGCCAGAGGCCGACAAAGTTGTGAGGCTCAAGAAAGCCGTCCATGAATTCGCGAGCTACATCGCTCTCAATCAAGCGAGCATCCCGAACTACGGAGACCGGCGACGACATGGGGAACGGATTGCGAGTTCCTTTGTGGAATCAGCAGTCAACCAAGTAGTGAGCAAACGGATGGTAAAAAAACAACACATGAAATGGAGCGAACGCGGTGCGCATTTACTTTTGCAAGTGCGCACGCAAGTGCTGAACGGGGACCTCCGCCGGTGGTTCTCTCGCTGGTATCCGCGCATGGCGGAAGGAGCAGAACCCGTGCTGCTCGATGCTGCTGCCTAGCCCCCGGTTTGGAATGGACTCCTGAAGGCGGCCAAGATCAAGGACGGACCGCAGAAATGTCCCAAGGGCCTGCGTCACGGCTACGGCGTGCATGCCATCAGCCGCAACATCCCGCTCAACATGCTCTCAAAATGGATGGGGCATGCGTCGCTGGAAGTGACGGCGATTTATGCCAATGCGTTAGGTGAGGAGCAACGTACCATTGCCGCCAGGATGTGGGCGTAGGGTTTTCGGACTGGCGCTTAACAGAATGCATGTTACGCGACTTTACATTGTCAACGCCAGACACAAGATGTCGAAGTCAATAAAGGCCGCACGCAGCCCCTACAGGTACCTCGGCTGTACCCGATATAGACTATCGGTAAGCTCAGTTATCTGAGCTGTAAAATAACAGAAGGGGACATGCGCTCTATGAAATGTACAAAATGCAAAACCGACGTTCCTCCGTCGGCGCGCTTCTGTCCGAGCTGCGGCGGCCAGACAGTTAGTGATGCTGACGCCAAAGACGCTCAAGATGTAACGCTCGATTGGCTTGAAGCAGTCTACAAAGAATTAGGATATAAAACGGAGATTAAAGAAAATAATCTGTATCTGAAACATGATAATAAACCTAACATGTGGATACAAATTAAAGCGGGAGGTCGCTTCATCGGCATTAATTCTTCATGGGTGTCAAAACGGCCCGGCCTTCTTCAAAAGACCACATTTTTGGCAGCGTTAAACAAAGCTAATCAACGGAGTTTCCTTGTCAACTTTTCTGCTGACCTTGAAAATTCGGAGGGTGGAATAAATACATCGACATTTATGTGGCTCGGGCACAGAACATCTGCACGTGACATAGCGGATTTTACAGATCATTACGCTCAACAAATTCAGGCGTCGTTTGATGACTCAGGGTTACGAGCCTTTGCTTGAAATGCAACTCCTACACGATCGCTTCCAAAAGCCCCGCGCAAAAATTCACTAAGAACGCGGAGACTGCACACCACGCGCCGAGGATGATCCAAAGAGGGCGGATTTCGGCGCGTTGAATGGTACTATGCGGATATGCTGTGGCATATCAGTCCCAGACTTTTGTCCCCCTTCAAAAATGTAGCGATTGTTGATGTAGAAATCCGTCCACTGGGGCTGCACCTTGTCGGTGGCGTCAATTTAGCAACGCGCCGCCCCTATCGGAATAACCGGTATGCCGTTGCTTGTCGAAAGCAGGGACAGAAGGCCATCGACGGTCTCTTACTCGAAACCACACCACTCGATGACCTGCACATCACCGCCCGTTGGACGATTGCTGACGCAATCATTGTTACTCACCACGTTCATTACCAGTTGCTCGACCACGACTTTGAAGCGGCTAGTGATGATATCGTGCTTTGGTATGCGTGTTCCGCTGAGTTTGGTGGGTGGTCAAACCGCTGCCCTGCTTGGCTCAACCCTACTTGCCTTGGTTACGTATCCCCCGTGATGGAAGTTGACCCCCACAATTTGTATCAACGCATGAAAACCGAGGATATTCTTGACGAGCAAAGTGGAATGATTATCAGCCGCCGCCAGACCTTCGCCATGCCGACAATTGAGAGAGATCGTCTTCTCAGCACAAAAATAAATAGTCGCCTTCCTCCCCTCAGTGCAGTCTTTCGTTAAACCGCTGCTGATATAACGCCACGATTTCACGCTCTATTAAGAATGTGGAGACATTGAACAACCCGCGCCGAGGCTCCGCAGGGGCGGATTTCGGCACCGTACGGAAAATCATACGACGCCTAGCGTTGATCCATCTCTAGGGAAAGTTGAGCCGCGAGGGCGCGGCCTGTTCTGCGTGGCGCATGAAGAATGCGCCACACCGCCATATGCGCCCCCGAAAAAGGGGGCGCGGGCGCTACGATGCTCTGCGCTTCCGCCCGTGCTTGCCGACAGGACAGGACAACCCCTGCCACATCGGTTCTGGTCGCGCTTGCGGTAGGGCCAGCAGGCGGGACGGGGCGTGCTGCACAGGCCGTTCACAAACGGAGACATCAGGGCGTGGGTTAGGCGATAGCTTCCAAGCCTTTTCTCTCTCCCTCCAAAACCAAGAAAAAGGCCGGAAAGCATCATTTTGTGTTTGACAGGAAAGTAACATATATGTTACCTATACCACATGCCCGAGCTGTTTGCTTATCGTGACGCCGAAGGGCGCGAACCGTTCAACAGCTGGTTTGACGAGCTGGACCCGCAGGCCGCCGCCAAGGTGCGCAGCGCCTTGGCGCAACTGGAAGCGGGCAATATGTCGGAGGTCAAGCCGGTCGGCGGCGGCGTCTCCGAGCGGCGCATTCATTGGGGAAAGGGCTTGCGGGTGTATTTTGGACAGGATGGACAGGCGCGTTTTATTTTGCTCGGCGGCGGCACCAAGGACACGCAAGCTCGCGATATCAAGCGCGCCGGGAAACGGTGGACGGATTACAAACAACGGCTATAGGAGAGAGACATGAGCGCAGGACGCATTGGACGATCCATAGCAGAAGTCACGCAAGCGCGGGTGCAGCGCGATCCGGACTTTGCGCGCGCCGTGCTGCAAGAAGCCGTGCAAGCGCTGTTAGCGGATGAAGTAGCGGTGGCGCGGAGCCTCATCCGTGATGTGATTAAAGGCTCCATCGGCTACGCCGAATTGAGCCGCCGGACAGGCACACCGGAAAAAAGCCTCGTGCGTATGTTCGGCGCACACGGCAATCCCACTGCCTCCCATCTGTTTGCCGTGCTGACGCATCTGCAACAGCATAGCGGCGTGACGTTTCAGGTGGCGGCGGTGCGGGCGCCGGTGCGCAAGAAGCCCCGTGCGGCCCCGCGGCGCGCCGTGGCGTGAAGCGTTCAAAATACTAGGGGCTATAGGAAAACCCCCGTTTTTCTTTCCCTATAGCCCGCTTCTTTGTTGAGTGAGTTAACTCACCTGTTTTTCTTCATGAAAGGCGCGCGGCAAATTTCCGTTTTAGTAGTCCCAGTAGGGTGTATACTTCGGCGACGTAATTGCAGGAAGCTTGGATTTTTTTAAATTGCACCTTTCGCAGGTGAGTTGAACGTTGCAAGGATCATTCGTGCCCCATAAATACAGGGGGACTATATGGTCAAGATGTCGCTTGAAGTCGGTATTGAGTAGGCCTGACAGATCTGAATGGCAAAAAACACACTTCCCTCCATCTCTGAAAAAAACCGCTCTTTTTACCCATTCTGGAAACCTTTTGCACCGTTTCAGATACCCGTGTTTCGTGACATAAGAGTCTGGAATTTTCACCTCGCCGCTTTGTAAATATTCGGCAAGAGACTGGTTGAAACTCAAAAGGAATTGACGATCACCAAAGAGAAGATGGAAAACCTCTTCTGTAATACGCTCCCACAGCTTGTCAAAGGCGTCTCTCTGAGTACAGAACCAATCATAAAAATGCTCTCCTAGATTTGGGTCCTCCACTGGTAAACCTTGTTCACGGACGTACTCAGCAAAGGGCTGATGAATTATTTGATATGTCTCAAATCCTTCTTCAATGTGGTCTACATCTTCTACCTTTTCTATCCAATCATGCTCTTTGCTGTATTCTTGACGATAATGGACTGCAATCGTATTGCAGATGTAGTAATGAAGAAGGGAATCTTTGGAATACTTTATCAAACACGCTAGGGTTTTCCTCTCACCCCAAGGTATCTCTATAAAACTATAGGAATATTCGACGGTTTCTTGTACGAGCGCAGCCATTTTGTAGGCTTCGTAAAAATAAAAATTCTTCATGAATTCCCCATAGCGCATTCTTTATTGGCGCATTAGGTCGTGTACCCATAAACCGAATGTCTGATAAGCGGGAGTTCTGTTAACTTCCGGGGGTGGGTTTTGTAGGGTTTTTGCGGGTGCAGTTGTCACGGTTAAGTCGTTTGCTCTGCGGTCAAAAAAGCCGCGGTTTTAGGAGCCTGCAAGCACCCTCTCTCTGCTGCTTGCTTTAGGCAGCACGCCAGCTAGCGGCGGCTGCCCTCTACTGTGTTTTGCCACTCCTGCTGTCTATCGAGCGGTAAGGACATCGACCTCTCGCGTCGGGCAGAGCTGCGCCCTCTCAGGGGAGACGTTCTCTGGGGGTCTCTTGCGGCCACATGCGCTGCAGCATGATCGCGTGCTGTCCCAGACAGTCTTGAGACGCGACCGATTCGAAGTGCTGCTTCAGGGCGGCAATATCAGCAGCAGCCTCCTCTTTTATCGTTTCCGTGGCCGGGTGCTTATTTTCGGCCAAGACCTGCCACGCGCTGGCATGACTTGCCAGGGCGTCGCACATCAGGGAGACGTTGTTCTTCCGCTCTCCTAGCGTTCGTAGGGCAGTCCCCAGGTTGGTTTGGGTCATGGCCCAGTCCAGCGGCACTCGCTCCCGCGTGCGCTCGGTTAAGGCCGCGCGATACGCGGCTACCGCATCCTCCAACCGCTGGGTGCCCGCCTCCCGCTCCCCCAAACCCATCAGGGCAAGCCCCAGGTTGGTTTGGGTCGCTGCCCAGTCCAGCGGCACCCGCTCCTGCGTCCACTCAGTCAGGGCGGCCCGAAAGGCGGTCACGGCCTCCTCCAGCCGCTGGGTGCCCGCCTCCCGCTCCCCCAGCATCCGCAGGGCATTCCCCAAGTTATTTTGGGTCATGGCCCAGTCCAGCGGCACCCGCTCCTGCGTCCACTCAGTCAGGGTGGCCCGAAAGGCGGTCACGGCACCCTCCAGGCGCTGGGTGCTGGCCTCCCACTCCCCCAGCGTCGCTAGGGCAATCCCCAAGTTGTTTTGGGTCTCTGCCCAGTCCAGCGGCACCCGCTCTCGCGTTCGCTCGGTTAAGGCGGTCTGAAAGGCGGCCACGGCGTCCTCCAGGCGCTGGGTGCTGGCCTCCCGCTCCCCTAGCGTCCGCAGGGCATTCCCCAGGTTGGTTTGGGTCATGGCCCAGTCCAGCGGCACCCGCTCCCGCGTTCGCTCAGTTAAGGCAGCCCGATACGCAGCCACGGCACCCTCCAGGCGCTGGGTGCTGGCCTCCCGCTCCCCTAGCCTCTGCAGGACATTCCCCAGGTTGTTTTGGATTACTGCCCAGTCCAGCGGCGCCCGCTCCCGCGTTCGCTCAGTTAAGGCAGCCCGATACGCAGCCACGGCACCCTCCAGGCGCTGGGTGCTGGCCTCCCGCTCCCCCAGTATCGCTAGGGCATTCCCCAGGTTGTTTTGGGTCAGGGCCCAGTCCAGCAGTGCCCGCTCCCGCGTGTATTCGGTCAAGGCAGAGCGATACACACCGACCGCTTCTTCCAGAGGAGGTGCTGTCCCAGTCTGCGCGCCCAAGGTTGTCAGGGAGTCAGCAAGGATGACACAGGCTTGTGCATGGGTCTCCGTGTTCCAGCCTGGCTGTCCCACACTGTTCTTCAGGAGTGTCCGCACCTTCTCGATAAAAGGACCCAATTGATCACTGATGAACTGGCCTTCCAGCGCGCGAAATTTGGCGTTTTCAGTCGCCATGAGCAGGCTGAGGACTTTGACTAAATCTTCCCAGAAGACCTCTGGCAGGCCGAGCTCTGACGTCGGCTCATAACGTTTTCCTCCCGGTCGCGGCTCGGTGTCGTTTGCTGCGGTCCAATAGAGTTTCGGCAAACTTCTCTCATCGCGTCGCAGCACGGTTCCCCAAATCAGGGCAGTTGCTCCGGAGTGCTTGAGGTATTCCTGGGCGGTGTGATGCCCGACTTTGACCTGCTCCTCGGGTTGTGTCCCTTCAAGTGAAATGGTGCGATCAAACCGCAGCAGTTCGATCTCCTTAAATTGCTCCTGGAGGGCTTCGACAATCAGGTGCTCATGTTCGTGGTCTTTGTCATGTTCCAGATGAGCAATAGCAACAGAAAAGCGCGTCGCAGATGCATGCGGGAGGGGCTGTTGCGACCACCAAACTACCAGAGCGGAAACGCCTGGGACCTCTTTTACTTTGTCCCAGTTCCACCAGAGTGTCACGGCACCGCCGAGAAGCGCCAACGAGAGAAGCCCGAAGAGACCAAACCGTTGATAGATCCACTGCTGGAGCTGTTCTTTCAGATTCGGAGGCTTCCCCTCTGAGTCTGGAGCGGAAGGCGGGGTCGTATTGGCTCTCGGGCGGCGCTTCGCCTTGCTCACCATGCCCGGAGACGTATCAAACTCGGCTCTTCGTGCAAAGGGACTCTGCCAGAGTCGACGAGGGTGAGAGTTCAGCCAAGACCCTCCGTTATCGTGGGCGCGCCGTTTCCATCTCGGACGCTGAGGCGCACCGCTTTACAGGATACATTCAACCATGTGACATCAGGGGCGCTACGAGGAGCCCTGGAGCATCGTCCTGAGTGTAGGGCTTTAGGTATATCTGCCTGTGTACACACAAGATACGCGTGAAGCTGCGCCCTGCGCTCAGTGCCGCAGATCACCATGACTACGGACGGCAATAGAGGAAAACTCTATGCTAATCTTTTTTGAAGAAGCCGTGTGCTCCCATCAAGGGCAGGCCTTCGTGTGCTCGTCATCCATTGGGTAGAAGGGATGACTGCAAGCGAGCCGTTCCACCGTGCCTAGACTGGGTGTGGATCCAGCGGTCTATCTTTTCCGCAATCCCCTGCTCTGTTAAGTGAGAATACTGCTTGACCACCGTCTCCAGCCGATCGTTGAGCATGATGGCCGCCCCGTAGAGGTCTCCCGTCTGCTGAATGTATTCCGTCGTCCAGATCGTCCGAATCAGATGAGGATGCAGCGCCTTGCCCGTGTAGCGGTAGACTGTGTATTTCACTTTTGCGCGGAGGGTTGCCACGGTATACGGCCTCCCAAACCGGTTCAGCAGGACATGGCGGAAGCGCCCGCCGCTGCGTTGAGCCAGAATAGGGCGCCACGTCTGGAGATACTCCTCCAGGCGGGGGACTAACTCCTCAGGAAACGGCAGCAGAAACGTGTTGAGCTGCCCTTTTTTCTGCTCGACCTTGAGCTGTGCGCCGGCAAAGCGGATCATCCACCTGCCCTGCGGATCCCGAAAGAGATTCTCCTCGAGCTGCATCTCCCGCATATTGCGTTGCCGGTACGGTCGCCGACGCCATAACTGCAGCGCGAGAGAGAGGCCAGCCTGAACGGCTAATCGCCCACCGTTACTCTGCAGATCCTGCGGCTGTTTCCGCGGCCAGAGTTCCTGCCCGACCTGATCCAAAGTCTCTAGCGGCACCCAGACCTCTGATTTATCGAAGACCGGCGGAGGCTTCGGAAGACTCCGCGCTATGGTTTTGAGTTCCTCTCGCAACGCAGGCTGTGGGCGGTACTGGCGGGTCAACGCGAGAAGGCGTTGCAGAAACAATTGAATAAAAATTGTCGGCTGGCCATGTAATTGATTGACGTGCCACTGCACATAGGAGCGGATAAGCGCGATGTCAAACAATTGGTCGAAACGTAGCCGCTGCATCTGCCGGATGTGAGCAAGATAGCCGAAAAAGGACTCGAAGGCGCGCTGATAGTTTTGGACAGAAATGGGACGGTTCTTCCATTTCGCCGGTCGTCCTTCCACCAAGGGATCGGTTGCCCACTGACGAAAGGCGGTGAACGCTTCCTGCAACGAGCGTGGCCACCGGGCATAGTGGAGATAGTAGTCCGGGTGTGTGTTGAATTCAGCTCCCTGCCGTCGTGGCTTTGCGTGCAACGGAAACCGAGGCGTGGGGATGGCCGGGCTGGGGTCAGGAATGGAGAGCCCCAGCCTTTCCGCTTGACGAAGCAGCAGACTCATATTGTTCTTCACATTGCGGACCGTGTGCGGTCCTTTGTCGGTAAGCTGCTGCTCGACGAGGCGGCGCATAGTGGGTAGAGATATGAGGTAAGCCGACGCCGGGCACTGCCGGGGATCGGCAAAGCCTAAGGCGCGTGTGAACACGCGCACAGCGGTGGAGATATCTTTGACGCGGCTCGGTGGTAGCTGAGGGGTAAGTGTGTCAACAAGAGTCTGCAGGTTCATGCTGGTCTCCTAGTAACAAGTAGTGATATTCACGCCGGGCATACGGGTGCGCTTCGGTACGTGTGCGAGCACTATAGCCGATTTCTGTACATATATCAACCTGTTTGTATATGGCGACAACATCTATCAAGTACAGAAATACAACTGCCTAAGGTGCTCTATTTATTTGGAAAGTTGCTAATAGTGCTCTTTTCTGCTCTATTAGCACTACAGATACTACAGAATGAGAGTCACAAATTGTGAATAGTGAAGGAGAACGCCGCCATGCCGCCTAAACGGAAAGCCCTGACGCCGCCTCCAGTGAGCCCCATCGGTGAGGTCTACACGACGGAAGAAGTCGCCGGCATGCTCAAGCTCTCCGTTCGCACCATTCTCCGCGCCATTGAGCGCCGACAGCTGGAAGCCCGCAAAGCAGGCAAAGCGTACCTCATCACGCAGGACGCCGTGCGGCAGTACTGGCAGAGCCTTCCCCTCTCGACCGCGACGGCTCCTGCGGAGAAGCGGACGACCCGACGCTCCCGGGGTCGTGCGGGGCATAGGTAGGATAAGGTCCTGTGGCACCCCTCCAGTAACCTCACTAGCTCTATAAGGAGTCATTGCCTTTACTCTATACACACTGGCGGTGCAGCGCTTTTGGGAAAGCCTGTCCCTGGCCACGGAGGCACCCAAGACGGTCGGACGACCCAAGCAGCACCCCGCACTGCCAGCGGCGGCCGGCATGCGCACGGAACCATCTCCGCTCCGCGCCGGGCAACCGGAGGGTGCCTGCCGGCCGGCGCCGTCCAGGAACACGCCTAAGCGCTCGCGCGGGCGGCGCTAGCGGGGAGTGCAAACGGGAGCAGGCAGGCAGGAGCGGGTGCTAACAGGCCGCGAAAATCGCGGCGTACGGCCGCACGTCGGTGAACTTATAAACAATGAAGACTGAACCCGCCAAACCCCCAGGAAACCGGGAGGTGGAAGGTGACAGAATGAAGAGTTATCAGACGTGTTCCAGCATGAGATAATCCCAATAGCTTCGGTCACCTGGAGGATACCATGTAATGCACCCCCGAACACAAGTACAAGATCATAGGGGTGAAGTGGGGCCGTGCCCGTCCCCTTTGGCACTCGGCGCAAGGGAGCAGCTGCCTTTAGCTTATACGAATCCCCTTATGTTGTCGGCTGCCGACCGCAAAAACTGCTCCGCCACATCGCCATAGGCTCAGTTCGCCAATTCTGCGCCACGGCTTATTGGCTGCTTCCCAGTTAGGTTTCCAGGAGGTTGTAATAGCGTTGCGTGATTGCCTGTCCAGATCTCCTATTAAGAGTGATTGGGTGCCTATGAACCTGATATGCGAGAGACCTCCCGCTGCGGCTTGTTGCCTCGCACTGAAAAAGCGTTGTCCCTCGCCATCATCTATAGTAACTGTAAGGAGTAGCTGTCTGATTTCCTCTCCAATGGCCTGCTTTGAGGCCAGGACCGCCACCTCGGGGCCCTCTTCGATCAGCAGCTCTTCTAGCTCCTCCAGCGCAATAGACAAGACGTTTTGCTCAAGTTGTCTTTGTTGACTTTCCGTCCGGCGCTTGGGGTTTTGTCGTAGTAGGGCGAGATCTAAGTCCGAGAGCTTGAGAAGAGATCGTCTGAAGGCACGTTCCGCAACTCCAGTGATGACTGCAGCTGGGAGGACAAGATGAGTATTTCGCGTCCGCCTATTCGGGTTTACATCCAACTCAAGAAATGTGACCTGAAGCCGTAAGGGGCTAATTTGCTCGATGTATGTGAATGCGTTCCATACCTGCACGGATGGATCTGCATTTAGTTCCTGCACAGCATCAACTAGGCAGTCGCCGAGAAGCGGATCAGGAATGTCAACCCTATGCTGTCCCCTTGGCTTGCTAGTGTATGCCTTTGCTTCCACAAAGGCACAGCGATCACTAAAAGGAGTAGAGAATATGAAATCAGGCCAACGATGAATTACTCGCACGAGGACCCAAGGTGCGATCCCAGCCTGGGCATACAGGCCGGCCATAATCTCACCCAGTACACCGACACTTGACGGACTGGAAATTTTCGTCCCTTGCTTCCGGATACCTACAGCGGGTCTCACTTGCATGAGTCTAAGCGATCTGGCTAGGTGGGAGGTATGAAAGCGTATTCCTTGGATCTGCGGACGCGCGTGGTAGAGGCGCTAGATCGCCGGGTAGGAACGCACCAGGCGGTGGCCACGCTCTTTGGGGTGAGTTGCACGTTCCTCAAGAAGTTGCTGCGCCAGCGGCGCGAGACAGGCACCCTGGCACCGAAACCGCACGGTGGGGGACGGGTCGCCAAGCTGAAAGAGGAGCAGCGGCAGCGAGTGCAAGCCTACATTCTGGGGACTCGCAATGACGCCACGGTCAGCGAGGTGCATACCTACGTGGTGACGATGTTGGGGCAGAAGGTCAGTCGAGCGACAGTCGGACGCGTGCTGCAGAAGCTGGACCTGCCACGGAAAAAAAACGCTCGTGGCCAGCGAGCGAGATGAGGGGAAACGCGCGGCGTTTCGCACCCACGTGGCCTCGTTGGCAAGTGCGCGGTTACTCTTTGTCGACGAGACCAGCACCCATACGGCCATGACACGGCGCTATGCCCGGGCTCCCCGGGGCCAACGGGCGTATGGGACCGTGCCCCGCAATCACGGCGCAAATCTCTCGGTGATTGGAGCGCTCGGGTTGCGCGGCATGATTGCCACGATGAGCGTGCAGGGGGCCGTGGATACCGAGACGTTTGATATCTTTGTGAGCCAAGTGTTGGTCCCGGCCCTCCAGCCAGGCGATGTCGTGGTGCTCGACAATTTGGCCGTACACCACGCCTCCACCATCGAACAGGCCGTGCGGACAGCAGGCAGCACGGTGCTCTTTTTGCCGCCCTATTCGCCTGATTTCTCTCCTATTGAGCCGTGTTGGGCGAAGCTGAAAACCTTTCTTCGTGGATGCGGGGCGCGCACCCACACCTTGTTAGATGAGGCGCTGACCCAAGCTTTACGAACCCTTCACACTGAGGACTTTCGAGGCTGGTTTCGTCATTGTGGCTACGAGGTCGCATTGAACTGAGATGTGCTGTAAGCGACTATAGCGGCCAGGGTACGGAAATGCGCGACTTCCAGAGCGCCAATCGTCCCAGACCTCAAGGTCTGCTAGAGGGTCCGCAATCGCTGCTTCTGGAAAAGCTTCATTTGCACACAGGATTTGCTTCGGATCGAAAGCGGCCTGGTGACTGCTCTTTCGGGTCGCCTTCTCTCTCATTGCCTTGAGCAGCACTTGGCCAGCAGTTTTTTGACTGAAGTAGCGGCTACCATACCTGCTGAGTTCTTCCCCCGAAAAGACGTAGCTCCAATGCTGAAATGTGACATCGATCATGTTTTTGCCTTCAACTTTTGCAACTTGTCAGCCGCCCGGCCTTCCACATACACCAGCGCCATAATGAATAGAAAAAACACGCTTTATGGCGGCCGACACCGAGTTCACCTCTGCTGAAAACTTTCTTTTGGTAATCGGCAGGACATGAGCAAAGTGTAAGGCGTCTAACAGCAACCAGCGCGTGCTTGGCCTGAGCAGCGAGTTAATAACTCATTACTTTTGCAGTGCGAAAATGAAGGTAAAAACGAGGCGGAGGCACCAACCGCGCCGACGCTTCGGCGCGGCGACAAAGGGCGGCAGTTAATATACTGGGGGGTTATCAGACGCGCAGCATGCTAGGCTTCTTGTTCAATTTGTAGGTTTTTTTGGCGGGGGCGGAGGGGGTTGTGGTATCGCTATTCGATGGCCCTCCACAGCTCGACGTTCCTAGCGTAAAAACAAAGCCGAGACCGATTACAATAAAAAGAAAGATTATGTTCATAGATTTCTTCTTGCATGAAAAAAAGGGGATAGTCATCTGGCCAATTCACGAACGAATTTCCCGAGCGGCGAGGATGGGGCTTGCCCCCTCCTCGCCAGCAGGGAGACAGTTCAGGTCCAGTGTTCATGATTGACCCGAGACAAGCGGAAGAGCGAGGCCGATCCTCTCTTTAGCGACTGACCAGGGTCGCTGCATGTGCCGCCTCCACCTTCGTCAGGCGCGCCAATATAGCCTCGTTCTGCTGCGCCAGAGCGGCTTGTAACTGGTCATTTTGCGCTTTCAAGACTGCAATCTCTCGTGCTTGCGTGTTAAGTGCCTGGTGTTGGTGCTGCACTTCGTTCAGTAACATGGGGATTAGTTTATGATATTGCACACTCTCCACTTGCCCATCCGCCCTCCGCACCACCAGTTCAGGGTATACCTTTTCGACCTCTTCAGCGATTAGCCCGTACTGTAGTTGCCGTTGCGCGTCTTTTTTGTAGAAAAAAGTCACCGGTCTTAAGCTGAAGAGTCCTCTGCTTCTCTTGCCCATCGGCGTGATGTCCTGTTTGAACCGGGCTGACGAGGCAAGGATACCCACTTGGCCGTCGGGGGTGATGACTACTTCACTACCGTTTAAGGGTGTGTTGGCAATTCCCCCTATGAAAGCCTGATTGTAGTGAGCGTCACCAATACGGATGGTGCCACTCTCCGTTGTCTGACCTTGGTTGTCAATGTAAATATTATGGGTCCCACTGGTCAGATTGATACCCGCCCCATTCCCGACCCCGATATTAAAGATCCCATCAGTGAGGCTCCCGAGCGCACCAGCGCCGTAGGCGGTATTTGCAGAGCTGATGGTGCTGCTCTGGAGTGCGCCGTAGCCGCTCGCTACATTATAACTACCGGTGGTGTTGCTCAAGAGCGCATCTTTACCAAGGGCGGTGTTGTAATTGCCGGTGGTGTTGCTCTGAAGCGTGTTCATACCGTTACCAGTGTTGCCGACGCCGGTAGTGTTGCTATAGAGTGCGCTGCCGCCAGTAGCGGTGTTGTATGGACCGGTGGTGTTGCTCTGAAGCGCATGAGAGCCAATGACGGTATTTTGGTAGCCGGTGGTGTTGCTGATGAGCGCGAAGTAGCCAATGGCGGTGTTGAGGTAGCCGGTAGTGTTGCTCAGAAGCGCGCTCCAACCGCTAGCTGTGTTCCCCTTGTCGTCGATGCGCGTGCTGTCGTTCACGCAATTCTGCAGCGCGGTAAAGTTGGCATTGACTTGGTCCGCATTCGCTGGCGTGCCGTTTTGAAACGTATTAGGCAATGAACATGAAGTAGCCCCTAGGACGTGGCGGGCTGCAAACAACATTGGGAGAATGACTGTCGCGCAGAAGAGCCGTCGATTCGTAGTAAATTTTTTGGTTTGCATATATTTTCCTTTCTGCGTTCGGAGTTCTTCGATACAGTGAGTGCTATTGATTCCAATACGTGTCTCCCCAGTGGAAACTTCCCCAAAGACTCTTAGGGGCAGGCTCAAAGCTGACACTCAGTGTCCCGGACCCGGTCGCAACCCCCGTCCCGGAAGCGTTATTCGTGCAAGAGTAGGCCCAGCCCTTCGCGTCCTGCCAATCATCACCTGCGCTATCATCCAAATAGGCTCGACCCAACCCATATTGAAGAGTTCCAACGAGAGTAACTTGCGCACTGTTCGCAAGGTGCGACTGGAGGCCCAAGCTTAGGAGGTTAAGCGAATTTGGATTTTGTCGAGGAGAGCCGGAGAACTGATAGGTAAAACCATCACTAAACACAAGTCGCGTGAGCCATCCTGCCGAATCCACAGTCATGTATTTGATAGGCTGCCTGCTGCTTGTCGGGACGGCGTTAAGTGGACTCCAGGACCACAAAGCTGGAAAGATCGTGGGTGCCTTGATTGTCCACGAGGCATTGAGCACAGCCGAGGTGATCGAACTCCCTCGTGGCAACTGGGAAAGATCAAATGTTAACATCCATTCAGCATAGTTAAGTCCGTCACCACGTGGATTCGGCGATGGCAAACCTCCAGCTGCCCAGTTGTGGGCGTTTCCGTAGGCCCACAAGTAGTAGAAACCCTGTTGTGATGCACTTGTAGTCGTCGTCTTTACTTGCGTGAACGTAGTGGCGAAGACCACTGGCGCCGTCGTTATGACGCCGAAACTAACAACGATGGCACAGCGCAACACTGCTACAGCGTACGAAAGGTCGGTTCGCTGAATAATCATAATAATCATGGGGCCTCCATTATAATAGGTAACACGTTGTTACTATCAATCTAGCTCAAGTCCTTCGCCTTTCGTGACTCACCACTGTCACTGCAAACTACTTGGCTTAATATGGATGAGCGATGTCTATTCGACGCCTGAAATGAATCGCCGCAATATAGTTAATTCATAGTAGGTCCCCTTTCTCAGAGAGAGACAGAACAGAAAAGCGGAGGTCAGTGGCGAAGAGATACCACTCCCCTTTGGATCGCACGATAGACGCCCTTCCCAAGGATCTGTCATATTTCGCCCCAAGAGAAGGCAGAATTTTTTCGGCCTCTACACTTTGAGTCGAGGCATAAAATTGGGGCGAGTTTTGACGGCTTCCTTATATTCCTTCCCTTTCTCTCTGATTTTCGTCTCTACATAACAAGGTGTGACAATTGAATGCACAGTGGTGCACAGGGGGCGCACAAAATGATGGGAAGAAACTTCGGTGGAAAGAGGAACGGAAGAAAAGACAAACGGAAGCAAGGAGAGAGAAGAGGAGTGCGTGAAAGAAAAGGAGCGCCGCAACTCCGGGCTCTCCTTCCAGCATGGAATGTTACGTGGGAAAGGTTACTTGAATGGGATCAACCGGACTTGGCCAGTAGACACACGCATGGCCTGTTCTAATGGCCTGTTTCAAATGAAGTGAAAGCGCATGCAATTCTTTTTCTTTACTTAGTTGAGAAAATGCACGTTTGAGAGAGCGAAACACACACAATCGGGCTCGTTCCCGATTTTTATCCTGCGGCTTACATCCAAAGAACCCAGCACCTTTGAGAAGTTCGCTCTCTAGATCCCCAATCTCTCTCAGTATCTTTGCTTGCCGCCCCCAATCATTGAGACCTTCCGCCTCAGTCAGCTCCTCTTTGAGATCGTTAAGACGTTTGCGGTAGGCCATCCTCGCTTGTTGATCAATCCTTGTGTCATCTCCTCTTCCTGAAACATAATGCGAGAAACCGGTGACCGACGGGTCTCCGACATAGAGCGGCGCGGGCTTCAAGAAGTCAGGTGGAGGAGGAGAAAGAATCTTGATGAGCTCATTGGCCGGATACGAAACCCCTGGATGGTCCACGAGCTCTCGCACTATTTGTAAACCATCACATCGAGTGATATGGAAAGAGTGGGCCTTGCGCATGATATCCCAGCACTCGTGCCCTCTTTGGACAACTTGGTAACACTGCATCGAATCTGCCGATGGCATAATTCCTCCTTCTGTGGCGCTCTACGGTTTCCTCTTGCAGACTCAAGCGTCAGCATACAGAAACCATCGAGGTGGGAAAGAGTAAACAATATGATCGGAAGAAACGTGGAAGGGTAAAAGCCTGAGCTCAGGAGCGAGCGGCAGGCAAGGGAACTAAGGTACGGACAGTTGCTAGCCTCCGTACTTAGAGCAGGCTAGCCGAACACCGTGACGAAGAGAGGACAAGAAGACAGGCACACAGGTGGATGAGGTAAACTTCGTAGCAAGGTTTTAGGGCAGGTGCGCGAGTGGGTCATGAACAATGCGAATGCGATCCTTAACAATCTGTGAGGATAACGAATAACTGCCTTCTGATTTTGGCCCTCCTCCTGGACCTACGATTAGATCCGGAACGTCTTGATAGACATAGGGGCCTATTAGTTTATTGATCTCAGAGCACCACTTCGTAAGCTCTCCATCATTAAAATGGAAGGAGCCGCCGATGGTGGGAGTTTTACAGACACGGTCCCAGAATTCGATGTAAGACATTCTGTAGACTCTATCGCCAGGCTTTTTTGCGAGCCACGGCCCCTCTCCTTCCCGCCGACATAGTTGCTCTTTCGTGAGATAGTAGAGGAGTCCGAAGAAACGCGGTTGCAAGCGAAGCATGGGAGTCTGACCCGAGTCCCCAAGGACGACGACTGCAGGGCGTTCCCCAGGGAACAACTCAAGGCCCATGATGCTGCCAATCCAAACCCCCTCTGGAGGTTCCTGATGGAGGCGACGGATAGCCTCTCGAAGTTCTGTAGCTTTGCCTTTGACGAAAAAGACATTTGCTCCCGCTTCGAGGGCACGAGCCCTATACTTTGGATGCTGACTTAGCCCCACAATCTTGACGCTCCTTCCGCAGGTGCTGCGTATTACCGAAATAGCGACGAGTCCGCTCGTTTCATCGTTTTGGAGCACCAGTTCGGGGTTAAGTGAAGGTCGGAGAACAATGTCTACAATAACCATATCAACACGCTTTTCTTTAATCACTTCAGCCAGCCCCCGCTCATTGTATGCAGAAGAGCCGACCACTTGCATATCTTTTTCAGGAGCATTTTCAAGCAAACGTACAAGAGAATCGCGATAGAGATCATCATCTTCGATGATGAATATCCGCATTTTCTTCGATGAGCAGGCATCCCCTTCTTGTCGTTGCACTGATGGATGAGATAATGAGGCTGGCTCATGTGCATGGCTGTGATTAGAGGACACTGGTGTGTGTGCAGAAAGTCTAGTACGCATAATCCGCCTCCTCTCCGCGAATCGGAAGCTCAGCTGTGAACGTTGTTCCCTGTCCCTGCCTCGAGGTAACCTGCAAGGTTCCCTCGAGCCCCTGGACACGACGACGGGTACCCTTCAATCCGTATTGCCCTTCCCCTAGAGACTCTATGTCCGGATCAAACCCAACACCGTAGTCTTGAATACACAGCGCGAGGCGATTATCCGTAGCGGTTAAAGAGATATCGACGCGAGGACTGTGTGCATGACGCAATACATTGATAAAGGCAACCTGTGCAACACGATACATATGTCGCTGGAGTTCCACAGGCACTCCTCTCATATCCTGGAGGTCTGTATTGACCTCCAAGGTGTCGGGTCTCCAAAGCTCAATGAAGGACTCAAGTGCCGCTTTTAGTCCGTACTGCTCTACCGCATGATGTTTTAACAACCCCATGACAATGCGCAATTCTTCCGCGCAGAAGTCTCCGGCTCGTTCAATGACTTGGAGATCATGCGCTACTTTTGTATAGTTGCCGCTTTGCAATTCATCGCGCGCGGCTACGGCCCGGTTAGCCACCTCTGCCGTGAGGATCTGGAGGACCGCGTCATGCAGTTCTTGACTTAAATACTCTCCTTCTTCCCGCGAAGCACAGAGATGCGTTTTCCGACTCAGATCCGCGATCTCCAACGCCAGCGCCACTTGATCAGCGAAGGCTTCAATATCTTCTCGCAGCCGCTGCGTAAAGGATTGCGAGACTCGAAAATGCAGTTGCAGGACGCCTAAAAGATTCTCACCGACTTTTAGAGGGACAGCCGCAAGGGAGGCGATACGCTCTCGCTTAAGAAAGGACGGTGAAGGAGAAGACGTATCTTTTGGTTCCGTGACCAAAGAGACCGCCAAGTTGTGTTGCTCGTTCCAATAACATGGTCCATCGTGGAGGATAGTAAGAGCGATGTCGTCAATGTCAGGTCGCATCCAGAAGTGGGCCTGGTCCTCGATTGTTCCTTCACAGACGGGTGGTCTTTCAAGTTCAGCCTTTTCGGTATTCCAGCGATAGAACACTACAATATTGGCTCCCAAAATTTCTTTCGCTTGTTTCGCTGTCTCGCGGAGAAGAGCAAGTTCAAATCCATCCCCACGTGTTTCACGCGTGGCCAAGCGGGTTTTAATCACCACCATTAATGCCTCTAAAATCTGTAACCGCTTGACCCGAGACTCATACTTGCGGCAGTACGCAATCACTGTAGAGAGGTAGGTGCTAATTAATGTCAAAATCTGCTCGTCTACCTGAGAGAAAAGACCTTGTGCCCGATCAGTGACCCGGATGATTCCTTCTGCGCCGCCAAAATGAGACAAGATCGGTACGGCAAGAAAGGGGCGGAGATGGGTCTGGTCCCGATTCCCCGCCTCATCATATTTGGCCTCCCACTTAAGTCGTGGATCGATAGCATGGAGATCCTCCAATGCCCGGTTATTGAGCACCAGAGACCTACAGGTTGCGCCAACCCAGCCGGTCAATCCTTCGTATTGCTTGTAGCAAGCTTCCCCGATCTTCTCTTTTATTAATCCATTAGTTGCCGCTAGGACATAGGCGTTTCGTTGCCCATCCCAGAGAAAGATAGAGCAGTAACGTCCCCCGCAGAGTTGGGGAATACTGCGTACGGCCTCAGTGAGCACGGTCTTGAGATCGAATTGAGCAAAAATCTTCAAAAGATCAGCAACGGGAGGGAGGCGTTCTCGTACCTGCTGCCGACGACGCGCTTCTCCTCGGTGCTCATTGATAGCTGCTGCTACCTGTATTTGCAGCGTATTCAGCAGCCGTTTGTCGCGCGCTGTATACTCCTCATAGCGTGCTGCTGACAGTTGGGTGCGGTTCCTTTTCCGTTGAACTTCGATCGCTCCTATGGCTCTTCCGGCTACCAACAAAGGGGCGATGACCAGTTGACCTTTCTGGGTGTCCTCAAGTCCAGTTAGGTCGGCTTGGTTGTCCTCTCGCTCCTGCTCAGCCGCAAGGCCAAAGGTGAGAATGCTTTGCTCTTCCATAGCCATCCGTGCCTGGACTTGGGTCTGTTCTGCTTCGTTCGTGTTGACGCGTCCCGATCGAGAGTCAAAGAAACCGCTGGGAACGAGCTGAGACTCTGATTCCTTCAGCACTAGAATCGTACAGTGTTCGCTAGAAAGTGTCTTGGCTATAAGCGCAGCAATATCGTGAAGAACACTTGTCTCCTCAATGACCGTGTCCGGGTGAATGGCAATGAATGCCTCTTTAATCTTTTCTACTATTTCAAGTGATGGACGATGAAACCCTTCTCGCACGAGTAAATGTTCAAGCGTCGGAGCAATGGACGCGGCAACGAGATCAAGGAGTTCTTCATGCAGCGGCATGTAGAAGTATTGCGTCTTACTTTCGAGGTTGATTACCCCTAAGACCTCCCCATCCAAGAGGATGGGGACGGCGAGTTCTGACTGTATTTGGGTGAAGCTCTCTCGGTAAAAGGGATCATCCTGAACGTTGCCAAGTCGACGCGACTTTTTGCTATACGCGACGTACCCGGTAACAGACCGCTCCGAGCGCGGAAGATTTTCTCCGCCGATCTTGAGGCGATCAACATAGACACTCCATTGTCTTGCCTCACGTCCGACCACGCTTTCGGCTTTCTGTCTGAGTACCAGGTAAGGTTCAGGGTATTCTTCGACTAAGCTAATGAAAGCAATGTCAGATCCGATAAGCTCATTGACCGTCAATAAAACCTTGCGCAAGAAAGACTGCACTCCAAAATGTTCTTTCGTGACGAGCCTGTTGATGCCTTTTAAAACCTTAAATTCTTGCATATCACGCATCTTCCTTTCCCCCCTCAGCGAAGTTATAGCCTTTTCTTGTCTTGGAGAGGAGCCGGGAAATATGGTCACCATATTCTCCGCTTCCTCTAATGGTGGTGTTCTAAAGGAATCTTTTGATATTCACTCGCTGCGGGTCTGATGTCCCGCAGCTTGCTTCGTTCTATTGATTTCGTAGAAGTGATGCCTCGCAGCAAGTTGCGAGATTCTTCACTGCAGTGAAGTTGTTAGACCATCTTAAGCAACTGCCAGAGGCGAAGGCTCCTTCTCGGTACCTCCGTCACTAGCTTGAATGAGGACTGTCATCCTCTACCCATCCAGATCCGTAGTAGAGGAATTTTTTCCAAAAGTATGGGGTTGGGGGGCTGATTTTCTTTGGCTCTGTCGCAAACTTTCAAACGCCTACTATAGCTTGGAATATAAAATAGACAAAACCGCGATATGTTGTAGATAACAAACTGTTACTATCAACTTTGCGACAGAGCCCCCTGCGGCGCAAACAAGAAGAGGCCCAAACCAATCAAGCTGGCTGCCTGAATTTGCTCACCAATGCTGTGGTAGCCTGGAATACAGTCTATATGGCTGCGGCCATCGAGCAACTGAGAGCGGAAGGTCATGCGGTACGAGATGAGGATCTCATCCACCTGTCCCCAGCACGCTTCGAGCATCTCAACCCCTATGGTAAATACACGTTCGACGTGCATGACACGCGCAAAAGACCATCCCTCCGTCCGTTACGGACTCGGGCTCAGGCAGTTTAGCGACGTTTTATGTCCGTTTACTCCAGGAACCCGAGGTTGAGATGGATCATGGATGAGGTCTGCCCTGTAAATCCCACGATTCCTCCGAACCGCATTATTGTAGGGAGAATAAAAATGCCAGTCGTAAGAGCTCCAACCGCAAAGCCCCAGGACGTGCGAAGCGCCGCGATTCCTCGCTCCCTGAGTTGGAAGTAGAACGACGCGGCGACATAGGGCAACAAAAGCGCGTAGGACAGATGAAACTGCATCACCCAACAGAGGCCAACCCCCATAAGAAAGTTCGCCCAGATGAGTGGGATCCAGCCCAGCCGAATCAAAGGATAAGTCTCGAAGGCGCCCAGGAAAAAGGTGACACTGCCGCTGAGCACGTAGGAGGGATTGTAGACGTGGGTTGACAGCCCGAGAGTCCACGGCGCGGTAAAAAGCCACGTCCGGATCAACCAGGGCGGGACCTTGGGAAGCTGCCGAATGCAATACTCAGCAAAGAAGCAGAGGCTCAGCAGCGAGAGCAGGTTGAGGAGGAGGAACGGACTTTCCGCTACGGGAGCGAGATATAAAGGCAAAGCGATAATCAGACCTTGTAGGGCGCCGGGAATCTGCACGTTAGGTTCCACAGTCGGTCCAAAGTAAGGCCAGGTCCCAGTAAGATAACTCTTATAGCGAGTTGCAAATGGATGCGATCTATTGCAGAGTAGCCGTATGGCTCCCTATCCTACAGAGTTACGAATCCGGGTTGTGGCGGCGGTAGAAGAAGGCGGCTTGTCCATTCCTGAAGTGGCCCGCATTTTTCAGGTTGGCCTGACGTTCATTAAAAAGATGCTCAAATTTCATCGTGCTGGCGAGGCTCTGGAGCCGCGGCATGGCGGGGGGCCGGTTCCCTTACTCCAGGAGAAGGAGGTTACCCTGCTGCGGCAGGAACTCCGCGCCCGTCCCGATGCCACGCTGGAAGAGCTGCAAGAGGTGCTCGCTGCCCGATGCCACGCCACGGCCAGTCTGTCCACGATCTGTCGTAGGTTACAAGCCCTGAACCTTTCGCGGAAAAAAAAGTCTCATCGCCAGTGAACGGGACGAAGAGGCCCGCCAACACTTTCGCAACCTGACCAATGGTCTAGAGAGGAAACACTTCATCTTTATCGATGAGATGGGCAGCCACCTGGGTTTGACCAGAGTGTACGGCCGTGCTGCGCCCGGCCAACGGGTCCTCGAGCAGGTGCCGGGAGATCATGGGGGCAACGTGTCTACGATTGGCGCGATCGGCCTGAAGGGTATCCGTACGGGCTTGAGTGTCCCCGGCGCAATCGACGGGGACACCATGCTGTTCTTTGTGGAAGAATTGTTGGTGCCGACCCTCAAACGCGGGGATATTGTGGTGATGGATAATAACCCGATTCATAAACTCGAGGAGATTGAGAACGCCATTGAAGCCGCGGGCGCATGGGTGCTGTTCCTGCCACCCTATTCACCAGATCTGAACCCGATTGAGACCTGCTGGGCGAAAGTCAAAGCTCTTCTGCGTTCGCTCAAACCCCGTACGTTGCCCGATTTACTCGACGCGTTAGTCGACGCGTTCTCGTCGATCCCCCAGAGCGACATTCTCGGGTGGTTTCGGTATTGTGGCTATTAGGTCGCTCCCATTTGCAATCCGCTGTAAGACCAATCAGATAGATCTGCTTCGGATCATCACGCGACAGATCAAGATTGAGGCCGAACCAGAGACGAAAGCAGAAGGCAAGCAGCAAGACTGTCGGGAAGACGCAGCGTCGGAGGGGAGAGGATTTGCTTGAGCCGGGAAGGTCCGTGAGCAACGAGAGAGTAGGCATACGGCTCAACACCATGCTGCAGCGCAGGAACTCCTGTGCCCGCAGTCCGCATGTTTAAGATGTGCCCGAGAGAGGATGTCCAATGGAGGCCCTCCGTGTAGGGGTTCGCGCCCTCGCTCTTTGGCCTGTGCCGTGCGCCCGTTGCTCGTAGTGCGCAGGGTGCACGAGGCATGCCAAAAAAGCTCTGCTCCTGCCCCCTCTTCTCAGCAAAGGACCTGCAAAATTGCGCAGGCAGCCTGCAGGAAATGTCTGCAAGATTTGCATCACTCCGCTGGCAGGGCGGCAAAGTATGGGCAGACACAGGGCCTTGGTGAGGCCCATGTCTCAGGACCGCACACACCCTTTCGTCTCTTCACGAACGAGTGGCAGGACTTCACAAACACGGCCGCGTTCTGTACAAAGCCCGCTCTCATCGGGCAGTGTGGACGTGGACACTGCCGTTCTCCATCGGGCTGGAGCGCTTGGCGTACCTACGTGGATCGTGTGGTCGCTAGTGAGCGACGAGCGCTGGGGAGTCAAGAGGGAAACAGCGCTGGGCTACCCAACGATGCCACTGTTCTGCCAGCCTCCGCTGGGGAATGGGACTGCGGTAATGCCGCACGTCACACAGCCGCTGGCTTCCTGCAGGCAGTCCCAGGGCCCTGGGCGAACGAACGCTCTTCCTGCGACTCAGGGGCAAGAGGGACACGCCCGCCGCCGCAACGTTAGTCCGTGGGCAATTGGGGCTTGTCCCTGAAGGCGAAGGCCACAGGCACCCCCTGGAGGGAAAGCCCGCCAAGAGCCGCACTGGGCAGCCCTGCCGCAGGCAGGAGCTGAAACTCATCATAGTCCGCGATGGCCACACTCTGCGTGAAACTCGAACTCGTCATCAACCCTATACCCAGCACTGGCCCAGGCTCTGCCCCAAAGAGCGCCCGGTAGTCCTGGTAGAAGTTTACCGTCTCTTGGCGCCAGGCTCCCAGACCCTCCGCCCCACTGCGCAAGACGATAATCTTGGCCCGCCAGTACAACGGGTTCTGCAACTGGGTCCCGACCGGCACCGTCGTGCTCCAGACGTACTTCAGTACCCGGGGCAAGAAGGGGTTATCGAAAACCACATACACCCCGGCGGCGGAATCATGGGTGTCTTTGCGCCCTTCATCGCCTCCCGGGGGTAACTGCAGCACTCGCCACCGCCAGCGCAAGCCCGGGAACGCCTTTGGTTGTACGGTGTAAGCCATCCCGATCTGAATGGCTTGGCGCTCGGCATAGGCATGGAGAAACCGCTCCCCGTGCTCTTCGGCCACCTGGTAGATGTGGTGGGCGGTGGCTTCATTGCCCCGCACTCGCCACTGGGACGGAAAGGTCAGCGGGGGATATTGCTCAAAACTGTCCAGCAGCGTGCCCTGCTCGCTGCCAGCGGGTTGAGTCGCCGCACCCGGGAGAGCCGGCAGACTGAGCAATACAAGCAGAATAAGGACGATCAGCGCTGTGTTCCCGCTCGCTTGGCGGGCGCTGTGAGAGAAAGGGACTCTTCTATGGCGCATGGAAGAATGTTGCGCATGCGAGAACGAAAAAGCGAGCCCCGTTCGGAGAAGCAAGACGCGCCGAGGAACTCCCCCCTGCTCAAGAGCCGGCCCGGCGACCATGGATGGCCAGAGAAGCGTGGACGCCGAATCCCCGCACGGTGTGGAGGGCGTGGGACAGGGAGAGAACCTGCGGATCACCTTCTGCCCGCTGATTGATCGACCTGCAGTCTCCCGGTGGACAAAGCAGCTCCGGGCGCTTGGGCAGAGAGTTTCTCAGGCAGCGTCCCTCAGGTCAGCTTCCCATGCTGTCTACCCCAGGGTGATTTCTGTCAGCACTCCATAATGATCGGACGGCCACAACGTGCGTCCGTTGGGGAAATGGTGGGGAGTCTGCAAAATCACCTGACTGGAACAAATCCGTCCGGGGCTCTCGGCTCCCGACGCCATCAGCACATAGTCAATCCGTTGGGTGACCGTCGCTGCTGGCAGGGCGAGCGCCTGGTCGCTGGTGTAGCCCGGGGCGGTGGGATGGACGGCCCGAAAGGTATCAATCAACCCCGCCCCCTGGGTCAGGACCGTCATCGCCTCGGTCTCCTCCACCGCGTTCAAATCTCCCAAGAGCAGAAGCGGCAGGGCATAGGACTGCGCCTGTACGTGCATGGCGAGGGTACGATGCTGGGCCGCGACGCCGGAGGTGTAAGTCACGGCGACGGGCAGTAAGCCCCATGGGGTATGTAAGCTCGCGGTCAGCAGGACCCGCGGCTCGGTCACTCGTCTGCCGCGCGGGAGTTCGTAGACCCGCCAGGCCGCAAACGGAAAGCGACTGAGCAGCGCTGGCCCTTCGGTGAAGTTCATCACCCGGGCCACCAGGGAGTGGAACCGCGCAGAGGGAAACACCCGACAGCTGGCAGGGGCATAGACATAAGCCAAGCCGAGCCGCGCCGCGACCTGAGCGGCCACGCTGCCGCGTCCCTTGCCGGTCGACGCCTCTTGGAGCCCAATAATGTCGGCCTTGATTTGTTGGAATTCCCTGATCGCCACTTCTAAGCGCTGGGGAAGCGCGTGGCCGGTGCCTCGCAGCCCAGATGCCATCCCACCATGCAGCAGGTTAAACGAGACACATCGAAGACGCGCCGACTGTGCTACGCTCGCCATGGTTCCCCCCGTGACGGCTTCTCAAGCAGGCAAATCTCACCTCTCGGCATCGCTCATTGGGGCCAGAGGTCTTGTCGTGAACGGCTGCTGGCGCACGGCTCCTCCAGTGACATGTTGCAGCTGCCCCGTAGCCAGCAGGCGCTCCTCCAAAGCGGCCGTTGTCTCTCGCTTCGTGTGGCCGTCTCCCCTGGTGTGCAGACAGCGCACGGCCACGAGCGTGCCGTCCCTCCAGGGAGAGGACACCCACGCCCCACCTCGCAGGCTATCGCTGCGGGGCACCTGCGTCCGTCGTCCTAGGAGGATGGCGACACTGCTTGCCTGCCTGTGTCCTCGCGCTCTTGGCCTGAGCCATCCGAGCGGTGGACACAGCGGCAAATAAGCAAGAGGAATGCCCCCCAAAAGCCCTGCTGTCGTCCCCCTGTTCAACAAGACCCTGCACAAATCCGTCTATTTCTGCAAGAAATGTCTGCACGGTTTGCCTGTGTGACCCGGCGGTATCCAAATTTAGGACATTACCGACATTGTATCCACTTCAAGAAGTTGACAATGCCTCTCAGCACCTGGCTCCACGTCGCACTTGCTCACATGAGCCACAAGAGCACGGAAGCGATGGGGAGCCTGAGACACCCATGACTCGCATGTCAACGGCTCCACTTATCTCGTACTGCTCATGGTCACAACACCTTTGATGTTCACCTTTGGATAAAGGAGGGCAAGAGTGAGGCCACGCAAGACACTCTCTGGCTCTGTAGGAGAAGGACGCCATGTCCCCGCCATAGTGAGGGCCACTCTGCACGGGACGGGCACCAATGTTGCAGAGGTGTCCGGGTGCGGCGCTCCTCCAGCACGCCCTGGGCACGGGGGGTGGAACGACGGCCTGCTCCAAAAAGGCGTTGGCTCGATAGGTACCCCTTTCCTCTCTCCGAGATCACGGGCAAAGATGCGGGATGCCGCATGACGATTCCGCTTCCTGCGGCTCAGGGCGTTTTCCTCCCCCATGTCCCCAGCACAGTCATGGAAGACAGTGCCGCAAAGGATGGAGGTTTTCTTGCACGATTTGTCGGCATCAGAGGCTCGTTCCTCTTCACTCGTGGAGTGGTGGGAGGAAACCTCACGACTTTTACCCGCTCGTCTCGTGGCTTGGTCTTTGCGTTACCTTTGTCGGTATGGGGCGAAAGGCGACTGTCTCTGGTCTTAGCGAACACCCTCGGGATTGGGACAGTCTCTTCCGCCTCACACGAGCAGGATCACGTGTATACCGCTCCCCGAGGGACACAGGAGGCTCACGGTGCAAGAGCCCGTCCTAGGGCCGCGCCTCGGTCCCGGTTCCTGCTCGTGTGCTTTCCTGGCGCTCAACGAAGGCGGGAAGTCGTTGCTCGCCTTAGCATCGCGTCGCTGCAACTAAGTTGACAATGCCCCTGGGGCCGCGGAGAAGGCCCCAGCACTTCTAAACAAGCCCCTTGACGAATTGGGAATAAAGAGAAGCACAAGCAGAGCGAGGGTTAGTCACACACAATCCGAAGAGGACCCAAGGCTTCCTTAGTTCTTTCCTATTTTCTCTTCCCTCTTTCCTGACGCCTCCCCTTCGCCATGCAGGGACGCAGGATGCGCGTGTTTTTCCTCCTAGTCACAGAGCTCCTCGTAGCGGCCGTGCTGTGCGGGGGCCCGGCCACGGCTGAGCGTCCTCCAACCAAGGTGGAGCTGAGAGCAGCCTACTGCATTCCTCTTCTTCAAGTCGAAGTGGCTTTTTTTGCTGATGTCGTGCCAGGCCTGGAGAGGTGGCTTCAAGCCGAAGGTCAGAGACTCGAAGGACAGCAACTTCAGGAGCAGCGTGCCAAGATTGAGCAGACCAAGCAGATCGCACGAGAGCGCGAAGCGGCGCTGCACCGACTGCAATTGTACCTATGGCCGCGAGTAGCAGAGCTGGAGCCGCCTGGGGTGCTGGCGGCAACCAACAGAGCGCAGGCAGACCTCAGGACCATAGGCGAGGGCATATCAAGGTGCGAGAGCCAGTGTTCCAGTCCAGCTGCGAGCTTTGACTGTTTGTCGAGGTGCGTCATGGTCGATGCCGAACTGCAGGCCCGGCTGGACGGATGCCATAATCCATCCTGGCTCCCGTTTTGAACGCAATCGTATTGCTCTACTCCGTCTCGTCTAGCCATAATGCCGCCAGATGGTCTTTTCGACGCGGTAACCCTCCATACGAGCCGTCGTATGAGTTTGAGAAATTGTGGGGTGCTGGATACATACTGTATTCTATGAGCACGTGCCCATCCTGTCAGCAGCCCGCTACCACACGCGATGGTTATGATGCCGCTGGCCGTCAACGCTACCATTGCCATCCCTGTCAGCGGGTTTTACCGTCCATTCTGTCTCCGCGTTTTTTGGGTATCGCTGGCACCCCGACGTGATTCTGATGACCGTACGATGGTATTGCAGCGTGCCGCTCTCAGCCCAGCAAGTCGTGCGATTGTTAGCTGAGCACCATATTGAGGTCTCCGCCCGCACGGTGCTGAACTGGGTGCAAACCTTTGGCCCGCAGCTGGCCACCGCGCTCAGAAGGTATCGGCGGCGGGTCGGGCGGAAATGGACCGTCGACGAAGTCTTCTGCTTTCGTGGCAAGCAGAAACTCTACTTGTATCGTGCGATTGATGAACACGGACAGGTTATCGATGTGCTCTTGCGCGACAAACGGGATCGGGTGAGTGCGGAGGCGTTTTTTCGGCACGCCTTGGCACGCACGGACGTTACGCCCAACACTGTTATTAGTGACCATCACCAACCGTATGTGAAAGCGGTAGCCACAGTCCTCCCGTACGCTCGCCACCTGCGCACGGGGCCGCATCGCCGCCTCGGGTACACCACTCAACCCGGCGAGCGCAGTCTCGAAGCCTGACGGCCATAGGGCGGCCCCGGAGAAGCATGGGCGCAGGAAGCTGAGCCTGATATGGTGATGGCCGCTCAAAATGACCGCCCATCCTCTCCTCCCCCAGCGCATGTCCGATAATGGGCATTTATGGTAACATATCCCTAGGCTAAGTCCCTATTTTTGCTCAGGTCACGACACAGTCTGTTAAGAGGCAAGAAAAGCCGCAGAATTAGCAGCTGTTAGCACCCTGGTTAGCAGCAATTTGAAAGAAAGCAAAACACGGAGAGAAGAAAAGAATTTTTACCAGACGTGAAACTGTGGAACACAAAGAATCAGAAAAGAATAGTTTCCATCTATCCTATTCTTTACTCCTTATGCTTTTTTTCCCTCATGCCAGTCCGCTATGGCCGCTTGGATAGCATTCTTAATCGCAATCGGAAATGCCGCCGCTGTTGGCGTTCCCCACCGACCTCGTGGTTGCACTCGACTCAAATCAAGATAGTCCCGTGCCTCATATAATGCCAAAACGAGAGCGTGAAAAAGCTCAGAAGCTTTTGTATCTTTTTGGACACTATACGTACGTACGTAATCTAAAATCTCGTCAACCATACGTAAAGTCTCAGGCGTCATGTTCACCTGTTTACGGGGCACTGAGGTAGCCAAACGCTTAGGTTTCGGTACTGGCACACGCGAACGCATACGATGCTGCGATATAACAGCAGGAGTAGCAGGGATCGTCATTTCAGCTCGTGGGCTGCGCTCTAGCTCTGTTATTGTCGTTTCAGCGAAAGGTCGTTGATTTGGCTTAGATGGAAGGTTACTTGCTTCCTCATCAAGATAATCTCCAAGTTCTACAGGTCCGTTCACAACTGAGCGAGCCACATCAAGTTGAAATGATAGTGGTAATCCTCTGGCCTTCTTATCCACGTGTTCCCTCCGTTAGAGCGTCTTCTTGGAGAGATACATCAGCAGGAATTTGAGGGGAGACAGTTGAATCAGCCCTTTCTAACCGCTCAATAACTTCCCTTGTTAACGAAAGGAATTGATCAGCCGCCTGTTCGCCAGCTGCACGTTCAAAAATTGTTTGCCCATAGACGGTGGCTTCGCGGTGTTTAACTGCCCGATGTATAGTAGTTTTAAAGACAAACTGTTCACCAAAGTCACGAACTAGTATTCTTTGAATATCCGAATCAAGCTTCGTCCGAGCATCAAAATTACCAATAATAACACCGAGAAGCTGCAGACGCGGATTATATCGCTTTTGTACTTTTTCAACTGTTCGAGTTAAGGTTTCTAGGCCTTTCAGATCGTAACCGGATGGGAAAACAGGAATAATAAACCAGTCTGCTGCGATCAGACTGCTCGTCATAAGAAACCCTAGCTCAGGCGGCGTATCAATAATGATGGCGTCGTGAATTCCTCTTAACGAATCCAAAGAATTTTTTAGTCTGAGTCTGTGTTCATTTTTCAGGTCGTCAGCATCTAGTTCAGAATAGTTTTCATTCGAAAGTGTTGCTTGGAGTTGCGCATCAAGCCTGTGAGAAACTGTGCCAAGACCGCGGTGCCCAGTTACAAGAGATAATCGATCATGAAATCGCTCTCCAAAATTGAGCTCTATCTCGCGAGCAGCTTTCTTTGCAAGGAAAGCATCGGCAACCGTAAAATGTCCGGCTTTGGCTAAATCGTCACGATTTATACCGAACGTGTCAGTGGCGTTACACTGTGGATCAGTGTCGACGAGGCATACAGAAAACTCTTCACGAGCTAAACCAGCAGCTAAATTAACTGCCGTAGTAGTTTTTCCACACCCACCCTTTTGATTTGCAAGAACTATTATCTGTGTTTTTTTGAATCGCATCGCCACCTCCACAAAATTTTTCTCTGCCTCCACTCAGTCTAACACTATACCACTATACCTCCAGACAAATATTATCAACTGTTTCTCCAAATATTTTGATAATTTAAGAGTTTATAGTGTTTGGCTCTATACCTCCACTCAGTGTAACACTATACCACTATACCTCCAGACAAAAATAACAAATAATACCATTCTAAAGCAAACAAAATCAAGAAGTTGTTCAATATAACTCTATACCCCTACACTGAGTGACTCTATACCTCTATACTGTATAACTCTATACCTCCATACAAAACGTAAATAGTTGAATTATTAAGTAAATTGTCTATTGCGCATTTTTTCATATAGGGTAATGTGCGACGTTGTCTTCTTAGTAGAAGACAAGGAAGTAAGTTTGAAAAGGCAGGAAAGATTTTGATGATTTAATTTTAGGGCAAACCAGAGATAAAAAAGGCGACTTTGCCAGAAGCCGCCTTTTCTCAGACACCGATTACGCAGGGTGCGAAAATCGGGAAAGTACTTCACTTCTCCCGACCCTAGCGAACATAGCCCCTCGTAGTCAAGTGTGGTGGTGTGCCCTCCAGCTGGAAGAGGAGGGATGATATGGTGTTGTCAGCAGCCCGTAAGCCGGAAGGAGGGTTTCAGTTTATTTCCGTCGCACAGCTGTGTGCCGTCTGGTCGGCGTATGCGACGCAGCGTATTCGTCTGCTCGACGTGCGGCTGTGGTGCGCTGCCCAGGAAATGACCGCGCGCCGCTGTCAACTTACTCAGGGACAAAAGCCAACGTTTCGGCAGAAAGAATTGGCAGACTTGATTGGCAGGCGAGGGGGGGGCACTACTTCCTTAGTCCGCCTGTACCAGGCTGGCCTATTGAGGTGGACAGACACGGCACTCACCTTTCCCTCTCCGCTTATCGAACCACTTTCTCCTTTAGAGACTATGCTCAAGCTTATCCCCAATCATCGTCGGCGTATCCCAGTCCCACGCCGTTTATTACGGTTTCTCGCCAAGGGTTGTAGCCGTGTCGTGCTTGCAACCATGTTGGGGCATTTGTTTCGCTGCTTGTATTATCGCCACGAGCAATGTCGGGCCGAGGGGTTGTGTAAAGCGTCGTGGATTGCCGCAGTGTTCGGCGTCAGTCCCCGCGCCGTCAAAACCGCCCGCCAGCGCTTAGAAACCCTGGGCGTCTTGCAGCGCATCGAGACGCCCCAATGGGTGCGCAATCGCTACGGGCAAAAGATGGCCATCAACTTACGCTGGGAAGGGAGCCCAGCTGCGATCGCCACGGCCTCCACAGCTTCTCAGTCAGTTGCACCGCCTCCGGCAGCGAAGACCGCACAACCTGCACCGCTTGATTCAGACAAGAAACTTCCTACAGAACTGAAATACCAGAAACCCGCCACTGGCGGTGCCTCTGGGGTCTTATCGACCTTATTTACTCAGGCACGGGAGTGCTTGCGTAACGGCACTTCACTGCTCGATGAGCCTCTCCTCCTGTCTCGGCTTTCCCCTCCTGTCCGCAAGTGTGAACAAGCCTCCACTTCTGTACGAAAACAACCACCTGCCTCTTCTCCAACCCTCCACCACCTTCTCCTATCAGATCTCCAAGACCTGGACCGCCTGTTAATCCTGTACACCCAAGCTGTACAGTCCGGCCTGATTGGCGGAGCGGAAGCCGACCGCTTGTCTTTCGTCGCCTTGGCCCACCACGTGGTGGCCTTCCGCCCAATCAATCCCGGTGGCCTCTTTCTCTACCTCCTCCGTCAGCGTCAGTTTCATTTCATTACCCAAGCCGAAGAAGAGTTGGCGCAGCACCGCCTGAAACGCCATGACTTTCCCGCGTCCCGGCCAATGCCTCTCTGCGCCGCGGCCTGCCCCATCTGAGGGAACGGAGGAATGAAGACCACGTTCACCAAGAAGGACGACTGGGATCAAGAGCTGTGACAAGCAGCGGCAAGGGCAAGGTGCCCCACGAAGACAACTTCGCTATGATAGACGACAAGAAAGGGTGTTGTGTGCACGGTTGTAAGAGACCATCCCTTCGTGTCATTTCCATTCAGGGGCAGGGGATGGTGCTGCTTCTTGTGGTAAGGGCGAAGGTGTAATGTCACGTTCTGCAGTGGTCCAGAAGAAGGAAGCAGCTATGAAGCGCCCTGCAAATACACACCTGTGTCTCTCTCGCGCCCAGACCCATTCACCCTTGCCTGACTATGAGCGCCTGTATGCAGGCATTGTGGAACTGCTGGAGACGGCGCGTCACACAGTGGCGCGTCGTGTGAACGCCGTGATGACGGCGACTTACTGGGAAATTGGTCGCCGCATTGTGGAACTGGAGCAGGGCGGTCGCAAACGGGCGGGGTATGGGAGGGAAGTGCTCGTGCACCTCTCCGTCGATCTGAGCGTCCGGTTTGGGCGCGGCTTTTCGCGCCCAAATCTGCAACGCTTTCGCGATTTCTATCTCGCCTTTGGTCCCGAACACATTCGCTCGACACTGTCGAGCAAATTGCTGCCGGTTCCTGCTGACCCGCGCTCCTCCCTCCTCGCGAACTCAGAGTCAGCCCTTGTGGCTGCGGTGAGTTCGCAGCCAACTGTCCCTTTCGCTGGTTTTGCTTTTGTTGACCTCATGCACGCGTTTCCGCTGCCCTGGTCCCATTATGTGCTCCTCCTCAGCCGCACCCGCTCGCCTGCAGCGCGAACCTTTTATCACACGGAAGGGTTGCGTGGTGGCTGGTCCGTCCGGCAACTGGCCCGGCAGATTGGCAGTCAATTGTATGAGCGGACGGCGTTGTCCCGCAACAAAGCTGCGATGCTCACCAAGGGTGCACGAGCCAAGCCTGAGGATCTGGTGACGGCAGATGAGGAAATTCGCGACCCGTTCGTGCTGGAGTTCTTGAATCTCAAAGATGAGTATTCTGAACAGGAGCTGGAAGAAGCTCTGATTGAGCATCTGGAGACCTTCCTGCTGGAGTTAGGGGATGACTTTGCCTTCATCGGCCGCCAGCGACGATTGCGGATCGACGACGAGTGGTATCGTGTGGACTTGGTCTTTTTTCATCGGGGATTGCGCTGCCTGGTGATCGTGGACCTCAAATTAGATCGGTTCACCCATGCGGATGCGGGACAGATGCATCTGTATCTCAATTATGCGCGCGCCCATTGGATGCGTCCTGGCGAGAATCCTCCAGTCGGACTCATTCTTTGTGCCAGTAAAGGGGAAGCATTGGTGCGTTACGCGACCGAGGGATTACCCAATCAGATGCTAGTGCGGGAATACTTGACGGCGCTGCCGAATGAACAACTGCTGGCGCAGGAAATTGTGCAGACCCGCAAACGCCTGGAGGAACGATCCTAGAGCGGGCAGAACAACCGTCTCCCCAATGTCAATGCTTGAAGTGCTCTCAACAATCATAGATCAGCTCTCCAGCGTACTGGGACAAAAGAAACAATTACAGGATCAAACTCCGGAACCGGACCGGTCCACGGTTTCACGGACTATTGCCAACTTTTTCCTTGGTCTGTGTTTTCCAACCATGTTTCGGGGATGCTTGCAGCGGTGCTAACAGGCACGTCTTCTGGGCAAATTCTTCTCTAGTCACAGTAAGTGACATCCCAAAAGAAAAATCAAAGCTTTTTTCTTGTCTATTTGATATAAATTCGGCTTATCGGACATTGTGTGGAAGGGGACGATTTGGGCGGTCAGAATGACCGGGTATCTTTACCATTGCCGCTGCGTAGCCCTCTCGTGACTTGTGTTGGTTATGCGCCATTCTTTGGCGCACGCCTATCGTCCGCATGGGGAACCGGTACCAACCCGGTGTCCAAAGCGGGAGCAGGCGGTAAGCCGGTGACCTCCAAGATCTCTTGCTCATTGAGGGTCTCGCGCGCCAGCAAGGCGGTGACTAGCGCGTCGAGTTGGGGGATGTATCAATTTAGTTGCTCACCTTCACTGTTTGAATCTCAACGAATTCACGCAGCCCATCCACTGAACTGGTACACTACCCATCTGGCGCGAACTGGGTGAAGCGGAGCGTGAAGGGGGAAATACTTTGTTCCTTACCAGCGGCCTCAAGCGTTGCACGCGCAGGCCGTCTATCATATAAGGAGGG
>CAYTVL010000038.1:0-59060 GCA_964441775.1 uncultured Enterobacteriaceae bacterium
TCCAACGCCTCAAGCTCAGTCGTCGAGTGCGCCCCGCCTACCGTCTAGCGCTGGCGGGAGTGCTGCTTGTCGGAGTTACGATCCTTGCCATCCGGTCTTTCTCACCCCCACCTCCTGGGCCCCTACCTCCTGCACCCAACCCGCAGCCGGGGCTTCCCTTACCGGACAAACCCTCCATCGCCATCATGCCCTTTGTCAACATGAGTGATGACCCACAGCAGGAATATTTTTGCGATGGTTTGACCGCCGACCTTGTTACCGATCTCGCCAAGCTTTCCGGCCTCATCGTCATCGCTCGCCATTCCACCATCATGTACAAGGGCAAAGCAGTAAAAGTTCAAGAGGTGAGTAAGGAATTGGGAGTGCGCTATGTATTGGAGGGCAGCGTTCGTAAGGTCGGTGATCACGTACTCATTACCGCCCAGTTGGTCGATGGCGCCACAGGGGAGTACACATGGACCGAACGCTATGACCGACCGCTGCACGATCTCTTTGCCGTACAAGAAGAAGTCCGGCGCAAGATCCTTGTGCACTTGGGGCTTAAGCTGACGCCAGAGGAGGAAGAACGGCTGCAACGCATCTACACGCCCAACCTGGAGGCGCATAACTACGTTGCCCATGCATTCGAGTCCTATTTGCGTCTCACCCCAACAGATAACGCGCAGGCGCGGCTACTATGCGAGAAAGCCATTACCCTGGACCCAGCCTATGCGACGGCACACGCCTTGTTGGGATTCACCTACGTGCAGAGATGGGTCAGCCTATGGACCCAAGACCCCGAAATGTTGGAGCGGGCGTTTGAGCTGGCGCAACGGGCGTTAGCTCTCGATGACTCTTTGCCCCCGGCCCACGAGCTGCTTGGGGTGGTTTATCTCTTCAGGGACAAACAGCATGAACAGGCCATTGCCGAGGAGAAGCGGGCTATCGCCTACAGTCCCGGATTTTTTTCTGCGTATAACTGGCTGGGCTTGGCTCTGACCTTGGCAGGGCGGCCGGAGGAAACCATTACTTTATCGGAGCAGGCGTTGCGTCTCAGTCCCCGGTCTGTCTTCTACTTACCCGTCTTAGGCAATGCCTACCGCGTAGCACGCCGATATGATGAAGCTATTACAACCTATCAGAAAATACTCGCTCTCATCCCCCATCATCCCAATGCTCACGCTGGCTTGGCCGCCGTTTATAGTGAGTTAGGCCGAGAAGGAGAGGCTCGGGCTGAAATGGCGGAGGTTTTGAAGCAGGCTCCCACACTCTCTTTGCAAGAAGTGCAGCTGAGGTTGCCCTATAAAGACTCGGCAGAATTAGAGCGCCATCTTGCTGCCCTGCGCAAGGCGGGGCTGAAATAAACATGGCATAGCCCACATTGATCCTCACGGAGGTATAAGATGCCCAATACCCAACGTCCCAACGGCGCGGAAGCGATACTCGATATTTTGCGGAACTATAACATCGAGTACCTTTTCTCTTCCCCCGGGTCCGAATGGCCGCCGCTGTGGGAACAACTCGCCAAACAAAAGGCGCAAGGACGACCAGGTCCGCAGTACATCAACACCCGTCACGAAACGTTAGCGATCAGTATGGCGATGGGCTACGCCAAAGTGACGGGGCGGCTGCCTGCCGTGCTGCTCCACACCACCGTCGGCGTGCTGCATGGCGCGATGGCGCTGCGGGCTGCGTATCATGAACAAGTGCCGATGTTGGTGTGTGCTGGCGAATCTGTCGGCTTTGGCGAGGGCGGCGGTGATTATGTCGGCTTCCAATGGCAACGCTTTCTGTCGGATCGCGGCGGTCCAGCCCGCATGGCCGACCCCTACGTCAAATGGAGCTTTGGCGTCAATACCAAGGTAGTGTTGCCCAACACGGTCCATCGCGCCTGCCAGTTGGCGATGGCCTCTCCCAAAGGACCAGTGTTCCTCTCCATTCCGTTTGAACACTTGGTCGAAGAGACGGTCACTTCGATACCGTTAGCATACACGTTGCCAACCGCGCCCCGAGCCGACATCCACAGTTTGGAGAAAATCGCGCAGTTGCTGACGACAAGCCGCAATCCGCTCATTATCTCTGAATACGCGGGCCAACATTCTGAAGGCGTCCAGCAACTCGTGGAACTGGCGGAACTTGTCGGGGCTCCGGTGGTGGAATCGCAAGGACCCGGCTTTGTCAACTTTCCGCGTACGCATGCGTTGCACGGCGGGTTCGACGCCCTGCCCTATCTGAAAGAAGTGGACCTTATCCTTATGCTCGCGGTCGCTGGTCCGTGGTATCCACCGTCGGCGGGCCCTGGCCCTGGAGCCAAAGTGGTGGTGATTGATGAGAACCCCCTCCGCGAGAACGCCCCCTATTGGGGTTATCAAACTGATGAGTGCATCGTCAGTGAGGTCACGAGCGCAATCAGTGATCTCACCCAATTGGTCAGACAGCGCATCGCCCGAGATGAAGGTTTCATACAGCAACGCCAGAATCGTCTCACCCAGTGGGCTGCAAAAAATCAGACGCGTCGCCAAGCGTGGAAGGAAGCAGCGCTCGCCGCGCGAAATCAGAAACCCATCGATACTCGTTGGCTATGTCACGAGATTAATCAAGTCCTACCTCCAGACACCATCGTCGTAGAAGAAACTATCACTTCCCGCACCGCTATTTTTCAACAACTGCAATCGCTCCAGCCTAGAGGCTACGTGAGTGGACTCAGCGGAGGCCTGGGGCTCGGCATGGGGATCGCCTTGGGGGTAAAATGTGCAGCGCCGGACAAATTGGTAGTCTCCCTTATCGGAGATGGTTCGTTTAATTACAATCCGGTCGTGCCTGCGTTCGGCTGCGCCCAGGAACACAGCCTCCCGACGCTTACTATTCTCTTTAATAACCAAAGTTACCTGGCTATGAAACTCGGCACACAGCAACTCTATCCGCAAGGGTGGGCGGCGCAGACTGACACGTTCTATGGCGCACCCATCACACCGCCCCCCGATTACGCTGCATTAGCCCGTTCCTTCAACGGGCACGGAGAGAAGGTAGAAGAGCCAGATCAGATTCGTCCCGTACTCCAGCGTGCAATTGATGTTGTCCGAGGGGGACAGTCTGCACTCATCGACGTTGTTCTTGCCGAGTAGAAGAGAATACAAAAAGAAAGAGGTACTGCATGGCTGAACGTTTTCTTACGCTCCCCGAGATTCAACGCGCTGCGAAACGACTGCTGCCACCCGGTCCCTATGGCTATGGCGCCGGTGGGGCCGAAACCGAAACGACTTTACGCCGCAACCGTCAAGCGCTACAAAAGCTGGCGATTCGCCAGCGCGTGTTGGTCGACGTACGCAATGTCGATATTTCCACCACGTTTCTCGGGATGAACCTGCCCACGCCGATCGCCATCGCTCCGATGGGTGGGCTCGTAGTGTTTCATCCGCAAGGCGATGTGGAAATGGTGCGCGGCGCGGCCCTAAGCGGCAATCTCGCCGTTGTCAGCGGCGTCACTGGTTGGCCGGTGGAAGAAGTCGCCCAAGCGGCTAAAGGTCCGCTCATCTTTCAGCTCTATTTCGCCGGTCCCCGCTCGTGGGCGCAGGAACTGTTGGGTCGAGTCGAGGCTTCCGGCTATAAAGCTGTATGCCTCACTGTGGATTTACAGAAGTATAGCCGGCGTGAGCGCGACCTGCATCAGCGCTATGATCCACGCCTCGCTCGCATCGGTACGCCGAATCCACCACCACCGGATATGAATTATCAAGCGCGGCTCACGTGGGATGATGTGGCCTGGTTGCAGAGTATTCTTTCCGTTCCCTTGGGCCTCAAGGGCATCTTGACCGCAGAAGACGCCAAACTCGCGGTTGAAGCAGGCGTGAAAATCATTTGGGTTTCCAATCATGGGGGACGGCAACTCGACTCGACGGAGGCAACGATTGACGTGTTGCCAGAAATTGTGGAAGCAGTAGACGGCCGCGCGGAGATTATGATCGACGGCGGCTTTCGGCGTGGGACAGATATTATCAAAGCGCTCGCGCTCGGCGCTAAAGTGGTGGCGATGGGGCGCACAATGCTGTGGGGGCTCACAGTTGGCGGGGCCAGCGGAGTCGATCGGACTCTGCAAATCTTGCGCGAAGAGTTGACCACCAGCCTGGGGCTGTGCGGGCAACCGAGTGTACAGGGCCTAAGGCCAGCGTTGATTCGGCGAGCAGACTTCCCTAGCCTGGGAAGGACTGGATAAATGCTATGAGTTCAGCTGCCGCCATCTCACGAAGACGCTACGACACTAACCTTCGGGACAAGGCATTACTACTCTTGGACAAGCGAGGAAAAGTTCTTGATATTGCCCGCGAGGTTTCCCGCCTCATGCGTGAGGCGGGCATACCCGGGGCTGTCATCGGCGGCATCGCTGTTGTCCTACATGGTCACGTCCGTACGACAAAGGACATCGATATCTTCGTCCCACCACCGCTAGAACCGTTGGCCGATCTTCTTATCGCTCATGGCTTTCTCTTTAACAATGAAGAACGAGCGTTCATCAAGCATGGAGTACCGGTCCATCTCGTGCTGCCCGAGCAGGTCGGCGCTGAGCTGGCAGAAACCGTCGAAATCGAGGGAGTGACTACGGCTCCTCTTGTTGATCTCATCGCCATGAAACTTCGGACTGGCAGCACCAATTTGCTTCGTGCGCAGGATCTCGCTGATGTCATCGGTCTTATCCGTCGTCATCAATTGACCAGCGCTTTTGCCCGGCATCTCGACAAAGCGCTACGTCCTGCCTTTCGCAAGCTGGCGCGGATGATTCAACGAGAACGTGATAAGCAGTGATTGCTCAGGCATGGAAGTCTTCAATTCTTATGTAACGGCTCCGTCCCCGACGCGCCTCCGAAGCGCGGCAGTTTATCTTCAAGTGGAACCCAGTCGACATGGTTCGAGAAGTAGAAGTGCGACTGAGGGGCACGGTCAATTCTGCCGTTGATATTTGCCAGCACGATGTCGATTACGTCAGGATGATGCGTCGATTCACAGAACAGCGAGCTGCTGCAGACATCACAAAATGAGCGGCGTCCGTGGTCGGACGAGTGAAAGACCTTTAAGTGTTCGTTGCCCAAGGTCATGCGGAATTGGGTGTAGGGCACGACGATCCAGGTCACGTAGCCCGCGCCATGCACGCGCCGGCACATGGAACAATGACAGTGGCCGCAGAAGGCAGTCGGCAAGTCGATTTCAAATTGTACAGCTCCGCAGAAACAGGAGCCCGGAATTGTTTTGTGCTCAGGTTCGGTGCTCATAATGTTCTCCTCCATTCCTGCAATCACTGGTACGCTCACGCCTTCACAGCTTCTCCATCACCTTACGGGTAAAATCCTCGATCACACGATACTGCGTTTCAAAGGATGGCAGGATCATCACTTGATGCAACCCCGCTTCTTCGAGGCGACGAATCTGCGCGATGATCTCTTCCGGCGTTCCCACCAAACAGGTTGACTTAATCAATTCCGGCGTGACGAACTTGGCCTCTTCCGGCAACAGATACGTGCAATGGCCGGCGTGGATACGCATGTGGCGTTGCCGTTCGGGGACCGCTTCAATCATCTTGCTGTACTCCTCCCAGCAATTGCGCAGATGCGCCGGAGGGTCGCCGCCCATTTGCCGAATCTTGTCATAGGAATAATGCAACGAAGCAATGACAAACGCGCCGCATTCTTTCAGCACCCGCTCGGACGTGAGCGATTCTCCCGGCTCCAAAATCACGGCAGTCGTTAATGACGTGGTATAGAAGTTTTTCAACTCACGTCCCGCACGCGCCGCCCCTGCCCCTGCGTTGCGTAAGGCGCGGTGCATGAAACCTGGATCGGGAGGAATCGAGAGCACTAACCCGTCGCCATATTCGCCCGCCAGCGCCTGGGCTTTGGGACCAAAGCCGGAGACATAAATGGGCACCGAATCCTCCAGCTCGATGAATTTATACTCCTGCATGAGAAACTGGATCGGGAATGTCTGCCCCTGCCAATTGAACTCGACTTCCTCGCCACGCAGGAGGCCCCGCAGCACCCGCAAATAATCACCGAACTCGCGCAGCTTATGCGGCTTATGGCCCATAAGTCGCATGGCGGTGTTGCCGGTGCCGATGCCGAGAAAGGTCCGCCCCGGCGCGAGACGATTGATCGTGGCGATGCTGTTCGCGGTAACAGGCGCAATGCGCGTGCCCGAGACCGACACGCCAGTGCCGAGTTTGATCTTGTGCGTCTGTTGCGCGGCCAACGCGAGCACGGCGTAACAGTCGGACCAGATCATCTGGCTATCAGCCACCCATGCGTGCGAGTAGCCGAGATTTTCGGCGTGAGTGATGTAACCAATCTCATCAATCTTTGAGGCTACACAAATTCCAAAATCCATCTGTCTCTCTCCTCTTTCAAACATGACGGCGCGAGTGCTCCCGTATTCTGAAAGTCCGGCACAGGATTGTCAAGGAAACAAAAAGGCATAGCAAAATCCTGGATTCCGGGTCGCGGCCTGCGGCCTTGCCGGGAATGACGAGCAAGGCAGAGCCGTCATTCCCGGCGAAGCTTGTCCCGGATCCGATCCGGGAGCTGGAATCCAGAGAGAGTTAAGCATACTTTTGCCAGGAAATTGTTTTGCACAAGAAAACGACCATTGCTGGCCAGACTCAACAGATTGCGCTACAGTTTGGTTCCTATGACAACATATCCACCAACAGTTATCGAGACGACAGGCAGGGGCGAGCGGGCGTACGATCTCTACTCTCGCTTGCTTAGGGATCGGATCATGATTCTTGGCACGGCGGTGACGGATGAGATCGCCGCACTCGTCACCGCGCAACTTTTGTTCCTTGAATCGGAAGATCCGGACAAAGACATCCATTTCTACATCAACTCTCCAGGCGGTTCAGTGACGGCGGGGTTGGCCATCTATGACACTATGCAGTACATCAGGCCGGACGTATCCACCCTGTGCTTCGGCCAGGCGGCCAGCATGGCCGCATTATTGCTGACCGCAGGCGCAAAAGGCAAGCGCTATGCGTTGCCCCACGCTCGCATCATGATTCACCAACCCTGGGGCGGGGTCGAAGGTCAAGCCAGCGACATCAGCATTCACGCCCGTGAAATTCTGCGCATGCGAGAAGATCTCAATCAGATTCTCAGCAAGCACACGGGTCAAGCATTGGCTCGCATCGAGCAAGATACCGACCGGGATCGCTTCATGGGAAGCTACGAAGCCAAAGAGTACGGCCTGATTGACGAAGTCATTACCAGCCGCGTACCGCTGCCGAGCGAAGACAGTAAGACGTGAGACGGTAGGCGTGAGGGGTGAAGCGTTTCTTGTCTTACCTGAGGAGCGCACAAAACTTTCCGTGCAACGGCTTCTTTTGGCAACTTCTTAACTCAATAAAGGAGAAAAAGGAAGAATGGACATCCACGGCTCATGTGACCCGAAGTTTCAGCAAGTACGGCAAGAGTTTGAACGGAATTTTCGCGAACGCGGTGAAGTGGGAGCGTCCGTTTGCGTGACAGTGAACGGAGAGACCGTTGTCGACCTGTGGAGCGGGATCGCACGTAGAGACACTCAGGCTCAGTGGACGCCAGAGACGATCAGTATCGTCTTCTCGTCCACCAAAGGAGCGACGGCTCTGTGCGCGCATATCCTCACGTCGCGTGGGCAATTGGATCTCGATGCTCCTGTCGCCAAATATTGGCCAGAGTTTGCCCAAGCGGGCAAGGCCAACATCCCCGTCTCCATGCTCTTGAACCACCAAGCCGGATTGCCTGGGTTACGGGAGCCGCTCCCGCATGGAGCCTACGCAGATTGGGACTTCATGGTCAACGCCTTAGCCAAAGAAGAACCGCTTTGGGAACCCGGGACGCGCAACGGATATCACGCGCTCACTATCGGCTGGCTCGTGGGAGAAGTGGTGCGGCGTGTCTCAGGCAAGTCTCTTGGAACCTTCTTTCAAGACGAAGTTGCAAAACCACTGGGATTAGATTTCTGGATTGGCTTGCCGGAAGAGAAAGAAGCCTGTGTGGCGCCGATGATCGGCACGAAGCCTGATCTCGACAGCCCCTTTTTCCGAGAGATGACCACCCGTGGCACAATCACCTCGCTGGCGATGATGAACACTGGCGGCTATATGGGCTCAAAGCCCGAGTTTGATACTCGAAAGGCGCATGCGGCGGAGATTGGCGGCGGTGGCGGCATCACGAATGCGCGCGGCCTGGCTGGCATGTATGCCCTACTCGCCTGTGGAGGCAAGCTTAAAGGAGTAGAATTGGTCAGCCCAGATGTTCTTGCGCGGATGGGGCAGGTCTCCTCTGCAACGGGGAAGGACGCCGTGCTTTTAATGCCGACCCGGTTTGCCTTGGGCTTCATGAAGTCGATGGACAACCGTCGAGCCCCGATAGGGATACTCGACAGCGCCATCACTTCTGAGGACGCTTTCGGCCATGTCGGAGCAGGCGGTTCGTTTGGTTTTGCTGATCCTGTAGCAAAGATGTCGTTTGGTTACACGATGAACAAGATGGGAGCTGGCATTCTGCTCACGGATCGAGGACAAAGCTTGGTGGATGCTACTTATCGCTCGTTGGGATATCAGTCGAACGCTTCAGGGGTGTGGCGGTAGGCTCAGAGCTTTCCCATCATACGCAAAGAGCAATGGGCTACCCCCATCGGGCGGAAAAAGAGCAGCCCATTGCCGCTCAAATGACAAGGAGATGTCTATGAAAATTACTCGCTTCTACGCGACCGACAACGGTGAGTCTCGTTTTGTCGATATCGAAATTCCTATTCAACACGACCGCAAGGATGCAGAGGGAAACATCTTGCGTTTGTCGAATGCATACACGTCGCCGAATGTTTGCTTTGTCGACTTGCCGGATGGTATGGTGCAGAGCTGGCACAATGCGCCGGCTCGCCAGATCGTCGTTATTTTGTCCGGCGAACTTGAAGTCGGCACGACCGATGGGCAGACACGTCGCTGGCGTGCGGGAGAACTCTTTCTGGCCAGCGACATCACGGGGAAAGGCCACACGACGCGCACGGTTGGCGGCCCAGCGCGAGTCATGTTCGCCCCCTTGCCGGATAGTTTCAATATCGAACGCTGGTCGGCTTGATACGAGTAAACGATGGCGACAACCGAGCTGTGTTTCCTTACTGCCGCCGACCTTGCGCGTCGCATCCGCGCCAAGGAGATCTCTTGTGTTGAAGTGATGGAAGCGCATATCGCGCAAATTGAACGCATCAACCCCAAAGTCAACGCCATTGTCACGTTCTTGCCTGAACAAGCGCTCGCCCAAGCACGCGCAGCGGATGCAGCTTTGGCGCGTGGTGTCGAGCCTGGCCCTCTCTATGGGCTTCCCATTGCCCACAAGGACTTGGTGCTTACCAAAGGCATCCGCACCACTTTTGGTTCGCCGATCTTCAAAGACTTCGTACCGGAGCAGGATGAGATTATCGTCGAGCGCTTACGCGCCGCGGGCGCGATCACGATCGGCAAAACCAACACGCCCGAGTTCGGCGCTGGTTCACAAACCTTCAACGAGGTGTTTGGCGAGACGCTGAACCCGTACGACCTCGGCAAAACCTGCGGCGGCAGCAGCGGCGGCGCGGCGGTGGCTCTGGCCTGTGGCATGATGCCGATCGCCGACGGCAGCGATCTGGGCGGCTCGCTCCGGAATCCTGCTAGTTTTTGCAACGTTGTTGGGCTACGCCCCGCCCCCGGTCGCGTGCCAGTCTGGCCGCATCGCATCGGCTGGTGCCCGCTGCCCGTCGAAGGACCAATGGCCCGCACGGTACAAGATGCCGCCCTGCTGTTGAGCGTGATGGCTGGACCAGATGCACGGGCGCCAATCTCCATCAGTACAGCAGGAGCCTGTTTTGCAGAACCGCTTGAGCGAGATTTTCACGGGGTGCGTATCGCCTGGAGCCGTGACCTGGGGGGCCTGCCGGTGGATACGCGCGTCACGGCGGCGATGGACCCGCAACGAGCAATATTCGCGTCCTTGGGTTGCACGATCGAGGATGCAACGCCAGACTTCACCGACGCTGACGAAGCCTTCACCGTTTGGCGCGCCTGGCTCTTCGACTTGGGTTATGCCGACCTGCTCAAAACCCATCGTCAACAGATGAAAGACACCGTTATTTGGAACATCGAAGAGGGCGCCAAACTCACCGGGGCACAGATTGGTCGTGCGGAGAAGAAACGCACCGAGCTGTATCATCGTGTGCGACGATTTCTGGAGCAGTATGAGTTTCTCATTCTCCCGGTCTCGCAAGTCCCGCCGTTTGACGTGAAGCAACGCTATGTGACAGAAATCAACGGCGTCAAGATGAATACATATCTGGACTGGATGCGCTCCTGCTACTTCATCAGCGTCACTGGTCTCCCGGCGATCTCTGTTCCGTGCGGCTTCACGCCTGAAGACTTGCCCATCGGCGTGCAAATCGTAGGACGACACCACAACGAGTGGGGGGTTTTACAACTTGCGCAGGCGTTCGAGCAGGCCACAGGCTTCTGGCGGCAGCGGCCAACAGTCGCAACTTGATAGAAGCCCCACGCAATACGTAAGACGCACCACGTGTTGCGTGATTCGTGTTACGTGATACCGAAAAGGAAAACAAGCTAGTTCTGGAGGAAGAATGGGCCGACTAGACGGAAAAGTCGCAATCATCACTGGCGGTTCGGGCGGTATTGGGGTTGAGGCCGGACGCATTTTCGTGCGCGAAGGGGCGCACGTGCTCTTGGTCGATCTGCAAGAAGAGTCTCTGAAAGAAGCGGTACAAAGTATCAACAACGCGGCGGTCAGCTACGCGGTCGCCGATGTTTCGCAGCCGGAGCAGGTCCAGGCTTACGTGCGCGTGGCGGTCGAACGTTACGGTGGGGTCGATATTTCGCTACAAAACGCAGGCATCGAAGGAGTCGTGCAGCCAATCACTGACTATCCGATTGATATTTTTGACAAAGTGCTAGCGGTAAATGTGCGTGGCGTGTGGCTGGGGCTCAAATACCTCATGCCCGAGATGCGCATACGTGGCGGAGGCAGTATCATCATTACTTCTTCCGTCGCCGGTATTCATGGCACGCCAGGGGTCTCGGCCTATGTCACCAGCAAACATGCGGTGATTGGCTTGATGCGCACAGCAGCCTTAGAGGGGGCGGAACACAATATCCGCGTGAACACTGTTAACCCCGCGCCGACCGAAACACGGATGATGCGCTCGTTAGAGGAAGGATTCGCACCGGGTGCAGCCGCCCATGCTAAAGAGCGCATTGCCGCCACCGTCCCGCTACGACGCTACGGCTCCCCGGAAGACGTAGCGAACCTCATGCTGTTCCTCGCCAGTGAAGAAGGTCGTTACTGCACTGGCGGAGTCTATATGGTAGACGGCGGCATTTCGGCGCGGTGAATCCCGCTAACGAAATCCTCCCTGTCCCTCCTTTGACAAAGGAGGGAATCCCATTGCCCCCTTTCCGAAAGGGGGCCGCGCAGAGCGCGGGGGGATTTGGAAGTATTGCTAACGACTCACGACAGCAGTTCCAACAGCTCGGGAATTTTGCGAATGACATGGTGCGGTTTGTGTTCGCCAGTAGTTGGTTCGCGCTCGGGGTCTGACCAGATCAGCACGGATCGCAATCCCAATCGATTGGCGCCGGCAATATCTTGCTGTAACGAGTCGCCTACGAATATTGCCTCGTGGGGCGCGCATCCCGCACGCCGCAAGGCTTCGGAGAAAATGGCGGAATCAGGTTTACATGATTGCGCGTATTCGCTGGAGAGCACGGAATGAAAGTGCGGCTCAAGCCGGCTCAACTCCAACATGTGGCCGAGTTGGTCGTCGTCGATATTGCTGACAATCCCAAGATGGAGGCCGCGCTCACGTAGCGCCGCCAAAGTCTCCAGCACTCCTTCGCGCAGGACGAAATCCCGCGCCCGACGCTCCCATTGCAGCTCCCGGTAGCGAGTAAACTGCTCGTCACTCAGAGTAATGCTTAAACTCTCCGCCATGCCCAAGAGTGCGTCACGAAACAGATCGCGATGGAGATAATAGGAGCGCGGCAAGTAGTCATAGAAAACACGCTTCAACGCACCGCGATAAGCGCGCAGAATCTCTCGGTCATCCTCCTTAGCCCCAGCCCAACGCGCCAAGGCGACGATACTTTCTCGCTCACCAGGGGCCACGATTTCGTAGTCGAAGAGCGTTCCGCCAAAATCAAAAAGGACCGCACGGACCTCACTCATTGTTCATACCTCATGAAACAGCAGTCTTTGCAATCTTGCCTGTTGACACCAAGGCGACGTTAGCAGAATAATCCGGTTCTATGAAGGACGACTCCAGCGGTACAGCCCCTGTAGAAAATCGCCGACTGGCGGCGATCATGTTTACCGATATCGTCGGCTTTAGCCGCCAGATGGGGGTGGACGAGAACCGCACCTTGCGGTTGTTGACCATCCATAATCAGCTCATTCATCAGGCAGTGACTGCTCACAACGGCACAGTCATTAAGACCATCGGCGATGCCTTCCTGGTGGACTTCCCTTCTGTGGTCCACGCCGTGCAGTGCGCGCAACAGATCCAAGCTCAGTTCAAAACGTACAACGCCGAACGCCCCCAAGACGAACAGATTCACGTGCGCATCGGCATCCATTCGGGTGACATTGTCCAGCGCGATGGCGATGTCTTTGGCGACGGCGTCAACATCGCCTCGCGGTTACAAGCGTTAGCCGCCCCGGACACCATTTCCATCTCCGATGCGGTGTATCGGGATGTCGCTCAGAAGGTCGCCTTGGGCGCAATCGTGTTATTGGGGCGGCCCCACCTCAAGAACATCGCCCAACGCTTTCGGGTTTACGCCTTGTTGCCTGAAGCGCCCCAGGGGTTCCGTCAACGTCTGCAAGTCCAGCGCCTGAAACTCTCACGGCGAGTGCGCCCCGCACCCACAATCATCGCAGGGCTGGCGCTCATAACGGTAGCACTCATCGCCGTTCGCTATTTCTCATCTCCAACTCCTCACATCGAGCACCTAACACCTGACACTCAATCCCCGATCCCTAACCCCCAACCCCTTCCTTTGCCCGACAAACCCTCCATCGCCATCATTCCCTTTGTCAACATGAGCAACGATCCCGAGCAGGAGTATTTCAGCGACGGCATCACGGAAGATATCACGACCGATCTCTCCAGGATCTCTAGCCTCTTTGTCATCGCGCGTAACTCGGCCTTCACCTACAAGGGCAAAGCCGTGAAAGTTCAGGACATCGGCAAAGAGCTGGGCGTGCGGTATGTATTAGAAGGCAGCGTGCGGAAGGTAGACACTCAGGTGCGGATCACGACCCAATTGGTGGACACCACCACGGGAGGTCATTTGTGGTCTCAGCGCTATGATCGTCCGCTGAAAGACATCTTCGCCTTGCAGGACGAGATCGTCCAGCAGATTGTCACGACGTTGAAGCTGCAACTGACGCTAGAGGAGCAAGGGGTCATCGTCCGTAAACACACGGACAACTTGGAGGCCTACGATGCGGTCTTACGGGGGCTGGAATATTTTTACCGCAACCTGAAAGACACCAATCTGCAAGCGCGGCAAATGTTTGAGAAAGCTATTACGCTGGACCCGCAGTATGCCGAGGCGTATGCGTCGTTGGGTCTGACCTACTGGATAGAGCGGCGCTTTCGCTGGAGTGCGGATCCCCAAATTCTGGACCGCGCCTTTGCGCTGGCGCAGCAGGCCCTCGCCCTGAATGATTCCCTCCCTTTTGCCCATACGCTGTTGGGCCAAGTCTATACGGAGCGACAGCAGCCTGAGCAAGCCTTGTCAGAAGGGGAACGGGCCATCGCGCTTGATCCCAATGATGCGGATAGCTATGCCTTCCAGGCGGATGTACTGGGCGTCGGCCTGGGGAGGCCAGGGGAAGGCCTGCGCATGCTGGAGCAGGCGATGCGCCTCAATCCCCACTATCCGCCTTGGTACTTAATCGAATTAGGCTGGGCGTACCGCTGGACCGGGCAGTATGCCAAGGCGATCATCACGCTGCAGGAGTTAATCACCCGAAACCCTACTTTTTTGCATGCCCACTCCAACCTGGCTTCCACCTACGTGTGGCAGTGGATCGCTCAACAAAACATGGACGCCCAGACGCCAGAGCAGGCGCTGACAGCAGTACAGCGGGCTTTGACCCTCAATGACTCCTTCACTGGGGGTCACCTGATTCTGGGCCTTGTCTATCTGTGGCAAAAGCAGTATGAACTAGCGCTCGCTGAGATGGAGCGGGCAATCGCCCTCGATCCCACCTTGGCGAACGGCTATGCCTTCCTAGCTGAGGTCCTGAGCCGGGCGGGCAGGTCACAAGAAGCTCTTGGGATGGTAGAGCAGGCGCTGCGCCGTAAGCCTGATACCCCGGCCGTCCATTTAAATAGCATCGGCGTTGCTTATGACTTGGCGGGGCAGCCTGAGGAGGCGGTTGCGCCGCTGCGGCAGTATCTCAGCCACTATCCCAACATTCTTGGCACCCATCTGACCCTGGCGGCGGTCTACAGCGAGTTAGGCAAAGATGCCGAGGCCCGGGCGGAGGCCGGTGAAGTGCTGCGGCTGAATCCCAAGTTTTCGCTGGAGGTTCACAAGGAAAGAGTTCCGATTAAAGATCCGGCGCTGCTGGAGCGGCATATTGCGGCGTTGCGCAAAGCGGGGCTGAAGTGAGGGCTGAGTAATGAGGGACAAGCTTAAAAGATTCTTTTCTGCCGTCGCCACAGAACATACACGTTCCCCTTCTTCTTTCGGTAAGCTATAAAAGCTCTAAGAGAGGTAAGCACTATGAGTGTAAGTCCTGAGGAGCGGCTTCAAGAAATCTGGAGTAGATTGCCTGTTCATGAACAAGAGGTAGTGCTCGATTTCGCGGAATTTCTGGCTTACAAACGAAAAACCTCTTCTGTCCCTGAAGATCGGCTCTCCGAGGAGGAACATGCCCGTATTGTGGCGGCGCTCGACGCCGTGGCGGCGATCTCTCTAGAAACTGGTCCGGCAGTAAGTAATCGCACCCATGACGTGGATCTCTATCGAAAGCGCTAATGCCGGTCTTTATTGACACTGGAGCCTGGTTTGCATATTTCGTGCACCGCGACCCTGATCATACGGCCGCAGTACAGTGGATGAAAACCAATCGGCTGCCGCTGCTAACAACAGATTTTGTCCTGGATGAGCTTTTTACGTTGCTCAAGTTGCGAGAAAATCACGCGGTGGCGAACGCCACCGGTAACCTTCTGCTGCACAGTGGAGTTACGAAGATCGAACGAATCAGCCCAGGCGACTTTGCTCGGGCTTGGGCAATCTTTGAACAGTACAGCGATAAGGACTGGAGCTTCACTGATTGCACGAGCAAGGTGGTAATAGAACGTTTACATATTGTATATGCCTTTGCGTTTGACAACCATTTTGAGCAGTTTGGGACCGTCGTCAGAGTTCCTTGACGACCTCGGCCCTCGGCTCTGCCTGGGCATGAGAAAAATCTTCCTCCATCCACGGCTCGGCGAGCCATAGCTACTTTTACCGTTTCTCCCGTGCTTGAATCATGTATTGCACTTCCGGCCCGCCGCTGCTGCGTAGCTTGTCCGGCGCGAGGTGCAGCCGGTCAGCGCGGACTCCGGTGTTTCCTGTGAGTGCGGTTGTTACTGTTTGTAGACGATTCTGCGTCAGTTGCCCAAGTTTCGTCGCGTCGATTTGCACGGTCCTTCGGAGCGACTCCAGCAACCTAGCAGCTTGCTGAGAAAGTTTTCCTTGCTTAGGGACTTTCTCCTCAAGCCGTTGATTGACGGCGCTGAGCAAAGATTGCCGCACCTCTTCTTCGGGCGACGGTTCTGGTTCTCCCGCAGGCCGTTCGACCGAAGACTGGATCTGCGCAGACGACGGCGCACTGGCCTGCAACTGCGCAAGTATGAGTTGATCTTGTAAAGCTTCTCGATCCACCGGGCTGGGAATACTATTGAGCTGCAGATCCAGCTCTGGACGTTGCGTCAGGAAGACTCGCAGATGCTCAATCTGCTCCTTGCCCACCAGCGTCGGTTGACTGGCGCCCGGCACGAAGGGAATCGGATCAAGAGTAAAATCTTGCAGCGTATCATTTTTGTGGAAAATAGCGCCAAGCAGTTTCAAAGGCGAGGTCACGGCGCCGATCAACACGTCGCGGATCGCTTGCCACAAACTGCTGCCAACATGAAATCCAGGTTCGCTCAAGCGCCCTTCTACCGGCACCTGGAGATTAATGTTGCCATTCAGGTCTTTGAGGAGCGCGATAATCAAGTGCATCGGCAGACCGACTTGCTGCTCCACTTCAGAGGTGCTTTGTTTGCCGCTCAACCCCAAATCATGCAACGTCACCTCTGCATGCGCCTGCACGAAGTCGCCGGGCATAGCTATTTCCCACTTGACGGACACGGCGCCTTTGCGCACCTGATATCCCAGGAAGGGCGCAAGATAGGCATTGAAACGCGGAAGCCTGAGTCGCTCAATCGTCCCGTGGATGGTGGTGACCAACATGCCGTCTTTGCGTTTCGTTGTCCCGCTCGCTTCAATCGGTGTCCCATCCATGTTAAACGCATGGAGGGCGAACGCGCTGGGCCGCACGAGTGGATACGCGGCATCGCTGACATCGATACGGATATCTTGCCAGTAGATGGTCTGCACCGGCGCGATGGCGTGATCTTCCACGTAGAGTTGACCGCCAATCAGGACGATCTGATCAACATGGACGGCAGGAGCAGCGTCAGGAGAGGGGCCTGCGGTTTGGGTTGTTTGCTCTGAAGCGGCAGTGGTTGCTTCACTAGTATCCGTAGGCGGCGGCGATTCTGTAGCAGGCTTGGCGATTTGGATGCGACCGGAGGCCGTGCGAAACCCCTGCACGTAAGGATATTCCAAGGCAACATCCGCAAGATATAAATCTAATGGCGACAAGCGGCTGCCTTCAGTAACGCGTCCTTTCGTATGGTGACAACTCACAAGCTCCTGTTTCTCCGGTCCCTGCGACACCAAAAAATTTTGTACGTCAAACTCTCCTTGCACGACAAGTTTAGCCGAAGCAGGCTCAGCAGCAGGAGCCTCGTCAGGCGACGGGGGAGCAGGCTCCGCCCCTCCTTCCTGCTGTTGCAACTGGAGAGTCGCATTGGCTTGGCCAATAGAGACATCACCTTGTGGAAGGTGTTGCAATGTCACATTGGCAAATTGGCCAGTTATGTCCAAGCGTAAAGGAAGAACAGAGCTGCCTGCGCGTATTTCGATGTGGCCCGCCTCCCACGCCATCGTATTCTCTGGCGCAGGCAGACCGCTGATCACAAAAGCTGGAGCCTCCACCACGCCATCCAGACTGATGGTTTGCGCTCCTTCGTGGGTCTCCAGCACTGTATGGACAGCGCCGTTCAATTTGCCGCTCGCAGACTGCACGCGTCCGATACGCGTCAACAATGTTTGGAACGGCGACAGAGAGACCTCGGTGAGGCGCCACTGCGCATCAACACGCAAAGGAGAGAGACGCAAAGCACCTTCACCCGCCACCACGCTTTCTCCCTCATGCACACGCACGTGAAAGGGACTCTCCGCGCCGGCTGGATCGAGGTGTTGGAGTTGCGCCGTCTCCAAAGCCAACTTCACCGTTTCCGTGTCCGTCCCGGCATTGTCGTGATAGTTCACTTCTCCACCTTGGGCTTCCACATCATCTATAGTCCATCGCCAGGCCGAGTTTCCATTGGTTTCACGCTCCGCTGAAGGGGTCGAGGCATTTTGCGTACGAACAAGCGTCGTCCAGTTCAATCCCGCAGGCGTTTGCACTACACGCAATCGAGGGTCTTTGATTTTCACAGAAGCGATATGAATTTCACTGCTTCGCAAGTCAATGTTGTCAATGACGACTTGGCCATTGGCGATGTGGAGAATCGGTAGCGTAGAAAGATGATCAGCAAAGGCCAGTTCCGCAATAGTCACCGCTCCGCTCACGGCGTGAACGGGATGCAGCTCGCCACCACTCTGCCAACGATAACGCAGGTGACCGTCGGCTCTTCCAGCAAGCTGTTGGATGGTTAACGATGATTCCAGGTAGGGTTCAACCAAGGCCAGAGCAAGTTGTTCCGCTTTGACGGTAGCGTCGACCATCGTCTCAGAGCGGCGCCAGAGCAACTGCGCCTCACTCATGAAGGAGCCCTCTAGCCTTCCCTTCGAGTGGAGTTGTCCTTTCATCTGCATGTGAATGGGAGCAGCCAACCCTTTGGCTTGCAGATTAAGAGCCCCGGTTGTGAGTTCGTCTACAGTGAGTGAAACAGCCGTTTCTGGAGCGTGCGTTTGGTCATGCAGCTCAAAGTCGGCGTCTTTCAGGCGGAACTGCTCTACTGTCAGCGTCGGCAGATCAGTTTCCAGAGCAGGCTGCGCCGGAACAGGAGGAAACAATTTGCTGAGGTTGACATTTCCACGCGGCTCGCGGATGAGCACAATCTGTACGCCCGAGACCGAAATGTTTTCAAGAGTTTTCTCGCCGCGCAGCAAGGACCACCACCGGGGCTTTCCGATAATTTCATCGGCAGAGACCACGGCGCGCGCTTCTCCCGGCAGGGTCAACGAAAGTCCCTTGAGCACGAGTTGTCCCTGCCGCCAATGGAAACTTACGTCGGCGAGACGCACGGTCGCAGGCGTCGCGGCGGAAAGCGCCGTGACCACCCGTTGTCGAACAACATGAGGCAGCCACACCAGGACAAGGATCATGCCGCCAAGCAACGTCAGAAGGGCCCAGCCCCACCAGCGGAGCCGATACTGGAGTAGCCAGCGCCACAGATTTCTCCAAAACATGACAATCCTTCGTCTGCCATACGAGTGACGAATTTCTTCTTGGTCAAGCGCGAAGGGTCATAGCTCACTGAGGTTTGCGCGCTACGACCAGAGATGAAAACGCCGGTGGCGGAAGCAGCAGCTTTTTCCCTTCTACGAAACCGGCCTCGTGCAGCCAGCCAATGATTTCTTCCCCTGGGTATGCTTCGCCCTCAGGAAAAACCAACATCATGAAGACAGAAAAGATCGTCTGTTGCACAGGGCCGGTGCGATCGGCGTCAGGCATGATGCCGTGCACGAGAAGTTGTCCGCCTGGGTTGAGCGCGGCGAACGCCTTTTTCAGCACCATGCGGCAGGTTTGCCGTCCTTCGGTTTGCAACATATTGGACAAAAGGACAGCATCGATGCCAGAACCAAAATCATCGTGAAAATAGTTGCCTTCGCGCACGCTCACCCGGTCCGTCAGCCCCTCGCGTTCGATGATCTTTCGCGTGCGCTGTAAAATAGGAGGCAAATCGAACACAGTAGATTTCAGTTGCGGACACTGGCGACAGAGAACTATGGAGTAGACACCTGAGCCGCCAGCGACATCGAGCAGGGAGCGACAAGCGCTCAGATCGACGAGACCCGCGATCCGCGCTGCCAACCCTTTGCCTAAATCGAATAAGCCGTGGACGTAATTGTCGAGCACGTCGGCAGGCGCGTTGAATAACTCCGCACCAGTTAACGGCAGCACCGGTTTATCCATCTTGACCGCCTCCGCCATTTTCGTCCAAGCGAGGAAGCGATCATTGGTCTGCTTAATCAGGTTGCCAACATATCCAGGTTTTCCTTTCGTGAGAAAGGCGTCGGCGAGCGGAGAGTTTCGATAGGAGTCGCCTTCTTTCGTGACAAATCCCAACGCTGCGCAGGCATTCAGGACGCGTTCGGCGCCCCGTGGCGGTAGACCGAGCTGCGCCGCTACCTGTACCGCAGTTGCAGGTCCGCCGCCAAGTGGAGAAAATAAATCGAGCTGCGCCGCGCCCAGCACGACAGCGGCGCGTTCCATTCCTCCCAAGATATCCATCAGTATGGGCATTTCTGCTTTCAGAGGCTCAGCCATTGTTACCTCTCCTTGCTGCTTTGTTTCTTGACTTTTGACGGCTGACTACTCAGCGCGTCACCGCTATAGTGACACAAAATGAAAGAAGGAGTCTAGCCACATGAGTGAGGCAGAAGGAACGGCAGGATCGGCAAACATTACGATTGACGAATTTGCGAAAGTGGATTTACGGGTCGCCACGATCAAAGCAGCCGAGGCACATCCGAAAGCGGATCGGTTACTCGTCTTAAAAATCGACTTGGGAACCGAAGAGCGTCAACTCGTCGCGGGGATTCGCGCTCACTACACGCCCGAAGAATTGGTCGGCAAACAGATTGTTGTAGTGGCGAACTTGCAGCCCGCCATGCTACGGGGCGTCGAAAGCCAAGGTATGCTGCTCGCAGCCTCGGATGGAGAGAAAGTGATTGTGCTCAGCCCGGAAAAGCCGACCGCGCCGGGAGCAAAAGTGAAATGACTAACGCAAAATGTAAAATGTAAAATTAAAGACCAAAGGCAAGGAAAAAAACAAAGCGCTCCGTTCCTTTTTTCATTTTACATTTTGCATTGTTTTTTCACTGCCCCGCAAACTTACTGATATCCACCACGGCCCGTTCGTGCGTGCCGTCGCCGACTTTGGTCCCGTCTTCGTTGAACGCTTCGACGGTGAACGACAAGCGACGCCCTTTGATTTCGTTGAGCGTCACTTTGGCGCGAACGTTTTGACCGATCTTGGTCGGGGCCAGATGTTTGACATCGACATGAAATCCCACGGTCTGCTCTCCTTCGCTCATGTGTGGCGTGAGAAATTCCACGCATGAACCTTCCATAAGTCCGATCATCGCCGGGGTGGAGAACATGCTGGGCACGCCGGGACCCATGTGGGAAATACCCATGTCGGGTGTGGTCTTGATCGTCTTCTCAAAGGACATGCCGGGCTTGAGTGTATCTTTCATAATTCTCCCTTATCCTGTCCGTTCATGCTTCGACAGACTCAGCACGAACGGTAATTGTGATTTCCCTATCCTACAAACCGTTCGCCCTGAGCTGGTCGAAGGGCGCTCTTTTTTCCTCACGGTTCAACTGCGGCGCGGGTCACTTCTTTTCGATCCGATTTCTCCATCGCTTCAGCCGATTTTTCTAGCGGGAAAACGGCGTCAACGAGTTCGTGGTACGGATACTTGTCGATGTGTTCGGACAAGAACTGCAGCGACTTGTAGAGATAGTGTGGATTGTACGTGGCCACGCCAATGATGGAAATGGATTTGAATGTAACGAACGACGGCGGAATCGTCACAGTGAGCCCCGGAGAAATGTTGCCAAGTTCCAGCACCCGCCCCCCATTGCGCACCAAATTGATCGCTTCAAGGAAGGCTTCAGGAATACCCGCCACTTCCAGCACCACATCTGGACCGATCCCTTTGGTTAATTCACGGACGCGGCGCACCCTGGCGTCCGGTGTTGGAAATTCGCGAATATCAACCAATTCATCAGCGCCGAACGCTTTGGCGCGTTTGAGTCGAAGGTCAACACCATCAATCGCGATCACACGCGCGCCGCGCGCCTTCGCCACCGCCATCGCATGCAGGCCCAACCCACCTGCGCCCTGCACGACCAACGTTTCATCGTAGCGCAAGTTGCCGCGATCAAGCGCAAAAAACACTTGCGAGAGCGCACAGTTCGCCGACGACGCGGCGTGATCCGGCACGTTATCCGGGACTTTGTAGACATGCTGACCGGGTTGAATATAATAGTGCGTGCCGAAGGGCGTATGGAAGTGCGGCGGGTCTTGCGGCACGAGTCGTTTCTCCCGGATGCCCATCGTGAGGCAGGCAGCGGCGTTCCCATCACGACAGTTTGCGCACAGGCCACAGGTGCGATAGTAGACTGGGGCAATGCGGTCGCCTTCTTTCAGAGGTTGACCAGCAGTATCAGTCGTGACGCCTTTCCCCAGAGTGAGCACTCGTCCGACCATTTCGTGGCCGGGCATGACGCCGCGCTTGCCAAACTCACCGCGCCACATGTGCACTTCCGAACCGCAGATATTCGTGCGGGTCACTTGCGCGAGAATAGCTCCGGGTTCGACTTCAGGTAAATCAAATTCGTGGAATTCAATGGTCCGCGCTTGCGGAATGTAGGCAATTTTGCCTTTCATTTCTTCCTCCTATTTTGCTGACCTAAAATGTTACCGGCAGCGTCTTCAGTCCACGTAGCGTCACCATCTCGCGCCACTCCAGCTCTTCGGTCGCCAAGCGCAAGTTGGGCAACCGCTGGAGCAAAGTATTGACGGCAATCTGGGCCTCGACCCGCGCGAGCGGAGCCCCAAGGCAGTAATGAATACCGTGACTGAAAGCGATATGCGGATTCTCTTTGCGCGTGATATCGAAGCGATCGGGATCGGCAAACTGCGCGGGATCACGATTCGCCGCAGCTAACACAATGACCGCCTGTTGTCCTTTCTCAATCTTCGTCCCGCCGATCTCCAGGTCTTCGAGCGCCGTGCGCGCGGTCATTTGCACGGGTCCGTCAAAACGCAGACATTCTTCAATGGCGCTCTGAATCAATGACGGGGCAGACTTGAGCTGCGCCATCTGGTCTGGATGCCGGAATAAGGCGAGCAGCCCATTACCAATGAGGTTCATCGTGGTCTCATGGCCGGCCCCAAGCAACAAAACGGCGGTCGCGATCAATTCATCCTCGCTGAGACGGTCGCCCTGCTCTTCGGCGGCAATTAGGGCGCTGAGCAAATCCTCCTGTGGATCTTTTCGTCGTTTCTCCACCAGCGCCTTGAAGTACTCCGCAAACGCCACCGTCGCCGCATCACCGGCATCGAGCACTTCCGGAGAAACAATAGGATCAAGGGTGCGCGCCAAATCGGTTGTCCAGGCTTTAAACTTGTCGCGATCTTCCGCCGGCACACCCAACATGCCGGCAATCACAATCACTGGCAGGGGATACGACAGATCCGCAATGATGTCCATCGGGCCGGCATTTTTCACTTTGTCAATGAGATCATCGACGATGCCTTGGATGCGGGGTCGCAAGTTCTCCACCACCCGAGGCGTGAACGCCTTCGTCACCAATGTACGGAGCCGGGTATGATCCGGCGGATTGAGCAGCAGCATCCATTTTTCTTGCATCTGCATGAGTGGTCGATTGTCCCCAAGCCCCTGCATCATCGCTTCGTAGAGGGCGAGATCCTTGGGATCAGCGCTAAAACGTTTTGCATCACGGAGCACCGCAACACAGTCCGCATAGCGGGTGAGCACCCAGAACCCAAGGAAGGGGCTCCAATGCATGGGATCATACTCCCGCAGCAACCGATAGGAAGAATGAGGATCGGCGCGAAATTCCGCCGAAAGGGGATTGAACTCTACCAGCGGGGCAGTGACGGCAGTAGGAAGACTAGGAGGAGCAGGAGAATCTTGAAGGGTGGACATGAGTTTTCTCCATGACTGTAGCTACTTGTTCTTATAAAAATGACGGGGCTTGATACTCGCCAAACACGCGTCGCATGGCGTCAGAAATTTCGCCGAGGGTCGCGTAGGCGCGCACGGCGTCAATGATGACCGGCATCAGGTTTCCCTCACCACGCGCAGTAGTCTCCACTTTCTCCAATGCCGCTTTCGCGGCGGCTTGGTTACGCTCGGCTTTGACCGCCGCCAGCTTGCGTTTCTGTTCGTTTTCCAAGGTGAGATCAATTTTCAGGAGTTCACCCTGATTGTCTTCTTCCACGGTGAAGTCATTCACTCCCACAATGATCTGTTCCTTGTCCTCGATGGCTTGCTGATAACGGAAGGCCGCTTCGTGGATCTCCCGCTGCTGGTAGCCGGCCTCAATCCCTTTGACAGCGCCACCCAGTTTATCAATCCGTTCAAGGTACTCGATCGCTTTCGCTTCGAGCTGATCGGTCAGTGATTCAATGAAATACGAACCAGCCAAAGGATCAATCGTATCAGCCACGCCAGACTCGTAAGCGATGACTTGCTGCGTACGCAAGGCAATGCGCACGGAGTCCTCAGTCGGCAGCGCCAAGGCTTCATCCTTGGAATTAGTGTGCAGCGAGTTGGTGCCGCCCAGTACGGCGGCCAACGCCTGAATAGTCACACGCATGATGTTGTTATCCGGCTGCTGCGCCGTCAACGTCGAGCCCGCCGTCTGCGCATGCGTGCGCAGCATCCACGAGCGCGGGTCCTTGGCGTGAAAACGTTCCTTCATAATCTTCGCCCACAAGCGCCGCGCGGCGCGAAACTTGGCGATTTCTTCAAAGAAATTATTGTGGACATTGAAGAAAAAAGAAAGACGAGAGGCAAACGTGTCAACATCGAGACCGGTTTTCACCGCCGCGTCGACGTAGGCAATGCCGTCGGACAGCGTAAAGGCGATTTCTTGCGCCGCGCTCGAACCCGCCTCGCGGATATGGTAGCCGGAGATGGAGATGGTGTTCCAGTTGGGCGCCTTATCGGCGCAGAACGCAAAGATGTCGGTAATGATGCGCAGCGAAGGTTGCGGCGGATAAATATAGGTGCCGCGTGCAATGTATTCCTTGAGCAGATCGTTCTGAATGGTGCCGTTGACTTTGTCCCAACTCACATTTTGTTTTCCCGCCACCACCAGATAGAGCCCCAACAGAATGGATGCGGTGGAATTGATCGTCATCGAAGTGCTGACTTTATCAAGGGGAATCCCTTTGAACAGAATTTCCATATCCGCCAACGAATCGATCGCCACGCCGGCGCGCCCCACCTCTCCAGCCGCGAGTTGGTGGTCCGAGTCCCGCCCCATCTGCGTGGGCAGATCGAACGCCACCGAGAGTCCGGTCTGCCCCTGGTCTAGTAAATAACGGTAGCGTTTGTTCGATTCCTCAGCCGTGCCAAACCCGGCGTACTGACGCATCGTCCAGAATCGGCCCCGATACATCGTGGGTTGTACGCCACGGGTGAACGGATATTGTCCGGGGAAATCGAGCGCGGCGGCGTAATCAAGCGTAGCCGTATCCACCGGCGTGTAGACACGCTTAATTTCAACCCCAGAAGTCGTCTCGAACCGTGATTGACGCTCGGGAGAGCGAGCGAGGGTTTTTTTGACGACCTTCTCGTCCCACTCCTGAGCGGCCTTAGCTATATTGCGGGAATCGCCCATGGTCTGACCTCGATTCGGAAGCAAGTTTGCACTTTTGCCTACCGGAAATCTGGGGCGGAGACAACCCGGGCGATTCGGAGAAGCCGTTATTGTTTCGTCGAAGAAATGGTCAATGAAGATGCAAAGGTTGGTTTTCCACCGACAGGTAGTCTTCTGGCTGACGAGACATCGCATGCTGGAGTTGAGAAACCGCATACGTCAGGTCTTTGCAACGCGCAGGGTCGGTCACCCGTACCCCAACGGTGGTTTCCTTCTCCGCGTGAGAAACCCAGCGCACCTCAACCTCCATCCGCAGCACCAGCTCTTGCGTGTGAGTCACACGCAAGGTGAGTTCGCTTTCGTACACCGTTCCCAAGGTCGGCGATTCCGCGCTAGGACAGACAAAGCAAAAACCGCCCGTGCTGATATTGGCTCCCGCACCAACTTGCCACTGAGCACCGGTCTCCAAGCCGCGAAAACGCAGCGAGAAGGAAGCCGGAACCCGAAAAGAACGTCGCTGTATCGCGCGACTTTGTTCAGGGGATGTCGTCACAGAAATCCAGGGCAACGAAGCCTGCACCACCTGCATGGGAATTAACTGACCGTCCATTTCTAGATTCCCCATTGCTCCGACTTGCAGCCCGACGAGCGGCACTTTCCCAATCTCTCGCAAGACCTGAAACAGCAGGCCTGTCCCGTTTCGCTCCTTCACGACACACATGGCGTAGACAATTTCTTCCTGCAAGGAGAACGCACACGGTGTGAGATTGCCAGGGACAGGGAGAAGATCGTCTTCCGCTAGAAGAAGCGGCGGCGCACTCACAATAGGCCGATGTTTAAAGAACGACCATAAACCTCTCATACAAACCTCCCACAACACCGCAAGAGTGGTCTTTACCTATCTTTCGGTGACACAGTCTTTCCTGTCCTTTCGGCAACAATGGTGAGCCCTTTAGAAGAAAAGCCGTCTCTGTCGACCAAAACGCTAAAGTTTTCCCGGAAACGCCGATGTACCCCTAGGACTAGCAGAAGGAAGACTGTGTAGGAGGACGCCATGCAACAAATAGTACAAGAAATATTGGAACAGCACGGCTCATTTGATCCTGTTCTTGAAACGTGTGTGGGGCGCATCTCAGCAGAGCTGAAAGACCTCGCTCAGCAAGGGGATTGGGAAGTCATCAAAAGCGTGTTCCGCGTCATCGACGCCCACACACGCGCAAGCGAACTTCGCGCCCAAGGCCAACCAGCGCGCGCGCATTTGTGGCTGGTGAACGTCGGACGCAAACGGCCAAAAACCAAAAAAACGCGTCTCTCACCCCCTTCCCCTCCCTCTGCAGCCTGAGGGAAGTTTGCGGTAGAAAGACGGTCGGAACTTGGGTTTCTCGCTTCTATAACCCTAAGACCTCTTTCATCGAATAGAGCCCTGGCTTCTGCGACGGCAACCACAGGGCTGCCCGTATAGCGCCACGGGCAAGACATTCGCGACTCTGCGCGCGATGGGTGAGTTCTAAACGCTCGCCAAAACCAGCGAAGATCACGGTATGATCGCCAACCGCGTCACCCCCGCGCAGCGCCACGATGCCGACCTCCTCGTTGGTACGCTGCCCAGTGATGCCTTGCCGCGCAAGTTTGGCTTGACGATCAAAGTCCTTCCCCTGCGCTGCGGCAATGGCGCGCCCCAGGGCCAGAGCCGTCCCGCTCGGCGCATCAACTTTGAAGCGGTGATGAATCTCAACGATCTCAGGATCAAACCCTTCGTTGAGGATTTTGGCGACATCAGCAACAACCTTGAGCAAGACGTTGACGCCGATGCTCATATTGGCGGCGATGATTGAACGGGTTTTAGGCGCAAGCGCCTCGGCTTCACTCCGCTGGGCGGCGGAGAACCCCGTCGTGCCGATGACAATCGCCGCTTGTTTCGCTGCCGCCGCCCGCAAGTGCGCCAGCGCCGCTTCAGGAACGGTGAAGTCGAGCGTCACCGTGTCGGCAGTCACCAGCGCCTCATACTCAGCGCTGATCGGTACGCCGATGAAGCCGAGACCAGCCACCTCTCCAGCGTCTTTTCCTATCGCTGGATGCCCCACCGCTTCCACTGCCCCGACCAAACGAGCGACTGGATTCTCGTGCACCAGAGCGACGAGTTGTTTTCCCATACGGCCAGCGGCCCCGCAGACAATCACGTTGGCAGGCATAATTTCTCCTCCACAAGCAAATAGGGGCACGGCCTCGCCGCGCCCCTACTCGTTCTCAATCACGGATTTTCCGATTGTCACTCAAATCAAGCCGAAATCTTTGAGCGTCCCTCTCAGCTTGGCGACGTTCCCTTCCGCCATTGGCACCAGCGGCAAGCGCAATTCCAGTTCACATTTGCCCATGAGCGCGAGGGCGGTTTTGGCCGGTCCTGGATTGGTCTCGATGAACAGCATCCGAATCAGCGGCAACAAACGCAACTGCAACTGCGCGGCGCGTTCCCACTGCTTATTGATACACAGATTGGCGAGGTCCGCCATTTCCTTGGGTGCGACATTCGCCGCCGTGCTAATTACGCCCTTGCCGCCCAGCGACATCATGGAGAACGTCAGCGAATCTTCGCCAGAGAGCACGCCCAGTTTATCGCCGCACGCATGTCTGATGTTTAACACCTGATCGATAGAGCCGGCGGCTTCTTTCACGCCGACGATATTGTCAATTTCAGCAAGCCGCGCCATCGTGCTCGGCTCGATATTCGAGCCGGTGCGCCCTGGGATATTGTAGAAAACAATGGGAAAGCCAGGGACGGCCTGCGCCACAGCTTTATAGTGTTGATAAATCCCTTCTTGGGTCGGTCGGTTGTAATAGGGAGAAATCATCAGAGCGCCATCGGCTCCGACCTCCTGCGCCTCGCGCGTCAAACGAATCGCCTCGGCAGTAGAATTTGACCCCGTCCCGGCCACGACCGGTACGCGTTTCTTGACTTGTTTGACGACGAACTTGATGACCTGGGTATGTTCTTCGTGAGAAAGTGTAGCGGACTCCCCGGTCGTGCCGCACGGCACGATCCCATGCGTTCCGCTCGTGATGTGCCACTCGATCAGATCAGCGAGTCGGGACTCATCGACTCGTCCGTTTCTGAACGGCGTGATCAGCGCCACCAATGAACCTGAAAACATAAACGCCTCACAATCTTAAACTTCAATCGTTCCTGCAAAAACTTCTTCGGCGGGACCAGTCATGTAGACATGATTATCCTCTGCTCGCCACTCGATTTCCAGATCGCCGCCGCGTAAATGGATGGTCACGCGGCGCCCGGCTTTCTTATTGAGGGCGGCGGCAACGGCTGCTGCACACGCGCCAGTGCCACACGCCCATGTCTCTCCAGACCCCCGCTCCCATACACGCATGTTCAACTCGGTCGAGCTGACCACCTGAATAAATTCCGTGTTGATGCGCTTGGGAAACAAGGAGTGATGCTCAAATTGCGGCCCGATCTTGTCCAGTTCCAGCGGCTCGACATTGTCTACAAAGGTTACACAGTGGGGATTCCCCATCGATATGCACGTGACGTGATAAGACTGCCCCGCGACGGTAAGCGGCTGATTGATCATCTCGCCCGCAACCGCCACTGGAATGCGTGGGCCCTCAAGAATCGGTTCGCCCATGTCAACGGTGACGCGCGCCACCTTGTTGTCTTTCAGCTCCAAGAAGAGCGTTTTCAGTCCGGCGTCAGTCTCAATTTTCAGGGGATTTGCTTTTACCAAGCCGTGGTCGAACACAAATTTTCCCACGCAGCGGATGCCGTTGCCGCACATTTCTCCGCGGCTGCCGTCAGCATTATACATCTCCATGCGTGCATGGGCCGTGTTGGATGGGCAAATGAGAATCAGCCCATCGCCTCCGATCCCGGTGCGGCGGTCGCTCACCTTCTGAGCTACCGCTACCGGGTCCGGCACGTTTGTGGCAAACGCATTGACATAGACATAATCATTGCTGATGCCGTGCATCTTGGTAAACGGTAATTTCATAATTCAATCCCCAGCACGCAGTGTTCTTCACTTCCTTGTCGCTTGCCCTTGCCCCGGCCACATAATCTCGACGGTATTCGACGCTCTACCCTGATATCCATCCAGCGTAAAGGCCACGACACGATACCGATACAGTACACCAATCGTTAGCTGTTCGTCAGTGTAGCTGAATTTTCTTCGTTTACGAAAGCGTTCGCGATCGTCCACGGCAATAGTCCCAACTGGAGCAAAATCGCTGACCTTCCCTTGCGCGTCTCGGGTGGCTCGTAAGACCACAAACCCCGCGAGATCATCCAAATTCTCACCCCCTGCTCGTTTCTGTACCCGCGCCCAGCGCAACATCACGCCTTTGCCTTGAACCTCAAGCGTTAAATTGTTGATCGTTTTGGGAATAACGAGTTCCGGCGGACGCACCAACGTTTTCTGACCGCAAGCAGGCAAGCACAAGAAGGCGACAGCCAACAGGCTGCGGGCTACAGAGAAAAGAACAGAGAAGAGACTTGCCGCGGTTTGCGGCTGGGACCCCAGACTTACTCCCTTGGCATTTCCTCTCCAGCTTGGGGATTCCATTCTCAAATTTTTGACTTTTGACTTTTGACTTTTGACTTTTGACTTCACATATCAATCGCTTTCAACCGTCGCTGCACTTCGGCGCGCGAGGTGCCGCCATACGAACGACGGCGATCGACTGCCGATTCTAACGTCAGACGCGGCAAGAGGTCTTTACTAAACAAAGGAGAAAAGTTTCGCCACTCAGCAAGTGTTATGTGCTCCAACCCTTTCTGGTCAGCCAGACAGCGCCGCACGACGGCGCCCACCACTTCATGTGCTTCACGGAAGGGCAGTCCCTTTTCCACCAAATAATCCGCGACGTCCGTCGCAAGCGTGAATCCACCGACCGCTGCCTCGCGCAGCCGGTCTTCACGGAAAATAAGCTGCGGCAACATGGCGGTCAGTACGGTCACACACCCTTTGACGGTGTCGACCGTATCAAACAACGGCTCCTTATCTTCCTGCAAATCGCGATTATAGGAGAGCGGTAAGCCTTTCAATATTGTCAACAACGCAAAGAGATTGCCATAGACGCGACCAGTCTTGCCGCGCACGATCTCCGGCACGTCTGGATTTTTCTTCTGCGGCATCATGGAACTGCCGGTGGCAAAGGCGTCGGGCAATTCAATGAACCCAAACTCGCCGCTCGCCCACAGGACCAGTTCTTCCGCCAAGCGGCTGAGATGCATGCACAGGATAGCGGCGGCGGCAAGAAACTCGACTACAAAGTCGCGATCGGCCACGGTATCAAGACTGTTTTCGCTGACGCGCGGAAAATCAAGCAGTCGCGCTACATAGTGGCGATCGATCGGCAGCGTGGTGCCAGCCAAGGCCCCGGCGCCAAGCGGCAAGACGTTCATACGCTCGCGACACTGTTGTAACCGCTCCTTATCGCGCCCGAGCATGTCGAAATAAGCAAGGAGGTGATGCGCTAACAGCACCGGTTGCGCACGCTGTAAGTGAGTGTAGCCCGGCATGACTACGCCAGCATATCGTTGAGCCATGCGCGCCAGTTCTTTCTGGAATGCTTTCAACAACTCTAGGATCGCGGTGATTTCATCGCGCACATACAAACGCGCGTCCAGAAGTACTTGATCGTTCCGACTCCGAGCCGTGTGGAGCTTGCCGCCAACGGGACCGATTTTCTCCATGAGCCGCCGCTCGATCGCCATGTGAATGTCTTCATCAGAAGGTAAGAACTGGAAGTGACCTTGCGCCAACTCACGCTGGACGCTCTCCAGCCCTTTGAGAATTTTCTCTCCTTCACTACGAGTAAGGATTTTTTGTTTCATTAACATGCGGCAATGCGCCACGCTGCCGCGAATGTCATACAACGCTAACCGCTTGTCATAAGCAAGCGAAGAGGTGAACTCTTCCATGAGCGGATTGGCGGCTTCAGCAAAGCGCCCGGACCACGCTTTTGACGACGTCTTCTTTTTCATAGACCTGAAGAATGAATTAGTCCTGAGTGCAAAGTGTTGAGTCCTGAGTTCTGGTTCTTATTTTTCTCAGCACTCAGGACTCTGTACTCGGGACTTCTATTCAAGACTTCGCGATCGACGCGCGCAACCGCAAGCGCAGTGCGTTCAAGCGGATAAAGCCTTCGGCATCGGCCTGACGATAATCTCCACCAGCTTCGAACGTCGAGATCTGCGGATTATAGAGCGTCTTGTTCGATTTCCGCCCGGCCACAGTCACGTTGCCTTTGTAAAGCTTGAGTCGCGCCGTGCCGGTCACATTTTTTTGCGATTCATCGATAGCGACTTGCAACATTTCCCGCTCGGGCGCAAACCAGTAGCCATAGTAGACCATTTCGGCGTAGCGCGCGATGAGCGAGTCTCGTACGTGCATGACTTCACGATCCAGCGTCAGCGACTCCACGGCGCGATGCGCTACGTGCAAAATAGTCCCACCTGGAGTCTCGTACACGCCGCGCGACTTCATGCCCACGTAGCGATTTTCGACCAAATCGACCCTCCCCACACCATGTTTACCTCCCAACTCGTTGAGCTTAGCCAAGAGCGCCGCCGGAGAGAGTTTCTCACCATTCACCGCCACGGGATTGCCAGCCTCGTAGTCAATTTCGACATATTCAGACGTATTCGGGGCCTGTTCCGGAGACACGGAAAGGACAAACATATCGCTGTAGGGCTCAAGCCAGGGATCTTCGAGGATGCCGCCTTCGTAGCTGATGTGCAGCAGATTGCGATCGGTGCTATAGGGCTTTTCTTTGGTGACAGGAATGGGAATCCCATGCTGTTCAGCGTAGGTAATGAGATCGGAGCGGGACTGCATGTTCCAAGTCCGCCACGGCGCAATGATCTGAATGTCAGGCTGTAGAGCGTAATACGTCAACTCGAACCGCACCTGATCATTGCCTTTGCCCGTGGCGCCATGCGACACGGCATCGGCACCTTCTTGTCGAGCGATTTCGATCTGCCGCTTGGCGATCAATGGACGGGCGATTGAAGTGCCAAGCAAATAGCCGCCCTCATAAAACGCGTTCGCGCGCAGCATGGGAAAGACAAAATCCCGCACGAACTCCTCGCGGAGGTCGTCAATATAGATCTTACTCGCGCCAACTTTCTTAGCCTTTTCTTCGACTGGAGCCAATTCCTCGCCTTGGCCGAGATCGGCGCAGAAGGCGATCACTTCACCTTGATAGACCTCAAGCAGCCACCGGAGAATGACCGAGGTATCCAGTCCACCGCTATAAGCGAGGACTACTTTTTTTACATTTGTCACAACACATCGCTTCCTGGAAAAAGTGCGAGCACCCTAGCATGTGGGCACGAGAGAGACAACGGAGAGGAATAAAGCTGAAAGATCAGAGACGGCTCTTCACTCAGTAATGCGATTAGCGCGTTCTGCAAACGTCTTTTCCTCACAGTTTCCGAGGAAAGCATTGACAAATGCGGCAATGATCCGCTATTTATTAGCTCTTCGCCGATTTTTCCCTTAGGAAATGAGACAGGGGCGGGATGTCTATTGAACTCGACAACATAGATCGCCACATCCTTGCCGTTTTGCAGGAGAACTGCAAGCTGCCGCTGGTGAAAATCGGCGAACGGGTGGGCTTGTCTGCTCCTTCCGTCAACGAGCGGATTCGCAAGCTGGAAGAAAGCGGAGTGATTCGCGGTTATACCGCCATCCTCGACGCCCGCGCGTTGGGGAAAGACATCACGGCGTTCATCGGCGTGTTCATCGATCACCCCAAAGCGATCAGCCAGTTCGAGCGGACCATCGATAAAGTTGAGGCCGTGCAGGAGTGTCATCACGTGACCGGACAACACACATTCTTGCTGAAGGTCAAGGCAGATAACACCTCGAATCTGGAAAAGCTCATCAGTAAGATTCGCTCAATTGAAGGGGTGGCGCGGACAGAAACTTCGGTAGTCTTAAGCACCTACACCGAAGGGCTGTGGCTAGATTTACAAACGCCGGATGAGGAGGATGTGGATCCTGACGAAGGACGCCGGGAGAGGTGAGAAGCGTTGGTGTATATTTTCGAGGAACGAGGGGGTGACGCCATGACAACACGACCGCGAAAGCAAGGACTGTACGATCCACGGTATGAACATGACGCCTGCGGCGTGGGGTTTGTGGTCAACATCAAGGGAGAGCAATCGCACAAGATTGTCGAGCAAGCCCTGACCGTTTTGGAAAACCTGGACCATCGTGGAGCCTGTGGCTGCGAGGAGAATACCGGCGATGGCGCCGGCATCCTCATGCAAGTGCCACACGCCTTCTTCCAGCGTGCGTGCGATGGCCTCGGCTTCGCCCTTCCCAAACTGGGCCATTATGGCGTCGGCATGCTCTTTCTCCCGCCCGAACGTGAGCAACGCTTGCAATGCGAGCGCATGCTGGCCGACATCGTGCGCAGCGAAGGCCAAGAGGTCATTGGCTGGCGCAAGGTGCCGACGGACAATCTCTACTTGGGAGAAACCTCGAAATCGTGCGAGCCCTTCGTGCGGCAAATTTTTATTCGTCGCAATCCCGCGCTCAAAGACGACCTCGCCTTTGAGCGCAAGCTCTACGTTATTCGGCGCCGGGCCGAGAACGCGATTCGCTACGGCAACGTGCCGGGGGGAGAGTTCTTTTACGTGTCCAGTTTCTCCTATCGGACCCTGGTCTACAAAGGCATGTTGACGCCGCATCAAGTGTCGAGCTTTTATCCAGATCTTTCCGAACCTGAAATTGAGACGGCCATTGCGGTTGTTCATTCGCGCTTTAGCACGAACACCTTTCCGAGCTGGGAACGCGCGCATCCGTATCGCTATCTGATTCACAATGGTGAAATCAACACCCTGCGCGGCAATGAGAACTGGATGCACGCGCGCCAAGCGATGCTGGCCTCCGAACTGTTTGGCGACGATTTACCGAAAATCTTTCCCATCATTCAGCCCGACGGCAGCGACTCCACCAAATTTGACAACTGCCTCGAATTTCTGGCGCTGAGCGGACGCTCCTTACCGCACGCCATGATGATGATGATCCCCGAGCCCTGGGAAAATCACGAAAACATGGACGAGAAAAAGCGCGCGTTCTACGAATACCACAGTTGCCTGATGGAGCCGTGGGATGGCCCGGCCTCGATCGGGTTTACCGATGGCGCGGTCGTCGGCGCCGTGCTGGACCGCAATGGCCTGCGCCCCTCACGCTACTATGTCACTAAAGATGACTTGGTCATCATGGCGTCCGAAGTCGGCGTCCTCGAGGTGCAAGCGGAACAAGTGCTGGAAAAGCGTCGCTTGCAACCCGGACGTATGTTCCTCGTCGACACCAACGAGGGACGCATCATCAGCGACGAAGAAATCAAAGAGCAAATGGCGGCTGCTCAGCCGTATCGTATGTGGCTGGATAAACACCAAGTCTATTTCGATCGTCTTCCAGAGTTGCCGGACGAAGAACCGGACTACAACCACCAGGCCACCCTGCAAGGGCTGCACGCGTTTGGTTACAGCTTTGAGGATCTTAGGGTCAACCTTGGTCCGATGGCGCAAAACGGCATCCAACCGATCGGCTCGATGGGCACGGATACGCCGCTGGCTGTGCTCTCGGACAAACCGCAACTGCTTTACAATTATTTCAAGCAATTGTTCGCGCAGGTCACCAATCCACCGATCGATCCGATTCGCGAAGAGTTGATCACCTCGACGACGCTCACGCTTGGTGCGGAAGGAAACTTGGTTCACCCCGCACCAAAAAGCTGTCAACAACTGCGCATTTCGGCGCCGATTCTCAAGAATGCGGACTTAGCGAAGCTGCGGCGTACGCATCTGCCTGGGATTAAAGTTGAGACACTGCCGATCTTGTTCACACCAGCGGGTGGAAAAGCGGTGCTTGAACAAGCCCTGAATGAATTGTGTCAAGCAGCGGATCAAGCGATCGAGCATGGCGCGACGATCCTGATCTTATCGGACAAAGGAGTCGATCGCACCCACGCGCCGATCCCTGCCCTGCTCGCCTCTGCTGGGCTCCATCATCATCTGATTCGCAAGGGCACTCGCACCCGCGTCGGCTTAGTGCTGGAATCGGGCGAGCCCCGCGAGGTCCATCACTTCTGTCTGCTCTTGGGGTACGGTGTGCAGGCCATTAACCCGTATCTCGCCTTTGAATGTCTGAATGACATGATCCGTGAAGGGATGCTGCCAAACCTCACTTACGCCGCCGCCGTGAAAGGTTACATCAAAGCCGTGGGCAAAGGCGTAGTCAAAGTGATGGCCAAAATGGGCATTTCCACGATCAAGTCGTACTGTGGCGCGCAAATTTTTGAAGCGCTGGGGCTCAGTCAAGAACTGGTTGACAAATACTTCACTTGGACCCCGTCCCGCATCGGCGGCATCAGTCTGGAGCACATCGCCCGCGAGGTGCAACAACAACACGCCAAAGCGTTCCCTGAAATTCCGCTCAATGGCCACACGCTGGAGGTCTACGGTCAATATCAATACCGAAAAGATGGCGAGCTACATCTGTTTAATCCCCGCACGATTCACCTGCTGCAAAAGGCGTGTCGCACCAACGACTACGCCGTCTTCAAGGAGTACAGCAAACTGATTGACGATCAATCCGAGCGCATGGCGACGCTGCGCGGCTTGATGGGGCTCAAGGTGGACGCGGCGCCGATTCCGCTGGAAGAAGTCGAATCGGTTGAAGAAATTGTCAAGCGGTTTAAGACCGGCGCCATGTCGTACGGCTCGATCAGTAAAGAAGCGCACGAGGCGCTGGCTATCGCCATGAACCGTCTGGGCGGGAAGAGCAACACCGGCGAGGGTGGCGAAGATCCCGCGCGCTACGTTCGCGATCCCAACGGAGATTCACGCAACAGCGCCATCAAGCAAGTGGCGTCGGGCCGCTTCGGCGTTACGAGTTATTACCTCACGCAAGCTCGAGAGTTGCAGATCAAAATGGCGCAAGGCGCCAAGCCCGGCGAAGGCGGCGAGTTGCCGGGGCGGAAAGTCTATCCGTGGATTGCCAAGGTGCGGCTCTCGACTCCTGGGGTGGGGCTCATCTCACCGCCGCCGCATCACGATATTTATTCGATCGAGGATCTGGCGCAACTCATCCATGATTTGAAGAACGCCAACCAGGATGCTCGCATCAGCGTGAAACTAGTGTCGGAAGTCGGCGTGGGCACCATTGCAGCCGGCGTAGCGAAAGGCCATGCGGACGTCGTGCTGATTAGTGGTCACGACGGCGGCACCGGCGCGTCGCCGCAGACTAGTATCAAGCATGCGGGCTTGCCGTGGGAGCTGGGGCTCGCGGAAACTCATCAGACCCTCGTGCTCAACAATTTGCGCAGCCGCATTGCGGTCGAAACCGACGGTCAGTTGAAGACGGGGCGCGATGTCGCAATTGCCGCACTCTTGGGCGCCGAAGAATTTGGCTTTGCCACCACGGCGCTCGTGTCGATGGGCTGCATCATGATGCGCGTCTGTCATCTCGACACCTGTCCGGTCGGCGTCGCCACGCAAAACCCTGAATTGCGCAAGAAGTTCATGGGCGATCCAACGTACGTTGTGAACTTCATGCGGTTCATTGCACGAGAACTGCGCGAATACATGGCCCAGCTTGGCTTTCGCACGATCAATGAAATGGTCGGCCATTCAGAGAAGATCGAAATGCGTCGGGCGATAGACCACTGGAAAGCGAGTGGATTGGATTTGTCCGCCTTGCTGTATCAACCGGAAGTCAGTGCGGACGTCGGTCGCTATTGTCAGATTCCGCAGAATCACGGGCTGGAAAACGCCCTCGACGTGCAGACGCTCCTCGACCTCGCCGCACCAGCACTAGAAGGACGAGAAAAAGTCAACGCCACGTTGCCGCTGCGCAACACCAACCGCGTGGTCGGTACGATTCTGGGCAGTGAAGTCACGCGGCGCTTTGGCCCCGAGGGCTTGCCGGAAGATACGATTCACTTCCATTTCCAGGGGTCCGCTGGGCAAACCTTTGGCGGCTTCGTGCCCAAAGGCGTTACGCTTGAACTGGAAGGCGACGCGAATGACTACTTTGGCAAAGGGTTATCCGGCGGCAAAATCATGCTCTATCCGCCGGAAGGGTCTACGTTCGCACCGGAGGAAAACATTATCGTCGGCAACGTGGCGTTCTACGGCGCCACCAATGGCGAAGCCTACATTCGCGGGATGGCGGGCGAGCGCTTCTGCGTGCGCAACAGCGGCGTGCGCGCGGTCATCGAAGGCGTGGGGGACCATGCCTGCGAGTATATGACCGGCGGCTGCGTGGTGGTCATCGGCTCCACGGGACGCAACTTCGCGGCTGGCATGTCAGGTGGGCTGGCGTACGTCTTCGATGAAGACGGCTCGTTCAAAAACCATTGCAACCTGGAGACGGTCACGCTTGAACGTCTCGGCGAAGGCGACATGCATGACGTCGAGGAACTGCTCAAACGACACGCGGTGTACACCCACAGCGAACGCGCCTGGCAAATCCTCGCGCTCTGGGAGGAAACGGCGCCAAAGTTTGTGAAAGTCTTCCCTAAGGATTACCAGCGCATGCTAGACGCCATCCGTCAGGCGGAAACCGAAGGGCACGTCGGCGACGAAGCGGTCATGGCGGCATTCGAGGCCAACAAAAACGACGCAGCCCGCGTGAGCGGGAATTAAATCAAAACACATGGCATTGGCACACGACACACTATCACCGCTCATGCTGAGCGTAGCCTGAAAGGCGAAGTCGAAGCACGCGCTCGCCGAGATGCGCCGCCCTTCGACTCCGCTGCGCTACGCTCAGGACGAGCGGGTAGGTATCCGATCTGAGAGCGAGGCAGTGTACGAATCTTTTGTAGTTTGATTTGGTCTTCCGCCGCATTGACGATGAATGTCATTCTGAGGAGCAACGCGACGAAGAATCTCGCTAGCAGTCTGTCCTTGAAGAAAAGAGAGTTTTCATGGGTAAACCAACCGGATTCATGGAATTTCACCGCGAGCTGCCGCAGGATCGGTCACCGCTGGAACGGGTGAAGGATTGGCGCGAGTTCCACGAGCATTTCGCGGACGCCAAACTGCGCGAACAAGGGGCGCGGTGCATGGATTGCGGCGTACCCTTTTGCCACACCGGTACGCTCATCAGTGGGATGGCTTCGGGCTGCCCGGTCAACAACCTCATTCCGGAATGGAACGATTTGGTCTATCGCGGACTGTGGAAAGAAGCGCTTGAACGCCTGCATAAGACGAACAACTTCCCGGAGTTCACTGGCCGTGTGTGCCCCGCGCCCTGCGAAGGCTCCTGTGTCCTGGGCATGACCGAACCAGCAGTTACTATCAAAAACATCGAATGTTCGATCATTGACAAAGGATTTGCGGAAGGATGGGTAGAAGCTGACCCGCCGGAAAAACGCACGGGCAAGAAAGTCGCCGTGGTGGGCTCCGGTCCATCGGGTTTAGCCTGCGCCGCGCAGCTCAATCGCGCCGGGCATCTGGTCACTGTCTTTGAACGCGCGGACCGCATCGGTGGGCTGCTCATGTATGGCATCCCCAACATGAAGTTGGACAAGTCGATCGTGCAACGACGCATCGACCTCATGGCCGCTGGAGGCGTCAAGTTCGTCACGAACACCGTAGTTGGCATCGATCTTCCCGCGAAGCAACTCCAGCAGGACTTTGACGCCATCGTGCTGTGCTGTGGCGCAACCAAGCCCCGCGACCTGCCTATTCCCGGACGAGAGCTACAGGGTATCCATTTCGCGATGGAGTTTCTCCACGCCAACACCAAAAGTTTGCTTGATGCCAATCATACTGATGGGCGTTATATCTCAGCGGCGGGGAAGAACGTCATTGTGATTGGCGGCGGCGACACCGGCACGGACTGCGTTGGCACCTCTATGCGCCACCAATGCAAAAACTTGTTGCAATTAGAAATCCTTGCGCGCCCACCCGACACGCGACAGCCGGACAATCCCTGGCCGGAGTGGCCGAAGATTTATCGACTTGACTACGGTCAAGAAGAAGCGCAAGCGCGCTTCGGCGCCGATCCTCGCACGTATTTAACGACGGCGGAAAAGTTTGTCGGGGACGAGAATGGACGGGTCAAAGAACTTCATATTGTCGATGTTGAATGGATGAAAAACGCTTCTGGCGCCTTCGTCCCGCAAAGAGTGGCGGGCTCGGAGCGTATTTTACTGGCGGACCTCGTCCTCCTCGCGATGGGGTTCCTTGGACCAGAACAACAAATTCTCGAAGACCTCAACGTAGAACGCGATCCTCGCTCCAACGCCAAAGCCGAGTACGGTCAGTACAGCACCAATGTCCCAGGCGTTTTTGCTGCTGGCGACTGCCGACGCGGTCAGAGCTTGGTAGTATGGGCAATCAACGAAGGGCGCGGCGCCGCCAGGGAGTGCGATCGTTATTTGATGGAAAGGACGGATCTCCCTTGAGTCTCCTGGAAGGATCACATACAAAAAAGTATCTCGTTCCGGAGTGAAAAGAATGAAACCGGTGATTGTTTACTCAACGAACTACTGAGGATACTGTGTCGCGGCAAAGTCTTTGCTGCAAGCCAAGGATATTCCTTTTCAAGAAATAGATGTGACCAATGATCCCGCCATGCGTCAAACACTCGTGCAGCAGACTGGGCGTCGCACCGTGCCGCAAATTTTTATCGGCGACGAACCGATCGGCGGGTTTACCGAGTTGAAAGCGCTCTCCGACAAAGGCCAACTCAGCGAAATGCTCGCAGATTAAAAACAGGAAGCGGAGCCCCGGGGAATCGGAGAATCGGGGAAGAAATCTTTCTCCGCTTCTCCCCATCTCCGTTTCACCGATTCCATTCCCTTGTCCCTTCCCCCTTGCCTCTGCTATATCCCTGACACTTACCGCAGTCAGAGAAAAGGAGGCATGTGTATGGCGCTATATCTTGATGAAGTGTGGCTGAAAGATCCCTCTCCGGAGCGGATGAAAGAATTTGTCCGCCTGATCGGCGCAGCGGCGAAAAGCCCCGCCTCGATTGGGGCGCCGGCGGAAGTCCGTTTCGTCGGCGGTCCGTGGGCCTCGAATGAAGAACCAAAAGTGATCTTCCTGGTGGACATTCCGAATCACACCCCGACCTTCCAGATTTTCGGCAAAATGGTCTCGAGCGGCTTGGTAGAAAAACGTCGCCTCACTCCAATTGTCGAATGGAGCGAGGTCGAGAAAATGGCCAACCAGTTGTAAATTGTCAGGGGTTCTTTGCAGGGATGGGGTATTGTCCATCCCTGCAGGTCAGGGGCCACAGATGGACCTGTACGACATTATCGATCAAGTCACAGCCCTCCTCCAGCAACGCGGACGGCTTACCTACCAAGCCCTCAAATATCAGTTCAAACTAGACGACGATGGCGTCGCGGCGCTCAAGGCTGAACTCATCGAGGCGCAGGAACTGGCGATCGATAAAGACGGCAAGATGCTCGTGTGGGCTGGGGCTTCGCCCGTTCCAAGTTCAACGTTCCAAGTTCTCAACCCCTAACCCCTAGCACTCAACACCTAAATCCCGATCCTCGTCCCCCAGTGAGTTACACTCCGCAACATCTCGCCGAACGCATTCGTGCAACGGTCGTCACGGACGGCGAGCGCAAGACGATAACGGCGCTGTTTGCCGATCTCAAAGGCTCGACGGCGTTGATTGAAGGACTTGATCCTGAGGAGGCCCAGACGATCATTGATCCCGCTCTGCAGCTCATGATGGACGCCGCGCATCAATATGACGGCTTTGTCGCCCAAGCGTTGGGCGATGGCATCTTCGCGCTGTTCGGCGCGCCGCTGGCCCATGAAGATCATCCCCAGCGTGCGCTCTATGCTGCGCTGCGCATGCAGGAGGCCATGCGCCGGTATGCCGATGCGTTACGCATGAAAGGCTATCCACCATTGCTCATGCGGGTGGGGCTCAACACCGGCGAAGTGGTGCTGCGCTCGATTCGCAAAGATGACCTCCATGCTGACTACGTTCCAGTAGGCCATTCAACCAATCTCGCCGCCCGTATGGAACAGTTGGCCCCACCGGGCTCTATTCTCGTGACCGCCTACACGCATCGCCTGACTGATGGCTACTTCCTCTTCAAAGACCTGGGGCCCACGCAGATCAAAGGAGTGGAATGGTCACTCAATATTTACGAAGTGCTGGGGGTTGGGGCCTTACGAACACGGTTGCAAGTAGCAGCCAGACGTGGACTCACGCGGTTTGTGGGCCGCCAGCGTGAGATGGAGCAGTTGCAGCGAGCGCTGGAGCAAGCAAAAGCAGGGCACGGACAGATCGTCGGAACGATGGGCGAGCCGGGGCTCGGCAAGTCACGGCTGTTCTACGAATTCAAGCTGCTATCGTTAACTGGTTGTCTGGTGTTGGAAGCCTACTCGGTGTCGCATGGCAAAGCGACAGCGTACTTGCCGGTGATTGAACTGCTCAAGAACTACTTTGACATCCAGCCTGCAGATGACGAGCGCAAACGACGGGAAAAAGTCGGTGGCAAAGCCCTAATGCTCAACCGCAGTCTCGAAGACACGTTGCCGTATCTATTCGCTCTCCTCGGCGTTGAGGAACAACCGTCGCCGTTACAGCAGATGGACCCCCAGATTCGCAGGCGTCGCACGTTTGACACGCTCAAGAAGTTATTTCTCAGAGAGAGCCTCAACCAGCCGTTGGTACTGATCTTTGAAGACCTGCACTGGATTGATGGCGAGACGCAAGGCTTTCTCGATGTGCTCAGTGAGAGTGTGGCCAGCGCCAAGATTCTGTTGCTGACCAACTATCGGCCCGAGTACCGCCACGAATGGGGGCAGAAGACGTACTACACGTAGTTGCGCCTGGCACCGTTGGGGCAAACCGAAGCGGAGGAATTTCTCGACGTGTTGCTAGGCTTACACTCCTCACCCCAACCATCTCCTCAGAGAGGAGATGGAGAATTCCCTCGCCCCACCGGGGAGAGGGATAGGGTGAGGGGAATAGAGGACAATCTCTCTGCCCTTAAACAGCTCATCCTCGACAAAACCCAAGGCACGCCCTTCTTCATGGAAGAGATCGTGCAAGAGTTGTTTGAGCAAGGCGTGTTGGTGCGGACCAAAGTAGGGGCGGTCCGCCGCGACCGCCCGTCCGAAGAAACGTTGCGGATTCCGCCCACCGTGCAAGCGGTCCTGGCCGCCCGCATCGACCGTCTCACCTCGGACGAGAAAGCCCTCCTACAACAACTGGCTGTGATTGGTCGGCAGTTCCCGTTAAGCCTAGTGCGACAGGTCATCGCTCAACCGGAAGCGGGCCTCTACCGGCTGCTGGCCTCGTTGCAGCACAAGGAATTTCTCTACGAGCAGCCCGCCTTTCCGGAGAGCGAGTACATTTTCAAGCATGCGCTGACACAGGACGTGGCTTATAACTCGGTACTCATTGAACGACGCAAAGCCTTACACGAGCACACAGCGCAGATTATTGAACAGATTTACAAAGACAAAATAGAAGAATACTACGGCGAGCTGGCACATCATTACAGTCATAGTGGCAACACCCAGAAGGCGATTGACTATCTCGTTCAGATGTTGGCGTTGTGGATACACTCATAATGCGTCATAGTGGCAACACCCAGAAGGCGATTGACTATCTGCAGCGTGCTGGGCAGCAAGCTGTGCAACGGTCGGCCAATGCACGGGCGATCACGTATCTGACCTCTGCCTTAGAGCTACTCAAAGCACTGGCTGACACTCCTGAACGTAGACAACAAGAGTTAGCCTTACAGACCGCCCTGGGCCCGGCTTTGATTGCTACCCGAGGCTATACGGTCCCGGAAGTGGAGAGAACATATCGACGAGCGCAAGAACTTTGCCTGCGGGTCGGAGAGACTTCTGAACTCTCCTCTGTGTTGTGGGCGCTGTGGGCTTCTTATTTCGTCGGGGGCAAACTCCAAGCTGCTCTTGAAATCGCTCAACAGTACCATACTCTTGCTGAACGTACGCAACAATTGGCTCTTCTTCTAGAGACCTGTCAATCGATGGGCCCACGTTATCTCATCTCGGCGACTTAAGTGCAGCCCGATCCCACCTAGAGCACGGCGTTACTCTATACGATCCGCAGCGGCACCATACGCTCATCTTTGAGCATGGAGGGGCTGATACCGGTGTAGTCCTCCGAAGCGAATTAGCATTATTGCTGTGGCGGTTTGGGTACACCTCTCGAGCCAAGGGGGTCATGAATGACGCTCTAACGCTGGTCCACACGCTCTCTCACTCTTTCAGTCAGGCTTTCGCTCAGTGTTTTGCCGCCGAAGTCCATCTGCACTGTAGAGAGACGCGGACTGCACGGGAGCGAGCCGAAGCGGCGCTTGCGCTCTGCAGCGAACAGGGGTTCCCACACTGGTTGGCGGTGAGCACTATATTGTGGGGTTGGACGCTGACCGAGCAGGGACAGGGAAGAGAGGGCCTTACGCAGATCCAGCAGGGTTTGGTTGCTTACCAGGCGACGGGCGCAAAGCTGCAATTGCCATATTTTCTCAGCCTACTGGCCGAAGCGTATGGCAAAACGGGGCGGGTCGAAGAAGGGCTGACCGCACTCGCCGAGGCCTTGGTGACAGTAGACAAAACTGGGGAGCGTTTCTACGAAGCCGAACTCTACCGCCTCAAAGGCGAACTGCTGCTTCAACAGGAAAGTCAAAAATCAAAAGGCAAAGGGCAAAAGTCAAAAATAGAAACCGATCCCTGATCCCTGTCACCCGATGCCCAGTTTGAAGGACTTGCAAGAGGCCAAGGCGCTGCTGGAGGAACTGGCATGACCTCTTCCCTTTGACAGATCGCTCGCAACTTGCTTAGATTCGCAGGCTAGATTTTATCAGTATGGAGGGTTGCACAATGAGCACTGTTGTTCTTCTCGAACTGCAGATCAAGCCTGAAGCCGTGAACGAAGCGAAAGCCTTCTTCAAGGAAATCTTGCCCGACACACGCTCCTACGCTGGCTGCCTGGGGCTCGATGTGTATGGCAATCTCGACGATAGTGGGAATCTGGTGCTCTACGAACGCTGGGAGTCGCGGGACCATTACCAAAAGTACCTCAACTGGCGCACGGAAACTGGAGCCTTGGAGAAACTCGGTTCAAAACTCGCCGGTCCGCCGAAGATCCGCTACTACGAACGGGTTGACGTTTAACCAGAATGGAAGAAACGTCTTTCTTCCGTTCTGATCATGAGCGCAAGAGCAGGCGCGGACTTTGTTCCGCGCCCTGGTCTCGCCGCCTCGCCTACGTTTTGATCTTCTTTCTTTCGTGTTCTTTGTTCCTCGCCGGCGCAACTGTCCTAGCGCAACAAGAACACAACAACACGCTCACTGCCGTCGCCGGCGTCAAAGTCGGCCACTACACGCTCAGTGAACGGCCAACCGGCTGCACGGTCGTCTTGGTTGAAGGCGGGGCCGTGGCCGGTGTCGACGTGCGCGGGGCTGCCCCAGGAACGCGCGAAACTGATTTACTGAATCCCATCAATCTTGTAGAAAAAGCACATGCGATTGTCCTCTCCGGCGGCAGCGCGTTTGGTCTCGACACCGCTACGGGCGTCATGCGCTACCTTGAGGAACACAACATCGGCTTTGAGACGCCTTTCGCCAAAGTCCCAATCGTGCCAGCAGCGATCTTGTTTGATCTCGGCGTGGGCGATCCCAAAATCCGCCCCACTGCGGACTGTGGGTATCGCGCAGCAACCTCGGCGACTAATGGTCCAGTACCAGAGGGCAATGTCGGCGCGGGCGCAGGAGCCACGGTCGGCAAGCTCGCAGGCCCAAAGCGCTCGATGAAAGCAGGGCTGGGCACTGCATCTATCACTTTGTCAGACGGCTTGACCGTGGCGGCGTTAGTAGCAGTCAATGCGGTAGGAGATGTGATCAATCCATCGACTGGAAAAGTCATCGCGGGAGTGCGGACTGAAGACGGCAAAGCGTTGACAGATGCACGTACCCTTATCCGTGCCGGGGCGCTCAATAAAGCAAAACCCGGGCAGAACACGACGATCGGCGTGATCGCCACCAATGCTCGTTTCACCAAAGCGCAAGCAACCAAGGTCGCGCAAATGGCTCATGACGGCTTTGCCCGCGCCCTCTCTCCTACCCACACACCTTTCGATGGCGACACGATTTTCACAATCGCAACCGGGGCGCATCAAGGCAATGCTGACCTCTTGACAGTTGGGGCCTTGGCCGCCGACGTGATGGCCGAGGCAATCGTCCGTGCAGCACGACAGGCCACCGGAATCCCTGGATATCCTGCCGCACGGAATCTTGAACAATCGACTACGAAGTAGCCGACTGCATTGATACGTCACACACCGGGCACGCGTCGGAGTTTTGCGCTTCGGCTCGCAGGCGATCTTCTTCCGTCTGATACTGCGGGGTGTCGAGACGCGAGGTACGCGCGTCGCCCTCCATCATCGCCGTCTTCTTCCATTCATCCGCATCGGACCAACGAAACGGCAACGTCTTGATGGAACCAGGCTCCGTCATGGCGCCAAACGCGTCGAGCGCTTGCAGCATAATCGCACGTTGGAGTGCGGGCTCGTGCGGCTTGCCGGTGGTGTGCCCCAGCGGAAAATCAAGAAAAGCGGCGCGCGGAGGATTCACTGACTTGATAATATCGATCGCACTCGCCATGCACAGGGTAGGAATCCCGGCGGCTTCGATGCAACGGGCAATCAGTCCCACGGACTGATGACACACTGGTCACACAGGGACGAGCAAGGCAACATCCGCTTTCTCAGCGAGCAAACGTTCAGTGAGCTGGGGCGCGAGCACGTCTTGCACGCGTCGAGAGGAGTAAATGCCGCCCATGAAGGTATAAGCATGGTCCGTCAATGAACTGATCACGCCCTCTTTGACTAAGCCTCGCAGCGTATCGATCGGAAACACGACATTGGGATCACGCCGCGCGTCGGTTTGGTCATACGCGAAATGAGCCGTGCGTAAATCCGCAGTTTTCACATCGGTCGGAATAGTGCGGAAAGAAGAATCATCTTTAAAATGAAAAGCGACTTGCCCGGTCACATAAATGCCGCCGGAAGCAATGAGGCCTACTCGACACTCAGAGAGAGGTTTGCGCAACGGTTGCCACGGTGGGGGTGTAGCGCTGTGCACCCACTGATAGGCTTTGTAGCCCAGCTTGGCATAGTTGTCAGTGATGCGCTGAATGTACTCGACAGGTTGCAGCATATCTCCTCCGTAGGTTCCAACTGTACGAGTTTTTCGCGGGAATGCAACTTGTAGAAGCGTCACCGCCGTTTGCCCTCCAACTCAGCCCAACGAGCGTAGAGTTTGTCCACCACGCCACGCGCGGCCTCAAGCGCCGCGTAGCGCTCTTGCAAGGCTACTGGGTCCGCAGCCACGGATGGATCATCAAGGGCTTGCTGGCAGGAGGCAATGTTTTCTTCTGCCTCCAAGATCCGTTGCTCCATCTGTTCCAGCTCACGCTTCTCCAGCGATGAGAGTCGGGGCGCGGGGCGGGGCTCGCGAGTCACTGGTTTCGCAACAGAGGCGCGCGCCTCGGAGGCCGTTCGCTTCTGCGTGGCTTCCCACTGCGCATAATCAGCGAAGAACAGTCCACGACCACTCCCGTCGAGTGAGAAGAGAAGACTCGAAACACGGTCTAGCAGGAAGCGGTCATGTGTGACAAGCACTAACGCGCCGGGAAAATCCATGAGACTCTCTTCCAGCACTTCCAACGTAGGAATGTCGAGATCGTTCGTTGGCTCGTCAAGAATCAGCACGTCAGCCGGTTGCAGCATGAGACGAGCAATCAGAATGCGCGCTTGTTCTCCTCCGGACAGCCGCCGGACCGTCGTCTCCAATTGATCGGTGCGGAAGAGGAACCGCCTAGCCCACGACACGACATGAACGGGACGACCTCGATAGAGGACCGTATCGCCCTCAGGAACCAAGGCGCGTTTCAGGCTGAGGTCAAGATTGAGCGTTTCACGGTTCTGGTCAAAGTAGACAATCTGTAAATCGTCGGCCCGTTCGACCTCACCGGTGTCCGGCGCGATCAGGCCCGCGAGCAAGCGCAGCAGTGTCGTCTTTCCACTCCCGTTCGGCCCCAGCAAACCAAGCCGCATCCCCGACGTTAAAATCAGGTCCACTCCGCCTAGCACTTTTTCCTGACCAAAGGCTTTTGTCAGATTGCGAGCAACGAGCAGTTTCTTGGTTTTTCGCTCTGAGGCGGTAAAATCAATCTCCGCCGTTTCCTGCACGGTTCTTGTCTTGATATCGTCAAGCTCTTGTTGCAGCCGTCCGGCCTCTTTGATCCGCGCCTGCGCTTTCGTGGTCCGCGCTTTCGCGCCGCGCCGCAACCATTCCAACTCGCGCCGCACCGTGTTGGCTAGCGACTCGCGGTAGGCGGCTTGGTTCTGCAGCACTTCGTCTCTCTTGGTGAGAAAATCGCTGTAGCGTCCTTCCGCCTCGAAGAGACCCGCTGGATAGATGCGATTCAGTTCCAGCATTCGTGTCGCGACATGCTCCAGGAAATAGCGATCATGGCTGATCACCAGATACGCCAAAGGCTCAACCTGCAGGAGATTTTCGAGCCATAGAACGCCTTCAATATCCAAATGATTGGTGGGCTCATCCAGCAAAAAGAGATCCGGGGCCCGCACCAACTCGCGAGCGATGGCGAGCCGTTTTTGCCAACCGCCAGACAGCGTCTTCGCTTGTTGATGGACATCAGTGAACCCTGCGCGCCCCAGGGCAACAGTAATGCGTGCGGCTTTTTCAAACTCTTCACTGGTCTTTTCATCGGCAAGCGCTTCTCGCAAAATTTCCTCGATCGTCTGTTCGGTGGAAAACACGGGGTCTTGCGGAACATAGCCGATACGGGCCAGCCGCCGCACGGACCGTGTGCCGCTATCCGGCGCTTCCAATCCAGCGAGAATTTTGAGGAACGTGGATTTCCCAGAACCGTTGGGACCGATGAAACCTATCCGGTCTCCTTCGCAAAGACCGAAAGAAAGTCCAGTGAACAGGACTTGGGCGCCGTAGGTTTTACTGATGGCCTCACAACTGAGCAGAACAGAGCGACTCATAGAAAGGGCGACGTTACCCCATCGCCTTTTCCAACGCTAGCGCCTTCTCGCGGACTTCTTGATAGAACTGTCGCAGCGTGGGCGTCTCGCCAGAACGAAACGGGCACTGAAAGCATTGCATCGTCGCCTTGGCGAAGCTCTGGCAACATACGCCAGTCGCGCGACTCATCGCGCCCTCGACATATCCTCCACCATTTGTTTTCATCAACGCAAACAGGCAGAGATCGAGAAACCGCCAGACTGATGCTGTCGGCTTGACTTCAAGCGGGCTTGGTTGCTGCAGCCCGAGCACTTCCGCGTAGTGATCGACAAACCCCTGAGGCGTGAGCCCACCCTCAGCTTCTAAAAACATTTGCATCGTCAGCACCAGCCCGTACTCCTCCTTTGCTCCCCCATTCGCCCACTCAAGTCACGACGCCAGCACCGGCTGCTTTTCCGAGCGTGGAGCTGTTAGCGTATCAACCCGGCGTTCGACCAGTTCATCTGCGCGCGCCAGCAGCGCTTCGTTTTGGGTGAATTTTTCCACCATGTAGCTCAGATCGCCCAAATCATGAATCAGCAGCTTGATCGCCTGATCGCGCAAGGATTTCTGTTTCACAATATGCAGCAGTTCTACCACCACATCCTCGATTTCCGACCCTTCCAGATCAATCGCCATCTCAAACGCACGCTCGATGGACACCTCCTTCCCGGCTTCACGGCTGTACACACTCAGCAGCGAGCGGAGGCGCACCACGGTCGAGGGATCAAACCAGACCTTGGTGTTCTCGGCCAGGACGGGGTCATGTTCGAGGACACTCTCCACTAGAGCCAGAGCGCCCAAGTGACTGGCCTCATGGCGCGCCATGGCAAACCAGAACGAGCGCAACTCTTCTTGCTCGTCAAAGACGCGAGCGAACCGCGTGTACAACGCCATCGTCTTCTTTTCCATGTCCAAGGCGGTACGGAGGACATCTTTCAGCGTGGCCCGATAGGGCCGACGACGGAGATTCGCTTTTTCGATCATGCCAGACCTGCCGGTTCTTTATTTAGTTGCCGTTATGCACCACAAACACATGGCAGGGCGCTTTGCGCACGAGCTTCTCCGGCAAATTGGAAATGAGGTGCAAGTGGAAGCCCTCGTGCGTGTGCGCGCTCAAGACTAGCACATCAATGTGGTGTTCCCGCACGGCCCGCAGCACGTGTTCAAGCAGTTCTCCGCGTTCCATCAACGTCTCACAGTTGGACGATCCGCGCAGCTCTTCACGATGAATTTGCGAGAGCCAGAGCGCCGTCTTTTCTTGAGCGTTCTTATCAAACGCGTGGTAGTCGCCCACAACCGGACCGTAACGCTTATGGGTGGCGTCCTCAATCACGTGCAGAAGATACAACCGGGCGTTGAATTTGTCCGTAAACTCACGGGCATATTCCAGTGCTTCGGCCGCCTCGTCTGAGAAATCGGTCAAAAAGAGGACGTGCTTTATCTCGATCATGATCCGCCTCCTTCCTGCGATAGAGCAATGAATTCACCGACCTCAAGAACGTTTCACTCCCAATTTGTCCCGCGAAACCTCAGCCTCCCAAGCTAATCATTTCTAGCTTCTTTTGTCGCTTTGGGTCATATCCCACGGTCGATTGCAACGCGGCCAAGCGTTCTTCGGAGTAGCGGTCTTTGCGCTTCCCCCAAATGGTTTGCAAGACGTCGAGGACCTCGGCGTCTGACGCGCCGCCACGCATCAGTTTTTTCATATCGTAACCGGTATGGGCAAAGAGGCAAGTGACGAATTTGCCATCCGCCGTCAGGCGCGCACGCGTACACGTGCCACAGAACGGCTCAGTCACCGAAGCAATCACCCCGACATCGCCGCTACAGCCATCAACAAATTCGTAGTCTATCGACGGGGCGCTGCCCTTTTCCCGCCCGACTTGCCGCAACGGAAACCGCGCGTGGATCGCCGCAATGATCTCTTGCTTCGAGACTATTTTGTCAAGCCGCCATTCATTCGCGTTGCCAACATCCATAAACTCAATAAAGCGCAGCGAGAATCCGTGCTCGCGAGCAAAAGCAACAAGAGCGAGAATCTCATCATCATTTACGCCGCGTTCGATCACCGCGTTGATCTTAATGGGGTGCAACCCAAGTTTCTGCGCAGCAAAGAGCCCTTCCAACACTTTTTGCAGATCGCCGCGTTTGGTGATTTGCCGGAAGCGGTCGGAACGAAGCGAGTCGAGGCTCACATTGAGGCGACGCAAACCCGCCGCTTGCAGGTCGGCAATTTTTTCCGCCAGCAACGACCCATTGGTGGTCAAGCAAATCTCCGGCGCAGGCTCAAGAGCTGACAGCTTTGCAACCAGTGTCGCAAGGTCTCTGCGCGCCAGCGGTTCACCACCAGTGAGACGAATCTTTTCGACGCCAAGCGAAAGGAAGAGATGAGCCAGACGCGCGATCTCCTCGAACGAAAGCACTTCGCTTTTCTCTAACCACTCATATTCATCAAGCGGCATGCAATACGTGCAACGGAAGTTACAGCGATCCGTGACGGAGATACGCAGATCACGGAGCGGTCGATTAAAGGCATCATACATCATGGCGTTTTCTCAGTTCGCCCTATTATTCCCGATTCTCAATCCCCAGCCAAGCCCGATTCTCTTCGTTTCACAATGCGATCTTGCCATATTCGCCGTCATACCCCGGCGCGATACACACTTCGCCCCGCCGCACTTGCAAGATAGCCTTCAGCAAGCGTTCCGGGACATGCACGGCTAAGTCCGCTTCCGAACGGTCTAGTAAAATACCAAGTTCCGATCCGTACTGCGTGAGCAGGTGATCGTACATCATGTTGACTTTTTTCGTGTTGGGCTTTTGCCCGAAGATCGCAGCAATAATTTCTTCCAGCGGCAGAATGTGTTTTGCCGGAATCGCATGAGCAGGAACGTATCCTTCATCACGATCCGCCAATGCATCGACACGATGCGCCACGCCTATCGTGAGTTTTTTCCCACACACGGGGCAAAGTCCTTTCAGTTGCCGCGTTTCCGTAGGCGAGAGTCGCACCTGACACTGACGATGACCGTCGAGATGATACTTTCCTTCTTCGGGAAAAAATTCGAGCGTGTAGAGAAAGCGCCGCGGATCATGACTGGTGAGGGCGTCCATGACCTCCGCGTAGCTCAACTCGCACTCAAGCACGTTGGCTTCGCGCGCTAATTTTCTCGGTGAATGCGCGTCTGAATTCGACACAAGAGCCACGGCGTCAAGGCTGGACAAGCGCCAGTTCATCGCGGGGTCTGACGATAAGCCAGTCTCGACTGCGCGGATATACCGGACATCGTCTCCGTAGCATTCCGCTAATGACTCGAAACCAGAAAGCGAGCCCAGAACCGAGAACCACGGTGTCCATACGTGGGCGGGAATCACTTCACATTCAGGCGCAGTGTCTTTGCCAATCCGAAGAAGCTCACGCGCTGAACACTTCAGTGTCGGGCGACCGTCGATCGCGAGATTGCCATGCTTCGCCAGTTGCGTATTCAAGCGATCGACCGCAGCGAAGCTGGGGGCAAAGATCAAGGTATGAGTTTTGCGCAGCCGACCGTCTTGGCGAAAAATGTTGGTGACCTCAACCGTCAGCATGAAGCGCACATCGTGCTCACCGGTGCGCAGACGAAACAACCCTTCTTCAGCGGGTTCTAGACGTTGCTTGAGGGAGGTCAGATAAATGGGGTGGGTGAAATCACCTGAGCCAAGGAGAGTAATGCCTTTCCGTTTCGCCCACCAGGCGAGACGGTCAGCTTCCATTTCACGACTACAGGCGTAGCTAAAGCGAGAATGAATGTGAAGATCCGCGATGATACGCATCACAATGACGTATTTCCGCTGATCCCATTGGAGCTGTCAAGAGAGGAAGGCCGTAAAACACCGCAGGAGAGTCAAAGTGGACAAGCGCTCATGTTTTCCTCCACCCGAACCATACACCGCCCTGCGTCAGGAAGCCGAAGCTGGCGCGGAACGTGGAGGCGACAATTTTATTTTCATACCGGCGAAATTTCCGCGCAGACGCACACGGCCGCTGTTCACCAGATGGGCGACGACCACGGCGACTTCTCGATCGTTCTCAGTAAAAGCGTTAACGCTCTGAATCAGCTCTAACAACGTACACGAGATGGATTTCATTGCTATGACCTCCTGACTCTCTTGATTGGATGCCCTGTACCGCTGACGCTATCGTTTTTCATCGGGAGTTACAACTTTCCCTTTAGCAGCTCGCTCAGGACGATCCGTTACTGACCTAAAAGCACTCCCGCCTCGTTCACCTTTCTAGGATAGCATAATATCCGTGCAAAAAACGCTCCTTCGCTTACCGAGAGCCGCTGATTGCTGACCGTTAAGAGCTTAGGGTATGATGTCGACGGTTTTTTCAGGCCGACGAGATCAGCGGGCGGTAAGCAAACCAAACGGCAAGCGGGAGGAAAACATGAAACGGATGCAAGACAAAGTCGTGCTCGTCACTGGCGGCGGTCGCGGCATCGGTCGCGCAATTTGTCTACGGCTGGCCAATGAAGGGGCGAAGGTAGCCATCGCCGACCTGCTCGAAAACGAAGCGCAGCAGGTTGTCGCGGAAATCACTACCCAAGGGGGACAAGCGCTCGCGCTCAAAACCGACGTGGCGCAGCTTGACCAAGTAAACGCCTGCGTGCAGAGAGTCACGGAAACATGGGGCCAGGTTGACGTGTTGGTGAACAACGCTGGCTGGGACAAATTGGAGCCGTTTGTCGAGAGCAAGCCGGAGACGTGGGAGAAGGTGATCGCTATCAACCTCAAGGGTCCGATCAGCTTCTGTCATGCAGTCATCCCACAGATGATTGCGCGTAAAGCAGGGAAGATCGTCTCCATCAGTTCGGACGCGGGCCGTGTGGGCTCGACCGGAGAAGCCGTGTATTCCGCCTGCAAAGCCGGCATTATCGGCTTTACCAAGACCTTGGCCCGGGAGCTGGCGCGCGCCAAAATCAACGTCAACGTGGTGTGCCCCGGTCCCACCGACACGCCGATGCTGCAAGGCATCACCGGCGGAAGCACAGGCGCGAAAGTGATCGACGCCATGACCCGCGCCGTTCCCTTCCGACGCCTGGGCCAACCCGATGAGATTGCCGCCGCTGTCGCATTCTTCGCTTCGTCGGACGCAGATTTTGTCACTGGTCAAGTACTTTCGGTCAGTGGCGGCCTGACGATGGCGGGGTAAGAAAAGACTTGGGGAAACGGAGAAAATATTTTTGTCGTTCCGATTCCCCGGTGCGCCGCTTCTCCGGTGCGTGAGATCGGACGAGGAGACCAATGGCTACGAATGACCGAAAAGACTACTTGTTAACGCCGTACCGTGTCCTTGATCTCTCCAGCGAGACCGGGCTCATGTGCGGGAAAGTGCTAGGTGATTTAGGAGCGGAAGTGGTGATTGTAGAGCCGCCGACGGGGCACCCAGCGCGGGCGATTGGTCCATTCTATAAAGATGAAGTCCATCCAGAAAAAAGCCTCTTTTGGTTTGCGTTCAACACGAGCAAAAAAGGCGTCACGCTGGATATCACGCAGCCCCAAGGGCAAACCCTGCTCAAAGAGTTAGTGCGGCGCAGTGATATTGTCATCGAGTCCTTCGCCCCTGGGTATCTTGACGCCTTGGGCCTCGGCTATGCCGCCCTTTCCGCTGTTAAGCCTGATCTTATTTTCACCTCGATCACTCCATTCGGCTCAAAAGGGCCTCGACGTCATTGGAAAGGGGCTGATCTCACCCTGCAAGCGCGTTGCGGGTTTCAGTATTTGCTCGGCAACCCTGACCGCGCCCCGGTGCGTATCAGCGTGCCGATGACCGCAACGAAAGCCGGGGTCGAAGCCGCCAGCGCTTCGCTCTTCGCGCTCTTCCACCGCAATCGGCACGGCGAGGGTCAACACGTGGATGTGTCGATTCAAGCGACCGGCGTGTGGCAGATGATGAACGCCTCCTCGTTTCCGTTTCACCACAAGACGGATCAAGCCCGAGCCGGAGACCGTTATAATGCGGGGTTTGGCACTGCCCGCGCCATTTTGGCGTGCGCCGACGGCTATGTGACGTTCTTGACGATGGGGGGACACATGGGCGCGCCGACGCTGTATGCGATGAGCCGCTGGATGGACAGTGAAGGAGCATTGCCCGAGTTCATGCGCGGCAAACGCTGGGAAGACTGGGACATGGCCCGACTCGCTCGCGATAAACAAGCGCAACAAGAAATGGATGACATTAACGAAACTATCGCCACATTTCTCACGACCAAGTCGAAATGGGAAATTTTCGAGCGCGCCTGCAACGAAAAAATTCTTACGGCGCCGGTCAATAATGTCAAAGACCTGGTGCAGCATCCGCAACCCAATGCGCGCGGGTTTTTCCGCACCCTTTCCCATCCGGAGCTCAACGACGACATTCTCTACCCCGGCCACTGGGCGCTTATGAACAACGCCCAGGCCGGTCCTCGTTTTCGCGCCCCGCTCATCGGAGAACACAATGAAGAGATCTATTACCAACTCCTAGGCTACGACAAGCAACAGCTTGCGGCTTGGCAAAAGGATGGGATTATTTGAGGGATTGCTTCGCTGCGCTCGCAATGACCCGGTGGACTGTCAGGAGCGGAACGACGAAGCAATCTTTGCCCCCTAAAACTATTGCGACGGACGAGTAGTCTCTCATCAGAGGAGCTTCCTATGTCTCGCGTCTTCGACGGTCTCAAAGTGCTCGACTTCGGCTGGATCGGCGTTGGTCCCATCACCGCTCGCTACTTCGCCGATCATGGAGCCACGACCATTCGCATTGAGTCGGCCACGCGCTTTGATGGGCTCCGCATGGCGCCGCCCTACAAAGCGGCCACGCCCGGCCTCAACAACAGTCAGTTCTTTGCGAATTTCAACGCGAGCAAAATGAGTCTGGGGCTGAACATGGCGCACCCCGACGCCCGCGCCATCGCTAAACGTTTGTGCCTCGAATGGGCGGATGTCATCGTCGAGGGGTTCACTCCCAAACAGATGCGCGCTTGGGGTCTACATTATGATGATCTTTCCCCAACACGACCAGACCTGATCATGGTCTCCACTTGCCAGCTCGGGCAGACCGGACCGCACGCGATGTACGCCGGTTATGGCAACATGGCGGCGTCGCTGGCAGGCTACTATGAAATCACCGGCTGGCCCGATCGCGGTCCCAGCATGGTCTACGGCGCCTACACGGACATGCTCACTCCTGCCGTAGGCGCGTCGTTGATCACGGCGTCGTTGGACTATCGTCGTCGCACCGGCAAGGGGGAATGGATCGACCTCTCCCAGTTTGAAACCGGCGTCAATCATATCCCGGCCACTATTCTCGACTACACCGTCAATGGTCGCATCGCCACGCGCCGAGGCAATCAAGACGAACGCGCGTGCCCACATGCAACCTATCGGTGCCAAGGCAACGACCGCTGGCTTTCGCTCGCGGTCTTCACGGAAGCAGAATGGCAGGCGCTGGTCAACATCATGGACAACCCGACTTGGGTCCGGGCGGAGCGGTTTTCTTCTTTGACAAGCCGTCAGGTAAATGAAGACGAACTGAACCGCCTCATCGAGACATGGACCCAAACCCAAGACGCAGAAGAGCTTGAATCCCGGCTGCAAGAAGTAGGAGTCGCCGCAGGGCTCGTGGCGAAACAATCGGACCTCTTCACCGATCCGCAACTGCAAGACTGGGACTTCTTCGCGTGGCGCCAGCATAAAGTCATGGGCCGCGCTCCGTATGACGGTCTGATGTCCCATCTTTCCAACACTCCGGGTCACGTCGAGCCGGCGCCGCTACTCGGCGAGCACTATGAAGCCGTGCTCAAAGATATCCTTCATTTTTCCGAGGAACAGATCGCGGAGCTGATTGGTCAAGGCATCGTGGAGATGGCGCTAGAGTAACCCGACCCGAGGCGCGTCCGTCCACAAAGGAGGGGTATGGATCTCAAACTCTGGAGCGACATGTTTTCTCTCGGCTTGCCGGTGCTGGAAAAGATTCTGCGTCCGCTGGCGGTCTATATTTTCCTCGTGATTGCCTTGCGACTCGCCGGGAAACGGGAACTCGCGCAGCTCAATCCCTTCGACTTAGTCGTGTTGCTCACACTCTCAAACGCCGTGCAGAACGCCATCATCGGCGAGGACAATTCGGTCACTGGCGGGTTCATCGGCGCGACAACGCTTCTGGTTGTCAACTATGTTGTCGTCCGCTTCTTATACGATCATCAAGAGCTTGATCATCTCATCGAAGGCAACGCCGATGTCCTCATCGACAATGGCCAAATAAAAATGGAGCGGTTGCGCAAAGAAATTGTCACCCTGCCCGAGCTAGAGGCGGCGGCTCACCGGCAAGGCTTTGATTCGCTTGACGACATTGAACGGGCGATTCTTGAACCGGGCGGCTCACTCACCTTCATCGGCAAGAAGCCCGCGCCGGAAGAAACGCGGCACCGAGAACTCCTTGCTGGTCTCGATCGACTGGCTCAAGAAATCGCCGGGCTCCGCGCCGCTATGCTCAAGGAATAAAGTCCGCGAACAGAAGCGAGAAAGAATTATGTTCGCCCGGCGATTCATCGCCGGGCGACAGCGTGGCGCCCCATCAAATGGGGCTTAAAGCACATTTCCCTTGGGGGTATAGCGCGAGACGGAACGGTCCGAGCCGCGCGCATTAGCAAGCGGCTGGAGCACCGCTCCCTCACGGTCGCGGCTCGGTTCCCAGCGAGCGGAAGCCCTACAAGCACCTTAGTTATGGCCCGCATCCATCATGCAGTAGTCGCTGGAGCCATGCAAAAGATTCCGTTGAATCTCGTAGTTGCGGGTTCCCAAGTGCATATTCGCCCAGGCCCCATTCACCGCCTGATATTGAGAATGTCCGAACGTCCACGCACACTTGTCGGCGTTTTCCGCGCCGCTCCCGTCGTACCACGCGTTGAGGTTAGGGTCGCTCACCGTTTCCTCTAATTCGTGCGCGATGACCGAAATCATGCCATCCACCCCGGCGTTGCCATTGGGCCCAACGGATTGGATCGCACAGGAACTGAGACACCGATTCGCATTGCCGACAAACGCGTAGCGAATGCCGCCAAACGTCGACATCGCCGTGTGCCACCCGCAGTAGCGCGTGCAGAAACCTGATCGTTCACTAACGTCGGACGAAGTTAACACGAAATAGACGCCGTTCGTGTCGGAAGGCAATCGGCCGTAGGAAATCGCGTTCTTCACCACGGACTGCACATTGGCGTCGCTCAATCGATTCCCAAAAGAATAGGCGTCGGTAGTTTCTTGATTGAAATTCACCGCCCCGGTCACACCGTAACTCGTGTTGATGCTGAAATAGGGAGAATTGCCGATATTCGTCACAAAGTCACGCACGATCTGTTGGCCAGCAGTGGTATCCGAACCGTTCGATTGATTCCAGTTGCCGTACCAGATGAGATAGATGTTTGGCGTTCCTCCCATCACTGGTCCGCCATGATACAGGATTGGACTGGTGCTGGAGGTAGAGCCGGGAGAAGGCGTGCTCAAGCCCGTGCTGTGCGGGTTGACGCGGTGGATGATCTTAGGCGGGCCGGGCTCAGCACCTTGCTTTGAGCCATGACCATCAACTTGTGCAGAGGCGACGCCAATGCAAGTGAGCAGTGCCCCCACAGCCAACGCGAGAGAGGAACGAAAAACTACCTTCTTCATAGTGCGGACTCCTTTGCCTGGTTTCTTAAAGTTATCGGACAATCATGACTTTCCTACACACGCCACAAGCACAGCCTCTCACTGTTCTACGCCGCATCCATTCGCCGAAGATATCGACACCTTTCTAGATGGTTTGGAGCCGAAACGACGGCGGCAAACCATTTCACCGCCATCACGTGCTCCTCGAATGGAGCACAATTCGTGCAAACTATATGAGGATCACAGCGGTAGTCAACTCACAGCTTGTGTCATGTCATCCGTGACACGCTTTTGTCATTTTTGTCAAAGATGGCGTCACAGGCTCCGCCCTTCGAGCAGCTAACATCCTGAAAATGTTGCTCCCTCCCTCCTGGCGCAAAGTTTGCTTGCTTTGAGCGACTTGGCGGGAACGTTCTCTTCCTCCTCCAGCTATTCTTGCGCCTCTGAGGGAACGTTCTCGCCACAGCGCCATGGCACCAAGGAGAAAAAAATGAAGATCGAACGAAAGAAAAGCCTGCGAAGCAAGCGGGTCACAGCCACCCTTGCCTTCTTAGCCTTTTTACCGCTAGGGCCCAGCATCGCATCCGCCTCAGAGGCTCCGATTGCCCAGGACGCTTACATATCTTCAAGTAGCCCAAACTCTACTTCCAACAACGCTTCGTTAAGAGTGACAAAATCAGGAAGTTCGATACAAAGAACTTTTCTACAATTCGATCTATCGGCGATATCGTCAGGAATAGATATTGACAAAGTCTCCTTAAAGATGTTCCTCAATAATGTGTCGAATGCTGGCTCTTTTGAAGTGCATGCGGTCACTGGCGCCTGGACTGAAAGCGGCATCACCAATAACAATGCACCGGCGATTGATCCCACCGTCCTCCAGACAGTCACGGTGAGCGTCATAAACCAAGCCGATTATCTGATCATTGACCTCCCTACGACACTGGTGCAAGGTTGGTTGGCCGACCCTAGTACCAATCACGGTATTGTACTTGTTCCTATAGACTCGATTGTTGTGCAGGCGGACAGCAAAGAGGCCACTTCCACCAGCCACGATCCTGTCTTAGAAGTTAGCACCTGGCTGTCCGGATCGGTCGGACCGACTGGACCTACCGGCCCTAAAGGCGCGACTGGCGCCACGGGCGCGACCGGGGCCACTGGGACCACCGGGACACAAGGACTGCAAGGCGCGACCGGTGCACAGGGTCCCATCGGCCCCACTGGCGCCAAGGGCGCGACCGGCGCGAAAGGTGAGACCGGGGCCCAAGGACTGCAAGGCGCGACCGGCGCACAGGGTCCCATCGGCCCCACTGGCGCCAAGGGCGCGACCGGCACGACTGGCG
>CAYTVL010000039.1:0-58632 GCA_964441775.1 uncultured Enterobacteriaceae bacterium
AGATCTCACAACTTGCTGCTTGAGTGTATGAATGTCCTGTGGTTCGATTTAGGTTCGTTGCCGATTTCCTTCATCCTTGCCAATAAGGGGGGAATGGGGATAAATGGCAGTATAAGTTATCTCTGACCCGTCAGTCCTGTCACCCTGAGCGAAGCGAAGAGTCTCGAAGCGAGATTCTTCGCCGCATGCGCGGCTCAGAATGACAGTTTTGAGGGGTTGTGAGATGGGGTTTAACCACGGTGATGATCGTTACATCGAAAAGGAGGATTTTTTATGGCCAGAGTTCCGTATGTTGAACGAGAGACGGCCTCACCCGAGACCAAAGAACTCTACGATTCGTTTGCCAAGCAGTTCGGGCTGCGCGATGTGCCCAACGTGGTCAAGGCGCTCTCGAACAATCCCAAGTTGGCGAAAAAAGTGTTTCCCCTTGGCGATTATTTCATGCACGAGTCGGCGCTTGAGCCCCGGCTGCGGGAACTTGCGGTCCTCACGCTCATGCAACGGCTCAACTGCAATTACGGGTTCGTGCGTCACATTTCTATCGCGGAGAAAACCGGCATTTCCCGCGCCCAGGTCGACGGTATCGGCTCGTATCAAACCGGTTCCCTCTTCAGTGACGAAGATAAGCTCATCATCAAATATGCCGAGGACCTGACGCTCAAAGGCCAGGTGGATGATGCGCTCTTCGAGCAGGTCAAAGCCCGCATCGGTCAGCAAAACCTGGTGGACCTCACCGGCGCGATTGCTTTCTGGAATATGATGGCGCGCAATCTGAACGCCCTAAAGGTTGATCTAGAATCGTGGTGAGCCCCGCTGCGGATGCGCCCGTGCGCGAAGCTGAAAAAAGGAGAAAAACAATGGCGACCTATTCTGTCGACGCGGTAGAAATCTTCGGTATGGGGGTGCTCAAGGCCGAAGGCGTGGTGATTGACAAAGAAGGTAATGTCTATGGTGGGGGCCGTAATGGGATCATTTACAAAGTCAGCCCCGGCGGCAAAGTGAATGAGCTGGTGACGCTGCCGAGTGGTTCGATTCCCAATGGAATTACGATGGATCGTAACGGCGATCTGGTCTACTGCGACTTGGGGAAACAGGCTGTGATTCGCGTGACGCAAAGTGGGCAGACCTCGCTGATTGCGGATCGGGTTGGTGACGTGAAACTGACGCTGCCCAATTTTGCTTCGTACGATGCGGAAGGCAACCTGTACGTGTCCAACACCAGCACGCGCGATATCAACACGGTCCTTCCGGAACTCTCTCATCCGGAACCCAATGGCGCTTTGGTGCGTATTCGTCCGAACGGCAAAGGTGATGTAGTGGCCACTGGCGTTTACGCCGCGAATGGCACGGCCATCGATCCCAAAGAAGAAGCGGTCTACGTGCTCGAAAGCTCCAGGAACGATTGCTTGCGCATCGCCATCAAGAAAGATGGGACGTTTGGCAAGGCGGAAATTTACTCCAAGGACTTTCCAGCATTGCCCGACGGCATGGCGTTTGACGTTGACAAGAATCTATATGTGACGCTTCCTGGCGTCGCGAAAGATGGGACCCTGGCTCCCGCTAACCAAATCATTAAAGTTGACCCGAATGGAAAATGGTCCCTGATGATTGATGACCCGCAAGGAACGAAGCTCATCCTGCCGACTAACTGTGCGTTTGGCGGCCCAGGGCTACAGGATCTTTATTTTGCAAACCTCGAAGGCGATCATTTTAGTCGGCTACATACGCCATTCCGTGGCCATCCGCTGTACCATCAGCGCTAATGCCAATGTTCAGAAGGCGCCTTGCGTGAGGCTTGACTTTCTGTCGGTCATAGCGCTACGACAGAACGGACGAGATTTTATTTAACACTAAGGAGGGTTCATTCATGGCGACACGTGATTTTGAAGTGCAACAGTTGCTCAAGGCGTACCGCAAAGGTTTGATCTCCGATACGCTGTTTGAAGCACAGATGAAGGACCTCGGGGAGAGCAATGGCGCTCTCGACGTGGCCAACGTCTTCACACATCGTGGCGACGGCTCAAAGATAGCTGCGCAGATGTTGCAGAAGACGCCGCAAAGCCAAACGATGGTGTTCACCATTCCGGCAAACTTTTCCGGCGATCATGAGAACACCCATAAGGGAGACCAGGTCATCTATGTGATCGACGGGAAAGTGACAGCGCGGGTGTCGGGCAAGGAACAAGACCTCAAGGCCGGTGACGTGCTCATGATTCCCGCCGGGGCGCCGCATACCCTGCGCACGGGGAGCGAGCCGCTGTTCGGTTTCACGATCTTTGCCCCGCCGGAAGCGTAGTAGTGCAGCACATTGATTGGGATGGTTTGTCATTCTGAGTCTGCCCGGCGATTAATCGCCGGGCTACAGTGTGGTGCCCCATCAATGGGGCTTGGGGACTTGTAAGCTGGCTTCAGCCAGCGTTGCCGTATAGCCCGGACATTTCATGTCCGGGCGGAGAACGCCACTCTCTTGCATCCTAATCTTACTCGGAATAAAGCGGGAATGTGACTTCACGACAATAATCAATCACAGGAGAGAACGAATGGATGCCGAACTTGCGGCAATGCCGGTCATTGATATTGACACTCATTATACCGAACCGCGCGACATGTGGACCTCGCGCGCCCCGCAGAAATTGCGGGATTTTGCCCCGCACGTTGAAGTGACGAAAGAAGGGAACGAACAGTGGGTCGTGGGCGATTTAGTGCTAGGGCCACCGGGATTTTGCGTCGTCGCCAAAGACGGCAAGAAGAGCTATGGCGTGATCTCCCTGCCGCGCTTCGAAGATATGAGTGTGGCCTCCATGAACCCTGAAGCGCGCCTGCGCTACATGGATGAGTTTGGCCTTCACACTCAGATCCTCTATCCCAACACTCTCGGATTTGCCGGGAACCACATGATGAAGATTGCGGACACCGAGCTGCGCCTCTTCTGCATCACCGGCTACAACGATGGTATGGCTGAAGTCCAGCGCGCTGGCAGCGGCCGCCTGTATCCGCAATCGTTGTTACCGTTCTGGGACATCCACTTGGCGGTGAAAGAGTTGAAACGGTGCCATGAACAACTAGGAGTGACCGGCTTCACCATGACCGACGCGCCGGAATCGTGGGGCCTCCCGTTCTTGAACGACCCACACTGGGATCCGCTCTGGGCTGAAGCCCAGGCTCGGGGCTTACCTGTCAATTTCCACATCGGTTCGGGTACGATCCCAAATATATGGGAGGGACTTGAGCAGAATAATCGACGTATCGCGGCGGTCTCGACCATGCTGTTCATGAACAACATGAAGTGCCTCACCCAGTTGATTTTTAGCGGCCTGCTCGACCGCTTTCCCAGTCTCAAATTCGTCTCGGTGGAGAGCGGCATCGGCTGGATTCCGTTCATGCTCGAAGCCTGCGAGTATCAGATGGATCAAAATCTAGTCAATCAGGGCGGATTGAAACTGCGACCTCGTGAGTATTTCCAACGCCAGATTTATGCTTCCTATTGGTTCGAGCGGGATAACGCCGCCCGCAACATCGAACTGATTGGTCCTGACAATGTGATGTTTGAGACGGACTTTCCGCACCCGACCTGTCTCTATCCGAATGTGAAGGAGCAGGTGCAGGACTCGCTGGCGGGGCTCGATCGCAGCACCCAGCGCAAGGTGCTGTATGAGACGGCGGCGAAGGTCTACAACTTACCATCGCCGGTGTAAATGACGTTGTGGCGGTCCGAAAATCTTTCTCCAAGCATGTTCGAAGGCAAAATCCCCCCGACAGCCACTATGTGCCTGTCGGCCCCCTTTGCCAAAGGGGGCGGCGAAGGCGTAGCCGAGTGGGGGATTTGTACAGCTTGCAGCACAAGAAGATTGGGAGTTGTTCGGATAGACTCTTAACCGGGGCGCGTGACAATGCGCCCCGACGCCAGCCGCTTATCTCAGCGCGGGCATCACATACTTGGTAAATAATTCGAGCGACTTCATCGTCTCCTTATGCGGGAATCCGCCAAAATTGACCTCAAAGATGGGATAGGTCAGACCGTAACCCACCTGCGCTCGTTTCAGCCGTTGAACGCACGTCTCCGGGCTGCCGAAGATCATACATTCACCTTTGTCAAGATCTTCGTAGGTGAGGCTGCCCATGCCGCGCGAGAGTCCACCCTTATATTCTTTGTAGTCGTCTGATTGAAAGGCGGCTTTGCGATCAAGACCGGCAAAGAACTTGAAGTACTGTTGAAAGTATTGCTTGGCGACGGCGTGCGCAGCCTCGTCGGTTTCGGCGACATAGAGATGATAGACGCCGAGCACCTCGCGCGTGGTCGGATCATGCCCCGCTTGTTTCAGCGCGGACCAGTAGAGATCCATTTTGGCTTTGAGCAAGTCGTGCCGTGGGTACGCGAACGGCGCAGTCATGGCGTGGAACCCTCTTTGCCCAGCCCAAACGAAACTTTCCGGCGTGAACGCACAAGCCGCCCAGATAGGAGGATGTGGCTGTTGCACGGGCTTTGGTAAAGTTAATACGTCGCGGAAGGTGTAATACTTTCCTTCATACGTCAGCGACTCCTGGGTCCACGCTTGCAGCACGATGTCGAGCGACTCATGAAAACGTCCCTGGCTCTCCGATTCGGGAACATCAAAAAGTTCGTACTCCGTTTTGAGCACGCCGCGCCCAACGCCAAAATCCAGTCGCCCGTCGCTGAGCACATCGAGCATGGCGTACTCTTCCGCCGTGCGTACGGGATTATTCAACGGTAGCAACGTGACGCCGGTGCCGAGGCGGATGTGCTTGGTGCGCTGCGCCACCGCCGTGGCGAAAATAGGCGGCGAGGGAAAGGCATAGCCGCCGGTGTAGTGCTCAGCGAAAAACACTCCGTCAAAACCCAAGGCTTCTTCGTGCTGGATCTGCTCCAGCATCTCACCATAATAATGGCTCGCCGATGTGTACCGCGCTGGGTAATAATCAGGAATATACAGCACGCCAAATTTCATGAACTCTTCCTCCTCGGCCAAATGGAGGACGAGTCTATCACCGCTTGAAAAGACGATCTATGGTGTGATTCACTACGCAAGCAGGAATCAGGAGAGGAGTGTATATATGAGAGAAGCTGTGATTGTGTCTACCGCCCGCACGCCGATTGGGAAAGCCTACCGGGGCGCTTTTAACGCAACGACAACGCCGACCATGGCCGCGCCGGTGATTAAAGAAGTCGTCAAGCGCGCCAAATTGGAGCCCGGTGAAATTGACGACGTGATTATGGGGGCCGCGCTGCAAGAGGGCTCACAGGGGTTCAATGTGGCGCGGCAATGCGCAATTGCCGCTGGTTTGCCGATGAGCATCTCCGGTCAGACCATTGATCGTCAGTGTTCTTCGGGCTTGATGAGCGTCTCAATGGCGGCGAAGCAAATTGTCGTTGATGGTATGCAGACCGTCGTTGCTGGTGGAGTAGAGTCCATCAGTCTGGTCCAGAATGAACACCAGAATGTATATCTGAAGGAAGATGCTCTCGCTCTCAAATACGCCCCGGCGTTGTATATGGCGATGCTCGACACCGCCGAAGTCGTCTCGAAACGCTATAAGGTTTCCCGGGAAGCGCAGGATGAATATTCGTTGCAGAGCCAGCAGCGCACAGCTGCCGCCCAGCAAGCCGGATTCTTTAACGATGAGATCCTTTCTACTACGGTGACAAAGGTGTTCCAAGACAAGGAGACTGGTAAGGCGGTGCGACAAGAGGTCACGCTCGACCGCGACGAGTGTAATCGTCCCAGCACGACCCTGTCCGGTTTAGCGGCGCTGCCGCCAGTCATGGGTCCAAACGGGTTCATCACGGCGGGGAACGCCAGCCAGCTTTCTGACGGTGTGGCGGCCTGTGTGCTCATGGAGCGCAAGCAAGCGGAACAGCGCGGCCTACAGCCTCTCGGTATTTATCGGGGCATGGCGGTGGCTGGTTGCGAGCCCGACGAGATGGGGATTGGTCCGATCTTTGCCGTGCCCAAGCTCTTGCAACGCAACGGGCTGCGCATGGAGGATATCGACCTCTGGGAATTGAACGAAGCGTTTGCCTGCCAGGTAATCTACTGTCGCGACCAGTTAGGGATTCCCAACGAAAAGCTCAACGTCAACGGCGGAGCGATCTCTATCGGCCATCCTTACGGCATGAGCGGGACCCGGATGGTGGGACACGCTTTGATTGAAGGCAAGCGGCGCGGTTCGCGTTACGTCGTCATTACCATGTGTGTAGGGGGCGGCATGGGGGCTGCGGGCCTGTTCGAGGTTGCTTGAGTCGTCTGTGACCAGGAGAAAAAAGGAGGATCGAAGATGTACGATCTACTCATTAAAAATGGCGTGGTCGTTGACGGTACAGGGGCTGCTCAACGTCGCGCCGACGTGGCGATTGCAGGGAACAAAATCGCCGAGATCGGTAAAATTACCGATGGCGCCGCTCAGATCATTGACGCCTCGGACTTGATCGTGGCCCCTGGGTTTATTGACCCACATACGCATTACGACGCACAAATTTGCTGGGATCGTCCACTGACTTCCGCTTCCTGGCACGGCGTCACCACAGTAGTGATGGGCAACTGTGGCGTAGGTATTGCTCCGTGCCGACCCGAAGTGCGAGAGATCGCTGCTTGGGATCTCGTCAATGTGGAAGGGATTCCCTTTGAGGCGTTAGCAAAAGGCATCACGTGGGATTGGGTGAGTTTCCCAGAATATATGGATGCCGCCCAGCGACGGGGACTCGGCATCAACCTGGCGTTCCTGGCTCCGCTCACGCCCTTTCGCCATTTTGTGATGGGTGAGGAATCGATGGACCGAGCGGCGACGCCATCAGAGACCGCGCAAATTCAAGCGCTGCTGCGTGAGGCGATGGTGGCTGGCGCCTTTGGCTGGACCACCACAACTATCCTGCAACATGTGGGCTACAAAGGGCGACCGCTCGCTTGTCGGCAAGCCAGCCGCTACGAACTCGCCGCTTATGCCCAGGTGCTCAAGCAACGAGGTCGTGGGGTAATTGAGACCACGTTGACCAAATCGGCCGGAGTGCTGACCGATGAGGAGTATGATCTTCTCGATTTGCTCTTGACCGAAAGCGGACGGCCCGTCACCTGGCTGGCGGTGGTGGACCGGGAAGACAACACGAACGCCGCGCAAGACTCGTTACGCAAGGCCGAGCCGCTGATCAAACGCGGCGGGATTCCGCAAGTAAACTGCTTGCCCATGAGCAATGAGTTTAATTTGCACAATCCGTTTCTCTTTGGCAGCCATCCGTCGTGGAAGCCAGCCTTTAACCAACCTCCTGAAGAGCAAATGCGAGTGTATCGAGATCCGGAGTTTCGTCGCGCATTTCGTGAAGAGTTGAAAAGCCCCCGCATTTTCTCCGGCAACTGGAATTTAGTGGAGGTGCGAGAGGTGCATAACCCAGCGCTCAAATCATTGGAAGGGAAGACGGTGGTTGAGATAGCGCGTGAGCGTGGCAAAGATCCGCTCGATACGTTTTTTGATATCGCCGTGGAAGATCATCTCCACACCGAGTACGTGATCGCTCTGTTTAATGTGCAGGAGGACCGAGTGGCTAAATTGATCACCGATCCTCGCGGGATGATCGGCCTCTCCGACGGCGGCGCTCATGTCGATATGCATGATAACGCCGGTTACTGCACCTATCTGCTGGGCAACTGGGTGCGCGATAAACAGGTCATGACCTTGGAGCAGGCCATTCGGCGCGTGACGGCGGAGCCCGCAGCATTCTTCGGCATTAAAGACCGTGGGACATTGGCGGTGGGGCAAGCGGCGGACGTTGTCATCTTTGACTACAATACGATTGGTCCCAAAGTAAACCCGATCCGGCATCAAGAATGGCGCGGCGATCTGCCCGCCGGTGGTCGCCGATTAGTGTGGCCCGCGGACCGGGGCGTGCAATACACCATTGTCAACGGAGCGATACTGTACTCGCAGCAACGCTATTCCGGCGCGTTGCCTGGGGAAGTGCTGCGGTCATAAGCTGTCTGTGTAAAGGGTGAGTTCTCAACCAGCGAGCGCTCGCGACTTGGTGACATTGGCGAGCGCTTCTTATTATCGATGCGAGGTGCGTATGCAAACGCAAGGAAGTTCAATAAGCGGTTCGACCAATGGGCACGCTGTCTCCTCTCCCCAGCCTTCCATCCGCGATTTTCACTCTTATGTCATTGACCGTTTAGAAGAAGGGGAGTTCACCATCGACCGGGCCTTGTTCATGGACCCGGAACTGTTTGAGTTGGAGATCAAGTATATTTTTGAAGGGACCTGGCTCTACTTGGCTCACGAAAGCCAATTGCCGCGACCCAACGACTTTTTCACCACTGCCATGGGCCGTCAGCCGGTGGTGCTCATGCGTAATCAAGCTGGAGAGATTGGCGGGTTCATCAATGCTTGCCCGCATCGCGGGGCGACGGTCTGCCTCACCAAGCGGGGCAACCAGAAAATTATTACGTGCCCCTACCACGGCTGGTCCTTCAACACCAGTGGTGCGCTGGTAGGGGTGAAGGACCACAACAGCGGGGCCTATCCCGAGGCCTTTGAGCGTCAGGATCATGGTCTGACCCGCCTTCCCCGGTTCGCCAATTATCGTGGGTTTCTCTTTGGCAGCCTCAATCCCGCGGTGCCGGATATCGAAACCCACTTGGGGAACGCGCGCGTCTTTATTGACATGATTGTGGATCAGGCCCCACAAGGGCTGGAAGTGTTGCGAGGCAGCGCGGATTACACTTACGCCGGCAATTGGAAGATGCAGGCCGAAAACGGCGTGGATGGCTATCACTTTGACATTGTTCATCGCACCTTCATGGGCGTCATTCAACGACGCATAGCCTCGAAAAAAGATGAAGTCAAATCGATTGAAGTGCAACGGCTCGGGTCGTCGGGACAAGCCGCTGGCTGCTATGACCTGGGCGATGGTCATTCGGTGGTGTGGCTCGATTACCCGAATCCCCAGGATCGACCAAACTACGACCAGCGCGTGTCCATTGCGGCGAAGGTGGGCGAAACTCAGGCGCGATGGGCGTGCGATCGGGTGCGCAACCTGTTGTGCTATCCCAACATTTTTTTCATGGACCAAGTATCCTCTCAACTGCGAGTGATTTATCCGCTGGCGGTGGATAAGACACGCGTAACTGCGCACTGTATTGCTCCCGTAGGCGAGAGCGCCGCGACGCGCGCCCATCGGTTACGTCAGTATGAAGACTTTTTTAATGCGAGCGGAGTGGGCACTCCCGATGATCTGGCTGCGTTCGAGGCCTGCCAGCAGGGGTATCAAGGACGCTTGGTACGCTGGCAACAAGGGTACGTGCGCGGGGCGAAGCGGCTCGTACGCGGAGCAGATGCCGAAGCGCAAGCGCTGGGGATACAGCCGTACTCCAGCAGCCCGGACTTCCGCGACGAGATGCTCTATCATGGGCATTACCGGCAGTGGGTCAAACTGATGAGACAGGGACAGGCGGCGGCAGTGGAGGGTAGGGGCAATGGACGCTGAATTGCTCACTCGCTGTGCTGACTTCTTGTATCAAGAAGCCGCCTACCTGGACGAACGGCGCTGGCAGGACTGGCTGGCGTTATATACCGAAGATGCGGAATTTTGGCTGCCAGCGTGGGACGATGACGTGAGCCCCACCGATGATCCACAATCGCAGTTGTCATTGATCTACTATGCGAGCCGGGCGGGGTTGGAAGATCGCGTGTGGCGCATTCAGTCGGGCCTGTCGCCCGCCACCAGTCCCTTGCATCGCACCTGTCACCTGATTACCAACGTACGCATTACCAACGTCGTGAACGGCAACCTGCACGTGTCTTCACATTGGCAAGTGCAGATGTATCGTCCAGAGCGGCAACAAACACTCACCTACTTTGGCTTCTACGAGCACGTGCTGTGCGCGGAAGCGGGCAGTTTCCGCATCGCCAAGAAGAAGATCATTTTACTGAATGACATCGTAGACAGTGTGCTGGATATTTATCATGTGTAGACTGTGTAATGTAGGTTGGGTCATGACCCAGCCTACGCCGCTGCCGTGAGGCAGGGCGTGGGAAAGTCATAAAGTAAAGAGTCCAACATGCAAGACTACAAATTTTCCATCGCCTTGCGCATCTGGCATCCAAGTATTGATCCCCAAGTGATTACGAAGAAACTCGGGTTACAACCGAAATTTACAGCTTTTGCTGGTCAGCTACGCCAAACGCCTAACGGGCGTCCATTGGGCGGTACGTATGCTGAGAGCTACTGGTCGTCTGATCCATTCGGACGCGGTGAATATTCATCAACGGACAATCGAGCTGAAGATGCACTTGCGGAGGTGCTTGAGGTTCTCCGACCACATAAACAATTTCTCCTTCTCCTCCGAGAACAAGACGCTCGCATCTACCTACAAGTCAGCTCCTTTAGTGGTCGCAACTATAACCTTGAGCTTTCCCCTCAATTCCTCGCAAGTTGCGTAGAGCTTGGTCTCAGTGTCGTCCATGACGTCTATCCGTATGCTCAAAACTGGTAGTGACCAGCCAAGTAGGCTGGGTCATGAACCAGCTTCCGCTGCTAATCTCCTTGCCGCTGCTCTTCTCCTCGACGATAATAAAAACAGGAGCAAGAATTATGATTGTTATGCCCAAAGAACTTCAAGACGCAGTGCGAACCTCGCAAGGTCAACCCATTCGCCTTGCTGATCCAGATACCCACGAAGAATACGTCGTCTTACGAGCTGCGGCATACGACCAATTACAAGCGCGGATCTATGATGACACGCCCATGACAAGCGAAGAGAAACAGGCCCTGGTTCTCAAGGCAGGGTTACGAGCGGGATGGGACGATCCGGCAATGGATGTTTACAACGAGCTTGATCCCCGTAGATAGGCATGAAGGTCCAGCGCGGAGCTATCGTACTCGTGGATTTTCCCTATAGTGATCAAACCGGCCGCAAGGTGAGACCAGCACTAGTGGTGCAAGCCGATGTCTGGAACCAGCGACTTGATGACACCATCTTGGCGCTTATCACCAGTCAGCGTCGGCGGGTTGGAGCCTCCACGCAGTTTGAGATTGATATTACGACGGCGGAGGGACAGCAGGCAGGCTTAAGGCTCAATTCGGTGGTCCAATGTGAAAACCTCATTACTTACGACCAAGCCCTCATCCTCCGGGTGTTAGGTTTCTTGTCTGCTTCGATGATGCAGCAGATTGATGGTTGTCTGAAGGTGGCCCTAGGGATTCAGTAGGAGATTGGCAAACCAAGCAGGCTAGGTCACGCCCGGCCTATGGCGCTAGTTCAAACTTTTTGCTGTCGCGCCCACTCGCGTATCTGCCGAACCCAATCGAGGCGGTCTAGCGCGCTGACACCTCACGATGCTTCTGCGCATCCAAAAAATATGAGCCGGCAAGGAACCCAAGAGACGTTGGCAGTTGCTCAATCGCCGCCTATCCTCGCCCGTTGGGCCGTTTCTACCATCTTCTTTATAAACGGCGTCGTGCTGGCCAGTTGGGTCCCTCATATCCCCGCAGTGAAGACTCAGCACGCGTTAAGTGACGGTCAACTCGGGTTGGTGCTTTTGTCTATGTCTATGGGCTCCGTGCTCACCTTACCGTTGGCGGGCTGGCTAGTGGGTCGTTTCGGCAGCCGAGGTATGACGACGCTCGCCATTCTCGCGTTTTGTCTTGTCCTTCCGTTGCCGTTGCTCAGTCCAAATGTTTTTCTCCTCTGTCTCTCTCTCGGGTTGTTCGGCGCGAGTAACAGCACTCTCGATGTTTCAATGAACGCTCAGGCGGTTGCCGTCGAGCGCTGCTATCAGCGCGCGATCATGTCGTCGTTTCATGGACTGTTTAGTCTCGGCGGCCTCGTTGGAGCTGGATTGGCAGGGTGGGCCATGTCCGTGGGCGTGGGTGCGGAGGAACATGTAGTGACAGCAACAATAGTATCATTAGTAACTGTCATTGTAGCTCTGATGGTGCTCCGACTCCTGCCGTCAGAATTGCAGCAAGGAGAAACGGGACCTGCCTTTGCCACGCCAACCAAAGCGCTACTGGGCCTGGGAGGTCTGGCGTTTCTCGGGCTCCTCGCCGAAGGATCAATGGCGGATTGGAGTGCAGTGTATCTCCAACACGTGCTCAACACGAGTTCCGCGCTGGCCTCCGCCGGTTTCGCCGTGTTCTCGCTAATGATGGCGGTGGGGCGTTTCAGTGGAGATGCCCTGGTAAATCGTTTTGGTCCATCCCTGTTGTTGCGTGGGTCGAGCCTAGTGGCGGCAATCGGGCTGGGGCTTGGCGTCTTCATAGGCGAGCCCCTTGCGGCCGTTGTCGGCTTTGGTTTGGTGGGCTTAGGCATCGCAAATATTATTCCCGTGCTCTTCAGCGCGGCTGGCCACGTGCGCGGTGTCCCACCAGGCGTGGCGCTCGCCGCCGTCGCTTCTACGGGCTACTGTGGTTTGCTGGCTGGTCCGCCGTTGATCGGGTTCGTCGCAGAAGTAACGAATCTCAGTGCGGGGCTCGGTTTAGTCAGCGCCTGCTGCACGCTCATTGCCGTAAGCGCTGGGGGCGTGCTGCGTCCACTGGGCGATCCTTCTGCCGTGCCCAATGGAGAAGCCGTTATCGAATAATGGAAGTCCAAGGAGGAGAGGGTGATGAAAACAACAGTGATGTTCCTTTTGGCGATAGTCATGTTAGCGCTGGGCTCGTTGAGCTGCAAACCAACCGCTGAGCGGCAACAGGCGTTAGCACCGCCTGTGACAGTGGTGCGACTCGATCCCCGTTTCGACGCCTTGATTCCGCCGAACACCACGGTTGAGAAAATTGCCGACGGCTTTGCGTGGGTCGAGGGACCAGTGTGGCGTCAGCAGGAGAACTATTTGTTATTCTCCGACATTCCGAACAACTCTATCTTCAAATGGCAGGAAGGAAACGGCGTGAGTCTGTTCTTGAAGCCGAGCGGTTATACCGGCGCCACGCCGTTTCCCGGCGGAGAGCCAGGTTCGAATGGGCTCGCGTTCGATCCCACTGGTCGTCTCGTCATGTGTGAGCATGGCGACCGGCGTATTGCGCGGTTGGAAGCGGATGGAAAAAAGACGACGCTGGTGGACCGTTATCAAGGCAAACGACTCAATAGTCCAAACGACTTGATTTTTACGACGACTGGAGATCTCTACTTTACCGATCCGCCGTTCGGCTTACCCAAAGGCTTTGACGATCCAGCGAAAGAACTTGATTTCTGCGGCGTGTATCGACTCTCGCCCAGCGGAACCGTAACGCTGATGACCAAAGACCTCAAAGTCCCTAACGGCATTGCTTTTTCACCGGATGAAAAGAAAGTCTACATCAGCAACTCTGATTCCGCCAACGCCATTTGGATGGTGTACGATGTGAAGGAGGATGGAACATTCACTAATGGTCGCGTGTTCTTCGACGCCACAACGTGGACAAGCACGAAGAAAGGCGAGCCTGACGGCATGAAGATCGATAAGAACGGCAATCTTTTCGCGGCGGGTCCGGGAGGTATTTATGTCCTGGGGCCTGATGGCGTCCAACTCGGACGTTTCGAGACCGGCGTCGCCACGGCGAACTGCGCGTGGGGCAATGATGGGAGTACGCTGTATATCGCTGCGCATACTGCCCTCTTTCGCGTGAAGACGAATACGAAAGGTTTGAGGTTCTGAAGCAGCCCATGAACGGGCCTTCTACCAAACCTTTCATCCCCCAAAGCACCTCCCCTCCCTGGTCACAGTAAAAGGCGGCCGTGATTCTTGCACACGGACGCGGTCCGGCGTATGGTCGCGGGCAGGTAAAGAATCACTAAGAAGTTTTTGTTGGACGTTTGTAGGGAGGAAACACAACGATGGCGCAGTCCGAACCAACCCGGCGACGCCCCCTCGAAGGAGTGCGGGTGATAGATTTGGCGAGGATCGTGGCGGGTCCGAACGCGACCCGGATGCTTGCGACGATGGGTGCAGAAGTGATCCGGGTCGAATGGCACGACGATCGGGCGATCGATTTGCTGCGTGGCGTACGACCAGCCGTACCGGGTGGAGAACCCGGCAGCCTCAACCGCAGCGGCTTGTTCAACAATATTAATACTGGGAAATACGGGATCACCCTGAACATGAACCTGCCGCAGGGGCGCGACCTGTTCAAGCGATTGATCGCTAAAGCGACCGTGCTCTGCGAGAACTACAGTCCCGGTCAGATGGACCGTTGGGAACTAGGGTACGACGTCCTACGCGAGATCAATCCTGGGCTCATTTACTTGCAGATCACCGGCATGGGGAAGTCTGGGACATATAATGATTATCTCAGTGTGGGGCCGACGGCGCAGGCGTTGTCGGGGCTCACCCACATGTCGGGATTGCCGGACCCCATGCCGCCCGCCGGCTGGGGCTACTCCTATCTCGATCATTCCACTGGCTATTACGGCGCCATCATGGTGCTTGCTGCGCTGTTGCGGCGACGGCGGACCGGGCGCGGTTGTTATCTCGATCTTTCGCAGACCGAGACTGGGCTCATGGTATCTGGAACTGCCACGCTGGAAGCGCAGCTCACCGGCGGATCGACCGCAAGGCACGGGAACCGGATGCAAGCCGCAACGTGGGCCCCGCATGGGACGTATCCTTGTCGTGGGACGGACGAGTGGATCTCAATCGCTGTACAGACGGACGCGCAGTGGCAGGCGTTGGTAGAGGAAATCGGGGCTCCCGACTGGGCGCGAGATTCTCGTTTTCAGACGGCGGTGGGGCGCAAGACCCATGAGGACGATCTGGATCGCTTGCTGGCGGAATTCACGAAAAATGAGGATCGCTACGACCTCATGAATCGCTTGCAGAAGCGGGGCATTCCTGCCGGCGTCGTGCAGAAATCGGTTGACCGCTGCACACGCGATCCACAACTTCAGGAGCGGGGTTACTTCGTGCCGCTGCCGCATAGCGAAATCGGCACGTGGCCGATCGAAAACTTTCCCGCCAAATTCCAGAATATGCGGGTCGATGTCGGCGGACTCCCCGGGCGGGGCGCGCCCATGCTGGGTGAGGACACCGATGCAGTGTACCGCGACTTGCTGGGGCTGACCCCTGAAGAAATTGCGACACTGAGAGAGGAGTGGGTCATTTGACTACCGCAACAGCATTGTTAAGTGAAGCCCTTCAGGGAACTGTCATCCTCGAAATTGGCGACGAGCGCGGAGAATTCACCGGCCTGTTGCTCGCCTCATTGGGTGCTGAGGTCCTCAAGCTGGAAGGTCGTCGGGGCTCCAACTCGCGTCGCCTGGGCCCCTTTGTGTCAGCGCAACAGGACCCGGAGCAGAGTTTGTGTTTCTGGCGTTACAATTTGGGCAAGAAGAGTGTGAGTTTGGACGTGGATCATCCGGCGGCGCGTCGAGCGTTGGAGCGGCTGGCTGCGCATGCTGATGTCATCCTCGATTCCGGCGAAGCGGTAGATGTGGCCCGACGGCTCGCTGTGTACTGCGAACTACAAGCGGCGAACCCACGACTGATTGTCTGCACACTCACGCCTTTCGGGCTTGATGGGTCTTATCGCGATCTCAAAATGACCGACCTCACGCACTTGGCGATGGGAGGCGTGATGGCGTCCTGTGGCTACGATCCGCAGCCTGACGGCGTGTATGATACGCCGCCGATCGCTCCGGAAATGTGGCAAGCCTATCACATCGCCTGCGAGCACGCGGTGATCGCCATCACGACGGCGCTGAATTTTCGTGAACTGACGGGAGAAGGGGACTGCATTGACGTGTCGATTCACGAAGCCGTGAGCACCTGCACCGAAGTCGCGATGCCAAGCTACATTTATAATCAAGCGGTGGTGCAACGACAGACCGGACGGCACGCTGGGGAAGGGCGAACCCTACCTTGGTTACGCCGCACAAAAGATGGTCGCTATGTCAAGGCGTTTATGTTTTGGGGCAAACGCGAGATGCGAGTCATCACTGAGATGCTCAACGAAGCCGGGGTGGAGCACGATCTGGGCTCCGAGGCCTATCGTGAATTAGCCGAACGCTCGCCCTCCGCCGCGCAAAAACATTTCAACGCCACGATCGACAAGCTGGTGGCGGCGTTGCCAGCCGAGGAAGTGTATCACCGCGCACAGGCCAAAGGATTGTTGTGGGCGAGCGTCAGATATCCGGAAGAGAACATGGACGATCCCCATTTCCAGGCGCGGGAAACTTTTCAGCCGATTCATCACGCGGGCCTCGATCGCGATCTCCAATTCCCGGTTTCTGTCGGGACAGACGGTCAACATCGTCTCACTGCTTTTCAGTGTGGAGCCCCACGTTTGGGTGAGCACACACGGGAAGTCCTCGCGCGGGTCGGATGCAGCGATGCCGACATGAACGCACTCGCGGCCGAGGGCGCCTTATAGGAAGAGCCGATGACGATATTAGCGAAGAAAACTGCGGTCGTGACCGGCGCCAGCCGGGGCATCGGTAAGGCCATTGTACTTGAACTTGCTGACGCGGGTGCGCGAGTGGCCTGCTTTGCCACGCGTCCTGAAAATGCGGCGGAGGTTGTTTCTGAGATCAGGAACAAAGGCGGTGAGGCGATGGCCTTCGGCTGTCGTGTTGAGATTGGGGCCGAAGTCACCGACGCGTTTGCGCGGCTCGAAGCGGAATTCGGCCCGGTCGATATTCTTGTGAATAATGCCGGCGTGACGCATCCCCAGTTGACGCTGGAAATGACCGAAGAAAACTGGGACCTGCACATGAACGTGAACGCCAAGTCGATCTTCCTATGCTCACAAGCCGCGGCGCGGCAAATGAAAGCTCACGGTGGTGGTTGCATTATCAACATCGGATCGATCCTGGGACGCAATGCGTTTCCCGCGACATTGGGCTACTGCGCCTCAAAAGCGGCGGTCGATCACATGACGCGGGTCATGGCGATCGAATGGGCCAGGTACGGAATCCGCGTCAACTGTATTGCGCCGGGGTACGTGCGCACTGACTTGCTCGATCGCCTCGCTGCGGAAGGCAAGCTCACGCTGCGCGATTTAGAGAAACGCACGCCACAACGCCGCTTGGGCTCCGGTGCGGATATTGCCAAAGCGGTGCGCTACGTCGCGAGTGATGACGCTGGCTTCATGACCGGAGAAGTGTTGGTGATCGATGGTGGATGGACTGCATTTGGCTACTACTGAGCGGTCCTCCCCAGTTGTTTCCTTTCGGAGCCTTCCTCTATGAGTGGCATGAGTGGATTGTACGGCATGGTGCATGGACGGTTTCAGCCGTTTCATCGCGGCCATTTGCAGTACGTCCTCTCTGCTTTACAACGGTGCAGCCATTTGATCATCGGCGTGACAAACCCTGACCCTTCCATGATTGTCCAAGAGCAAACAGATCCCGATCGTCATCGTCCCGAAGCAAACCTGTTTACTTTTTTCGAGCGACAATGGATGATCCGCGCGGCGCTGATGGATGAGGGAGTCGAGCTGACGCGCATTTCCATCGTGCCTTTCCCGATTCACCATCCGAAACGCTGGTTGTATTACTGTCCGCGAGAAACGACTCAGTTCCTGCGCGTATTTTCTGCATGGAGCGAAGAGAAGCGGAGACGTTTTCAAGAACAGGGCTGGGCTGTGGAAGTACTCGACAGCGGCAGCGGAAAAGACGTCAGCGGCAGTGAGGTCCGTCGCCGGCTACGAGAAGGGCAGGAGTGGCGGGGATATGTCCCACCTGCCGTGGCTGTTGTTCTTGATCAAATCAAGGCGAGTGAGCGAGTGCGGAATGTGGAGGCCGTCAGGGAAGCGAATTCTGCTGAGCTGGATTAGGAAATCATTTGTGCGCCCTGCTCGTTCTCTTTACGAGCCGTTTATGGAAACTGAAGATATCGCCCGTTCGAATCGAGAAGTGGACTATATTTTCGTCTACGGAACCCTGCGCAAAGATGTTGGCCATACAATGTCGCAGGTCTTAGCAAAGTACGCACACTTCGCGGGAGCGGCTACGTTTCAAGGCAAACTCTTCGATCTTGGCTCTTATCCAGGAACTGTTCCTTCCGATGACCTTCGAGATGCCGTGCGCGGTGAGGTATATGCCTTGGAGCCGTTGGACCGGGATGACGTACTCACGATCCTGGATGAGTACGAAGGCTACAACCCTGAGGATCAAGATTCCTCGGAGTTCCGCCGAGAGCACCTTACGATCACCTTCGACGACGGAAGGCGCGCGCCTGCATGGATCTATCTATACAACTTGGCCGAGGTTGGTGCGCCCATTCCTTTGGGCGACTATGCTCGATACCTGAAAGAGAAAGGGGTATCTCCTCTACTCGCGACTCCGGCTCGCCGCTCATAAGGGTTGAGAATGGACAGTTAAGTTGAATGGCTCAGCCGACGGCTTTTTCCACGGCGCTCCATTCTACGAGAGGCGTCAGCCGCCGTTTGGCGATCAAGCCTGAACTCACCGCTTTGGCGAACCCGTCAAAGGTGAGCGTGTGATCCTGGATGTCGAGGATGAGCACGATTTTCGCTTCTTCATTTGATCCCCACGGTCCCGCTTTGAGGGTCACTCCCTGGGGGAAGCCATTCTTGAGCGCGTTCTGGATGAGGGAGACGCCTTTCTTGGCGGCCTCCGGGCTGTCTGCATTGAAATAAATTTCGTCTAAATACAGCGGCATGGTTGTTACCTCCTTATTTGGCGAGTAGAGCGGGAGCCGGAGGCGTCATCCTATGCGATATCAGGTTGCTGAGAAAGGTGAGGGAGGGAAGGAGCGATGGTTCAGTTTCAATCGGCGCCGTACCGCTGTATAGTATCCTGCGCGTTGCGGACGCCAGCCTCTTGACTCTCGTCTCCATAAGGAGGGACTCTATGACAAATCTGTACCAAGACCATATGCTTTCTTTGTGTGGTTTGCGTTTTCATTATCTCGACTGGGGTAGCGAGGGCAAGCCGCCGTTTGTGTTGCTGCACGGCGGGGCGCAGACGGCGCACTCGTGGGATGACTTCGCGCCGGTGGTTCGAGGCGATTATCATGTCTACGCGTTAGACCAACGCGGCCACGGCGATTCGGACTGGTCCCCCGATGGAGACTATAGCCGTCAGACACAATGCGAAGATGTAGCGGCATTCGTGTCCGCCTTGAAACTCTCTCCATTCATTCTCGCAGGTCTCTCTATGGGCGGGATCAACACCATTACATATGCCGCTCGTTATCCTGAAACGGTGAAAGCGTTGATTATTGTTGACGTGGGACCAGAGATCGAAACGCGGGGCAGGGAGAACATTCAGAACTTTACCCGCATTGACGAGCTGGACTCCTTCGAGGCGTTCATCGAACGTGCCCATCGGTTTAACCCGCGTCGTTCGTTGGAAAATCTCCGCCAGCGCTTGTCCCACAATCTGAAGCAACAACCCAACGGCAAGTGGACCTGGAAATTCGATCAGAAACGCCTGGGGGCCGGTGGGCGTTCCGGAATTGGTCCCGAAGGGCTCTGGGAGGATGTGCGGAAGATCCGTTGCCCTACGCTCATTATTCGTGGCGGCGAGAGTGATATCCTCACCCCGGAAGCTGCGCAGCGATTGCAGGCTGCTATTCCTCAGAGTCGTCTTGCCGTTGTTCCCGGGGCGGGTCATTCGGTGATGGGGGATAATCCCTCAGGGTTTGCGGAGGCGGTGCAGGAGGTTTTGCGAAAGTAAAGGAACGGCGTCAACAACAGGGCAAGGGACAGGTCCACAAATTGTTTTTCTTCTCTGAGACGGTGGCGTGACGCTCGCTAGCGACGCCGTCTCTCGCCGATCTTCCTTATTTGTGCCTGCTCATCAAATCCATAAATGCTCTCAATGAGATAATTGGGTCTTTCTTTGATTTCGTCATAAATTTTCGCGATGTATTCTCCCATGATCCCCAGACTGATCATGATAGCGCTGCCAAGGAACAACAACGTCGTTTCTATAGTTGCGAAACCAGACGGCGTTGTTCCTCTCATCCAAGACCATAAAGTGTCGCCCAGCGCCATTATCGCGAAGACCAGGGTCATGACGCCCACGATCGTCACCACCCTCAGGGGCGCGCTGGTAAAAGAAACGAGTCCCGTAATGGCGAAGTCGGCAAGCATCCCGACCGACCATTTACTTGTCCCGACATTCCTCGGGGCCAGGTCGAAATAGACATTATCTTGCCGGAACCCCACCCACTCCGACAGTCCGCGAAAAAACCTCTGATGTTCGTGTAACTGTTTGACCATGATATCGACGACGCTACGGTCGAGCAGTTTGAAATCCGAAGAATTCCGGATGTTGATGCCTCCCCAGCGCGCCAATACGTGGTTGAAAATAGCAACGAGAATTTGATCCCAGGGGCGGTGACTCTTCCGCTGTTTCTTCAAGGCGTGGACGATTTTGGCCCCTGCTCTCCAGTGAGCGATCAGCTCTGGAATGATGGCGGGAGGATGTTGGAGATCGGCGTCAATCGTAATCACGGCTTCCCCTTGGGCCGCGCGTAACCCCGCCATGATCGCGGCCTCTTTGCCGAAGTTCCGGCTAAAGCGAAGGCCTTTCAAATTTTGAAAGGCCTTGCTCAGATCCTGAACACGTTCAAAAGTTTGGTCGCTACTGCCATCATCCACCACAATAACTTCGCTTTTCACCTCACTGTGTGACAAATGCCTGTAGATCTCGCACAGAGTGGTCTCAATAATGTTCTCTTCATTGTACGAAGGCACGATGACAGAAACGAAAGAGAGAGAATTCACTGCTCTGATCCCGGATACTCGCACCAATCCATAGTGACTTTGTCACAGCGACGCGCTTAGAGTAAGCCGCCAGTCATAACTAGGCAAGGGCAGGAGAGCCAAGTCGCTACTCGTGTCCTTAGGGGCTGCTCTTTCGAGGACGAGGAAGGCACGTTATAGTGCCTGGCCGTATGCTGACTCTTCTACGGTCCACTGACCCTTATGGTTCAAACACATGCTCTCTACTCCGACGCTCTGTTTTCCCGACAGTATGCCTGCTCGTCTTCTGCTTTCGTCTTTGGTTCGGTCTCAATCTTGATCTGTCACGCGATGATCCGAAGCAAATCTATCTGATCGGTCTTAAGAGTTATCTCACTGGGACCTGGCCGTACTTCGGACCGAACATTGAGGCCAGTAACGTGGAAATTCCCGGCGCGCAGATCCCTGGCGCTTTGCAGGGCTTAATTGTCGCCGTACCTTTATTCCTTGCGCCCGTGGCGGAAAGTCCGTTCATTTTCCTCAACGCGCTCTCGCTGCTGAGCCTCTGCATCTTCGCGGAGTATTGCATTCGGCATCTTCCCCAGGTCCCGCCCTGGTTGATACGGACGTGGCTTTTTACGGCGCCGTGGACACTGGGGCTGTCAACGCATGTCTACAATCCTTCCTACGTGCTCACTGGCAGTGTCGCCTTTTTCTTGGGCGCATTCGAGACTTACCCTTTGATTCGACTTGGCTGGCTTTCCCTTGTGTGGGCGAACTTTCTTATGGGAGCTGGGCTCTGTTGGGTTATGCAGTTTCATCTATCCTACGCTATTTTACTTCCTTATGTCGCCGCGTCGTTCTACTTTCAGATCCGAGAGCGAGGCATTGAGGTGCTTCGCACGTCGTGGGGCTTTGCTATTGGAGTCCTGACGACCGGCGTCTTTATCTTTCCTACAATAGTGCAGTTTGGAGGGAGCGTCGGATTCGCAGGGCAGACAGCATCGATGATCCACCTCAACGCGAACAACCTACTGGTTTCCCCGGTCAAGGCGTTCGACATCATCGCGCGGTTCTTGTCCTTTGCGAGTTTCGAGCTTCCCCATTTTATCGGGCCAGACGTTCCTGAACGACTGGCCTTTGTGAGGGCCTACCCATGGCTTGCACCAGTCGTGCTGATCCTCATCGTCGTCGGCACTCTCCAACCTTTGGCGATGTTGTGGATGAGTTTCTTCGCTCCAAAGGCGCCTTCTCCGAGGTGGATCGGGGTGTGGCGACTCTGTTTCGCAACAATCGGATTGCTGTATTTCGGCTTCCTGTTTTCTCGCAAACCGCCGCATGCGCACACCTTGTACGTGACCTTTCCCATCGCGATGCTTTTCAGCTTGTATTGCTGGGACGAGTTTCTCCAGAGCAAGCGCTGGCAAATCTGCGCCGGCATTCTCCTGGCCTGTAACATTCTGTTCCAAACCGTCTTGGCGTTTTCCCATCAAACACATCATTCGTGGGCGCTGGATCGTCAGGCAATCGAGCGCGCCCTCAAAGCTGGAGACTATCATGAATTCGGCGAGCGGCGCTCGGGCTCATTCTATTAGTCTATCGAGCCTCCTCTCGCTCCCTACGAAAAAAGCGCGGCACAGTGTGCAGTGCCTCTTGACCCTCAGGGAAAGGGTGCTAAAGGGAAGAGGAAGATCCAGGTGGCTACCTGCAGTCGAGAAGAGGAGTGTAACCAGTCCCTTGCGTCCGTTGTAATAGAGGGCCCCACCGCTCGAATGGAGCTGAGCCCTGCTCGCGCCCCCTGTTACAACTCACCTCACTGGTTTGCTTTACATCTTCCCCCTGTCGATGTTTTCTGTCGTCAACACATTACACCCGAAAAGGAGGGTTTGTTATGGCGGAGTTCGATACCATTATCAAAGGTGGGACGATAGTTGACGGGACGCTGCTCCCGCCCTATAAGGCGGACGTCGGCATCAAGAACGGCGTCATCACCAAAATCGGCCATCTCAAAAGCAGCGACGCGAAACAGGTGCTCGACGCCAACGGGCTCATTGTTGCCCCTGGGGTGATTGACCTGCATTGCCACTACGACGCCCCGATTCACTGGGACCCTTCGTGTTCCATCGGAAGTTGGCATGGAGTGACCTCAGTCACCAATGGCAACTGCGGGTTCGGCTTTGCCCCGGTGCGTCACAAGGACGCTGACCGCTCCATGTGGTCAATGGAGCGCAACGAAGCGATTCCCTACGAGGCAATGAAAGCGACCATGCCGTTCACCTGGGAGACCTTTCCGCAGTGGATGGATCATATCGATCGTCTCCCCAAAGGCGTCAACATGATTCAGCTCGTGCCGGTCACGCCGCTGGTCAGCTATGTGATGGGCGGTTGGGACCAAGCAAAAAGCCGTCAACCGAATGAAAAAGAACTGGCGGAAATCATCCAGGTGCTCGATGGGGCTATGAAGGCTGGCGCCAACGGCTGGGCGGCGCAACGCTTAACGGGCTATGGCGCCTCTGTGCAGCGGGACTATGACGGCACCCTGATGGTCTCGGACATTATGTCGGATGAATTCTATCTGGCGCTGGCCAAGGCTATGGACAACTATGACCGTGGCACGATTCAGTTTGCACAAGTATCAGGGGCCATCGACGAAGGCATTGAAGGACCGCGTCGGGACATGGATTTCGGCGGACAGCTTGCTCAGGCGAGTAATAAGCCGCTGATTTTTAACGCTATCGCGGCGATCGATGATCGGCCCCAGGTGTTCCGCACCATGCTCAGCGTGGTGGATGAATACAACAAGAAAGGCGTGCCATTGGTGGGGCATGCGGTGACGATCCGCGCCAATTTCCGCTTCTCGTTCATTGATCAATGGAATCTTTTTGACAATGTGGATTCATGGCGTGAGGCGACGCTGGGCTCTCCCGAAGAGCGCACCACGAAGCTACGCAATCCTGCGCTGCGGCAGGCAATGAAGGCCGAGTATGATCGCAGCAAGCAGCCCAAAGTGCTGGGCGACATCGCCGACTTTGTGTGTCGCAAGATCTCGCGCGATGATTTACGCACCAAGTACCAAGACCGGTCTGTGCGGGAAATCGCCCAGGCGGAAAACAAGCACGTCATTGACGCGCTATTGGATGTTTCGGCGGCGGACGACTGGAAAACGCAATGGTTGACACCGACGCGGAATCAGAATCCGGACAATTGCAAAGAGATGTTGAGCCATCGAACGGTTGCCGGGTTTTCCGATGGCGGGGCGCACACCAAGTTCCAGAACCTGGGGTCCTATCCCACCGATCTGTTGACCTGGATGGTGCGCGAGACCGGAAAAATATCGCTGGAGCAGGCGCATTACCACATGAGCTATATGCCGGCCTGGGTCGCGGGCTTCAAGGATCGCGGCTGTCTGCGTGAAGGGATGGCGGCGGATATTCTTGTGTACGATCTAGAAAAGCTAGCGATCAAAGACCCGGAGTTTCTGTATGATGTCCCGCCGGATAATGGGGCGCGCTTGGTGCAACGACCGGAAGGCTATCGCTGGATCATGGTCAATGGTCAAGTGACCTTTGAGGATGCGAAGGAAACCGGCGTGTATTCGGGTAAGCTGCTGCGGTGCAGCTAGAACCTGGCGCCTGTCTCTCAACCTCTTAAAGCTGTCATTCTGAGCCGCGAATGCGGCGAAGAATCTCGATGAGAGACCCTTCGTTTCACTCAGGGTGACATGACTGATAGGTTTGAGGAGGACTGGGAGAGAGGTGCACGATCCCGCACTTCTGAATAGACGCTCTTCGCTGTGGTCTGAGCACTGTGGGCCGAGGCGTGTAAACCTTCGGCCCCAGGCTCAAGCTCTCGCCCTTGCTGCTTTAGTCCGCAGTAAAATTCCCACTCATCGTTCAGAAACAAAGGAGGGTAGCCTGATGTACCAGACCAATATGTACGAAGGCATGTTGGCGGAGACGGTGTCCATTGCCGGGGCGAAGGGAGACGTGGTGAACGCGTATTTGGCTCGGCCCCTTGGCTCCGGACCGTTCCCCGGCATGGTGTTGATTCATCATTTGCCGGGCTGGGATGAATGGTATCGGGAGGCCACGCGGAAATTTGCTCATCATGGGTATGTCACCATCAGTCCTAATTTGTATTGTCGTGAAGGACACGGGACCCCAGAAGATGTGGCGGCAAAAGTGCGCGCCGCTGGTGGCGTCGCGGACGAACAAGTCATCGGTGATGTCGCAGGAGCCATGCGCTACTTGCGGTCGCTGCCTTACTTGAATGGCAAAGTCGGACTCTTCGGCACCTGCTCCGGCGGGCGTCACACAGTCCTTGTCGTTAGTCGGGTCACGGGTTTTGATGCTGCCATTGATTGCTGGGGCGGACGTGTCGTGATGTCTAAAGAAGAAACAACTCCGAAGCAACCTGTAGCGCCGATTGACTACACCAAAGATTTGTCCTGCCCGCTCCTGGGGCTTTTTGGTGAAGAGGATCAATCTCCCCCTCCAGCCCAAGTGACTCAGCATGAGCAAGCACTCAAGCAGCACGGCAAGAGGTATGAGTTTCACATGTACGCCAAGGCGGGTCACGGCTTTTTCTACTATGATCGGCCCGCTTATCGGCAGGAGCAAGCCGTCGATGGCTGGAAGAAGGTGTTCGCTTTTCTAGAAAAGCATCTGACGCCCTCAGCGTAGCAGTCGTCTTTTGAACACGAATCAGAGAAGGAGTGTAACCATGTGCACCATGTTAGTGCAGCAAACAAAAATTTCCGGCAGCGGAAAAGGAACAAAAGGATGGTTCGCATTGCGCGAGGTGAATGTGTCATACGACCATCCCTTCGATATGCCGTTGGAGCATGCGCTGAATATTGATTTTGTCAACGAATCAGAGGGGCCCAATGCGCGCGTCGCCGTGGAGTTGACGCCTGATTCCGCCCGACGTCTGGCGCAGACGATTCTGGCGATGTTAGAGCGAGCGGAGGGAAGCGGCTATCTACCGTCGGAGCACACCGAGGATTAACCAGCGGTGCGAAGAGGCTGTGGAAGACAGACTTTTACTGCTCGATATCTATGAAAGAAGAGATGGGCAGGGGCGGAATTGAACCGTCGACACGAGGATTTTCAGTCCCTCACTGTCAGTTACTACACTAAACCAAGAGCAAACAAACCATAATAAGAACAAAAACTTAGCGGTTTCGTCTTTGCTCTTGGTCTCTCTTCTTTTCTCTTGTTTTCTGCTAACATCGGGACAAAACCGGGACAATATTTCCGCTTCGTCTGGTTCGCAGGAATGTAGCTATAGGTATCCTTTAAGAGCGAAGGTGTAAATGAAAGAGTATCTCTCTGAATTGCGGCGCTTCGTCGAGGATCAAGTCAGACTTGCGCTGATATTCGAAAGGACGAAAGGCAATGCGCTACAAATGCACAGCATCCTCGAAGCGCAGCAAAGCTATTTTGATACTCTCCAAGCTTCGTATGAACAATGGAGCAAAGAGAATCCTCATGAGCAACTGTCGACCTTTCTCTATTCCCCATCACGAGATGAGGCACCCGGACGGGAGAGATTTCCTCGCTTTTTTCTTCCCTCGAAGAGAGGGGGTAACCGAGAACCTGTCACAGAATTACACAAACAGCTGGTGCTGGATGATTACGAGAAGTGTTTCCAGGGGCTCAAGAAATTAAAACGTTCCTACCGGAACCCAAACGCACGGAAACTCATCATTGAAGAAATTCTGAAGAAGGCCCTCGGGGTGGAAAGTATTCCAGAGGACAAACTTAAGGAATGGTGTTCTCGCACGCCGCGAGACATCGCATTGTGCGCCGCAACCTGGCATAACTATGATAAATACAAGCTACGCGACAGCAAGCGACGCCACAGCAAGTACAAGCCAAGCTACATCAAACGGCAACTCTCTAAACTGAAACGTACGAAATAAAGCCTGTCCGTTTCTACTTTTGGGCCTTTCCTCGTTTACTTCGTTCCCTGAAAGAGAAGCTGTCGGAAGACATTGGAGACAAAGCCAGGATTGAACCTCGCATGGGGTGTGCAACCTTCGAGAAACACGAGATGTGAAAGCTGCACTGTTTGCCCCTAGCAAGCCCCAATTTTAGGAGAGAGTGTTGCCAGTTATAAAACCAAGTAACTTTATTAACACGAAAAAAGGAAAGATACGCACGTACCTTGCTAAAATTAGCGGCCATCTTTGTTAGGATTTCCTTCGCCAAGACCAAGCATACCAGCGCTGCATAATTAATCGGCTCTGTCTTTCGATCGCTGTCAAGTCCCCTCTAGAGTGGTTTCTGCGCCTTTTTCTCCGCCTTCTCTGCCGACAGTCTGCTAAGTCTCTGTTCTAGAAGGATTTTTTCCTTCGAAAAAGAGGACATGCAAACGGTACTTTGCGTGTCTCCTCATTATCTCAGATTCAGCTTTATCATGCATCAAAACGACGAATGGAGATGCATGATGAGTAAACAGACAGAAGCAACAGTCGCTCAACAGCGGCGATACGTAACAATCAAAAAAGCCGCTGAAGCTCTGGGAGTGCCAGACTCCTGGCTCTATGAGCGAACGAGGAAAAATGCAGTCCCTTTAATCAGGCTTGGCAAATACGTTCGCTTCGACCTTGACGAACTTTTGGAGTGGGCAAAACAAGGAGGTGCAGCGTGATCGTTAATTTATCACTTTTAGTGACTCCTTTGAGCGTAGGTGAAGATAACTTACTATATAGTATATGCCTTTCCCATTCTCGACGCGGGGAGGTCAGGAAGTGAACCAGCTCAAACCCAACCACTTGAAAATGCTCTGTGAAGAATCGGGCATCAGCGATGCCGTAATTGATGCTCGCGGCTATCGTTCCGTCACAGATCACAAGGAACTTGCAAACCTCGGCTTCACCCCATGTCAGGTACCGGGGCTACTGCTGCCCGTATATGCGCCAGATGGAAGCCAACCGTATTGTCAGTATCGCCCTGATAGGCCACGTTTCGATAAAAATGGCAAAGCAATCAAATATGAGACACCGAAAGGGCAGGGTCTCAGGCTTGACTGTCTCCCTTCCTGTCGCCAGAAACTGGGTGACCCTGCAGTTCCGCTGTTCATTACTGAGGGTCTGAAAAAAGCTGACGCCTTAGCGAGTCGTGGCGTATGTGCCGTGGCACTGATGGGCGTGCATGCATTCAAAGGAAAGAACGCCTTTGGCGGTGTCACGTTCCTGGCAGATTGGGACTATATCGCGCTGAGTGGCCGAGTTGTCTACATTGTCTTCGATAGCGACGTCACGATAAAAGATCCAGTGCAAAAGGCTCTTGCACGACTCAACGAACACCTCAAACGCAAGGGGGCAGATATCCATATCATCTATCTACCTATGGATGGGGACCAAAAGATCGGCGTCGATAACTACCTTGCTGCAGGCCATACCATTGAGGATCTGAAAGCGCTCGCCGAAGGACCACGGCCAGAGCCCCAAGCGGTACAGCCTACCATCATGCTTCTCGATGATGCCCCTCTGACCCTGCGCCGACCCTTATCACTCATCGATGGCGTTGCCTATGTTGCGATCTGGCCCTATGTCCGCGTGGAACAGAAGGAAGCACTCGATGAAAACGGCAACATTGTCAAATTGAACCCCCCACACGTTACCACAGAGCAACGCCTTATGCTCGTACGCCAGGATGGCCGCATCTTCGGCGATGGCACGGTTCCACTTTCTGATTTGCGTTTTCAGGTGAAGCTTCACATAATCCCGTCACAGCATCGGCTATGGCAGACCCGCGCAATCCGAGCATATGTGAATGGTGCTCGTCCTGATCCGTGCGACGTCTTCTGGCGTCTCGTCGGTGTCTACGATCATTATCTCGACTTCAGCCGTTCTTTAGAAAGTCAAAAATCAATGTGTTGCCTGTCCGCATGTACCTCGCTCATGACGTGGTTCAGTGAAGCCTTTGACGTGCTGCCTTATCCCTGGCCAAACGGGGAATTTGGCTGTGGCAAAACAAAATGGGGCAATGTATGGGTTGCCACGTCCTATTTAGGCCAGATGCTAACTTTGGGCGGTAGTTTTGCGGCGTTGCGCGACCTCGCTGACTATGGCGCTGCGATGCTCTTCGATGATGCAGAGAACGTGGAGGACAAGAACACGGACCCTGACAAGAAAGCCTTGCTCCTTTCTGGTAACCGGCGTGGGATGGAAGTGCCGCTCAAGGAGCAGAATGCCAATCGCAAGTGGGAAATTCGTTGGGTGAACGCCTATACTCCCCGTGCGTTTACGTCAAAAAAGAAACCATTTGGGGCACTCGAAACTCGCAGCCTCCTCATTCCCCTGGCGCGGACAGCCGACAGCCAAAAAGGCAACCGCGATCCTATCCGCCTTGAAGGCTGGCCGACTCCGCATCAGGCATTGCAAGATGATCTCTGGGCAACGGCGCTCAGGCTGCTGTCGGAAGCAAAAGCATGCTGGGCTGAACTTGATGCGGAAACCTCATTGGTGGGCCGCCAATTTGAAGTCTGGCGAGCACCTCTGGCGGTGGCGCGGCTCTTCGAGAAGTATGGAGTCGAAGGGCTTGAGGGGACAATTCGGACAATTCTCTCTGCCTCAATGGAGGAAAAACAGGAAGAACTATCCGATCACACTACCCTTGTTGTCCGAGCCATTGCCGCCTTCTGTTTTGGCGTTTCGGACATTTCGGACGTTTCGGACAAGTCGGACATTTTAAGGGAGAGAGTATCCGCAACAGAAATCGCAGACAAGGTGAAAGAACTGGCGGAAGCTGGGGAAGAGACGGAGTGGGCTACACCAAAGAGCATTGGGTGGATTTTCTCAAGCCTGCGACTTCCAAAGGAAATCGATACGTCGACAAAGAAAAAAACTAGATATCGTAAAGTAGATGAGGACCTGATTTTTGACTTACTGTGTTCTTATAATTTGCGTTCTCTCATACCATCAATCGTGCAACTCGAAACGTCTGAAACGTCCGATCCACCAAAAAACTCTAATCAGGACATTCAACCACAGCCCGCTAGAGGTGAAGGATCAGGAGTAACTAAAGCGCCAGAATCAGGCACTTTGAAAATTAAAAAAACATCCAATGGAACAGTCTCGGGTACAATGTCCGGAACGTCTGAAATGTCCGAAACGTCCGACAGCTTCAAGCCAAAGTCTAACGGTTTTGGGAATTATCCAGGCGCTGAATCCTCAGCAAGTAATGCTGGAAACGCTAGTAGCGCTTACGCTTACGAAGAAGCAGCCAGGCCAATGGAGCAAGAGCAGCGAGCGGCCATGTGGGAGGTAGGAGCGAATGAGGACGATGAAGTTATCTTTGAGGAGGCGAATCAATGATGGCATTGGCTCTGCTTGTCGAATTAAGGCACCAAGGTGTTATGTTTATCGATAATGTTGAAAAACTCAGAGTGATTACGCCGAAGGGCTTCGTACTCTCAGAACAGCTCAAACGAGAAATCAGGCGACAGAAAGCGACCATCCTACAGCGGCTCCGTAATGGTGGAATCAAGACTGAGGATGTCCTGGCTGTATTCCCGGGAGCTACCGTAGTGGCGGCGGATAAGAAAATAATCCGCGATTCTGGGGAATCGATCTACCACGAGAAGATGACCGCATGAACACAGCGGAGAAGATACACTAATGACCGGCTAGCCTCTCTTATGAACCTGTTCCCAGTGTGGCGGGTCGGGTATCATTAAAGTGTTGTGGGTCATCCTTCGACGGTGAGCGGACGTTGACTTTGTAGCGCTGTAAACGTGTCAGCTCTACAATGCCACACCTAGTGATATTAAAGACCACCCACAGGTTGGGTAACCACTATGAAACAGTAAACGAGCGCAAGTAACTGCCTAACGTATTGATAGCAACGATGGGCGCGTTACCTTGACATAGTCAGAGTCAAAGTCAGAAATTTGGCCTTTCATACGTGGTGTCAGTCGTCGCAAAAAAATTTTAAGCCAGACGTCGGCTGCCCCGAAAGGTAAGTGCGAGATGAGAACGAAAAGGTCTTCTTCTATGTCTGCTGAGCGAAGGGCGGCTCTTATTGAGAAAATATTGCTGTTTGCAGAGCCGAAATGGACCAGCAAGCGGTGTCGAGAAATATTTCAAAAATATAAAGAAGATTATGCTCTGAGCCTACTTGCTGCAAACAGACCAAAGCGAGAGATCGCAGCCCAGCTTGGCTGGAGCTTGACGAAATTGACCCGATTCATTAACAGAACAAAAAATAGATAAGTTAGGGAAGAAGTGCCGTTTCATAAATACTGTTGTCACAGGTTTCTTGTATCCTAGCAGTTACATAAATGGACACGCACGAAGACTTTCCATCTGTTTGCCCCCAGATGAAGGTGCAGAACCCTTTATTTAACCCGATCAAGGTAAAAAGAGAAAGAAGAAAGCTGTTCTTTGCTAAAATTAGCATCTCATCATTATCAATGCTCGCTTCCTTTGTGCCTTTGCCTTGCCGTCTGTGCTTGCAGCCGATGGTTATTTTGACTTGCATCTATAATTTTGGTGGGGTGCAGCACCACACTACCTGCGACCGTGATGCACAAGCGTTCTTATAAGGTCGCGGGACTATCCCTAAGAGTTGGACGGGACGTGTTCTTTGCTGCTCGGCCCGTCCCCTTATAGCCAGTTGTCAAGAAGAGACCGTATCACAGCTATCCTCAGGCTTTCTTCGGACTTTCCTTTGTCCGTAGACTTACTGTTTTGACGAAGCTGTTCTTCCTTTTGTTGACTTGCACTCGTAGAGGTCCACATCCGAGCGAGAACTCAGCCGATTCCTGTCCAATCCAAAAAGAAGTTGAGCGCTCCGAAGGCCGCCGTATTTGGGCGCTTGCTACAGACAGCCACCATGGTAGGGAAAAGATAGAAACTGAACCCTATTAAGGACAGCTGACGGGTCAGTGGTTTGCATCTTTCTTCCCTTCTGGCTGCACCTTTTTTTGCACGCTCATTTTGAGAAAGCTTGTAGGCTATAGGCTACCGGTACGATAATAAGCGCTGCGAATCAATTTTTGCGTGATTGCCCGAATACTCAATGAATATCACATTGTCAAGGCAAAAATCCAAGTGAATCAATGGTTATGACCTATGAACTACGTTCTCAGAATAGATGCGTTAGGTGAATTTCCGGAAGTAATCATCGATCACGAACGCTTTCAGAAATTAAAGTCATCGCGGAAGATTCTAGCTGAAGCTCTCACGATTGAAGAAAAATATGAAATTGTAATGACAAACTCTCTAGAGCTAGAGAAAGAATCGATCAATGCATCAGTTTCAGAGGTGATTCAGAATCATGTCGAATATGGAGATTTTTTGATGTTCGCTTGGCGCTCAATATAAGGCTAGTGAATCTGCTAACCTCGGTATGCTTTTACGTTTATCAATTAGCTAAATAGCTCCCCATTAAATGGAAGGTGCCGGAATCGTTGCATCTATTGATTTTGGCCGGCTATAGCAACAGTGCTACTTTCCCTTGAGTGTGATTCTATTTAAAATGAAGTAGCCCAAACTCTAAAGCTAACGTCCGTTTGTCGCACGGCCTCTTGTGTCTTTATATCAATGGTTACCATGTTACCATTGATTCTTTGAACTATTGCTCTGTCTGCAAATTGAATATTGTCCGTAAACTCTACCCATACATTTTTAACAGGAAATGAAAAGGTAAAAGGACGATCTTTGTCTTCTGTCCCAGTCTTTATTTTTCCGTCTGCTGAAGCTATCTGATATCTGTTTTGTATTTCGAGCAAAGATTTAGACGCCTTAGCAAAGTCGTCTTTTGCTGTATTTACTTGCCCCTGTGCTTGGCTAACACTTGTTTGCACTAAGCCAAGGTCATCACTTGCCTTTTGTACTTGTTTTGTTATGCGAGGAAGCTCATGCTCCGTAACATTAGAGAGAATCTTTGACATATCGCTTAGACGCTGATCAGCGGTGTGGTACGCGGACACCGCCCACCAGCTAAGCACGATAACTATAGCTAGACTAAACAAAGCCAACGTAGAGGTAGCAATAACCAGACCTCGGCCACGTTGTAAAGCCTCGTCTCGCTCAGTGAGGATTTCTCGTAGAATTTCTTCGTCTTTGATATCGTTATTATCCATTACTATGCTGTCCGTTTCTTCTTGATAATATAGTGATGAACTCGTCCCTGATCTTCGTCACCTCAGCACAGGGCGACTTCTTCAGGGCGTCTTTAAGACCGCTCTTTCCAGATATGCGATATAGGACTTTTAAGAATGAGAGATCATGTTCGCATGCACCGATCTTCGATATCTGGTATATCGCAAAAGAGACTGCCACCATCAACGATGGAACACTACCGATACTACCGATTACGAGGGAATTGTTCTCGGGTGCAATCTTATTAAAAGCAGCAAGGGCTACAAAGACAAGGGAGATGACTGTGGGTACCAGAGCGAGAACTACTATGAGACGTTTATTAAATAATAAGTGCCGTCTACTGTCCGCGATAGCCTCGCTAAGCGCCAACGAAAGAGGATCGTTTATTGATTCCGTAAGTAGTCACTCCAAGATCTGTTGTATTTCTTCTATATATTTTGATCCGCCCAATGTCTATCTCTCAGCAATCGCAGTGTAGTCTCCGACATAAGAAGCACTTGAGAAGGTAAAGGACGTTTTGGTGTTTGCCACGTAGCTTCTATTACTGTCCGGAAAGGTAACAAAACTGGGCGGCAACTAGAGCGCGACCTTGTGAGTCTTCGATGACTCACAGTTGCTAGAGGCCAGCCTTATTCTTGTCCCCTTACATCTTTAGTTTCCCTGATCATGCGGCACAGTCACCGTCGTGTTCGCCGTGGAGCTATTACCCGAGGCATCGGTGCACTGCACTGTCAGTGTGTAAACGCGCCCTGTTCCATTCCCAAGCCGTTGCGTACTCAGATTCGCAGTGAGGTTGCTGGTGGTCTGTGCGTCCACTGCCGTGATCAGTTCATTACTCGTAATCTGCGTGATTTTGCAGACCGGTTTCGAGTCACAGTTATCCGAGTCTGAGATCGCCACGCTCACCGGTACTAGCTTATTATTGGGTGGCCACAAGATATTCGGGCTCACCGATACCGCCCCAATTATTGGCGGCTGCTTGTCAACAACTATGACATTCGCGCTGCAGGACGCCGAAAGGTTCTCTGTGTCGGTGACGGTCAAGGTCACTGCGGTCGTGCCCAAGGAGTATGGGCCAGCGGGCGACTGCTGAAGTGTGATGGCGTCTCCATCCGGATCAGAAGAGCCATTGTTGACCGACGCAGAGGCAGCCGAACAGAGCCCGGCATCCGTCTGCACTGTTACATCTGTACACTTCGCTGTCGGGGGGCTGCCGGTGTGGACAGTCGTTGTCACTTCTGCTTGGGTCTTCAACACTTCTATGTTGCCGACGAGATCACGCGCCTGGCTAAAAAACCCATAGGTATGTCCGTTCACACCAGGGTAACTGGCGAAAGTCTCGGTCGTGTTTGTCAGCCAGGGGGTGAAGGGTCCATCGTTATTCGAGACAAAGATGGTAAAGTCTTGAATGCCTGCGCCTGTATCAGATCCAGACCACTCAACTGGAAAGTTCGCCGAATTTTCAGTGGTGGGAAGTGGAACAACGTGACTGGTTGGATTATCGTTATCCAGTGTGTTGAGCCACGTCTGCGTAGATATCGGCGGGTTTACATCAAAGACAATCGTCGCTTGGTTCTGGATCTGGGTGTTTGTGACAAGATCCTGCTTTGGTAGGACTGTAAAGACCACGCTTCCTTCTCCACCGGGAGGCAAGAAGCCTGCTGTAGGATCGGTCGGCGGTTGATTGGTAGTCGGGTCGAGCGATTCAAACTTCCAAGTGACGAGGCCAGTGCTGCTATCTAGATTCGCTGTAACCGCCACCAGAAGGTTGTTTGAAGGGCGCAAGTCCACTGTGGTCGAGAAGCTGGCCTGCAATGACGGAGGCGATATCAACTGGTTGCCGAATGCAATTGGACCGAAGCTGAAGGTCTTGAGGTCGTCGTTTGTGAGGTCGAGTTGATCCGTAATCACCACCTGTTGTGCTGGTGCTGTGGCAGTATCCTCGTTTGCAAAATATACGGCGTACCGGAGAGGCGTTGCTTCTGAAATGTATTGTTGAACTCCGATCCCCCGTGATCCGAGCTTATCGTTGGGATCCCGAGACTGAATGGGTGTTACCGTCAAACTCGTTCCTGGCGGATTAGGAGGATGCGGTGGTGGTTGCTGCCCACAGGTTGTATTACTGAGACACGACTGGTAGTTCCCTTGTGCAATTTGATAAGGCCCAAGCGATTGCTGGAACTTCCCAAAAGCAGCCTGTACATCACCGTAAGCATTGATAATGTTCCCTGCTGCATCGGTTGCGGCGATTGCCAAGTCGACGGCAACGCCCAGGGATTTCACTGCTAGTTGGACAGGAGTCGGAAAACCAGGAAAAGGGTTTGGCAGAAAAAGAGCGATTGCATTCCTTAGGGCTCTGAGTGATGGCTTAAGGATCATAAGGCAGTTCTGGCCACTTGGAATGCCAAGATTGTTCTGGACGCATATGAGCGACTGAGAGATCACTGGCCCCAGCGGCGCTAAGATTAAGGCAGGAACTCCTACGCTTGCCAGTGCTGTCACGGCTAAGCCCGTCGCGACTGTTCTACCGAGGGCAAGAGGGAGGTTCACCCAAGCGTCAATTAGGTTTAGTCTTGCATTATCTAATGTGAGATAGTCGGTTAATACATCGGTATGCGCTAGCAATTCAGCATTGTAGTCATTAAGGCATTGCGGGCACCCGCCCGCAGGAGATGGAATAAATGGAATTCCCTCCAATCCAAGAAAGTCATCAAGACTCAAGTTAGCCAAATCTTGTTGCCACCCTACTTTCAAGGTGAACTGCGATGATGGACCACTGGGGGATATTGTAAGCTGTGATGATGTTAGACCACTAGAGGGTACTGTGAGATGAATAGGGGATACCTGCGTTGCTCCCGCTGACACACCCGAAGTTACAAACAACAGACTTGTAGAACTTGGGTTGTCTGGTCCAGGAATTTGGAACTCGGGGTCGGAAGTATTGCCGGCAGCAAACAAATTAGTTCCGGACATCTGTACATACTGAAAAGTCGACGGGACATCTAGCGAAACAAGACCCGGGCTTGAATCGACATTTCCTTTGTTACCCACTACAATGTAATATGTTTCTTCCCGCCCAATCCGCATCTTCTCTGGACCGATGATGTCCACCCAGACCTGCGGTGCACCGCCCTGCTCAATAGTGAATAGCTCAGGTACCGTTTGAGTGCTGCCATCGGGCTGCGTGATTACGACAGAACACTGCCCAGGAGGTGCACCTGTCAGGTCGAAGGTGGTAGTTAAATTCGTGCCGTTGGGAGCGACCGTATTGTTCGTTCCCAAGATATCCGACTGACCCGAGCAAACGAGCTTGGCTGTAGAATCCGCAGGAATCCCACTTCCGAAGATGGTGGGTGTTATCGTACCCACATTCCCGCCATGATCTGGAAAGAGAGAGAAAGGCCTGACAAGTGAAAGCTTGTTGACGGCGAAATCCGGAGGTGTTCCCGGGGGATTGGTCGTGCTCAACACGAGCGATGTGATGTTGGCCGTCGAAGATAGAACACCAATGAAGATCGCAGAATTGTCTGCAGCGCCGTTACTGTTTCCGTTCTCAGTAAAGCTACCAAGCAATGTCGTGCCATTGAAGGCCTGTATCGTAGCGGTAAAGGGTCCCAACGACGTATTCGGATTGGACTGAATCTGCATCCCAGCGCCAGAGACCGGGGTGCTGAAGGTTAGGACAAGATTATCAGGGTTTCCGCCAAATTGTACCCAAAGCAAGTTGTCTCCTGGAGCAAAATTCCCGGGCCACCTCCCGCAACCGAACGGACTACTGGGCACAGAGCACTGGACTTGGATTTCCAACGGTTCTAGGCCTTTGGCTGTGTCAGTAGCCGTAATAACGATGCCATCTACGGATTGGACGGTAAATGGATTCGGAGGAATGAAACCGTTGCCGCCCAAGATACCCCAGTCGAGAGAATCGTTGGCTCCTAGCGCACTACGGTCGGTCACCAGGTTGATGTAATTTTGAGCGCTAGATAATGGTGAAACGGCCAAGCTCAAGAAAAACGTAGCAACAATTGCCATCGTGCGGAAATTGCTGATCATGCGGGTCCTCTCCCTTCTATAAGGAGAACGCTGTAAGGGAACCCTGGCCACCGCAGCGCAACCACGAGCGATGCCAAGTAGGAAACCTGGGGCGCTCTTCAGACATGTACCTCTGTCGACATAGTTCTCACCACTTAATCCTGGTCCAAACCCAACATACTTGAACGGTAATCACACGAGTCTGGTACATCGCATGCCACTCTGAAAACAAAAAAGCCGGGCACCGCTTGTGACTCTTACAGGATCCACTTCCGGTAACCCAGCCAACTTCAGTCCCTCTGCCTGTCTGCGCACCCACCAGGGCTCAGACGTCTCCATGTCGCCGCCCCCCACTTCCCCTGCCGACTCTAATAGCAGCATAGCGGATGAAGTCCCGTCGGCTTTCCGTCCCAGGTCACCCTGGGTTTGGCTTTGTGTGCCAAGCAGTTCGCAGATGAGGCTGCTTAACACACTCGCGTCTAATGAGGAAATTTATCGTTTCTGTCAATAGGGGAGGGGTACGAGGGGAGAATATCTAACAGAGTAGACTCTTGGCCTACCGATGCTGTTCATCGCTGAAAGATAGCTTAGTTGTCCCGTTGAGAGGTTGATTATTCCTAGAAATTGGTCAACAGAGAAAAGTAGGTTCCGCCTGTCTCTCTATCAATTTGAGCGCTAGTAGGGGGAAAAGGAGAACCAACAGTCCATCGCTAAAATTAGCGACGCTCGCCTCTTTATGCATTCTGCCTTACCGTCGACGCTTGCTGCCGATGGTTAGTTGACTCGCACCTACAATTTGATGGGTGCAGCGCTAGGCTGCCTGAGGACGTGGCATGCACGTGTTTTCGTAAGGGCCCGACTTTCCCAAGAGTCGGAAGAGGCGTGTTCATTGCCGTTCAGCCCGCCCCTCTCATAGCCAGTTGTCAAGAAGAGACCGTATCAGGGCTATCCTCAGGCTTTCTTCGGACTTTCCTTTGTCCGTAGATTCACTGTTGTGATGACACTTTTCCTTCTTTTGTTGACTTGCACTCGTAGAAGCCCACATCAGAGCGAGAACCCAGCCAACTCCTGTCCAACCCAACAAGAAGTTCAGCGCACAGATTGCCGCCCGATTCGGGTGCTTTCTATAGACCGCCACTAATGCAGGAAAAAAATAGAAGCCGAACCCTATTATTACGGTTGCCATTGTTTTGCATACTTACTTCCCTGGAGAACCAGTGCAGATAAAGTCTTCACAAGAGTCATGCTGTTCTACTGCCTTTCAACTGTGGAAGTGTGAATTCTCTGCCGTTCAGTATCCCTCGCAGCTCATCTTCGGACAGAGTACCAACAGGTTCCCTAAAATGCTGCGTCCCCCTTCAAAGTCTGGGAATGTAAATTTCCTAATGTTGGCAAAAAAGGTGACTTCAATCACACTGAACAGTTTCCGCCAAAGTCTACCTTGATACAATGAGCGAACCCCATTAGATTAGACTAGCTTTAATCTCTTCAGATGAGCTTTAAGACGCTTAATCCTTGTAGCCTCAAGGCCTTCTGCAACTACGCTCCATCCTTGAGCTACGATGTTGAATTTTTCAGGTGACCGGCTTTCGTAAATATGCCTCAATCAAGTCTAGCCTTAGCCCAACCCCGTCGAATTCAAAAAACTCATCGAGATATTGAGGAATAGGATCTCCCACCAGTTCTTTTACTATATCATCATGTAGCCTGACGACGCGGAGAGCATGAGCGAGTGAAAGAGGGCGATTACTTGCCCAAAGAAATGGATACTCCAGCGGCTTTTTGGGAGAGACATGCTTAGGCCATCCTCTTTTAGTTGTTTGGTCTTCACCATTTTGTCGACGCAAGATCGCATCCGAGTGAAAGCATTCGTTCCTAAAATTCACAAGAGCTTTGAATTCATTTCGTAGGGTATCTTGGCAGTTGCGCTGCAGGAGGGCTTGAGAAACATGGTCTAGTTTGTCAAGGAGAGTGCATCCGTCGAACTCTTCGAGCTTTTTCAAAATCTGTGGAGAAGGCCCCCGTGCTTGCTGCTGTTTGGGTCGGTCCTTCTCCAGAAAGGCCCGCATGGCCATCCGGAGAAAAGTCTCCACAGCAGCAGAAGCGGCAAGGATGGTTCCCAAGAGTGGCCCGGCTAAGTGGCACTTATAGAGATCAGTCATAATCAAATACGTCACGTACTTGTCCTGATCTGTTTCTCGAAATCGAGCATATCGGCTAACAAGCCGATATGTTTGTCCAGCGGCGTGAGAGAGATTGGAGCGTGCGGCGATGACCAGGAATCGCCATGAAGATTGGTACATTCCTTGGAAACGTGTCCGCAGCGTCATTACCGGGTCGAACTCAGATTTGTTAGATTGAGAAAACAAAGAGGGTTTCACGTTTCCTTCTTTCTTCTCTCAATCCTCAAAAGGGTTGTGGGGCACAAGATAGTGCACGACGCTCTTGCGGTCCAACCGATCATGATGAGACTGATTATGGTAATCTTTGAGACAACTGTAACATGCTTGCTCACAAGTGCAGGTCTCACAGATTGTTCTCACTTGTTCCACCACTGGGAACCAGTTGTTGAATCCATCTCTGACGAATCCTGCGCCTCCGGGAGTACGATCATAGAGGATGATTTCCGCATGAGTATCGCTTGCCATTCGGTTGGCCAGCCATCGCCACGAAACGCCAATATCAGATGGCTCAATGTCCAATACCTGGCACAAACCTTTTTGCAAAGCGAACGCCAATGACTCTACAGATGTAGTCGGTGCAGTCGGACGAGCGATAAGACAAAAACTTTGAAATCGATGACCGTAGGCGAGCGGCTTTGTCCAAGGGTGCTCGTTCGTACAGTCTAGAGTGCCTGAAGAAACCCGCAATCTTTTGTGCTTCTTGCCAACCTTGAAGCTTCGTAGTGGTTCACTATGTCCGCAAGCAGGACATAGCATGAAGCCTTTATTTGCTGGCCCCAAATTGTAGCGAAACAATGTGCCGGTCTCCTTCAGCGCCACGGCGAATAGACCAGCATCCTGGAAGCTCGACTCTTCCACGGAATCAATGAAATGTGTGAGCGATTGTCTTTGCCGAATCAGCGAGGTGCGTCGATGTCTTTCTGCACCTCCACTTTTCTTCTCTACTCTCACACTAAACGCGATCGGTTCAACAAAGGGCTTAATGTATTGAGTGGTAATTAAGCGTTGGCAGACAGGACAATTTCCAACTAGTGGCTCTTGAATCCGTGCCGTACGGATCTGCTCGCACCCTGGACATTTTGCATACCAGCAACGCTCTGGCTTATCCGTGTGGCTAACAACATAAAGCCCAGCGCTCGTGAAGACTTTTTTGCGGGCGATCACCTGTGCCCCTGGGGCAAATTCAGCGATAGCAATGCCCCGGTCGCGGCTCAGCTCGACGTCTTCGTCGCGTGACCAACGACTCCAATCTGTTTCTAATGTCACCACATCCAACGGGAATGCATAACGTGGCAGGAATCCACGTTTTGCCATGATCGCAATAACGTCACTGCTCAGAAGATTTTTCACTGCCCGGTCGATATCTTCCGAAGAGTCGCCCTGCCGAAACAGTTTCTGACGCTCAGTCATAAGCGCAGATAATTCTTCTCCAATGTCCCTCAGTACTTTTTCGTAGGTTTCCTGTGTCTTCTGCTTGCCGGTGTCAAAATCACCAATAGCACGTAGCAATGACCGGCCTGCTTGAGTTTGGAAGATGTTCTCCTCACTCTGAGTTCTCAGCCATTCCAGGAAATCTAAATACAGAGTGGCTGGGCGCATCTGAAACCAACCCTCAGGGATGTTTGCCCGAGAATCCGGCGGCAGAAATGCTTCCAGACGGATTTTTTGTTTGACTTCCCCAAGGACGCGCTCGTAAGCAACTTTGATTCGTAAGAACCGAGCGAAAGCGATCGCATTGAAATGACGTTGCGCAATAACGTGGTTCTCCGTGAACACGGTTGGGGTACGGACCTCACCCGACATTAACCGGTTGGGTGGATCAACCCACGCATCGGCGTCATATTTCGTGCGGCGACAAAGGGTCACACAGACGGCGTTTTTATCTGAGCCTCGCCCGGCGCGTCCGATTCGCTGCACATAGCTGGCGCTTGTCGGAGGCGCGTTGCGAAGCAAGACCTTTTGTAGATCGCCGATGTTGATGCCCATCTCAAAGGTGGTCGTACTACTGAGCAAGTTTACGCCTTCAGCTCGAAACTCATCTTCAATTTTTTTCGCCAAGTCTTTATTGATTTGGGCCGTGTGTTCTTCTGATTTCAAAGTGCTGAATTGAAGTTCGCCTACGCCTGCCACCCAGCGAGCAATGATGTTCTCCTGCGTCGCATCAAATGGCCGCGCTTGTAGTGTTCCGATACATTCTTTGCGTGGACAACATTGTTGAGCAGAGTAAGCGGTAATTATACCGCAACGGTCACACCCATACCGAGTCGTAGGCTTCACGATGAACAAACGCTCATGGTCAAGTTTCCATTTCCCTTTGTTGTCGATCAGCAGAAACTGCGAGGTCAGAAATTCCCAAATCTTTTCCGCAAGTGCGAGCGTTTGATTTGGTGATAGAGTCAACAACCGACGCAAGTAATCGGTGATAAAGTTATCATGATAGCTATCATCCTGATTAAGACGTGGGAGCCATCCTTGCGTGTTTCTAATGCCTTCGCGGCGGAGAACATACGCAATGTCGGCGGTGACACGTCCAAATGCGAGTGCATCGGACTCGACACGGCCTGTCGGCAAAGTGAATGCTTTTCTCTGCCGTACAAACCCCAATAGGACCTGTAAGACAGCGGTAGATTCTAGTAACGACAATGCTGGCGTTGAGAGGAGATTGTGAAAAGCAGTTTTTTCAACATCCTTGAGCCGATATTCTACAGCAACCAGACCTAAGTCTTCCGCTGATTCACGTGCAGAATCTGGAATGCCAAAGTAGCTGAACGTTTCTGCGATCCAGAGGTTGCGCTTGCCTTTAGCATCCATCACCTCATCGGGAAAACGTGAGGCAGGAAGGAAGAAGTCTGGGTCGTGGCGCTCTGACTGTGGATCAGCAAGATCAGCGAGGTCTTCACCCAAACTTACTAAATCGAGTGGCTTCTTTCGTGTATAAACAATATTAACAATATTACGTCCCAGATCATGCGCAAACGTTTCCTCTTCCAGCAATGCAGGAAAAGCGGCGGCACGTTGGCGATGGTCAGTAAAACAGAGCAGCTTGCGCGGCTGTTTGCACGCCGTTTGGCTTGGGCTGACTTGAAAGTGGGCAAGGGGAATCGCCATCGCCAAGCCTGTTTCATCGTCCGATTCCTGAAATCTTCGTATTGGTTCGAGGCCTGAGCCGTTGCGTGCGCCGCAGTTTGGACACGAGGTCAGAAGTTTTTTCTGCTGACTATACAGGTTGTCAATATCTTTAGGTTTGCCAGAATGCGGGCATTGGCGATGGAAAATTTTTATTGTACGGAGGTGAGGGGTGTCACAGGTGCAATTATCCCCCTCGCCGTCATCTCTCTTTTTTCCGCAAACGACGCACCAGGCCAGCTCTGCGGGGTTGAGAAACAGATCATCTTGATCTTCGTCGTCATCATCTGCATTTGGCTGGGGTGGATATGGTAGATCTTCGTCCACGCTGAAATACGACCAGAAAGAATCTGCTGCCCAACCCAGTTCCGTAGTGAAAGAGTCGAATTGTGGCTTGGGAGTATTGTTCCCCGCTTCAGCATTTTGCGCACGAGGCGGTCCTAGATCTTGCAGCGCACCGTAGAGGTAGCCACACTTACGGCATGTCACGACTTCAACGAGTTCTGACGAGCGGCCTACGCGGCAACAAGCAGGGCAGATGCCTGCAGGAGTATCATCATCGTTCCTGCGCGAGACAAAGAACGCAGCCTTTCCATCGCGACGCCCTGGGCATGCTCGATGAAGACACACATGCAATCCGTCTTGCGCTCGTACAAAGTAATGCAACCGAGTTGGCAATAAATCGTCATGCGTTTCATCCTGTTTAGCAGCAGCGGCGATTTCCAAAAGCGCTTGTAGCCCATCCTCAGCTCGGGAATCACTCGGCCATAGTCCACTCGCAGCGTCGCTCAATAAGACAGGGCGAGTAAGAATTTCTTTGCGCAGACGATATAGATTCTCATCATGACCAAGCAACGTGGCCAGTGTTTCGCTTAAAGTAGTCGAACATAAAGACTGGCGTGCAACAGTTTCATCTCCAACCCGTAAGGATTCGGCTGCTTTTAGGTATTGAGTCGCAGTTGGACAAAAAGAAGGCAATTCGAGTTGAGGTTCTGCCGCAGTGCCGTAAATCGGATTCGGTTCAACGAAATCTTCGCCGAAAAGATCGGATGCAAACTGGCGAACCTTAGCCCTACTCTTAGCATCATCGGGTTTGCCGAGTGTAGCGGAAGTACCGATGCATATTAATTTCTCTAAGCCCAAGCGATCCTTGAGTCGGCGAATCAGAAACGCAATCTCCGTGGCTTGTACCCCACGATAGGCATGCACTTCATCGAGCACCAGAAACTTGAGCCGCGCATTCGCAAAAATCGGCGCATCCACCGGACGCTCCATCAAGTATTCCAACATCGAGAAATTCGTGATGAGCACTTGGGGCGGCTTGCCGCGAATGGCATCGCGATGATTGAGACGGTTTCGAGGTTCACTTTGTAACTGTTTCTCCAGGCGTCGCGCAACTTCGCGTTGCAGTTCTTGTTGAGTGAATTGCTGGTCGGTTAGCTGTTCCCCGATAGTCACTTTCAATCGTTCTTCATGCTCTCTTTGTGAATTGGGAGTTTGCCCCGTGAAGCGTGCGAAAGTGATGTGCTCATGTCCCCCTAGCATCTGTTCCCACTCGTTCAACTGATCATTGACGAGGGCATTAAGCGGATAAATGATAATCGCGCGCAGCCCCGACGATGAATCACGCACCAAGTCGTCGAGGATAGGAATTTGATAGCAGAGAGTCTTGCCGCTACTTGTGCCAGTAGCAATGATGGCGTTCTTTCCCGTCAACAGTAGATTGAGCGCGTCCGTTTGGTGTTTGTAAAGAGGCCGTTTGCTGAGGCGCTTGTAGATCGTTGCTAGCGTCTTTTCGTGTAATGGCAACTCAGCTAAGGGTTGGCCCGGTTCATAGACTTGCGATTTTTCTAGGTATGGGCCTCGGACCAACTCTTTCATGGTAAGCTTTTCTTCCCACATACGCTTTGCGTGTGTAAATTGAGGATGAAAACGGTACTCAGCTTTGAGGAGGTCGAGGTAAGGAGAAAAGACTTCTTTGTTAAAACGAGCCGTGAGGGAATCCATGGTTAAGGTCTCCAGAGATCCGAAACGATGTGAACATTATGGGCTCTGAGGTAGGTTTTCACTTTTTCTGCAAGATCTGATCGCCAACGCATGAAAAGAAAGGGCGGTTGGCGTTGCTCACTTATAACTTCAACGGACGGCAGTGTCCGTAGGGGACGATGTTTGCCTGGCCGCCACACTATTCGTCTTTTCAACTCACCGACTGAACTCAAGACGTATCGATATAATCCCCAAAGCACCGAGGGATCGCCACAAAACCGCACCTGATGTTCCCAGGTTGAAGATTTCAACACCGCACGCGAATCGGCAATTTCCCATCTCTGTCCTTGTTGCATGAGGAGGCCGTATTTTGCATATTTCTGTAGAAGTGGGAAGGAAATCTGTTCGCCCGGAGCAAGAATGTCTCTTGTCAACAAGATATCATCCCATGTCATTCCGGACGGAGATTGACAGAGGATAAACCAGGGAAGAAAGGCTCCTGGTAAATTTTCCCAACACGCTTCTAGGATGGGTTGGGGCACGAGCATCTCGATCGGATAAGGAGGGAATTCTATGTCTAGGGACGGAGCTTTGATATAAATTGTCCTCAGACCAGCGGGGTTTGGGGACTCAAAATTCTTTGGATTTAGTTCTTTGAAGCTGTTGACAGTGTGGGATTCTTGTTTTTGCTTTATTGTTCTATCTATCCAGCGCCAGAAGAAGAACTCTCGGGTACCATCTTCGTGATCCTTCTCCCATCTTCCAAAGATTTGGTCAGTTTGTGGTCCATCCACAACAACGTTGAATTTGTTTTGCAAACTAGAATAGGGATTAATGAAGTATCCGTGTGGTATAGCGACACAGAGTAGTGGTAACTTTTCAGTCCTAATCTTATCCCGCGTGCGGATAAAATGTGCCGCACTCTGTCCTTCTCCAACAAACAGGCATGCCGCGATTTCCGCTTCAGCAGGGGAGAAGCGTAACTGCATTTTCTTTCCCTGGCACGTGAAAGAAAATTCGGCTGTCTGACTCACTGGCCATAGATAAGTGACGTAGCAATGATCGCCATCTCCAAAGTCGCAAAGCTCATTTTCTTGGATCTCTTCCACATCAAAACCTTTGCGCGATATATCATCCAACTTTTCCGGCGAGATAAGCACGTATCGACTAAAGGGTAGCTCATGGCGATCTGGATTGATGAATCTGTTTCCCTCTATATCGAACAGCCCCCACGGTGCTATACCACGCAATCTTTGCAGTTTGCTTTGCTGCCCAGTTGTCAGTTTCAAAAACAGCCAAGGAAAAAACGCCTCCGAATTCAAGGTCAATGTATTTGGTGTAGCTGCAGCTTGCTGCGTGAGCGCCCCAATTTTCCATATTGCAGGAAGCTCATCTCGGGCCACTGCAGGCAAATCTAGCCTGACCTTCCAGTGATCTGCATCCCAGACGAGCCTGGCACGGTCTTGGAAAAGAGACTCAGGATTGCTTGGACGAAGGAAGTCCGCCGTCTCTGGAACTTCGTCAAAGTATTCTTGACGTAATAAAGACGCTTGTTTCAAATCATTAATAGTCAGACGCTGATCTTCACTCAGTTTTTTGCGAGCATCGTGCATCTCTTGAATAAACATGCTCGCAGTTTCACGATTGTCTAAGAGAAAATTCTTGAGCCTTGTTCGACCACCCGTCCGTTTGAGAATAGCTTCTGACCACTCTTCTTCGGATAATCCTTTCCAATCATCCTGCCGCAATGCCCATTTGCAGACTTCGAGAAATCCATCCCACAATGAAAGTGGGACCCCGATATGATGGACAGCAGAACCAACGTAGTCCGTGCTGCTCTCTCGACGTCGAATTTTTAATCCGCAGTTTCTCGCTGCAATTGCAAACGCAGAGTTGATTTCGCCCTGGTGATTAGTTAGTAACGAATCGCTGCCAACCGCTTTCGCAAATTCTGGCCAAAATCTACTTTCGTCGTATTCGTAGAAAGCTAAACCACCGTAAAGAACTACTAAGCAGTAAGGAAGCTGGGACAGGTCTCTCCGCCAAGCCTTCCATTCAATTTTTACTGAATCAAGAAATGCATCCCAGTCTTCGTGGCTAGGAATAGCAGGCAACAAAATTCCCGCTTTGTGGTTCTGGTCGCTCTCATTTGTTCGCAAAGCTTCTCGAAATTTGGCTTCCCATTCCAGAAGGGTTGTTGATTTCATAGATATTGCGCTTCACTAGGATTACCGACGGTGCTTTTACTGGAATTATCAACAAGAGAGGATTTATGAGAAGGAACTTCCTTTTTTTGACATTACTCAAATAATGATGAACGAATCGCTCTGAAACACGAACCTCGTTCGATAACTTCCGCTTCTAGGAATGGGGCAAAAAAACAGCAGAGATCATGCCAACAAGTACTGCTGATCTTCTTTCCCCAAATGGCAAGCTTTTTCGCCTTGTGCGCCGTGATTTTTTGTCAAAACTGACAAAAGTTGACAAAAATGACAGGATTGTCACAGACCTTTTCTGTCTAAAATCTAGGCTAGTCAGGTCTTGCTCTTCTTTACTTTGTTCGAAGGATTAATTCTGTCTTATTAGTAGAGCCGATATTAAAAGAGCTTCCTTTTGTTCTACTTTGTTGCCTTTATTTCTTTGTCAGCAGGAATCAGGCGGTGGAGTCAGGGCTTTTCCGCTCCATGCCCGAAAAAAGACAAAAAAGCCAGCCAAGGAACTGCGAGGCAATCAACGTGTGACAGCGGTAGAGCCGGCCTATTCGCAGGGCAAGAAGGGGGGCTCAGCGCTTAGGTATTCTCGATATGGAGCTCAGAGATGTTATTGGCCGCACCTTTTTTGCATGTTCTTTTTGAGAGCCTGCATGCCACCTGGGCAAGGAGCTAAGCGCTGAGAATTAAATTTGTATAATTGTCCGAAAGCTCAATATGCGTACATTATCAAGGCAAAGTGTAAGTGAATCAATGGCTAGACGAATTCCTATCATACAAGTATCCAATGTTTCTTACTAAAACAACAACAACTCTTGAGAGGCTCGCCATTGAGACACTACCAGCAAACGATGGTAGTACCACCGTCCGTGAGATCGGTCACTTTGGGTACATAATCTACGAGTACAAGATTCGACCTGTGGATCCCGCCCGACCCTTGTCTTGGTATACAGTCGAGCATGACATAGACTTCTTGGTTCATTGCGTGGCTGACTTAGAACAACGCTGTGCAACTGCAGGCCGAGACCAGGTGATCCAGATCGAGCTTGCCCAGTGGCGGTGGAACCTCAGGGCCGCCAAGCGCCGTCTACGCCGATTGGTTAAAGAGAAAGATGCGCAGTTTCTGGAAATTCCGGTTGAGCACCACGGTTTGGTGCAACGTATAATCAAAGAGGGATCAGAACCACCGCCGTTTAAGTTCGACCCCGAAATATTGAACGAACTCCTATGGACAGAGGGCGCGATCGATGATTTCTATGATTACGAGCGTCGGAAGGCAGAGCGGGTAATTCTCGTTCTGCCTAAGATTCCTGCAGAGTTGCGGGCGCTACTCGGCGAAGCCAATGAAGCGTATTTCCACGGGTTGTTCAGAGCCGCTATCGCACTATGTCGCGCTGTCCTTGAGGACGTACTGCGTCGCGTGATCCAGGCCCAGTGCAGCGAAGCGGGACCGATCCCAATCAACGCCGAGCGGCTCGATGTCCTTATTAACTGCGTTCCATTGGACCTTCTGAATCCTGAGGACCGGAAGATAGCACACTTGATTCGGCTGCAAGGAAATAAGGCGCTGCACAATGCAGAAGTCCATTTCTCAGAGGACACAACGTGGCTCGTTCTCATTACTACAGGCCGACTCGTAGAACTACTGCTCCGCCGAGCAGCACAGGCAACAGGATCATTCAACGCCTAACCACCATCTCCAGCGCGGCTAGGTGCCACTTGCAGTTCTAACTGAATGTAAAAAGCAGCAGTGGGGCTACAGCGGCTGAGGAGGTGTCAGCCACCACTAACCCGTTTTGACGAAGGAATAAGAAAAGATGGTAGACTTCGGTGAACTCAAGAGCCTTGATCCTCGCATGATGTGGCCCAATGAAGCCCGTGACTTCACACCCTGGCTTGCGGCCAACATCACCCAACTGGGAGATGTCCTCGGAATGGATCTAGAGGTCTCCACTACAGAGGCGGATGTTGGCGACTTTTCCCTAGACATTCTTGCCAAAGATTTAGGGACGGGGCGACAAGTTATTATCGAGAATCAATTCGGCGCTACTGATCATGATCACTTAGGAAAGCTATTGACCTATGCCGCAGGTTTTGATGCTGCGGCGGTCATCTGGGTAGCAGAAGCTATCCGAGACGAACACCGTCAGGCCCTGGAATGGCTCAATCGTCGGACTGACATAGAGACTCACTTTTTTGCCTTGATCGTTGAAGTCTTTCAGATAGACAACTCAAGACCAGCTCTCAAATTCAAGCCCGTTGTATCCCCTAATGAGTGGCAACGCGCCACCCGCGAGGCTGCGGAGCGGCAGGTGTCACCACGGGCGGAGTCTTATCGACAGTTTTTCCAAATCCTGATCGACGAACTTCGTGAAAAACATAGGTTTACTAGAGCCCGCGCAGGCCAGCCCCAAAGCTGGTACTCGTTTGTGTCTGGAGTGAAGGGCATTACGTATGCAGTGTGCTTTGCCCAGGGGGGACGTGTGCGGACCGAAGTGTATATCGATCAAGGCGATCTCGATAAGAATAAGGCGACCTTCGATAGGCTTTTCGAGCAGCGCGAGTCTCTTGAGCGAGAGTTTGGCGACTCTTTAGAGTGGGAGCGACTGGACGACCGCCGCGCTTCACGCATCGCTGTCTATAGGAAAGGTTCCATTGACGATACTTCTGAAGAATTAACCGAAATCCGTGCTTGGGCTATTGACTGTCTCTTACGGTTCAAACGCGTGCTTGTTCCGCACCTCCGTAGTGATGGATTAATTTCTACACTAACCGCCGTGGCTGCTAACTAACTATTGCAAAGACCTCTGCTTAGGAATTCCTAATATTAGGCAGAAGAAATGTTGCGACTGTACTTTTTTTGCAGGCCATTTCTGAGAAAGCTTGCATACGGACAAAGGACGATGATAAGCAACAAAATTGATTTTGTATAGTTGTCTCGAAGCTCGGCAGCGATATCACGTGACCAGGACAAGATTGCAAGTGAAGCAATGGTCAATTTCTCAAAAGAGGATTTATCTGCAACCTCGTAGATAGGTATCGGAAATTGAAGCTACGCTAATGGTAGGCAAAAGCATACAAATGTACTTGCTCGATGGAAGTGCTGATGGACGCATCTTTTGCGAGTTAGGCAATTGGACGGGCAAAGCCTGTAAGATTCCTCGCAATTTGCTGAAATCCTCTGCGGATAGACAGGAACTTTACCGCGCTGGTGTGTATTTTCTCTTCGGGCGGGATGAAACAACAAACGAGATGGCAATCGTGTATGTAGGAGAAGCTGAGGAAATCTACCCACGACTACAACAGCATCAAGACAAAGAGTTTTGGAGTGAGGCACTCGTTTTTGTGAGCAAAGACGAAAATCTCAACAAAGCACACATCAAGTTTCTTGAGCATACTATCCATCAAGTAGCGATTGCTTCAGGGCGCTATCGCATCGAGAATGGCAACACACCAAATCGACCTGCTATTTCCGAAGCCGAGATGGCAGTCATGTCAGAATTTTTCGATCAATTGCGTCTTTTGACGGGAGCGTTGGGCTACAAGGTGTTCGAGCCATTAGTGGATTCCAGAACGCAGGCAACTTCCGAGAGCAAAGAAGTGCAGCAGCTAGCGTCTATTATATCTAATGATTCCCTTACACTGGAGTTTCACATTAATGGGCCTCGCGGGGCGGAGGCTCGTGCAATTGTCACAGCTGAAGGGATAGTCGTCCTTGAGGGTTCGTTTGCGGCGGTAGACGAAGTTGAGTCCACGCCAGATTCCACAAGGCGTCTCCGTGCAAAGCTTGTGCAAGAAGGAGCATTGATTTTGCAGGGCTCACGGTATCGTTTCGACCGTGATGTCCTTTTCGTAACGCCATCATCAGCAGCGAGTGTTGTGCTTGGGCGGTCCGCTAACGGTCGAATTGAGTTAGTTGACAAAGTCGGAAGAACACTAAAATCACTAGAAGAATCCCCTTAGACTAACCAACCAACCTGTTGCATCGTCATGCCTGCCCGCTTGCTGGTCTGTTTAATCCACTTGGCTACTGTATTTAAACTGATTGTGATGCCTCGAAGCCTTAGCTAATCGCAGAGCACGGTACATCTTACATGCCAGCGTACGTAAGGAGCACGATCAGTCAGTTTATCAATGATGATACAGCCGCAGTTGTGGGTCTGCTTCATCAAGCTTACGCTAAGGATGGCTTTGCCTCACAATATACGCGCCAAACGCAAGCCTGGGCGCACATTATTCCTCAGTTGCAATCCGCGTTCATCCGTCTGCTGAAGGCTCGTCCTGACGCTCGTGACTGGACGGTCCTATTGGAATACCCACTCTACCGATTGCGTCGACGCATCGATCTCATCATTCTTGCCGGTAGCGTGATAATTGTCGTGGAATGCAAGGTCGGCGAAGACACCTTCACAGCAGAGGACCGCCGCCAGGTAGAAGAATACGCTTTGGACCTTCACGACTTTCATGCTGGAAGCCATGGTCGGAGCATCCTTCCAGTACTTTGGAGCATGGAAGCGCAGCCAGCCAGAGCAAGCCTCATTGACCCGGCGATCATCCTTCCCACTGCAGGCGTAGGACAAGTAGCGCAGGTCGGTGCCACGGAGTTCGATAGCTATTTAGCCCATCTTCACCCTCCTGCTGCCGAAGGATGCCCCATCGGAGAAGAGTGGGATCGATCAGCGTATCGGCCTGTCCCAAACATTATCGAAGCAGCAACAAGTATCTTCGCAGGACACGACGTCCAAAGCATAGCCAATGCGGATGCAGATAATCTGCGGTCTGCTGGGGCACGTCTTGTGGCTCTAATTGAGCAAGCGCGTGAGCAGAGAAAGAGATTTTTGCTGATTCTCACTGGGGTCCCGGGCTCAGGCAAGACCCTCGCCGGACTTCATGTCGTTCACCGTGCTGTTGCGACGGGCGTAGAGCAGCAGGGAGACATCGTCTATCTGTCCGGTAATACCCCTCTCGTGGTTGTACTGCGCGAGGCTCTAGCCCGGGATGAGTACGAACGTCGCTGGTGTACCGGGAAACGTAAAAGTCTAGAAGCAATTCGTCGCGAAGTTCGCACTCGTATCCAGCACATTAATGACTTCCTGCAAGAGAGTCTTCGTGGATCGCCGCAGAAGCCGCCACACGAGCATGCGATTGTGTTCGATGAGGCGCAGCGGGCGTGGGACGAGAAACAGGGCTTAGAGAAGTTCGAGCGGACTGCATCGGAACCAGCCTTGCTTCTAGAGTTAATGGCTCGGCACCCCGATTGGTGTGCCTGTATCTGTCTCATCGGGGGTGGACAGGAAATCAATTCGGGCGAAGAGGGAGTATTTGGTTGGGGCGAAGCTCTGCGTAGGATGAGTCCTGACGAGAGGAGACAGTGGAGTGTCTATGCTCCACCGGATGTGGTGCGCGGTGGTCCGTCCGCTGGCACGTTCACACTAGGAGACCTGCCGCCTGACATAACAATTAGTATCGAAGCCGGGCTTCAGCTCAGGGTGCCACAAAGAAGTTATCGCTCGCCGAGTCTCAGCCGGTGGGTCGACTCTGTCCTTGCAGGCGAGGAGTCAGAAGCACGAGCAACAGCCCAGAGTTTGGGTGAGTATCCGCTCGTCCTCACAAGATCGCTCGCACAGGCGAAGTCTTGGTTGCATGAGCGCGGTCGCGGAGAGCGTCGCTTCGGCCTTGTGGCAAGTTCTAGTGCTCGCCGTCTCCGAGCGGAGGGACTCGGAGTTACGCTCAACGCCGCAGCAGGCAACGAGATCGCTCACTGGTACCTGAACCCGCACGGCGATATTCGGTCCTCCTATGCCCTAGAGGTGCCCGCGAACGAGTACACCTGCCAAGGGCTTGAGCTTAACTACGTTGGCGTCTGCTGGGGCGGAGATTTTCTCTGGAATGAGGACTCGAAAAAGTGGAAGTTCTTCCGACTGTCAGGAACGGTTTGGCAACGAGTTCAGGACTCTGATGCTCAGCGGTTTATGATCAATTCATACCGGGTGTTACTCACTCGCGCACGTGAAGGCCTGGTATTCTGGATACCCCAGGGTGACCATTCGGACCCAACGCGTATCCCTGGGCCACTTGATGCTACAGCGGCTTTCTTGATGCGGTGTGGAGTCACGACTCTTGCAACTGGATAAGATGGCACTGTGGGGCAAAACGCAGTAAGCTGGGATTTAGATTCCAGCACTGGAAGCACAACCTGTGGCAAAAACTCTTTTTAGTATTCATCCAGACCCAGAAGCGATGCTTGCATTTGAGCCCGAGGAACTTGCAGGTGTCATTCTTGAACATCTCAACTCACTTCCTGAGAATGAGCTGAATCTGATAAACCGCTTCAATTACGCCCAGCCTCACATTGTCAAGGATTATCCATCCCAATATCAAGACCGAATCCGGGAAGCACTCATGGAAGCTTGGTCCTGGCTCGAACGAGAGGGCCTCCTTGCCCAAAAGCCGGGGAGCGGTGAAGGCTGGGTATTCATCACGAGACGAGGCCGTCGTCTTACAAACGCAGCTGACTTTCAAGCTTTTCAGAAGTCCAATCTTCTTCCGCGCCAGTTGCTTCATCCTGTCATTGCGCAGAAAGTCTGGTCTGCATTCCTTCGTGGTGATTATGACACAGCGATTTTTCAAGCTTTCAAGGAAGTTGAGGTAGCAGTCCGAAATCGGGCAAAACTCGCTTCAACAGATCTCGGTGTCAGTCTGATGCGTAAGGCCTTTGATAAAGCAAACGGACCCTTGACTGATTCTACACTGCATGAGGCAGAAAGGGAGGCACTCGCACACCTTTTTGCAGGTGCTATTGGTTCTTACAAAAACCCGCAGAGTCATCGAAACGTCGCCATTACTGACCCAACAGAGGCCGTTGAAATGGTTATTCTGGCAAGTCATCTTCTTCGAATAGTGGATGCTAGAGTTTAAGCGCAAGAGCGCAAAGAGCCGGACAACCAGCGCGCCCCTCAGTGTTCGACGTTAAACAGTCCTAATAAAATCTTCTTCAGTAAAGCGGGGCGTTGTACTCCGCGTAACGTAATGCTCAAGATCAGCAGAGGACCAATTTATTGGGCATCTCCTGTCAACTACAAAAATTTGTCTGAGCCCCAGGAATCTTGTCTGCTTTTTCCAACTTATCAGAAGAACCTGGAACGAACTTCCCTAGTTGTTTTTGTAGAAAAATGTGCACTTTCTGTATGAACAGCCAAATGTCTTCGGTGCGTTCCCCAATGTCCTCAATCTTTTCGGCAGCCAATACGGCCCATTTACTTTTGTCTTCGCGGCTTTGACCTCTCATAAGGACAGATAACCACGATTCAAGTTCGCCCACTGGAACAAGAAACAATCCATACTCTTGAAGATCATCAATGAGAATTTGTACCTCCTGACGGAGAGAGCCCTGAGTCGTTCCTTCGCTGTCTTCCTCTGGAATGGCTTCGATTCCCCGTTCTTTGAGACTATGAAATTTGGACAATCGATCCACAATATTCTGGAGTTTGTTTCGAAGCTGAGTGTCTCCATTTTTTTGGAGGTCAATAGGAACTAGAGAGAGCTGCTTCAGTTCCTCCTGGAGTGTATTTGGATCGATACGGGAAATGCAGGACTTGATCCGCGTTATTGCTTGACGAGCACGATCACAAAGTCCTTTCAGTTTGTCCTCAGGAACTCCCAGTTCAGTGAGGACTTTTCTAAGCTCACCGTCCTTCGCTAGGAAGTCCAGATCGGCGATGACGGCACTTGGCACATTTAGGGCTCTATATAATCGGAGAGGATCTGCAAATCCTCCAGTGCCTTCAGATGGAATAAATCGAATATCAAGCTGTTTGTCCTTAAGGGTACGATAGGTCGATTCGTAAACAATACGGTCACCTTCTGCTTCGCAAAGAATGCAACCATGAGAAAGAAGCCCTTCCAGGATGGTTTCAGAGCGAGAGCGAGGTTTCGACGTAGCCCGTGCAAGGAGTTCGTGACTTAGATCTCTACATTGAAAAGTTGAAACAGAGCGGGTCAGCCGAATTACGCGAGCTTTTGTATTCGTCTCAAGAATTCCCTTCAAGACATGACTGCTATGAGTTGACACGATGACACAATCGTTCTTAGGAGCATTATTGCCAATGAATTGACCCATAGCATAGGCTTGGGGTGGATGGAGACACATTTCGGGCTCATCAATAAGGCAGAGTGGGCGTTGTTCAAGAAGAAGCGTAGCGCAGACAGCGCAGTAGGAGCGAAGTCCATCTCCCTCGGTCTCAATAGTTCGGTATTTCTCCATAATCTCAGGTTCCAAGCGATCATCTGCGGGTGGCAACTCGCTGGAATCCGAGACTCGCAGAACCAATTGGCCGTGACGCAAATTGTCCACCCATACTGCCCGTTGGAAGACACGTGAAATTTCGTGGTAGAGCGCCGCCTTTGCCTTTTTGTTCAAATAGAGGGACTGGAGCGTTTTTGAAGGGCCCTGGCTTATATAGTCGAAAGTTGGACAATGATCCATGAGCGTGAGGCGGTTTTTTAAGAAAAGAGCGGAGCACGAGAGAGGCCCGAGTTCTCTTAGGAAGAGAAGGGCGGGGATAGAGCCTTTAGCTTTCGTCTGAGTCTGTTGAACGAACGCTGCGTAGTAGGATTGAAGGCTGCCTTTGTGGAAAGAGCCTGCCCCTTCATCAGCTCCGTACTGAAAACTTCGCTTGTAAAATTGGTTATCTGAGCTCTCGCGAACAATATTCTCCTGAACTAGGAAATTGAAGTACTCGTCAAAAGCAGGAGCTGATCTAAACTCGACTGCTGAAATCACTACCAGTTGACGATGCCTGCCACACACTATTTCATTGAGGTCGTAAAGTAGCTGTGTTTTCCCAGAGGAGTTTGGGCCAACGATGACGATTAAGCCTTGCAATTGAAGATCGGGAATTCCCGGAAGATCGACGGAACGAATAGGGCACGTTATCTGCACGTTTCAACTCTCTCATTTGGGTGTCAGAAAATCTAATGTGAGCTTGCATGATGAAATACATCACCTGCTGGCATGCAGATGCTCTGAATGGACCAGAACCCATTTATTGCTATTCGACTGCTGGTTGATTGTATCTCATAGCAAGTGATTGCTTCAACCAACGACAGAATCATAACTAGGTCAAAAACGGAAGAAGCTCAGCATCACGATCGGGCCACAAGACGGTAAGATGGACAAATTCGCTCAGGTCCGGGGTGTAATCTGTCCTCAACTCGAAAATATTGCGCGAAGTTTCTCTGGCCTAGTATATAGAATTAGACCTCGCCCCCCTTGGGGAATTCCACCTTTCATCGCTTTCCTATAAGACCTCCTTGCTTCGCTTCCCTACTCCTTGCTGGCGTGCTCTTTCCGCTTGCGGTAACTCCGCATTCGGCTTTCCCGGTACGCTTCCGGGTTGCGATGGTAGGCGTTTTTTTGCGCACAGCGAAGTGAACAGAATTTCCGATTCTTCCGACCTAAGAAGACTGTTCCGCATTGTGGACACGTTTTTTCTTCCTGAACGATGCGGCGCACGACAGTAAACGTTTGAACTTGGACTAGCGGTTCTTTTTTGCGCATATCCTATCATAAAATTTCCCCAAAAAAATGTCAATAAATGTAATTAACGTTATTGACATGTTACTAATGATATATATAATTAGTATATCTGCAAACACTACAGGAGGTCCACGCAATGGTCAGCACCACAATTCTGGCAAAAGTAGACGGGCAACGGCTGCAAAAAGCAGTGGCAGGGCTCGTTGCTGGCTCTTATACCATCATGGTCACAGAGCAGAGTGAGACGGAGTTACGGGGCTTTGTGACGAATGGCGACGGAAAAGAATATGGCGTTGCGGTGAGCAAAGAGGATGCGTTCTGCTCTTGCAAAGACGCCATGTACCGCAAGGGCATCTGTAAGCATGCCGTAGTCTTGGCGCTGTTTGCTATTCGAAATCCAAGATCTGAACGAAAGGAGGAACTGGAAGAACAACCAGTGAATTTGAAACTGACCAAAGTCCGGAAGGGCTTCGGCTTCTCAGCATGAAGAAGAGGGCTTGCGCAAGTTCGCACCTTACCCAAGCCCCAGTATTCACCCTTCACCCCTGCGAGGAGGAAAATGAGATGAACGTGTACGAGGCTATCACGCAACGGATTATGGAACAATTAGAACACGGCACCATCCCATGGCAGCAACCCTGGAATTACACCGCCAGCCTGCCCTGTAATCTGCTCAGTCAGAAAGCGTACCGGGGCATCAATGTCTGGATCTTAGCCAGTGCAGGCTATTCCTCACCCTACTGGCTGACGTACCGCCAAGCCCAAGAAATCGGCGGACATGTGAAAAAGGGTGAGCATGGTTCCCCTGTGGTGTTCTGGAAATGGCCGAACATGAGCACAGAGAATCAAGACGACGAAGAGAGCGACACTGCGCAGCATGCACCCGTGGCCCGTCTCTATACCGTCTTCAATATCCAGCAATGTGAGCTGCCCGAACGATTACAACCCTTGCTGAAGATCAACAACACCGTAGGAGCGGAGACGCATCAGCAGATTGACGCTTGTGAGCAGATTGTTGCGGGCATGCCTAACCGGCCAACTATCCAGCACGGAGGACAAGCCCGCGCTTATTATCGCCCTTCTACCGACACGGTGAACATGCCTGAGCGTAGGCTCTTCCCCAAAGCAGAGCACTATTACTCGGTACTGTTCCATGAACTCACACACAGCACGGGGCACGTAAGCCGCTTAGAACGGGCAACACTCAGAGACCTGCTCGCGTTCGGCGATACCAATTACAGCAAAGAAGAACTCTGCGCGGAGATGGGAGCGGCCTATCTCTGCGGTGTGGCTGGCATCGTCAACGAGACCGTGAACAATTCCGCAGCCTACATTCAAGGCTGGCTCAGCAAGCTGCGCAATGACAAGAAAGTGCTGATACAAGCTGCAGCCCAAGCTCAAAAGGCGGCAGACTTTATCTTGGGAAAAGGCAAAGCGTAGGAGAGGACCGGGGCTTGAAAGACTCAAGCCCAGATCCTGCCCGGCTGAGAAAGGGATTGCAACCTATTGTCCGGATAGCTTCGCGACAACGGAGCCCACCTGGCTAATTTTAGCGGCCACGGTCCTGAGTATTCACTACAAACAGTGAGGTAAAAGACATGGCAATCAAAGCACGACAACACAGCTATGGCATGGGGCGCATCTATCAACGGGGAAAAATCTGGTGGGTGCGCTACTACCGCAACGGACAGGAGTTCAACGAGTCTTCACGTTCTGAGAAGGAAGCAGAGGCAAAGAAGCTCTTGAAAAAACGACAAGGCGAGATCGCTTTAGGGCGCTTTGCAGGACCGAAGTCTGACAAGGTCATGCTTGCTGAACTGGCGCAAGATCTTCTCACAGACTACCAAATCCGTGGCCGGAAGAACCAACGACAAGTGAAAAGCAAGATCAATCATCTTCTTGTCTACTTTGGCCAAGATCGAGCAAAGAGTGTGACCACGGACCGTATCAAAGCGTATATCGCCACACGGCAAGGAGCCGGAGCGGCAGCCGCTCAGATCAATCGCGAACTGGCGGCGCTCAAGCGCATGTTCAATCTGGCGCAACAAGCGGAGAAGCTTCCCAGCGTTCCCTACATTCCCAGCTTAACGGAGAACAATATCAGAACCGGATTTTTCGAGTATGAGGAGTTTGTGGCCCTACGGAACGCGCTCCCTGCGTTCCTTCGCCCAGTAGTTACCTTCGGATACTACACGGGTTGGCGTATCTCTGAGGTCCTGAGTCTCCAATGGAGACAAGTTGATTTGAACGCGACTGAGGTCCGATTAGATCCCGGTACGACGAAGAACGGGAAGGGGAGGGTGATATACCTTGACGGAGAATTGCTTGACATCATGAAGGAGCAGCGGACCTTTGTTCTCAGTCTTCAACGGGAACGCGGAGAAATCGTCCCGTGGGTATTCGTGAATCCCGATACCGCCGACCGCATTCGGTATTTCCGTCGCCCATGGATACATGCATGTAAACAAAGTGGACTAACGGGACGCATCTTCCACGACTTCAGACGAACGGCAGTGAGGAACATGGTCCGTGCCGGGGTCCCTGAAGTAGTGGCTATGAGCATCAGTGGCCACAGAACTCGCTCGGTGTTCGACCGCTACAACATCGTGAGTGAAGAAGATCTCCGCGAAGCCGCCCGCCGTGTGACGACCTTGCCCACAAAAGATCGGGACAAAACCGGGACAATCACGCCCCTTCCTGCCAAAGTCTCTTCTCAGAAAATCGATAAGTAGATGAATTATTTGGGTTTTTGAGATGGGCAGGGGCGGAATTGAACCGTCGACACGAGGATTTTCAGTCCTCTGCTCTAC
>CAYTVL010000040.1:0-53624 GCA_964441775.1 uncultured Enterobacteriaceae bacterium
CTACTCGTTATATATGTCCTTGTTTGCGTAGCCTTTTTTACCGGGAATCGCGTTATCTCGACCAACACTTCCTCGTGCTGACTGATACAAAGAACGGGGAAGGGCGACCCGTGCCATTAAATAACACGATGGTAGACCTGTTCACAGAGATCAAGACCGAGCAAGAGCAACTCGGCCAACAAACGCCCTTTGTGTTCGTGAATCCACAGCCGGGCAAGCCCTACCGACGAGACGCCGATACCGCCTGGTATAACGCCTTAGAGCGTGCAGGCTTGTCTGACGTTCATTTCCATGACCTACGCCATACGACCGCTTCGCATCTGCGGATGCAGGGCGTTGACCTACTGACGCTCCAAGAGCTGCTTGGTCATAAAGATGGACGGATGACGAAGCGGTATGCCCACGCCAATGCAGAGCATCGGCTTGCGGCGGTGGGCTTATTAGAGAAAGCGTATAAGGGATAAGGGCTGCAACAGACAAGTTCGGCTGCAACAAGTTGTAGCAAAAATTGTAGCAGAAGTAGGAAACGGTGTTTGTCAAACTAGCTAAGTATTTGATATTAAAGTGGAGCTGATCGGAATTGAACCGACGACCTCTTGAATGCCATTCAAGCGCTCTCCCAACTGAGCTACAGCCCCACAGGTTGGAGAAGGGAGAGAGAAAAGTAGAGAAATAGTGCCACTTTCCCTACTTGCAGTCAACTCCAGACTTGAGCCTGTTCGCTCAGTGCTCTCTGTTCTCGCAGATGCGAACGCTACTTGTTTTGTTTCGTTTGTTTTTCGCTTACTGCCGCCTGCGTGTAGTCGTATGCTCCGTTGTGAGGACGACAATACTTATGCCGTGGGCGTTAGCGCTGCTGAGCATGTCATCTTTGTCAATCATTAGGGTTTTGTTTGCTTCTAGCGCAAGCACTGCGGCTTTGACGTCGCACATCACCTGGATGGTTTCTGGTCCGACTGCCGGCACGTCAAAGCGCAAATCTTGTTGTGGTTTGCTGAGCTTCACGACGACCGCGCCTGACCCTCCCAATTCTCCGCCGCGGCGAATCGCGGCATTGGTGCCTTCTATGCCTTCAACGGCGAGGATGGCGCCACGCTTCACGATAAGACTTTGGCCAATATCCCAGCGTCCGAGATCGTGGGCCGCTGCAAATCCGAAGTGGATGTCGTCCCACTGCGGTTTGCTTGGAGCCGTACACGTGAGCACTCCAGGTTGCGGTAGTAAAGAAGAAAGAAAGCGCGTAGATTCGACAACGGTGATCCCTTCACTTTCGAGCTCTTGCGCCACGCCGCGCAGGATCACATCATCTTGTAGACTGGGTAGACGACTAATGAAGGCGAGCCCCCGTTCGTCGGGCTGGATATTCGTCAGCGCACCGGACTTATGAATGCCGCCAGCCATGACAGCTTGGGTGACTCCAGCGGCTTGAAAGGTCGCAATGATCTTTCCCAGTTCGCCTACTCGCACCCACGTGAGGCTTGGCGCCAGTTGAGTGATTTCGGGGGGCGTTTCTCCGTGATGAGCGACAACAACAAGTTCGGTCCCGGCGGCGTGCGCGGCTTCCGCGAAAATAAGCGGAAAACGGCTGCCGCCTGCGATCAAGCCTAATGGACCGGCATGAGGGGAATCAGCGGACAAGTCTACTCCAATTGTTCCGAGCCTTCCGGGTCCCCGTTGCCGCGCGGACGGCAAATGCCGCGTGTTGACGCTTCGATAAAATCGGCGAAATGATGAAGCGCCGGGGAATGAGCAGCGATACTTCGGATTGTCGCCAACGCGTCTTTCAAGGGGACACCTTCCGAGAATATCGCACGATACGCTTTTTTGATCAAGGCAACTTGTTCAGTCGTCCAGCCGCGTCGTTTGAGCCCTACAAGATTGAGGCCGTGCAAATGAGCGCGATCGCCAACGGCCGTGCAATAAGGAGGAACATCGAGCGACACCATCGAGCCAGCACCAAGATAGGCGGACTCTCCGATACGCGTAAACTGATGGACGCCAACAAGACCACCGATGCCAACGTAGTCTTCGACGGTGACGTGACCTCCCAGCGTGGCGCAGTTGGCGAGCACGATGTTATTACCAATTTGGCAATCGTGTGCAACGTGCGAGTAAGCCATAAAGAGGTTGCCGTCGCCAATACGCGTAATCATCCCTCCGCCAATAGTGCCTGGATTCAGGGTCGTAAATTCGCGGATCACATTGCGGTCGCCAATCAACAGCTCGCTCTCTTCGTCATGATATTTTTTGTCTTGAGGAATAGCACCGACACTGGCGAATTGAAAAACGTGATTGTCCGCGCCAAGAGTAGTGCGTCCGTCAAGCACCACGTGCGGGCCGATCCAGGTGTTTTTGCCGACCCGCACATGGGAGCCTATCACTGAGTAGGGGCCGACCTCCACACCGCTGTCGAGTTCAGCGCCTGGCGCCACAATGGCGGAGGGGTGAATCACTATGTCCAATTTGGTCACGTGGGCGCCCCTTCTGGACGGGTAAAATCGAAGACGAAGGTAAATTCCAATTCTGCCGCAATCTTTTCGTTGACACGGGCAATTCCGCGCATTTTCCAAAACAGCCCGCGCCGACGGACTGATTCTACTTCGAGCTGCACTTGATCTCCTGGGGTGACCTGGTGGCGAAACCGTACGCGATCCAATGCAGTGAGCATGGCTAGTGGTCGGCCAGAGGTCGTTTCTAATGTTGACGACTCATGGGCTAAGAGTCCTCCGGCTTGCACAACTGCTTCACACAGTAACACGCCTGGCATGATCGGACGATTGGGAAAATGACCAGTGAAGAACGGTTCGTTGACGGTGACATTTTTCACCGCCACAATGCGCCGCCCTGGCTCAATGGCAATGACCCGATCGACTAAGAGAAATGGATATCGATGCGGCAAAATCGCCGCGATCGCTAAAGCGTCTTTCATCATGCTCTCGAACGATGGTGGAAAGATCGTTCCGCCGGTGTGCTTACTTGGCGGAAGATTTGGGACCCTTAGCGTTATAGGTTCTGATGACCGTTTCGGTTAAATCGATAGCCTTTGATCCGTACAAAACGACAGTATTATTTCCTTCAAGAATAACCGTATAGTTTCCTCCTTCACCCATGCCTTGGATTACTTGCCGTAGATCTTCCAAAATGCGACCGGTCATTTCTCGATCTTTGATCTCCAGTTCTTGCTGCGAGTCTTTGTACATGCGCTCGAAGTCGCGCAGCTTCTGTCGATAGTCGCGCTCTAGCGAATCTCGTTCCTCTTCCTTGAGGAGGAGCCCCTTCTTTTCGAGTTCTTCCTTGAGTTTCTCTACTTCTTGTTTTCGTCTCTCTAGGCTTTGTTCCAAGCGGTCGACTTCTCCCTTAAAGGTCTCTTTTGCCTTCTTTCCTGCTTCAGATTCATTTAACGCTTTTTGGAGATCGACGTACCCAATCCTAATATCTTCCGCCCACAGCACTGCGGGGCTAGGGAGTAACGAGGCAGTTAGCAGCAAAGAAGCCAGTGTTTTACGCATGCCGATTCCTATTCTCCTCTGTCATAGCGACCCTCTCAACAGAGAGTCCTTAATTCGTTCTTCTTTGACAATGGAAGTCGTTCATCAGTACGGCGAATAGTAGCGGTTGCCGCCGCCACCGCCGCCGAAACCGCCGAACGAGAAATGAATGTTGCTGGTGCGCTCGTCTGTTTTGGCGTTGAGCGCACGGGCCAGTTCAATGCGAATTGGCCCAAAAGGCGATCGCCAGCGAATGCCGGCGCCGACGGAATAGCGAAAATCAGACGGATCGATTCCTTGTTTCTGGGTAAAGCCGTTTCCTATGTCGTTAAAAATTACACCCTTGAGGTTGAGTTGTTGCACGAGTGGAAATGTGAGTTCGTTATTCAGCACCAATTCTTCACTCCCACCAATCGGCCGGTGATAGGTTTTGGGTCTTGTCCCTCCCGGTGCATTGGGATCAGTGACATCAACGACGACTGCTTCACGTGGCCCTAAAGCTCGTTCACCGAAACCACGGATGGAGTTAATGCCGCCGGGGAAATAGCGATCGAACAGCGGCATATCGTCCTTCAGAATCTCTTTGCCGCTTGGATCGGTATAGTTGATGTCTCCGACGCCATACCCGAAAAATCCACCACTCATCCAGGTGAAATCTCCCCATCTTGGACTGTGGTGCACAGGAATGAAGAAACGTGCTTCCAGCTCGGCTTTCTTATAACTTGAGCTGCCGCCAAGCCCCGCGAAGCCGAATGAAAGCTGCTGCATGGACCCGTTAGTTGGATCAAAGGGATGATTTAAGGTGTTTCGTAAAAAAGAGGGAGTAATAGTGCCTGTTGTCCTCGTGCCCGCCTCCGCTCGAATGGCCCCAGGAGTGATGTCACTAAAATTGCCAATATGTGATTGCTCCCATTGGTATTGAAGCCCTACGCGGGCGTCTTCGAGCGGGAACCCCCACAGTGAAGTCAAGCCCAGTGACGTGAGGGGGTAGTATGAGCGAATACTTCCTCCCAGCCCCGAACGATCGAAATCTTCAAAAGCAAAACGCCAGTCAAACAAGTCCACCCCAAAACTAAATGGGGAATCGAACACATAAGGGTCCATAAAACTTATAGTCGAATTTCTATATTTCGTACCGATGCTGGCCCCAATTGAGGCCTGCTGTCCGCGCCCCATAAGATTGTTTTCCTGGATGCGTGCGCTTGCAACAATACTTGTTGAGGAATTAAAGCCCGCGCCAACACTAAATGCTCCCGTCTGCGCTTCCTTCACATCGACAAGAACGTTAAGAAGATCATTCCGTAAGCCGCGCTGGGTCGTGACGTTGACATCTTCAAAATATCCGAGCCGTTGGACGCGTTCCTTGCTGAACTGCAAGCCCGTAGCGTTGAAAAGCGTTTGCTCATACACACGCAATTGCCGACGAATAACTTTATCGCGCGTCTTCGTGTTACCCGCAACCTCGACCCGATCCACGAAGACCTCTGGTCCCCGGTCGACGCGATACGTAACGTCAACCGTTTTTTGGTCGGGATGAACAGATGTGTCGGGTTCGACGTTCACAAAGGCGTAGCCTTGGTTACTAAAGTAGCCCGTCAAGCGAAAGACATCGTCTCGCAACGCACTGGCTTTGAAGACCGTTCCTTTTTCCAGACCGACATTGAGCTTCGCTAATTCTTCCCCTCCCGGCACCTCGCCACTGAAGGAGACGTCTCCCATGTTAAACTGCTCGCCTTCATCGATACGCATGGTGACATAAATGCCGTCGTCTTTGCGCTTGACTTTGGGCTCATCAACCTTGACGTTGATATAGCCATTATCGTAGTACCAAGCCGTCAAGCGTTCGACGTCAGTCTTCAGCGCCTCGTGGTTCAATACGCCGGTATTCATGAAGCGAGACAAAAAGTTCTGCTTTTTCGTCGACAGGATAGCGGCAAGTTGCTTACTGGAAAATGCTTTATTCCCCTCGAAGACGACCTCGCGAATGCGAATCTTGTCGTTTTCGTTCACCGTAAAAGTGAGGGCGATTTCTCCAGGGCCGGTTTCTTCAGTGTGGTAGGTGATATCCGCGTCGAGGAACCCTTTTTTTTCATATTCCTTCTTGGCGTTCTCAATACCGGCGCGGATTTTTACTGGGTTGAGAATCGTGCGAGGATGCACTTTCAACGCGTTTTCTAACTCTTCTTTGGATAGCCCTTTTTGCCCTTCAGTTTTGATTTCTCTGATGAGAGGGCGCTCTTGCACCCAATACGTAAGGATAGTCTTGCCGTTTTCTTCAGTCAGACGCGCTTCTACGTTTTTGAAGAAACCCATCTTGTAAATGGCGCGGACATCTCTATCCACGGCGTCAAGCGACAGCGGCTCTCCTGGACGGCTCGTCAAGTAGACACGAATCGCTTCTTCTTCTACTCGGTCGTTGCCTCCGACCTTGACCTCAGCAAGCGTTTTCTCTCCACCAGTAGCGCTCAAGACAGGAAGAGTTGATTCAGAGGGAGCAGCTTGGGCATGCGCAGCAAACATCAGCGAGACCACACCCGCCATCCAGATTGAGTACTTCATAAGGAGCCAAACCTCCGCCAGCCAAGGCTGTGTTCCCCCTAACAAAATCCCCAGCAATTGTAAAGTCAGTCACTACCTAATAGGAGATAAAAGACCAAAAAAGAAAAGAAAAATTCGCTGACAGTTTATCTCGATAGAGCGAGGAGCTTGCCATTCTGTAACCGCAGGGTGCGATCCATCGCTGCTGCTAATTTTTCACTGTGGGTGACCACCGCCATCGTAATTCCCAACTGCTGATTCAGGTCGAGTAATAACTGTAAAATGCTTTCCCCTGTGACCGGATCGAGGTTGCCCGTCGGCTCGTCCGCGAGAATGACCCGTGGCTTCAACACTAAAGCGCGCGCAACGGCAACGCGTTGCTGCTCTCCGCCTGACAGCTCTCCAGGACGGTGGAGGAAACGTGCGGCCAAACCAACGCGCGTTAACACGGCTTCAGCGCGCTGCTGGGCTTCCGTCCCACTGAGCCCGGAGATCAGGCCAGGCATAGTCACATTCTCAAGCGCGGTAAAATCCGGCAAGAGATGATGAAATTGAAAAATAAAACCAATCTCACGGTTACGGAGCGCTGCACGTTCGGGTTCGGAAAGCGCGAATAAATCCTGACCATCGAGCAGCACTTGCCCCGCATTTGGTTGATCTAGTAGACCAAGGACGTGGAGGAGCGTGCTTTTCCCTACGCCGGATTCACCGACAATGGCCACACATTCCCTGGGTCGGATAGCGAGATACAAATCGTTGAGAACCTGGATAGTTTGTTCTCCCTCGCCATAATGTTTGCTGAGACTGATGGCTTCGATCAAAAATTCAGCCATGCTTTCCCTTACCGTGAGGAGTCAGTCAGTGCATTCATTGTTTGTCCTTACTCTTATTCATAGCGGAGGACTTCGACAGGAGGCAAATTGGCGGCTTGTCGCGCTGGATAGACGGTGGCGAGCAGACAAATGGCGATCGAAGCCAGACCGACAAGGAAGAAGTTCAGCGGATAAATTTTCACAGGGAGGGTTGCAGTATAAAACACATCCGGCGGCAAATCGATGAAGTGATAGCGATCGAGCAGCCAGCAGCCCCCATAGCCAAGCAACGTGCCAAGTAACGTGCCGGTGACACCGATAAGAGCGCCTTTGTAGATGAAAATGCGGCGGATCGATTGATTGGTGGCGCCCATCGATTTGAGCACGGCAATGTCTTTACGTTTTTCCATGACAACCATAATCAGCGTGGCGATAATGTTAAACGCCGCCACCAGGACGATCAGCAAGAGGACAATAAAGTAGACAACTTTTTCCAGCGCCAGCGCAGCGAAGATGTTCCGGTTAATTTCGGTCCAATCCCGCGCCTTGTACGGAAATCCCAGCGCCGCCTCAAGTCGGCGGGCGACCTGTTGCGCGGCGTATACATTGTCAGCCCGCACTTCGATGCCCGTGACGTGATCGCCCAGACCAAAAAAACTCTGTGCGTCAGCCAAGGACATCATCATCAGTCCCTCATCGTAGTTGTACATCCCCGAGTCGAAAGTGGCGGCGACGACAAACCGTTTCACTTTCGGCGTCATGCCCAGCGGTCCTGGCGTAGTGTTGAGCGGCGACACCACGTTGATCGGGTCGCCGAGCAGCACCCCAAGTTGGCGAGCAAGGGCTTGGCCGACGATGACTCCTGTCAGCGTGACTGTACGCCCTTCAGCCCCATCCTTGATGGGCACAGTCTGCGGACGGCCCAGCCCTTCGATGGTTCCTTCTTTCAAGTGGGCGGCAATATCGACAACCGCATTCGCTTGGGTGGGGTCTAATCCACGCACCAGCACCCCTGATACGCTCTGACGCGACGAGATCATCACTTGGCTGTAAATGAACGGCGCCGCCGCCGCTACGCCTGGGACCTGACGCACTTTCTCCACGGCGTGTTGATAATCGCCCACCGGTCCCCCAAGGCTAGTCACGAGAATGTGTGGATTGAAACCCAGAATACGACTGCGCAAGTCTTCCTCAAATCCTGTCATCACAGACAAGACGATATTGAGCGTCATCACGCCCAGCAGCACCCCGAAAGTAGCGATCACCGTGATCAGCGAAATGAAGGCCTCGCGTCGCTTGGCGCGCAGATAGCGCAGGCTGATGAAAAGTTCGTAACGCACAAGTAGGGGTTGGGTGTTAGGGCGTGGTTTTCTCCGGTCGCATTTGCGGAAAAAAGATCACATCGCGAATGGATGGCGAATTGGTAAACAACATCACCAAGCGATCAATACCAATTCCTTCTCCTGCTGTGGGCGGCATGCCGTATTCGAGGGCGCGAATATAATCGTCATCCAAGGCATGAGCTTCTTCATCGCCGGCTTCCCGCTCCCGCAACTGTTCGAGAAAACGCTGTTGTTGATCCTCGGGATCATTTAATTCGGAGAACGCGTTGGCGATCTCACGCCCGGCCATATACAACTCGAAACGATCAACAAAGCGGGGGTCCGCGTCATTCCGTCGCGCCAGTGGAGAGACTTCAACGGGATAGCTGACCACGAACGTCGGCTGCACGAGGTGTGGCTCAACGACGGCGCCGAACAATTCTTCGAGCACCTTACCCAGCGGCGCCGCCGCTGGCGTATGTACGCCTAATTCGCGCGCCTTTGCTCGCACGATCTGTTCATCCTCCAATTCCTCGGCGGATAACTTCGTGTGCCGACAGAGGGCTTCCTTCATGCCGAGACGGGGCCACGGTGGAGTAAAATCAAGCGTCAGTTCCCCATAGGGAATCTGAAGACCACCGTTCACTCTTTGTGCTAAGAACGCGAACAACTCTTCGGTGAGCGCCATCAGGTGCTCGTACGTGGCGTAGGCCTGATAAAACTCCAGAGTCGTGAACTCCGGGTTGTGTGTCGTAGACATGCCCTCGTTGCGAAAATTGCGACCAAGCTCGAACACTCGCTCCGCGCCGCCCACGATCAGACGCTTGAGAAACAATTCCGGGGCGATGCGGAGATACAGGTCGATGTCGAGCGTATTGTGGTGCGTCACAAATGGTTTCGCCAACGCGCCGCCCGCGATGCTTTGCATAGTCGGCGTCTCGACTTCCAGGTAGTCTCGTTCGATAAAGAATTGCCGGATCAATTGGATGAGCTGGGCGCGTTTGCGAAACGTGTCGCGCACGTGAGGGTTGACGATGAGGTCAAGATACCGCTGACGATAGCGCACCTCGACATCTTGGAGACCGTGCCACTTCTCTGGAAGGGGGCGTAGGGCTTTGCTCAGCAACTGCAACGTCGTGGTTTTGATAGTCAGCTCGCCGGTGCGAGTGCGAAAAATAGGGCCAGTAACCCCCACGAAGTCACCAACGTCAAGCGTTTCTTTGAGCAAGGAGACGGCCTCTGTCGGGCTATCGCCTTGACGAATATACACTTGCAACTGTCCACTGCGGTCCTGGAGGTGAAAGAACGCCGCTTTGCCGAAATGGCGTAGCGACATAATGCGACCAGCGACGGTGAACTGTTCGGTCAGTTGTTCTAACTCAACTTCCGGGGTATTGGCGAACCGCTCAAGGAGGGCGGCCGCCGTGTGCGTCGGCAAAAAATCGTTAGGATAGATATGGACGCCCCGTTCTTTGAGTGCTGCAAGTTTTTGCTTCCGTACAAGAATCTGTTCATTTTCGTCAGTCATAGGACCATCGGCTTAACCGACTGCATCAGCAGCGTCAACCGGGCAAGAAGGCAAGGCGAGGTTCAGCTGAGTGACGATGGGTCACATCAAGTCCAGAGCCCAACAAGGAGAAGGAGACTAGAGAGGCCCCTTTTTATTGGTGTTGTTTGCGACCAAATCGAGAATACCGTTCATCAAGGCTTCCCAACTTGAGCCCTCGATCTCCCATTTATCATTGAGGGAGACGCTGGGGATGCGCAACAAATCTGCATACAGCAAGGGACGAGGAAGAGGCTCTTCGCTGGGGAACGCCGCCTCGGGATCAAAGAGGAGATAGAGGTTATCCATCGCCCGTCGACAGCACGCGACGCCGCTGAGGATCAAGGGCGAGGGGTGTTTTCGCTTCAACAGACTGAGTTCTTCTTGTGCCGCGCCATGCAGATCTCGAACTGTTTGCCGCAAGCGTTCCGCCTGGGCGTGGATGGGACCTCGTCTTTGACCCGAGTGAATTTCTTGAAGTTCGATCCACCGGCGAGCGAAGCCCAACGCTTCTCGACTGTACAGCAGCAACTGTTCTAACGATCTGCCGTTAATCTCATTTCCTAATTGACGGCCTAGCACGTTGCGATCCGTGCGTTCGATTTCGTGCTTCAGTTGCTCCTCATCCGAAAGGAGATCGACAGCTCGCTGAATAGTCGTGAGTTTACTCGTATCGTTGTAGCGAATAGGAGAGAGCAAGGCGGCGACGGCGCCTTTTGGCTCCAGCCATTTCTGCCACACTTTTGTCGCGGGAGCGAATGTAAACGAAAGGCGCGGGGCGCGCACCCACCACAGTTCCACGGCCTGCTTGAGCACATCGATCTCGGTTTGCCAGGCAACTTGCTCTTTTCCCTTCTTTAACAGATTGGGATCAAGCGAATGCTGGCGCACGCCGTAATCCGCTATACTTTTGCAATACGCAGCTAATTGCGGCAGAGGCATTTCCCATCGTAAAGAGCGGAGCACAACCGGGGCTTGCGTGTGCGGAGCGAGCAACGTCGGCTGTAATGTGGCCGCCGCGAGCAGGAACGAAATGGCCTGATTCCACTCCTGCTGCGCTGGGGGATACAAACTGGGAGAGAAGTGGCTCAGATCTTCTTCAAGGTAGCGGGCTGCATCTCCTGTAGAGTGTCGCACATGTCGTCCCAAAATAACCGCGCGGAGAAGCCACGTGGGAATTCGGTGAGGAAGATTGGGGTGACAGGCGTCTAGGTAACTCGCTAAATGAAAAGCCTGCGTGTTTTTGTCCTCAAGGAGTAACCGCCAAGTCAGGTCGCGCAGCGCGGCCGGTCGAGTCACGCTATCTTGAGTCTGTGCAATGGTAGTGGCGATCCGTTGGGCGGAGTCCGCGAGCGCAAAGCTGTAGAGCGAACCAGGGAGTCCGGCCTCAGAGGACGGCGGCAGGTCGTCGACTACCGCTTCGTTCTCTTTTTCCGGCTCCGCACTCACAGCTAGTTCCGCGAGGGGCATGCCTCCTTCATCGTTGTTGCTGATGAGTATTTCGTCTACGTCTTCCGCTGGAGTGAGAGGGAGAAAAGCGTTTTCGGTTTCTTCTCTTGCATAGAAAGCGGAAGCCTGCGAAACCTGAACCGTCTGAAGTCCTCCTGTCGTTACAAGGTGAGCGACCGGAGTTCGGGTGAAGTCTTCTTGGACGGGAATGACGGCAGGCAGCACCAATTTCCCACGCGAAGCTGCGATGGCCAGCGGCTTGCCAAATGTTTGCTCAACGGTTTCTTGCAAAAGCGCCCACGCTTCATCGTCCAGCGAATCTTTTTGTTCCACCCAGGCAAGGAGGTCAGAGAAAGGGTCCGCTCCCCTCGCCAGCGACTCCGCGGAGGGATGCACCTGAGGCCAGTGTGCGGCGGCGATTTCCTCTCGCAGGGCGCGCGCTTGTTCTTGACAGTCTCGTAACGCAGGAAAAACGGATTGATCCTGATGCTGGATCAGCAAGACGCGATCGAGCACGGCCAAGGCTTGTTCAAATGTCTTACTATACTGCGTCTTTCGTCCTTCTTCTTCGGCGAGGCTTTGAATGAGCGTCTTCAGATCGAGTAACGAAGTCAGCGGTTCAGGCCGCATAAAGGAAGGAGCAGGGAACGACTCGGCAACCATGAGGCCTTGCTCTCTGAGCGCGAAGAAATTCTGCCGAAACTCATTCAGCGCTTCGACGAGCTCTTCGCTTGGGAGTGCTCCAGCTTCGCGCAGCTTTTTTGCGGCTTGCGAGAGCTGCACGCTGAGTTCCTCCCCGGCTTCGGTCAAGGAGTCAAGGGTTTGCAAAAGAGAAGACGAGGATAACTGCTCCATGATGCTCTCCCCTCTAAGCGACTAGCTCTAGAGGCCCTGGCTGGGGTAAGACTTAGAGGAGAGATCGGTGGAGGGAGCAGATTCTTTAGCTAACTAACGCAGTTCCACCCATACTTCGCTTTGCGGCGCTGCTTCACCGATGATAGCTGTCGCCAAGACACCCTCATTGAGCAACTCCTGCGCCAATGCGTGTCCCTCTTGTTCAGGAATAGCTATGAGTAGGCCGCCGGAAGTCTGTGGATCGAACGCGACCTCGTTGAGGTCCTGAGCAACCTTCGCACGTACAGCGACCTTATCAGCAAGATAGGTGCGATTTCGCTTGCAGCCCCCGGTGATATACCCTTCCAAAGCGAGACGCAGGACGCCGGGCAACAACGGGAGCGCCGATGCGTGCAGACGCAAGGTCACTCCGCTGCCAGAGGCCATCTCGTAACTGTGCCCCATCAAACTGAAGCCAGTCACATCAGTACAGGCGTGGACATGATACCTCTGCATGACTTCTGCAGCTTTGGCGTTGAGCATGGACATGGATGAGACTGCCGCGCCATATTCCTCTTCGGCAAGATGGCCTTTTTTAAGAGCTGTCGTGAGAATGCCCGTGCCGAGGGGTTTCGTGAGGATCAATACGTCGCCGACTTGCGCGCCGACGTTGCGCCGGATCTGGCGTGGGTCGATAACGCCGGTGACCGCCATGCCGTATTTAATTTCTTCGTCGGCGACAGAATGTCCGCCAACCACCACGACCCCAGCCTCTTCCGCCTTGTCTGCCCCGCCTTGCAGAATGTCTCGCAAGATTTCTTTATCGAGCCCACTTTGGGGAAAGCAGACGATGTTCATGGCCGTTTTGGGTTGGCCCCCCATTGCATAGATGTCGCTTAAAGAATTCGTGGCGGAAATTTTGCCGTAGGTGTACGGATCGTCGACCACCGGGGTAAAGAAGTCAACTGTGTTAATAATAGCCAAATCATCCCGCAGGCGAAAAACACCGGCGTCATCCGAAGTCTCGAAGCCCACGAGAAGATCGGGATGCTGAGAACGCGGGAGCGTATTGAGAACGAAGGCGAGGTCCGCCGGACCCAGTTTCCCCGCTCACCCAGCCGCCTTCACTTTTTCAGTAAGGCGGATGTGGGGTCGCTGATCTCTAGGCGGGTGTTCTGGTTGGGACATAGGCTCCTCTACTGTCTCCGGAGTTTACGTGCATCGCCAACTCGGAGCGTTAATCCTGTGCGGTCAAAGTACTCAAGCAGGGGGATCGCGGTTTTTCGGCTAATGCCAAGAAGATCGCGAAACCCAGCCGCAGTCACTTCTGGTTGTTTCGTCAAGTACGAGAGTAGCGCGGTTTTGGCTTTTTCCAAGACCGCGCTGTTAAAATACAAGTCGGTCGCGATTTTGGCGACCTTCCCCTGCGATTCGAGCACGGTCAGTAACTCTGTGACGACTTTGCGTGGCGCACCCAGTATACTTTCGAGTTCTTTTAACTCCGGCGGAGTGAAGCCGCCCTCTTGCAGCAGTCGTTCGAGGCGCGCCGCAGTGTTTTGCTCGTTGTCGCTGAACTTTATTGTGTGGGTAGGAAGCCGCAGCATACTCTCCTCCCGAACCGCGACCCCTTCGACGATCAACTTCTCAACGACGGCGCGAAAGATTTTCGGCGAAAAGGAAAACGAGAGTTGGCTGCGCAAGGATTCCATATCCATGCCGCGCGCCAAAGGCGAATGTTGGTGAAATTCCGCTAGCAGGCTCCGGACTTCATCCCTCAGTTTCCGCCATTTGCTGGTCACGGAATAGGCTTCTGGATGGTGGTGATCAGGCAACGGCAAGATTTCCTGATCCTGCCCAAGCAACGCCGCGATTTCCTCTTTCTGAGCGTTTACCCCTTGATAGATTTCCTCCAAGGGCGCAGCAAATTCGTTCTGCACCTCTAGGTACGCCCGGCACGCACGCAACAGATCGGGAGTGCGTAGCGCAGTCAAGCGGTCGCTGAGGCCAACTTCCGAACGACGATGCCGTTGCGCAAAGGGATGGAGCACTTCGCCACCGCCCAGCGTTCCTTGAGCCGTCTGATTACGCAGGATGAAGCGGTCGCCCCTGAGCGCAACCGCGGGCTCCTCCAAAACGATTTGACAAAACGCCGTTGAACGCGGCGCGAGCGTTTCGCGTCCGTCCAGAATAATGAGCTTCCCGAGAATTTCTGCCGTGCCCACATGCACCCGCACTCGTTCATGGTTTTCTACCTCTCGTTTCGCACCCGGACGAATTTCTACAAAAGCGTCAAAACGTTGGGTCGTGAGTGTTAACTTGGGATGACAAATGACGTGACCGCGAGTGAGGTCGCGCTTCTCCAACCCCGCCAGATTGACCGCGACTCGTTGGCCCCATTTCGCTGAAGTTACCGACTGACTATGAACCTGGAGGCTACGGACACGGGTTTCCTCTCCACCCGGAAGCAGACGAACGGTATCGCCTTCGTGCACCACGCCCGCGACCGCCGTCCCCGTGACTACGACTCCGTGTCCCTTCATGACGAATGCCCGATCCACTGGGAGACGAAAATAGCCTGGCAACGGTGGGCGCTCGTACGCAGCCAGTTGAGCGACAATTTCCTGACGCAGGCGATCGAGCCCCATGCCGGTGATGGAAGAAACAGGAATGATCGGTGCGCCTTCCAGCGTGGTATCGAGGGTGAGGATTTCAATCTCTTCTTGGACTTCGGCGATCCGTTGCGGATCAACAATATCCGCCTTTGTGATTACAAAGATGCCGCTTTTGAGCCCCAAGAGGTGAAGAAAATCGAGATGTTCTTCGCTCTGCGGCATCACCCCATCGTCCGCCGCAATAGTAAAAAGGACGAGGTCAATACCATGAGCCCCGGCCAGCATATTCCGGATAAAGCGCTCGTGTCCTGGCACATCGACAATACCCGCACGTTCGCCATCAGGGAGATCGAGATACGCAAATCCCAGATCGATGGAAATCCCTCGTTCTTGTTCTTCCTTCAGCCGATCAGTTTCCTGACCGGTGAGGGCTTTGATGAGCGAGGTTTTCCCGTGATCGATATGTCCGGCCGTGCCAATGATATGCGGCATTGCGCACACCTTTCTTCAGAGACTCAAGCCTGGATATTCTGGCAAAAAGGCGTGCGGAAGGAAATCCCGCCTCGTCAGCGGCCGACGCACGAGAGACGACTTCAGTCAACGGCTAGAAGTTCTCCTTCTTGCTAGGTGCAGCAAAGAGGAACAAGTTGTTTATTTTTGCACCAATTCAGGCAAAATAAGAAAAAATCTATTCTTAATACGTCTAGTCATGCAATTTTCAGTGAAGATAAAGAAGATTATCACCTTACTTTGTTGCAAGGAATCTCTCCAAGAAAATTTGACGGAAATTTGACCTAAGATTGACCCATCGCCTTCACCTTTTCCCTTGTCGGATCTTTTTCCCCCATATAGGAACCTAATGATATCACTGCCAATCGGGGAGGGCACTTTTATGGGAGTCAAACCAGTATCAGACCTTGAGGCTCTATTCAGTGCGCCGTCGACATCACATCAGGGGCTGGCGGAATCGGGGGAGGACGCTTCAGCAAAGCTCCAACGACTCGTAGGCGGGTTCTGGATAGCGCGTGCGCTGCATGCGGTGGCGGAGTTAGGCATTGCGGATCTACTCCATGCCGGCGTACACCGAAGCGACGAGTTAGCGATAGCGACAGACACCCATGCACCGTCGCTCCGCCATCTGCTGCGCGCGCTCGCGAGTGTAGGGCTGTTCACGGAAGAACCCCGGGATTTCTTCGCTCTTACCCCTCTCTCGCACAAGCTGCGCACGGATGTCCCTGACTCACTACGGCCCTTCGTGTTGGCCGAACTTGGAGAAGACCAATACAATACCGAGGGAAATATCCTGCAGAAAATAAAAACCGAACAACCATTGCGAGAGGCTGCTTCTTCTTCCCTTCTTGAACAAGCGGAGCCTCGTTTTTGTCCAGAGTCCTTTTCTTGTAATGACGGACTTGGGAGTGTCGCCGCTCGGGTGCATGCTGCTGTTCTGGACGCGTACGATTTTTCCACCGCTAGAACGCTCGTGGATGTTGGTGGCGGAGACGGCGCTTTTCTTTCCTTTCTTTTACAAGCGGACACACGGTTGCGAGGCATCGTAGTTGAGCAGCCGCAGGCCATCGAGACCGCTCGTTCTCGCTTGGCGGTGGAGGGGATTCATCATCGGTGTAAAGTCGTTGCTGGAGACTTTTTCGAGTTTCTTCCCCGTCAAGGAGATCTCTACCTCCTCAAATGGATCATTAGTCGCTACGCGGACGAGCAGGCCGTACAAATTCTCGCCAATTGTCGTCGCGCCATGTCGCCAACCGCCAAATTGTTGCTTATCGACCCCGTCACGCCTGTGGATCATTTCCTTTCTCTTGTTAAACGTGAGACTGGTACTCGTTGGACGTCCACACACCGGCGGGCGCGAACGGTGGACGAGTTTCGCCTGCTGTTGCGTCGGGCTGGGTTACGGATGACGCGAATCTTCGCCACATGTCCGGAGGCGATTATGGTCGAGGCGGTGCGAGAGAGACATGGAGCAGAGAGAGAAGCACGCTAACCTTTCATAAAGGTTGGAGGCCAAGGGGAATGTTGTTGTGGGTGAAAAGAAACCTATCGAAGTAGCGATCATCGGAGGCGGGTGCGCGTCCATTACCGCAGCCTTCGAGTTGACGCGTCCCCAGCATAACGGAAAGTATCATGTCACCATCTACCAAGTTGGTTGGCGTTTAGGCGGGAAAGGCGCTTCTGGACGGGGCTCCGCTGATCGTATTGAAGAGCACGGCCTGCATGTATGGCAGGGGTTTTATGAGAATGCTTTTCGCCTCCTGCGCGAGTGTTACGCCGAACTCAACCGCGATCCGAAAAAATGTCCCTTAGCCGATTGGCGGGACGCCTTCTTTCCTGAACCTTTCGTTGGCGTGGCCGACCCGTCAAAGAATGGCGCGTGGCAAGACTGGATTGTCTGTTTTCCTCCCATGCCAGGCGCACCGGGCGATCCGTTTACCGAGCAAAATCCCTTCAGCTTGACAAGTTATCTGGTGCGCACCATCTTGCTCCTGCGCACCATGTTGCTCAACGTACAAAATCGTCAGCAGCAGAAACAAGATAGCGATCAGCGCGGAGCCCCTTTTTCTCTTGGGGGACTGTTCTCGGTGGACGACGTACTCACGGGGATCAATCGGTTGATCAGATATGGTCTGTTAGCGACTGCAGCCGGGTTGCTCGAAGCGTTCAGTCTTCTTGAGATGATCTTTAAGTCCGTCTCGTTATATCCCGTCCCGGTCATTCTCACTTTCCTTGACGCCGTGGCGGAGAACGTGCGTATACAACTCCAAAATTTTGTGGACCAGGATGATGAAACGCGACGTCTGTGGGAAATTGTTGATCTTGGCTTCGCCTTTCTACGTGGCACAGTGCGGTTTGGTTTGCTAACCGATCCGCGAGGGTTCGACGCCATCAATGACTATGACACGCGCGAATGGCTGCGGCTGAATGGCGCTTCGGAGACGGCGCTGCATTCTTCATTTTTGCGCGGGCTGTACGATCTTGCGTTGGCGTATGAAGACGGCGACCCGCAACGGCCTCGCTTTGCCGCGGGTCAGGGGCTCCGTGGCACGCTGCGCATGTTCTTTACCTATCGCGGCGCGTTGTTCTGGAAAATGCGAGCCGGGATGGGGGATGTGGTCTTCGCCCCGTTCTACGAAGTGCTGAAAAAACGCGGCGCGTCTTTCAAATTCTTTCACCGGCTGGAAAAGGTCAAATTGGTGGATCCGAAAAAACTCGCGCCCGGCGAACGCTCTTATGTGGAGACATTAGAGTTTGACGTGCAGGCCGAAATGAACAACGGAGGCGAGTATCAACCCCTTGTCGACGTGCGAGGCTTGCCCTGTTGGCCCGCAAAACCTGATTATTCTCAGCTTGTCGATGGTGACAAATTTAAGCAAGAGGCGCGACAGTTTGAATCCTTTTGGGATCGCAGGAGAGTGACAAACACAACGCTGCGCGTCGCGACGGATTTTGATTTTGTAGTGTTGGGTATAGGAATCGGCGCGATCCCGTATGTCTGTCGGGACATTGTCGAACGAGACCCACGCTGGCGCGCAATGGTCACCCATGTCAAGACAGTAGCCACCCAGGCGTTTCAGATCTGGCTCCATGAAGATTTGCAGAAGCTGGGTTGGCCCCACCCACAAATGTGCCTTGCCGGGTATGTGAAACCGTTCGATACCTGGGCGGACATGCGGCATCTCATCACTCAGGAAATGTGGCCCCCACGGAATCGGCCATACTCGCTTGTCTATTTCTGCAACGTCTTATCCGGGCGCAATGAATGTCTCGATCAGCTTGACGCCGCGTATCCTCAGCAACAACGCGAAGAGGTGCGTCAGAACGCGATCGGTTTCTTGAATCGGGATAGTGGACACTTTTGGCCACAAGCGATGCGAGGAGCCCAGGGATTCCGCTGGGAGCTGCTGGTTGACGCGAAGGAGGCCGCGCCGCCTCAAGCCGTCGAGGATGTTGATGAGTCGCGGTTTGACTCCCAATTCTGGACCGCGAACGTGAATCCCTCTGATCGGTATGTCCTGGTCTTGCCGGGAAGCACACAGTACCGTATTTCTCCTCTGGACAACACCTACGATAATTTGACTATTACGGGAGATTGGACCGCTTGCGGGTTTACTTCGGGATGCGTGGAGGCCGCCGTCATGTCGGGTCGGCTTGCCGCCCACGCGCTCTCTCATTGGCCTCCGCTAGAGGACATCGTTGGATATGACCATCCATAATCAGACTTTTGCGGGAACCGACTCCCAGAACCATGACACGCAGACAGGAGAGGATCCCTCGCGCCTGCGCCGTGAAGATGTCGTTCGGGACGAGCCTATCCGTTATTGGTCTGGTTTGTATCGCCGCCCCAGCGCGTGGACAGCTCCGGAATTTTCTGCGCAGGCGGCTTCGGTGAATGGCGTCCAGCGGGGAGAACCCCACGATGACCCTGTGTCGCATGGGGTGAGACTCGGCTACCGCGTAGTCGAGGAGAACATCCGTCAGGGACGACGCGTCGCCCAGCAAATGAACGAGCGTTCCTCCGCCTCGGGGCAGGGTGGGCAGTATGGGAAGGACGGGAATGATATTGGAGAGCTGTTCGGGCGCATCCTGCGGTACTACACGGACCTGGGGGCTCTGTGGAGTGATCTGCTGAATACGCTTGCGGCCAATCCGGAATTTGTCAACAACTTCCTGCGTCTCTTCTCCCCTCCGCCTTCTGCCACTGCGAATGGGAAGCCGACGACCATGGAGTCTGCCCCCGCATCACTAGCGGTCTCGGTCGAAATCATCGCCAACCGTCCATCGCAGGTCACAGTGGATCTTCGCCCTCAAGCTCCAGGCTGCGTGCTTGCCACGTCCGGGCTCTATGCTTCTGACCCTACGACACCGCCTCTTCAGGATATTCAATTCGCATCGTCTCTTGGCTCTGGAGTAGTCGCGCTGCGGATTCGTATTCCCGAGGGACAACCGCCGGATGTCTATACTGGTGTTATTGTTGACAAAAAAACCAATCTGCCCCAAGGGACGCTCAGCGTCCGTGTCGCCTCTTCGTAAGACCCGTCAAGGCGTAGAGCTGAAGGGATGCCGCTGTGACGCCGACACTTGTTGCTGAAATACTCCGCGAATATGGCGCGGTGACAAGATCATCGCTCAAGCGTTACCTGCCGGAGCGGGAGCCGCAGCGCTACCTGTACGATCTGCTTGCAGACTATCCCCTGCGGGGTGGAAAGATGATGCGCCCCAGCTTGTGCATCGCCACGGCGCGAGCGTTTGGCGCGCCTGTGGATGATGCGTTGCGGACGGCGGTGGCGATAGAGCTGTTGCACAATGCGTTACTAATTCACGACGATATTGAAGATGGGAGTGAAGAGCGCCGAGGGCGACCCACTTTGCATAAGCTCCACGGTGTGCCGCTGGCCCTGCACGCGGGGGACACCCTCACGTTGATGAGCTTGCGCCCCTTGATTGAAAATCGCCAGACCATTGGTCCACGCCTGACTATGCGCATTTTTGAAGAAACGGAACGCATGGCCCAAGAGTCTGCCGAAGGACAGGCCATGGACCTCGGCTGGCGTCAAGAGAACGTGACGGACCTTGACGATGCTGACTATCTCGAAATGGTGCTGAAAAAGACCTGTTGGCTGGGGACGATTTACCCGAGCCGCATCGGCGCGCTGATCGGCAGTCGTGACAGCCTTGACCTCGATCCGTTCATTCGCTTCGGCTTCTTCATCGGCGCGTCGTTCCAGATCCAAGATGACGTGCTTAATCTAGTAGCGGAAAAAGACTATGGAAAGGAACGCGACGGCGACATTTGGGAAGGGAAACGGACGTTGATGTTGATTCGTTTGCTCAAGGAAGCCACCTCTGACGAATACGAGCAAATCGTCAGTCTGCTCGCCGTGCCGCGTGAGAAGCGAACCCTTCCCCAGGTCCGTTGGGTGCGCGAGTTGATGGACACGTACGAGTGCATCGACTATGCGCGCTCCATTGCCCACGGGCTTGCTGGGGCGGCGCTGCATGAGTACTCGCTGCTGTATGAAGGGCTTCCTGACTCGCGGGATAAACGCTTCATCGAAGGGCTTGCTACGTGGGTGTTTGAACGCACGGAATAAAGGAGGGATGGACAAGATGGGCGCAAAACCACTGTACAATGATGGCTGGCAAGCCAGCGTCTTGATGAAAGAGACAACTCCCTCTTCGGTTTCTTCTTTCAAAGGAGTGACGTCCCGCGTCTTCCCGCTGAAAGCCGACCTGCGATGCTTGCAGAACCTGTGTGACAAATACTACAATTTCGTGCCGCCGAGCGTGGCGCAATTTCGTCCGGTTTTTCCCTACGTTCAGCTCTCGATCATCCATTACGCCAAGATGACGCCGGGCGGCAGCAGTGAAGGGATCTCTCAGAATGAGATTGCTTTTGTCATTCCGGTGGAGTGGCGGCGCGAGGAAAACGGTCGGTCAGTGTTTGTAGACTGGGCGTCTCTTATTCCTTTCATCTTTGTTGATGACGACATCTCGCTGATGTTTGGCCGAGAAGTCTATGGATGGCCAAAGATTATTGCGCAAGTCGAGAAAGACCTTGACCCCTGGATCATACATCCTCGTGCGCCTACGGAGCTGATGACTGCAAGTACGGCGGGCTATTTTTCCACCTCGACGCGCAGCCCGGAAAAGCTGAAACAACTGCTAGAGATCACCCTCGATCCCTCGCCGATCGCTTTACAAGTGCGTCCTGATCCTAACCAGTTGGGCATGCTTTTAGATGGTCCTCAGCGCTGGTGGGAGTCGATGGCCATGATGTGGGACGGATTCAGCGCTCTGGCTGGGGGGATGTCTTCGGGAACGCCTTTCCTCTTTGATTGGCAGGCGCAAGCGCAAATGATGGCGATGAACTTGCGGCGAGCTGGCTCTTCGTGGACTGACGTGCCACGCGAGCTGCTGTGGGGCGCATTGTTTCCTGGTGTGCCTCCGCAACAAGTAGCCGAGAAACTAGGCGTGAAACGGCCTGTCGCCAACGTGCCCCCGCTCAATCAGATTAATGTCAAGCAGTTTCGCGATGCTGCCGATCCCACGTGCGCTTGCTACCAGGCCTTGGTCAATTCGCAAATCAATATCGTCAGGATGGAGAACATCGGACTGCTTGGCGATCTCAATGTGCTCTATGGCGATCCCACTGGAGGCTTCAAGGTTCGGTGGTACTCTAAAGACGGCAGCAAAAATGCGGACGGCGTCTACCAAGATACCGGTGAGATGATTCTGCGTGAGCTGGGCCTGGAGGAAGCTGAGCGACAGGCAGTGGGAGAAAGCGTAGACCGAACTTTTGTCTCGACTCTCAAACCCTTCTATCCTTTCTGGAACGAGATGGAGCTGCAATACGGCAACGGCAAAAATCTTTGCTGGCGTGCGCATGCCGGTCAGTGGCAAGTTGGCGATGAGACTTCGTCTTCCTTACCGCGCCGAGGACAACCCACCCCGTCAGCCCAAGCAGCAGAGAACTTACCTCGGTTCATCAGTGTGATGGGAGGCGCTTTGACCTCGGACGATGACGCCGGAGCCCCCCATGCAAGCGAAGACGAGGATCTAGAGCTGTCAGCGGGCTATGCCGCGCAAACAGCCGGTGAGATTCAGGCGCTGCTCAACGTCTACCCCTTGCAAGCGGACAGAAAGAAGTTAGTGGAATTTTGTGACAAGTATTTCAACAACCTGAACTTTTCCAACAACAATCTGGGACGCCCACAAGCGCCGATTGTCCCGCAGGTCGCCGCTGTGTATCTCATCGCTCTCAGTCAAAGGGCTGCGGGAAAAGGTTGGTTCCTGCGCGAAGTGGGTTTTTACGTGCCGGTGCTCTGGCCCACCGAGGAAGGACAAACCATGACCGCCCTGGTGGCGCCGTTCGTGTACTCAGAGTCCGAGATCGACGCCATTATCGATCGAGAGCTGAACGGTCGCGCGACCCAAGATGGGATCTTAACCTTTCCGCGCAGAGGGCAAGAAGAATTTAACAGACAGGACGAAGCGCGCCCCTTGCCGTTATTGAGTGTGAGGACTGAAGTCGTGCAGCTTGGACAAGCGGGTGAGGCGGATAAAACCGGACAGCTGTTTCGCCTTGACTATCGGGCGGGTCAATCGCCAGCGCGTCCGGTTGAAGAAGATGCTAGTGTCGAGGCGCTACGAGCGGCTTTCAGGTCTGGCTCTCTCAAAAGCCTCGCGCTCAAACAATTCCCTGACGCCGAGGACTACCAGTACGCGTGTTACCAAGCCCTGGTGGCTTCGACATGGAAAATGGATGGCGCGGTGACAGTGCAAAACATTGACGGCGAGCGTCTCTTACGTCTCTACAAATTAGAATATCCAAAAATTGCCGACACCCTGGGGCTCGTCCCGTTGTCGGAGCCTGGGGATCAGGGTAACGAACCGTTCGTGACTTTTCCAACGATCAATCCATTTTCAGTGGAAATTGAAAAACAGGTGGGCTGGGAAGATTGCAAAAATATCTACTGGAGGGCAGGGGGGGTGCAGTGGCAAGTGGAAGACGCGAACAGCTGAGGATAGAAGAACTCTTTGAATTAATCAAGTGCGCCTTTAGGTTAGTTCGTTCTCCTCTTCGGGCGTCTTATGCGTTCCCGAGCCACCACCTCGTCTGCCTCCTCGCCTCTTCGCCTCTTCGCTCAATAAGCGATTGATCGCCTAATACTTTTTGTCGGGACTCGCGTTTTCTATTTTCTCCACCTTCGGCTACCCGTTTCTGCGGAGCACTTTGCCTATAAGGTGGATGCTCTTTTCTTGCGCAGGGTAAGTGTATATACCTCGGTGTGTACGGCAGCACCGAACCAAAGAAAACCCAGGTGCGAGTGTGTCTGGCATTCACTCCGTTGCTCCTGCGACTCAGGGAATGAAGCACGCGTCGGGGAACTTTGTGTGCATCGACATCGTATGAGGGAATTCACGACAAGTCACCGCGCAGGCTGTGCTTTCTTTCCGCCTGGGCGCTAGGTGTGGAGAGCTGCGGATGCAGGATAGACGCCGCTCGACAGTGCTTGTGTGGGGCATCTATTGCCTCCTCCTGGCTATTTTGTTCCTCGATCTCATTACGCCGCTTGGTGTGGCAATAGGGATATTGTATATCGTGCCGCTGTTTGGGACGGGGTGGCTGACCGGACGGTGGCACCTCTTAATGGTGGCGACGGTCAGCTCTACGTTCACCTTGATGGCGTTATTTTTCTCTCCTCCAGCTGTACCATCGTGGATCGATATCACCAACCGTCTACTAATTGTCGCCACGCTGTGGACGGTCGTTTTGCTGATGGAATGGCGCATACGGGCGGAAGAGGCGCTACAGCGCCTCTCGCGTCAACTGCTGGCTGTGCAGGAAAACGAGCGGCGTCATCTGGCGGGGGAACTGCACGACGAGGTGATGCAAACGCTGACCGCGCTCAAACTGAGCTTAGGCGTAGTTGCCCAGGCAACTCCCACAGCTATACGGCAACTGGAAGAAAGCGTGGAAACGGTGGACGACCTAGTGGAGCAAATTCGCAATCTCTCGTTAGACCTACGGCCCTCCATGCTCGACGACTTCGGGTTGGTAGCAACGTTACAGTGGTACTGCGAGCGTCAAGCTCGACGCTTGGCTTTACCGATCACGTTCCTAACGTCGTCGTTTCCCTCTCGTCCCAGCAGAGAGAGTGAGACCGCCTGCTTTCGTGTGGCCCAGGAGGCATTGACTAACGCAGCCAAACACGCGCATGCGACCCAAGTGTGGGTCAATCTCCAGCAACAGGAGGGAGTGTTGCATCTCACGGTGCGAGATAATGGAATCGGGTTCGACGTGGCTGCGGCGCGCCTGCGTATGGCTTATGGCAGTGGCGTCGGCCTGCGTGGTATGGAAGAACGCCTCTGGGCGCTCGGTGGTCAACTCGACGTTGCCTCGACGCCAGGACACGGGGCGGAAATCCGGGCGCACGTGCCCATACCTGGAGCAGGAGCCAAGTAAACGCCAGCCTTCATCACTACGGATAGGAGTGGGGAGCTGTTGGATCTACGGAGGAACACCACCATGTCGACGATTCGTGTTCTGTTGGCTGACGATCACCGACTGGTGCGCAGCGGGATTCGCTCGCTCCTGGAACAAATGGACGGTGTAGAAGTCCTGGGAGAAGCGGAGCACGGTCGCGAGGCGTTGCGATTGCTGAAGACAGTCCAGCCTGATGTGGTGGTCATGGACATTTCCATGGCGGAATTGAATGGCTTGGAGACCACGGCTTATATCACGCACGACTATCCGCAGGTTCGGGTCTTGATTCTCTCCGTCCATGCCGCTGAACCCTATGTCCTACAAGCAGTCCAGGCAGGAGCAGCGGGGTATTTACTCAAGACCGCAGCGCGGGAGGAGCTAGAGACGGCGTTGCGTGCGGTGGCCCGGGGCGAAATCTATCTCAGTCCCGCAGTGGCCACTCACGTGACGGCCACTCTGCGACGGCTGCGCGGTCAGGAGTCTAAGGCTTCGGGGCCTGCTTCGACAGAGGCGCCCTTGCGGGCCACGGAACGAGAGCTATTACAATTGATTGCCGAGGGCTACACCGCCAAAGAAATTGCTGCACGCTTGTATATCAGCAAGAAAGCGGTGGAATCCCGCCGCGCCCGCTTGATGGACCGCCTCGGCATTGACGACCTGCCTGGCCTGGTGCGCTATGCCATGCGGATTGGAGTGATAGCCACAGAACCAAAGCCATAGCACAACGCGTCATTCCGTTTCTTCCCAGTTCCGTCACACGAGGACTTTTCCCCGGGTCGTACGAAGACTTTTCCGTAGGCAATCATAGGAACTGTTGTCAGCGTGATATAGGACTAATCAGCCTCGTTTTCCCTGAGTCTACACCGTATATTCTTCTCCGTGAGCACGGGGAGCACAGCAGCAACGCAGCTCCGTGTGCTCACGGTGGATAGACGCGCCGAGTTCCTACGAGCCGCCCTGCGCAGGATCAGCTATGAGAGGTGGATTAAAGAGGTGACGAGTGCTCAGTCAGGCCGTGAAGCCCTTGAGCGAGCGGCGGCTTGGGCCCCCGACCGGCTGGGCTCCTAATCTCCTGAAGGGGAGAGGCAATGAAAAAAATCGAAACCACCATCAGATCCTTCAAACTCGACGAGGTCAAAGCGGCTCTAGTGAAGGAAGGGATCCAAAGCATGACCTTCACCGAAGTCGGAGAGTTTAACCAGCACAGCAAGTATGTGAGAGCATACCGAGGGGTCGAAGAGGTGGTGGATACTCTTCCCAAGATAAGGATTGAGGTGATTGTCAACGATGATCAAGCGAAAGTGATTACCAACGTCATTCTGGCTGTCCTTCGCGCGGGTCGGTACGGTGACTGCCAGATTGCCATCCTGCCGGTCGATGATGTGATCCGCATCCCTACGAGGCAGCGTTTGCTTAAGGCAGTCTAACCGACGCTCGGCTATGTCCCATCTCAAGGTCAGGCTCCACCCCTCGAAGCGAGGGGGAGCAAGCGTTTTGTCGCGAGCGTGGTCACGACTTGAGCCCACTGCTAGTGATGGCAGGCGGGAAAGGCGGCATCACTGTTAGTTTGCACTTACTTCCTCGGAAGAACACCGAGGACGAGGGAGGATACACTATGTCTAGTTGGCGGTTCTTTCACTCACAACGTTTCCTTGGGTCTCCCTTCCGGTCGCCTCTGCTATTTCGAGCAGCCGTCGCTCTGCTCTTTGCGACCCTCCTGACCAGCCCCGCCATCATCTCGCGGGCTGCGGACGAGCCGCAGCCTGATCCTGCCGGTATTGCGACGGGTGATAAGTCCACTGCCATCGACGCTGCCGGTAACCCCTTCGTCGTTTCTGAGCCCACCGATAAGGCGGATCCGGACTACGCAAAGAAGAAAGCCGACTTCGACACCTATCAAGATCAAGCAACGAAAGAACCTCTCGCCGTTAAGTTGGCAGACGCCGTCGGCCACGTGCGCGTCGCCACTAACTTCGGCTGGACCCTCAACACGGGCTACCTCGTGCTCTTCATGCAGGCCGGGTTCGCCTTGCTCACCTGCGGGTTGGTGCGCAAGAAGAACGCCGCCCATCTCATGATGCTGAACTTTGCGGCCTATGTCTTTGCCTTTCTCGCGTACTATGCCTGTGGCTACGCGTTTCAGTTTGGCGCCGTGGCGGTGAATGCGGCGCCGAGCAATCTGGGCGGCACGCCGACCCTCAATCACTTCCTCCTTGGCAGCGGCCAATGGGGCTTTGTGGGCGGCAATGGCTTTTTCCTTAGCGGTCCTGCCTATGACGCGGGCAGTAACTGTCTCACTCTCTTCGAAGTCGTTTTCATGGAGACGGCTGGGTATATTATCGTTGGAGCGATCTGTGAACGGATCACCTTCGGGGCATTCGTCCTGTGCGAACTCTTCGTGGGTGGGATCTTGTACCCCATCTTCGGCTGTTGGGTGTGGGGTGGCGGGTGGCTCTCGCAGTTAGGCGCCACCATGAACCTTGGTCATGGCTACGTGGATTTCGCCGGTTCAACCGTGGTGCATGCTGTAGGTGGGTTCTGCGCCATGGCGCTCGCGGTGATCCTCGGTCCGCGATTGGGCAAGTACGGGCCCGACGGCACACCACGCGCCTTCCCTGCTCACAACATCGTCTTTGTGGTGACAGGCACATTCATTCTGCTGTTCGGTTGGATGGGGTTCAACCCAGGCTCCACCCTCGGGGCGACGGACCTGCGCATCTCGGTGATCGCCATCAACACCAATCTCGCGGCCGTGTCGGGGGCAGCAGCGGCCATGATCTTTTGGGCGTCTGTCTTCGGTAAACCTGACATTTCCATGGCCTGCAACGGCATGCTCGCGGGCCTTGTCGCCATTACGGCCCCCTGTGCCTTTGTCGGACCAAATTCCGCAATCATGATCGGCCTCCTCGCCGGTATCCTTGTGTGTGGCGGCGTGCTCTTCAATGAACGCGTTCTCAAGGTCGATGATCCTTGTGGCGCCATCTCTGTCCATGGGTATTGCGGTTGGCTTGGCGCCGTCAGTGTCGGCATTTTCGCTGATGGAGCCTACGGTGCTGGCTGGAACGGCGTCGGTGCGGCAACCTATCTGGGCAAGGCGGGCCAAGGCGTGACGGGGCTGCTGTATGGGGATTCGTCGCAGTTCCTGACGCAGCTCGTCGGAGCCACACTCTGTGCACTCTACGCGTTTGGTTTCACCTACGTAGTGTTCTCTCTGGTGAACGCTGTTCGTTCGATGCGCGTCGATCCAGAGGTGGAGCTGGCTGGTCTCGACATACCCGAGTTCGGTATGCTCGCGTATCCTGAGGATGAGGCCATCTCTGAAGTGTTTGCGGAATCGCAGGGTCGGGCGTAACAGAGCAGAGGGGTGGAGTGCGCTCTCCCCTCCGTCGGAGCCCGCCTAGCCGCGGCTGCTCGGAAAGGATACTGGCCTCGCGATACTTTAAGGTTGACGTTTTCACCCCAACGCTGTGCCCCTTCTTCGCGTTTTTGTCGGCTACGACACGTTATCGGGGCGCAGTGACCACAAGCCCCAGCCGTAATGCTCTCGCGAGTAGGTGCAGGCGATGAAATCCTCACGAAGACGTTAGGCTCATAATCATAGAGACCGTAACACAAAAATACCCAGAGAGGAGGATAGCAGGATGTTTCTCGCCTTCGCCCCAGCGTTACTGCTGACCCTCTCGTTTGGACTGGTCACCACCGTCACACTCCTCTATGCTACCTCTCACCGGGCGGAGATGTCCGTCACCGTCGTGGTTGGGCTGCTAATCATCTATGTGCTCCTGGCGCTTGCGCCGGCGATCTTTTTACAAATCTTGCTTCCCCCCTGAGATGTGACACGGGGACAAGAGGAGCGATTACGACGAGGTTTCAACAATAGCCAATCTGGCGATACCACGCGATTGCATCCTGCAGAGTGCCTGACAAGGACTGAGGAACGACGCCAAGTTCACACTGGGCGCTGCTCGGTGTGAGCCATTGATGTTCGCAGAGGAGGGCTGCCGCCAGAGAGGGAACAGGGGAAGGTTGTCCTACCATCGCAAAGGCTAGTTCGATCCAATAGCTCGCGAACACGCTCAGGCTTGCTGGAACTGAAAGGCGCGGCGGTATCGCGCCCCCGAGGCGGCAAATCCAGGCAAAGAGTTCATTGGAAGTAATGTTGTGACCGCTGAGCACGATAGGTTCCCCATAACGTTCCTGGTGGAGCGCCGCCACCAGGCCTTTCGCGACGTCGCGCACGTCGATCACGTTGAGCATGTGAGAGGTCGAGACCAAGACTTCGTTCCGTAAGAGCCGGGGGATGAGGCAGAGTTGTTGCGGCTTCAACTCCCAAGGCCCCATGCACATCGTTGGGTTGACGACTACCGCCGCGAGGCCGTTCCGAGCGGCAGCGAGAATGCGCGCTTCGATCAGATTTTTCACCGAGAAATACGCGTGCAACGAGCGGACAACCTGCGCCTGCCAGCGGTCGAATGCTTGGTCTGGGTGTATTTGAGTCGTAAACGAACTGACGTACCCCAGTCGTGCATGATGGCGCTGGGCCGCGTTGATCAAAGCGGCTGTTCGTCGCTCTGCGTAGGCAAGAGGATGTTGCTCGGCTTCATTGTCTCCGCTTAAGAGACGAAACGGATAGGGCGCCGCCGCGTCAACGACAACGTCATGGCCCCGAACCCAATCATTCAAGCCTTCCGAAGAGTCGAGGTCTCCAGACACAAAGCGGATAGGCAAGCCCGTGAGATTGGAAGCTGGTTTACTTTGACGACTCACGACAGTGACCGTATGGTCCTGAGCCAGCAGCTCACGCACGACGGCGTTGCCGAGGTGGCCGGTTCCCCCGAGCACTAACACGTTCATGGAAACACATCCTCATTCCTGTTGTGAGAAGCGCTGTTCTTCTTGGACTGTTGTCTAGCAGATCGTTCTTGGGTAGCATTAGACGAGTTCCGCGAACAACGCCCTGGCCTGCATGAGATCTTCGGTGGTAAAGCCTTCCGTGAACCAATCCAGCGTTGCCGCGAGTTTCTCTCTTGCTTGACGCTTTTTGCCTTGTTGTCGCCATAATTGACTGAGGCTCACGACCGCTCGCAATTCAAGCATTTTTGCCTGTTGCCGCTGCGCGACGTCGATGGCGGTGAGAAAAGCGGCCTCTGCTTCCACTTCATGCTTCTTCGGCGTCAATGACTCTGAGAGGTGCTTCCCGTTGCCGGAGACCGCCCTGCCTTGAGCATCACTCAAGAGAAAGAGTTCTCCCCTGACGCGATACATTTCTGCTTCGTAGAAACGTTCCTCCGTTTGGTTCATGGCGGCAAAGGCGTCAGCTAAGCAGACAAACCCTTCTCCCATTTGATTCACTCTCCCGCAGGCTTCGGCCAGCAGCGTGTAATTCCAGGGGACATACATCTCATGTCCGAGCGTGCGATACCCCTCCAGTCTCTTTTGCACCTGCGCGATTTCTTCTTTCTTTTGTCCCTGCAAGAACAACGCGAGGTTTTGGAACACATGAAGAGAGTTCCGAAAGACAGGGAAGCCGTGCTCACTACAGACCGCGAGGCCTTCGCGAGCCAACTCCAGGACGATAGACCATTCCCTGCGCAGCATATGAAAGATGGCGACATTTGTAAGGATCAGCGCCAGACTAAAGGGGTGCTCTATCTTCCGCGCAAGAGCGAGTGCAGCTTGACAGCGCTGTAATGCCTGATCCGGATAGCCTAAATACCAACGCGTCATGCCGCTATAGCTGAGACAACTCACTTCCGGGTCTTGATTGTACTGCAAGGTCAAATTGTGATGCTGTTGTCGCTTATACAAGGCGATGCTCTGGTCGAGGCGTTGGAGGGCGGGGGAGAAGTTGCCGAGGAAAAACAACGTCAGGCCCGACGCCCACTGCGCTTCCACTTGCAATCCTGAATCGTGGAGTTCGTCGCCAATGTGTACGAGTTGTTCAGTCAGCTCGTATGCGCGTTGGTGTTCAGCGCGAACCGTATAGAATCCCCACGCGCCGAACACCGCGGAAAACAGTTGCTGGGAATTGCCGACTTGCTGTCCAAGTTCTAGGGCTCTGCTGTAGGTTTGTCCAGCCGCATGAGCCGCCCAGCCCTGTGTCGCGCTCAAGACTGGTCCCAATGCAGTTTGGAGAGCGAGCTCCTGCTGGGGCCGGTCTGGCGTTTCCGGAAGCTTGCGCAACTCGGTGAGCGCTTTGGTCAGGTGCGTTGAAGCTTCGTAATTAGCAGACCGTCGCAGCGCGTTCATGGCGGCTTGATAAAAGTAGCGAACTGCGCGGCGGTGGTCATTGCCTTCGGCGAAGTGTACGGCTAATTCTGCGGCAATCTCTCTCGCCTGAGTCCCATACGCCGTTTCCAGTCGCTCGCCGATACGTTGTTGAAACCGTTGCCGCTGGGTCACCGTGGCGTGGTCGCGCCAAAGATACTGATACAACGCATGCCGAAAACCATAGCAAGCCGCACACGTTCCGTCCGGCCATTCGCTCTGACCCGCCGCTTGCACGAAATGCTTGCGCTGCGCCATCGTTTCGCACAAGGTTTCTATCTCAACAGTATCGACGTCGACAGCCGCCGCCACGGCTGCTGAGGAGAATTCGAGACCAACCATGCTGGCGGCTTCGAGGAGCCGTCGCTCCTTGGTATTCAGTTGTTCGATTTGTCGCGTCAGAAATTGTCGGAGGCTCTCTGGCACGTTCGTCAGCGTTTCTCTCACATTTCCTTGCAGCACCCAATGTCCATCTGCGCGCGTGAGTAGGCCGCGAGTCACAAGATCCTCAAGTATCGTCACGAGAAAAAGCGGATTCCCTCCGGTGAGATGATACAGGGCTTGGGGAAACGGGACGGGAAATACACTGAGGGGAAAACGGCGCTCCAGATATTCATTGACGGCTGCTTCATCCAGCGCCGAGATGGCGATCTCCGCGCACAACGCATGCCCTTGCAACTCTTGGACGAGTGATCGGAGCGGGTGGCCTTCGACCATCCCTTCTTGCGGCCGGTACGTGCCGAGCACGAGCAAGCGAGCAGGCTGACGCCTGCGGGCGAGCGCGGCCAGAAGGTCGAGGGTGGAGTGATCGCTCCAGTGCAAGTCTTCCAGAATGAAGACGAGCACGGGCGTGGGCTGTATATCCACCGCATCGGTGAAGGCTTCCACTGCACCAAGAAACTCCCGCAACATCCGTTGTTGCGTCGTGCCCAACACCTTACGCTCTAACGCCTCTTGCTTTGCTCCGTCAACAAGCGCGGGGAGCTGCATCAACCATGTGGGCGCATAATGTCCAAGGAACGCTGCGAATTCTTTAGCGCCAGTTCGTTCGTAAAATTGTTCCAGCGCCTCCAGAATAGGAAGATAAGGTTCCCCTTGACCGTATTGTTCGATGCACTGCCCACGCCCTATCCACATTGTTTGATCGTTCGTCAATTGCGCAAGAAACGCATCCACGAGCGTTGTTTTACCGAGCCCTGGTTCTCCGGTGACGAACACCACTTGCCGTATTCCCTTGCGAGCTTTCGTCAGGGCTGCGTCGAGTGCTTGGAGTTCCTGGCTGCGGCCTACGACGATTGGGGAGGGAAAAAGCGGAGCCTCTGGCGTTGGCCGTCTTTTTTGTACTGGGGCAAGAAAACGATAGCCTCGGCGAGAGATCGTCTCAATAAAACGCGGCTGCTGGGCGTCATCGCCGAGCGTGTCTCGTAGTTGAAAGATACATTGCTTCAACGACCGTTCGCCCGGAAATTTTCCCCAGATCGCTGTGAGAAGCTCCTCTTTTGCGACACATGTCCCAGCACGTTCGGCTAAATAGTGCAGAACGGCAAAGTTTTGCTCGCGGAGAGTGATCAGCTCTTCACCACGCCACAGTTTTCTTTCCTCAGGATCAAGGTGAAACGGTGGGAAGAACAAATGCAGTCTTGTTGCCAAAAGGGCGTCTCCCGTGTGCCAATGATGCGTCGGAATGTCTGCTCAAACTTGAGCAACAATGCAAATCAATGCGACTGTTGCAAAGTCCATCTCATGGCCGATTCATTCCTATCATTGCTCCCCTTCACTGTCCATTAAAAAATGCCCCTCCAACGCTACAACAAGACGCCCTTTTCTTGCAGCGCAGCTACGGCTTCCGGCGCATACCCCAAAACACGTTGCATGACCTCTGCCGTATCTTGCCCCAGGCACGGCGCCGGGCGTTGTACCTGACAGGGCGTATCGGAAAAAACCCACGGAAGCCCGGCGTGCTGGCGAACGCCAACTTCAGGATGAGGAAGGTTGACAAAATAACCACGCTCTTGCAAGTGCGCGTCTTCCGCCAACTCTTTGTTTGTGAGCGCTGGATACGCGGCGACGCCCACCGCTTGGAGTTCCGTTGTGACTTCCTCCGCCGAGAGTGCTTCCGTCCAGGCGGTGATGAGCTTTTCTAATTCATCTTCATGTTGTTGACGCGCCGCCAGCGTGGCGAAGCGCGGGTCGTCCGCGAGGGCCGGCTGACCCATGCCTGCGCAGAGACGTCGCCACTCGTCCTCATTCGCAACTACAATGCTGACCCAGCGATCATCTCCTTGACAATGAAACAATCCGTGCGGAGCCAGGTGCGGATCGCGGTTGCCGAGGCGCGGCGGGGGCGCGCCATTCATGACTTGAGCCATGAAGCCCTCGCCCAACAAGGCAATGGACGTTTCCAGTTGGGACATGTCGATATGCTGTCCTTCGCCCGTGCGCGCACGGTGCATGAGCGCGGCGAGGATGGCGAACGCGCCGTGTAAACCGGCGTTGGGGTCGCCATAGGAAAACCCGACGTGCATGGGCGGAAAATCCGGAAACCCGGTCAGTGAAGAGAGCCCGCTCAACGGGGCCTGCGCTGGGCCGTACGAGACATAGCTGCTTTCCGGCCCCACGGCGCCGTAGCCGGACATGGAGATCATAATGATGTCTGGTTTGATTTTTTTTAGCTCTTCATAGCCGAACCCCAATTTGTCCATCACGCCGGCAGCGAAATTTTCCGAGACCACGTCACTCACGGCGACGAGCTTCTTGGCGATCTCCAGCGCCTCTGGCTGTTTAAAATTGAGACTCAGAGACAGTTTCCCCTGGTTAAACTGGTTGTAGTAGCCGCTGCGGTTCACCCCGCCTTCTCCTTCGGCGAATGGCGGAATTCTCCGCGTCACACATACGCGGTTTTGGCTTTCAATGCGAATGACCTCAGCCCCGAGGTGCGCGAGTTGCAACGTGGCGAAGGGACCAGCCCACACCCAGGTGAAGTCGGCGATACGGACGCCTGCTAATGGCAGTTGTGCAGTCATAGTTGTAAAGGCTTACCGAAAGAGTTGGCGATTTCCCCTCACCCTGTCCCTCTCCCCTCAGGGGAGAGGGCGATAGACGTGAAGCGAATGTGGCGAGGGGAATGTAGCTGCAATTAAATAGACAGGTTGTACAATTCCGCCACGTTATCGTGGAGGATCCAGTTCTTTTGTTCTTCGGTGAGGTCCGTTGTATGCTTAGCCAGCAGCTCCTGCGAGTGGGGCCAGGTGGAGTCGCTATGCGGAAAGTCGTTCGCCCACATGAGACGGCGCGGGTTGCACAGGTCCTTCATTTTGAAAGCCACCCAGTCATCTTGGAAGGTGAGATAAATGTGTTCGCGGAAGTATTCGCTGGGCATCTTCGAGAGCTTGCTCGCAGTTAACCAGTAACGATGACGATCATACGCATGGTCCATGCGATACATATAGTGCGGGGCCCACCCGGCGTCGGCTTCCACGCAGACGATCTTCAGCTTGGGATTGCGTTCGAACGCGCCGCCCAGAATGAACGTGCCCATAATGTCCTGACAACCACGGATGATCGACATGAAGCCGTTCATCTTGGGACCACGTTGCGGTGCGCCAACCACATCGCCCTTGCTGGTTAAAATGTGGAAACTCAGCGGCATCTGTAGATCGATCGCCGCCTGGAAGAAGCTGTCGTACACGGGGTCGTCATAGTCCGCGACGGCGGGATTCCCCGGCATCATGACGCCCTTGAGCCCCAGGGCTTTCATCTTGCGCAGGTCTTCAATGCCTTCATCAACCGAACGCATGGCGGTCTGCCCGAGGCCAATCAGGCGATTCGGGTGAGCGGAGCAGTATTCAGCCACCCACAGATTGTACGCGTCGAAGCACGCTTTTTTGTAGTCAAAGTCCGGGTGATTGCAGAGGAGCATGCCCACGGTGGGATAAATGACTTCCGCGGAGACCCCGTCCTTATCTTGTTCCGCCAGCCGAGCTTGTGGGTCCCATCCGCCTCTGTGCATGTCTTCGAACTTCACGCCAAAGGTTCTCAACTCCTCAGCCTTCTTTCCGGCGGCGGCCACCAACCCCATAGGGATCGGTTGATCCAATCCGTTGATGATGAAGAGGTCGCCCTTCTTCTCATCGCTCACGATGTAGGGGGCGGTATCTTTGTATTTTTTGTCAATCCGGTCCACATACGTGCCGGGCGGCTCGGTAATGTGGGAGTCAGAAGAGATAATTGGCTTGAGCATTCGCAACCCTCCTATTGGGTAAAGTGGGATATCGAGTGGGTTCCCCGCAGGGTAACCCCTACGATTTCTCCTGTATAAATTGCTTTTTTGCCCAACCTTGGTCAAAGGGGGTCCAGAACGAAGAGACCACTTTGAGATTCTTGAACTTCCACTCGCCGTTGAGGCGGACATACTCTTCTTGGTAGCGCGCCGCGCCCCACACGGCTTGGTTGTTTTCGGCAAAGGTGCACGTTTGGAAGAGGTACCATGACCCATTCGCGGTGTCGCCCTGCACGTCGATGATAGGATTCATGACGTAATGCAGAGCAAACGGCAACAACTTTGAGGCTCCTTGAAAAAATTTCCGGATGGCGGCGCGGCCTTCCGCTTTGCCAAACAGGCCGCCGTCCCACACCGCGTCTTCGGTGAATAACGAACAAATCCCGTCCGGATCGTACCCATTGTCACAAAATCCTGTATACCGCGCCTTGAGTCTTTTGATCGCTTCGATATCCTCCAGGACTTGCACGCGTTGCGCGAGTTCTTCCAGGTTCATGACGCCTCCTTTTGAACGATCACGAGTCACACCAGAAAAGTGAGATTGCTGATGACTTCATCATTGTTGACAAGTAATATTTTCTTGTAGATGATGGTGAAACTTGCGCCATTGGGTTTCAGCTTGTGGATGGTGCGCCCGGCAAACGTGCGTTGCTGGCTGCGGCGCAACTCGGTGAGGTTGAAGTTGGAGTATACCGTCACAAGCCCAGCATCGCCTTCTTCAATTTCAATATTGGCAATCACTCGCCGCAGGCGCGATTTGGGATCTTGCGCGTATGCCGCCCCGCTTTTGAGCCGCGCGATGCGGTCTTCGAGTCGTGTTTTGTTCTCGTAGACAATCGAGACGTGGCGCTGGGGATCAATGTCGTCTTCGTTGGCGGGTATCCAGTACAAGGCGTCATCATCCCACAACGCGAGCCACTCGTCGTAGGCGTTTTCGTCCATCAAGCGTGCTTCACGGTACAAGAAGTTTTCTATGTGGTGACGGTCCACGGCCATGAGTTGCTACTCCCTAAAAGCTGTTGAGAAATTCTCCAGAGACCGTTTCAATGGGTATATTCGTGCTTCGACAGGCTCAGCACGAACGGCTAATCTTCACGTCTTCTCAGCTCCCTCCGTTCACCCTGAGCTTGTCGAAGGGCGGGCGGAGAATTTTCAACAGCTACTTATTCTCAGTCCCGCACGTTACGCGCCCGTCGCCAGCCGACGTGGTCTGGCCCGGCGCACAGACGCCTCTCCGTTCTGCGACATGACCGTTTTCCACTGCTTCCAGATAGAGCGTTGCGTCAGCTCATCGGTGATCTGCCCCACCGTGGTGCCGTCAACATCTTCGCGCTCTTGCTGAAAACCACGGGCGAGCACGAGCCAGGGATCAACTTGCGCGCTGAGACCCATCTGATTACGCTCGAACATCTCCAGGTCATCCGTCGCTCCACCACCAGCCGGACCATAAAAGGATTCGTGCCCGCGCAACCGCGTGGCGTTGACCTCCGCCGGAGCGCCCTTGAGCAACGTGGGATAGAGGAAGACTTCGGTTTGATCCACGATCACCGGGCGAATCACGCGGATGTGCACTCCGATAATAACAAGGTTGGGGAACACGAGCAGATGCGTACCCCCAGCGGTGAGAATTTCTTCGGTGCGCGCTTCGCCGTGCCGGGCAATCATGGCGTCGAGATACGCTTGGCCTCCGGGACGCGAGGGGAGCACAAGCTGCATGCGTCGACTGTTCTCCCGATTGTAGGGTCGATAGTCGAGCATCACATGGCCATTCCCCAAGTTCCGAGTCAAGCTCGAAGAACGGCTGTGGAACAAATCGGTGAGCTTCGCGCCGGTGCGATGCTGCAAATTGGTAAAGAACGTCTGATGGACGAAGTTGGGATGATACCCGTCCATGCTGTTCTCCACCTGAAATTTCCAATTGGCGCGGTAGCCATACTTGTGGACTCCGGCGGTCACGTCGAGTTCTCCTTCTGGAGATAAATCGATGAAGAGGTCCAATTGATCTTTGACTGGCTGGCCCAGATGTTCATCCAGCGAGATACCGACCGGACTGAGACTACCGAAGACGAACCCGCGATACATGGCCATGCGCGGCGCTTTGCGTAGGCCGAAGTCTTCTTTGCGGAACCAGTCCCCATAACGGTCCTGATAGGTTACGCCGAGGAGATCGCCGTTATTGCGGTATGTCCAGCCATGATAGGCGCAACGGAACTTGTCGGTATTGCCCCGCTCGACTTGACAGACGGCGTTGGCGCGGTGGGTGCACCGATTCATTAAAAGTTGCAGCTGACCGCTTTCGTCGCGCACCATAATAACGGATTGGCGGCCGATCGTCGTGACGCGGAAATCTCCGGGGCGAGGGATTTCATTGGCGTGCCCAACATACACCCAGCCCCGATGAAAAATGTTGTCCATTTCACCGTCGAAGATAGCGGGGTCCGTGTACACGCTGCCGTGGACCCGATCTTCCTTGACCAACAGATCATAGTTGATGCTCGATTGTCGTGTCCCCATAATGACCTCCTACGAGTTGAGAAAGAACCGGTCGTCTTTTCTCGCGTCGTACCACCCTGGCGCACGGAGAGCAAGTTGCCCTCCGCATCTTTCGTCACGAGTATTATGGATTTCTGAATGCTGCGTCCGACTCGGCTCCGGAACGGGGTTTCCACTGCAACGTGTAGTACTCCCCCCGATCCCGCGCCCACGGGTCAAAGGCGTTGACGACATGGGCAAGCTCCGGAGCAAGCTCGGGAATCGTTCGCAACAGAACTCGCTTCAAGGGGGAGACTTCCATTACATGGCCATTCGGGGTTCCTTGCTCTTCCATTCTGCCGCCCGGGCCATTGTTCGTGACCCAGTCCACACCGAGCGAGGTATAGAACTCCGGACGGAAGCTGGAGGTGAAGAAACGGTCGCTAAACAACCGTCGGGAGGCGTTGAGAATAAACACCTCGAACTGAGTTTCCGAGATGGCAAACCCGTGCGGACGGGTGAATTCCGATAACCAGCCCACCACAGTGTCAACATCTTCAATGCTATCGACCACGCTGCCGTCGGCATGGCCCAGGCAATCATTGATTGGCGAACTGTCATCGTTGACTTGAGCGGCAGTGATGATTTTGGCGGCGTCGCAGCGATGTTGACCGTACACGTCGCGGAGGATGCCGACGAGCCGTTCTTGTTCCTTCCGCTCTGGCGAATCGGTAGGCAACTTCTTGTTGACAAAGTCATCAAAGCTCGTCAATTGCTTGAGTCCGTACTGCCGGCGAAACTCGTTGAAGCGCGGCACACCGTGTTCGCGGTCGCGAATCAGGTCCAGCGCGGCCACATCGAGTTTATCCGTGGCGGTGTGCAGACGCGGCATGGGGAGATTTTGTAAAAACTGGGGATGGTTCTGTAACGTCAAGAGTCCAAGGCGTTGACGCCCCATCGAGAGGGCCCAATTGGCGATCCCTCGCTCTTCCATAGCTGGGGTCGCTTTGCCGCGAAACGTGTCGATAACCGGAATTTTGTTCCGTATGACATTTGGGCTTGCGACTTCTCGGTATTCGATTAAATCAGGGACCAGCGCATGGAGCCGATAGACGGTCACAAACTCTTCAGGGAAATTAAAGGGCGACCCGAAATGATTGATGCCGCCATTGACATGATCCAGATTCTTGAAGCTCCAGAGGTCGGTCTTTTGCGGATCATAGTTCGCAAAAATCGCATCATCTTTGTAGATATGATTCCCCAGGCCAAAAATTCCCGGGCCGGAGGCGAAGACCGAGTACCACTGCGTGGCCTTCTTGGCGTCTTCCGATTTGCCGAAATTATTGACGACAATCTGCTCTAGCGCGTGAGCGACGAGCTGATGATTCTGGAAAAGGCCGTGCCAGTTGGCGTTCATGCCCAAGAACAGCGGCTCATCGTACAGCAATTGGGGCGTCCATTCCGTGGTATGAATCTTGGCGATCTCGGCGGCCACCACAAGGCGAGCCACCTCGAATAGTTCGTCAGGGGTCACATCTTTGTAGCGAATGACGGTATCGGGGCGCGCGGGGTTGCGCAGACCAGAGTCCGCCTCCGGCGTTGCGGCGGCTTGCTTTTGGAAAGTCTCGACGAAGAGATTATGTTCGCGGGCAAAGACATTGTGGTAGAAGCTCATGCCGATCGACCAGTTGTCCGGAAACGCGGCGGCTTCTTGGCCTGTCCATGCCAGATTAATTGGATCTGAGAGGCGAAAGTGGGGCAAGTAGCCCATCTTCTCACCGGCCTTGGTGCGTTGCGCGATGGGCTCGAGCAACAGCTTAGCTGGATTTTTAGGATCGCGCCGCACGCGGCGACGCGAGGTCTCATCATACCCATACAGTTGTGACGCATCCCACCAAGCCGTCACTTTGTTCTGGGTCGTTTTGTAGGCGCGTGTGAGGCGAGTTTTTCCTTGGTAACTGAAAGTTGGGGGAGCACTGTCCACAGCGATATAAGCTTTTTCCATGCGGTCGTTTGGACGGCATCCTAGCTTGGCCGCCTCCTCGGGTGTGAGCGGCGTTGCGACTCCATTCACTAACTGTGATGAACATCCGACGGGCATCATCTCGAATTGGTTGTGCCCTTCCTCCAAGTGCGAGAACCAATCGTGCGTCATGAACTGAATCCAAAACGCCGCCAGCACGTTGAAGAACGGCGCCTTTTTGTAATCGCAGTTGGCCGCCGCTGAATACTGGGGGAGCCCATGACCTTCTCGACATTTATCAGGAGTGGACTGGGCTCTAGTAAAAAGCTTGCGGCTGATGACCTGGGGATCGGGCTGCAGCAGACTGAGACGATCACCGTGACGGTTCCTCGCGAGTTCGTCCTTGCCCAACTCTGGAAAAGTCGCTTCAAACTGGACGTTGCGGGCGAACAGTTGGTTGGTGGAGCCCATGAGTGGGTTGCGCAGGTCATTACAGATGCCCGTCACATTACGGAAGCGGATCTCTTGTCCCCGACACCACTGAGGCCCGTCGCCGCCCACTGCGGCATATTGTGGGTGGCCTTTCGGTAATCGCATCTCGTCCCAGGTTTTCAGAGCGCGACCAGCGACGTTGTTGCGCCCCTGTACGTAATTCTTATACGTGCCGTTGTTATCGAACAGGTTGAATTTGATCAGCTCCATACGTTGGTATTCAAGGTCAAGAAGCGCGCCGTCTACCCCTCGTCCGTTCGGGTCGAGATGCCCATTCTTGTCGCTTGATCCTGGGGCGCGACTACTCGCGTCTCCGGTCGCCCAATAATTCGCCCAATCGACCCACGGGGCGCTGCGCCATTCAACGGTGCGCTCGCCGCCGCGACAACGCGCCGTGTACTCTTGCACTTTGCCGAGGAAGCGAGTGGCGCGTTCTTCCGCCACGGGTCGTAGGCCTCTGGCCGCCAACTGGGCACAACTCTCCGCCTCTTCGATTTTCTGTTCGACTCTCTGGCCTGCTGTGTCTATTTTCTGTTTGGTCGTGGCGCACCCGTCGAGGAGTACGGTTGCGCTTAAGAGCATGTACCCAGCTATTTTTTTCATCGGTCTACTCCATGTGAAAATATGGCGTTGCACTGTTGCGGAATGGACGTCAGCCTTGGCTATGTTGAAGCGAAGGAAAGATTACGGCGGAAACCCGGCGTCGAGAGGTAACAACCTGTTCGTGAGTCTGATTTTGTCGTGCTCGTCCATACTGAGCGCTCCACTGCTTCCATGCTAATTTTGGAGACTCGTCGGAGGGTGTGTACTGCTGCTGGCTGCTGGGTGAGTCTGTCTGCGAGGTTATACCATTGGACAAGGTGGTCTCGCAAGTTTTGTGACGACAGCAGCGCCGTTGTCGTGGTGTGGCGCCCTCGGGCAGAATTTATGCTTGCTCTTGGAGACGGCGTTGCGCGCGAAGGCGTTCAATCTGGCCAGCCACAGCGCGAACTTTCCGAGGGGCCGCCATCCAGACACAGCCGATAGACAGAAGACTCATCCCTACACCCAGCCAGAAGGCCACCGTGTAATTCCCCATCCAATCGCATAAGGCTCCCGTTGCCCAAGGACCTAGCCCAGCACCCAAGTTGCCAGCTACACTTAACGTTCCTGAGATAGCGCCGTAATGTCGCCCTTGAAATAGTTCGGCAGTGACCGCTCCATATACTGAGGCCGCGCCATACCCCAGGAAGCCCTGGACCGCGACCATGATATACAGCAATGCTGGGGTTGGGCTTTGCTTCATGATGAGCAGCAGCACGTAACAGAGGGCAAATCCGGCCATACCGCAGGTCCAGACCCACTCTCGGCCAATCCGATCTGATAAGTGACCCAATGAAATTTGTCCAAAACTGCCAGTGAACCCAACCAAGCCAAGCGCATAGGCAGCGATCTCCGGAGGAAACCCAATCTCGTGGAGGTATTTGGTTTGATGGACCTGGACAGCGTACCAGGCGTAAAGACTAGTCGTGAAGCCCAGACCCAGCCACCAGAAACGCGAGGTGCGCATGGCGCGCGCCAACGTCCAATCGGTTGACGTCCAGACGTGGTCAACAATGTTGTCGGTTCCCGTGCGGGCGCGGTGGAGCGCTTCAGTGACGCTTTCGCCATCCGGCTTCAGCCCCAGATCTTCTGGACGGCGCCGTTGGAAGAAAAAATTGAGCGGCAGAACCGTGATCAACAACACAGTCGTCATGAGCCAACACGCGTCACGCCATCCCACCTGAAGAATAATGCGTTGAAGCCAGGGAAAAAGAAAAATCGAACCTGCGCCAACACCGGAAAAAGCGAGCCCCATAGCCAAGCCCCGTTTCCGTGCGAACCAATAGGGAAGGAACAAGGAGTGACCAAGAAAACTCATGAAGATACTACCGCCGCCGACCATCACTCCGAGCGTGAGATCGAGATGCCAGGGTTGCGTGATATAAGTGGACAAGATGAGTCCAGCGCTGACGAAGAGCGCGCCCAGCGGAATCACATAGCGTGGCCCCAGGCGATCCATGAGGATGCCGATGAATGGCGAATACGCCGTGGCGGCGATAAAGCCGATGGAAAAGGCCGCCGCAGTTCTCCCACGGTCCCAGCCAAACTCGTCCAGAATAGGTGGAAAGAGCAACGAGAAAGAGGTCCGGATGTTCACCCCGATTGCCATAGTGATAAACGCAACACCAATAACCACCCAGCCGTAGAAAAACGGGAGTCGCGTGAGCAAAGCGGGAACTCCCGCATGGGATCGCTCTTGAGACATATTCACCTTTTCCGTGGGCGCTGCAGCGCAGTCTTCCTCTTCGCCATTTCACAGGAGATATCACAATCAGCGAGGGACATAGCACAGACGACCGGCCCCGCGAAAGGTTGGGGTGCAGGAGGGCGTGGGTCAGAGAGAATGAGGCTTTGCTTGACAACTCGGCTCTCATCGTTGCATCATCCCTGGTGCAATGCAATGAAAAGGGGAGAAACAATGCAATTTACCAAGCTTGGCAAAACGGGAATCACGGTGTCGCGCCTCTGTCTCGGTTGCATGACGTATGGCGGCGGAGAACAGCCGAAATGGGCCATGCGACGTGATTGGGCGCTGGGCATGGACGAGGCCCGCGAGCATTTCGCGCTAGCGCTCGAAGCCGGGATTAACTTCTTTGACACAGCGGATGTCTATTCGGTAGGCTTCAGCGAAGAAATTACCGGACGTTGGCTCAACGAAATGGCTTCGCGTGACGACATCGTGGTCGCCACGAAAGTGCATGGCGCCATGGGGCCTGGCCCGAATCGACGCGGCCTCAGTCGGAAACACATCATTGAAGCGTGCGAGAATTCGTTGCGTCGCCTGAAGATGGAGTATATCGACCTGTATCAAATCCATCGTTGGGATTTCTCGACGCCGCTAGAGGAGACACTGGAAGCGCTCGATTCGCTCGTGCGCAGCGGCAAGGTGCGCTACCTCGGGGCCAGCAGCATGGCGGCGTGGCAGTTTTCCAAAGCCTTGTACACCGCTAGGGAACACGGCTGGCATCGGTTCGTAGCTATGCAGAATCATTACAACCTGATCTACCGGGAAGAAGAGAGGGAAATGCACCCCTTGTGCATCGACCAGGGTGTGGCGCTCATTCCGTGGAGCCCGCTGGCGCGTGGATTCTTCGCGGGTAATCGGACACCTGAAGCTGGTGCGCAGGCAACGAAACGTGCGCAGACCGATGAATTCGCGCAGCGCAACTATTTTCATGAGAACGATTTCGCGGTGGCGGAGGCGGTTGAAAAAGTCGCCAAGCAACGTGGCGTCTCGCCGACGCAAGTGGCCTGCGCTTGGATTCTGCAAGCGCCAGGCGTAACGGCACCGATCATTGGCGCCACCAAGATTCCGCATCTCAAAGAACTTTTTGCCGCAGTTGACATTAAGCTCAGTGCAGAAGAAGTCGCGGCAGTAGAGGAATCCTATCAACCGCATCCCATTCTGGGGCATGAACAGCCCAAACCAGCGAAGATGGTGAAGTGAACGGAGCGGGGTGAAGCTGTGGAGGAGGAATCCATGCCCTACGTGAAGACGAACGGCATTGATATGTATTACGAAGTGCACGGGCAGGGTCCCGCCGTAGTGCTCGCCCACCCCGGCGGCGGCAATCATTTGAGCTGGTGGCAGCAGGTGCCCACGCTCGCGCGACGTTACACGTGCATCACCTTCGATCATCGTGGGCATGGCCATACGCGCGACTTTCCCGAGGGTGACCCTGGCGCGGTCGCTTACGCGGAAGACCTCGTCGGACTCTTAAACCATTTGGGCATTCAGAAAACGGCAATTGTGGGTCAGTCGATGGGCGGCTGGACGGCGGTGGGGTTCGCCACTGCGCATCCCGAACGCGTAAGCGCTTTGATTTTGTCAAACTCAACCGGTGGGATTCGCGATCCCGAGTTGGATGTTCACTTTGACGTAGTCAAGAAATGGCATCCCCGACAAATTTGGGCGGGCGCTTATACGAAGGACTTCACCCAACGCGCCCCGGCGCATGCATTTTTGTACCAACAAATTACCGCGTGGAACGTTCGTCGCCCAACGAATTTAGGAGCGCAACTGGAGATGGCGCATCCCGTGGAGCCGATCGTGACGGGGCGCATCCCTCTCCTATTTGTGACCGCCGAGGAGGACACCCTGATTGCCCCGCATTTAGTGGAACGGGTGGCGCGGCAAATCCCTCACGCGTCGGTCAAGACGATTGCAGGCGCGGGCCACTCAGCGTATTTTGAGAAGCCAGATGAATTTAACCAAGTCGTATTGGATTTTTTACAACAGGCTATCTAAAGAAAGGGAAACGCAATGAACTACAACGTCATTGACGCCGACGGTCACATTTGTGAACCGCCCGATTTGTGGGAACAATACATGGACCCCAAATTCCGTGAAGGATGTCCAAAACTGGTGACGTTTGAAGACGGCAGGGAAATCTTCCGTGTTGAAGGCGATGACGCCATCGATCTTGGTGGCGGCAAGAAACGCATCAGTTTTGGCGGCGTGGGTGCGTTCGGTTCACGCGAAGGAAAGGTGTCGCCGTCAATTCCGTATCTGGAAGGACGCAAGGGCGGGTTTGACCCACATGCGCGCATTCCGGACATGGACGCCGAAGGAATTGATGCTGCATTCTTGTATCCCAGCCTAGGCCTGTTCCTCGGCTCGGTGAAAGACCCTGAGTTTGCGGCGGGAACCTGTCGTGCGTACAATCGCTGGTTGGCCGACTATTGCAAGCCCTATCCAGAGCGGCTGTTCGGCGCAGCGATGCTGCCGATGCAGTCGGTCGAAGGCGCCGTGCAAGAACTGCAATATGCGGTCAAGGAGTTAGGCTTCCGCACCGGCTTCATCCGCCCCAATCCCTACAATGGGCGTGTGCTGCACGACCCTGCTTTTGATGCGCTGTGGACTGTGGCGCAGGATCTGAACTTTGCGATCGGCATTCACGGTGGGTCCGAGAGCGGGCAGCCTACGCTGGCGATGGATCGTTTCAAAAGAGGCGGCGCCGTACGGCATTGTGTGGCGCATACATTCGAGATGATGGCGGCGGCGACCAGTTTCATCATGTGCGGCATTTGCGATCGTTTCCCACGACTGAAAGTGGCGTTCTTGGAATCAGGCGGAGGGTGGATGGCCGGCTGGCTAGATCGCATGGATCGCCACTTTGACGATGTCGGCATGAACGACACTGGCTTGTCGATGCGCCCCAGTGAGCTTTTCCGCCGGCAATGCTTCATTTCGTTTGAGCCCGTGGAAAAATCGCTGCCTCTACTTGCGGACTATCTTGGTTCGGACAACATCCTTTGGGCGACCGACTATCCGCATTTGGACGGCTTTCCTGGGGCCGCAAATATGATCAAGGAGATGGGCATGCCATCACACACGCTAGCAAACATTCTTGCCGGCGGCGCGAAACGTTTTTACGGCATACAGTAAAAGGACCCTGCGCACCGTGAGCGGCCTAGACGTGAGTTGTCAACTTTAGCAGAATACACGACCGGGCGGCGATGCGGTGGCGCGGGGCGTTAGCTGGCACTCTCTAGTGCCAGAATTTTCTTCTTCACCGTGCTCGGAAAGTCCACAAAAACAAAGTGGCTCTTATGATACAGATAGTCCTCGCCACTCTCGTCCACAATGCGAACAAAATCATCCTTGGCGGCTCTCGCATCCGGGAGGAGACGATAGATCTTCCCACGCACGAGGGAGGCTTCGTAGTCGGTGTTATCCAGACACAGCGCAAAGGGTTTGGTCGGCTGCTTCATAGCTCATCCAAGTAGTATTTAATTTTGATGTCTCTCTTTCCAATGCCATGCGCTTCGTACCAATGTAACTCGACGTTGCGCAAGGCTCCGTTCGGCAAGCGTACCGTGGCTTTGCCTTTCAGCTTCCGCCACCGTCCCTGTCCATCCGCCTTGCGGAGGTAGGTGAGTGCCTTTACTCCAGGCCCCCTCGATCCGTTCCACGTCAGTAATCTGGCCAACGACTTCAAACTTCATTGGCTTCCATAGAGCAGGAAACCTTACAGTGAAGCAAGTTGCAAGCTACCAGCTAACGCCACCCGTCTCGGGCCGCCCAGATACTGCCTTTCACGTTCATTCCAAACGGCACGCGGGCGGCGGTCACGAGCACTGCGTGGTTAGTAGCTCCTCCATTCCTTCTCGTAAGACTCCACCTGGCGTAGAAATTAAAAGACCTCCATTGTTGGAAACTTTCCTTCTCCCTGGATACAATCCCACAGATACACGGCAAGCCCCAAATCGCCGGTCCAGAGTGAGTAACAACGTTGACCGTATTCGTGGGCCATCTGTTCGCTTTGCTCAATCGCGTGCATGGCAAACCGACGAGCGCGGTCAAGCCACTGTTCGTTCCGCGTCCGCTGGTACAGTTTCAGAAAGGCATAGCCGGTTCCTGCCGTGCCATGACACAGGTTCGGACCTTTCACAAGCGGACCGACGGTCCAAGCGAGTTCGCCCCCCCGCTCCAGCAGTGCCCCTACCGGCCACCGTGGGTCCTCTGGTAAATCTGCCACACAGGTGATCACTCCTGGTGCACCATGACAGTGCTGCACCAGCGGTGCAGTCCGACCCGGTCGTGGTGCCCCAACACTCTGTGGCCAATTGACGTAGTCGTCTTCACGAAGCGCGGTCTTCTCTAGGGTTGCTCCAATACGCGTAAACCACTCCTCCCTTTGTTTTGCATCGAGGAGATGGCGTCCGCGAATCACCGGAAAGACGTTCCCGGCAAAGCCATGGACTGCACCCAGGAGCTTCGAGGCATGCCCATACAGAGACTGTGTCCACAGATAGCTCTGCGCTTCGTCCGCGTATTCCCACTCCTGCCACAACTGCGCACAGTTCTGCAGAAACAGGTGCTTCCAGCGTTGCTCGCCGGTCCACTCCAACATAAAAAGCGCCGCTAACATGCTGCCAGGTGCTCCCCACATAAATTCTCGCGCTGGATGGGTACAGTTGGCTGCGACACCCTCGTAGAGTTGCTGCGCCAGTTCAGCCGAAGGAGCCGGTTTCCAGTGCAGCAGCAAAATGCCGACGTCCCCCATCAGATAGGAGCCCATCTCCGCATAGATGCCGCGCACGTCCTCCCGATTCCGCTCCAGCAGTTCACACACGGTGGCGAGATAGTTCTGTTGGAGGGCGATTGCTCCAACCTCCTCCAAATAGCTGAGGGCCCAGATCACACCAGCGCCTCCTCGGTAGAGCATCTTGTATGAATCCACGGCAATGAGGTTCTTGAACAAATCGGAAGCGGCTTGCGCCGGTCGGTCACGCGGATGAGTGGGCCATAGCCTCTCCCCCGCGAAGCGTTGGGAGGTATCAGTCACAATACGTTCAATTGCGGCCCGCGCCACGCCTTCGTCCCAAAGGGTGTGAGTCAACGCTTCGTGTCGTGTCTCCTCATACAGTGCCATACTTGGCTTCTCCTCTGGCTGCATCCACGCTTTCTATCGGATTTGGTTGCGACCGAATCCTACCGCCTTTTCATCTTCAAATGGTTACTTGGACCAGTGACATAATTCCCAGTGAGCTAACGCCACCCGTCTCGGGCCGCCGTCCAGATACTGCCTTTCACGTTCATTCCAAACCGCAAGCGGGCGGCAATACTGTGCACTCGGCTAGTTAGCTGGCGCTCAGCTTCGCTGCCCTAATTCGCAGCCTACTTCACGAGGAGTTTCTTCAGTGCGGCGTCGATGAATGCATTATCCAGCGGATTGATCCCCATACCGGCCACGTGCCCCCAAATCGACGGGATGGGCCGCAGCTCCGCATTCAGCATCTGCTCGACTTCTAGCTCGTTGTCTCGCACTCGAAAATACAGATCCGTGTCGCCTGGCATCACCATTGCCCGCGCCTTGATCGCTCGCAGGGCAGCCGCGAAATCTCCTTTGTAGATATCGTTCGCACTGATGTCGGCATGCTGCCACGTCCACAGCATCGCGAGTAGATCATTGGCATCTCGCCGCCGGAAGTAGCCTTCCAGAAACCGCATGCTATCCTCCAGCGAGGCAAAGCCCATTTTGCGGTACTCTCGCTCCCGAAAGAAGTCTTGTGAGAAGCCCCAGCCCATGTACACGCGACTGAAAGCCTGCAGCCCCTTGACTGGTGGTGTCTGGTACCAGCCCTCAGCGAATGCGGCATCAGCCGTGAGAGCGGCTTTAACGCCTTCGAGGAAAAGATAGTTATGGGGCGAGGTGCGCGCCGAACCGCAGATTGGGGCGATAGCCCGCACCATGTCAGGATACAGGGCTGCCCAGTGAAACGCTTGCTGGGCGCCCATCGAAAACCCGATGACCAGCCGGACCCGCTTGATGCCGAAGTGTTCTGTCACGAGACGATGTTGACAGACGACGTTATCGTACACGGTGACGGGAGGAAAAGCCGCCCGGTCAAACGGCGGAGGTGTATTGCTGGGCGAGGAAGACAGCCCGTTCCCAAACATATTAGGGACGATGAGGAAATACTGCTTGGGGTCAAGCGCGCGCCACGCAGCGATCATCGTCTCGTTCTCAGCGTGTTGAGCGCCATAGTACGTCGGCATTACGACCACATTGTCGCGCGCCGCGTTCAGCTCCCCATAGGTTTTGTAGGCGAGCTTGGCGCGGGGCAATGTCAGTCCACATTGAAGGACAACTCGTTCCAACTCAAAGATCTCGTAGTCGGCCATGTGTTGTTTTTCTTCCATTGAGAACTCCTCAGTTGTAGGAGCTTGCTTGATTGCTGGCTAACGTCACCGCTCACCTGCCGCGGCCAGACCGTGCCCGTTCGCGTTTCTTCCGAACCGCCACAGGACCGTGGTCAGGTGCAGTGGGCCGGTTAGCCGGAGGCTCCTCCTCTAGCTCTTCTAAAAGCACGCCACGCCCTGCTCGCAAACTTGCGCGAGCCGCCGCAATGCGATTCAGAAAACGAGGGTCATTCTCCAGTCGGTAGTCAAACCAATCATCCTCCGAGGCAAACCCAATCAGTACCCCCGCGGCTTGGCCGTGACGGGTAATCACAATGCCTTCCTTCTCAGCTAAACGTAGATACCGTGACAGCTCATCTTTCACTTCAGATAATGGCACTTCCCTCATGAGTTATTCTCCTCGTCTGACCCATTCTGTATGTCGGTTTGCTCTCCGTATCTGTCTAACCATGCTGCCGCTTCAGGCTTGGGGACGATCGCGAGGACTTCTACTGCCTCCTCCGTTACATCATAGAAGACCCGAATCTCCTCGACACGTAGTCGATACTGAGGGTGTCGCATGCGTCGGAGGCGCTTAATGCGACTTTTGCTGGTCTTCGTTGGTTCGAAGCTCAAATACTCTTTGATCGCCTTTCGGGCGGCTGTCCGAGCAAAGGCCCTCAGAGCCTTCAGATCCTCGACGGCTTCCGGCGCCAGAATGATTTTATATGGCATTCTGGCTAGATGATAGCTATATTGCGATAGGTGCGCAAACGGCTAACGCTTTGGCTCAAGGCGAGAGGCCCAGACGTGGCCTTTCATATTCAGCAGCACCCGCTCGCGGGCCGCGATGCGGTGGCGCGACGGGTTAGCCAGCCCTTAGCTTGGCTAGCGTACTGCGTAACTCGGTTGTCGGAACAGCGGCTAAAGCTCCCCCTGTGAAAAACACCTCTTCCGTGACCTCTCGAATAGCAAACGGGGGCAGGGCCACGCACCTAAGTTCCTCTTCGTTTTCACACTCCACCTCAGCAAGAATCAACCCCTCATGTCGACCTGTGAAAACGTCAAGGCTAAACCTCTGCCCCTCATTGTGGTACACATAGCGACGTTTCGTAATTTCATTCCCTCCCAGGACGGCAAGGTGCCGATATTCTGCCTCGTCCAAGTAGAGAGTGGTAATGATAGTTCGCATTGCTGGGGATGAGGTGTCGGCAAACTTCTGTGTCAGTTTGAATACGACGTGGTCTCCATCGTTCGCTTCCACTCGTCGCAGTCGCAAACGGGTGCCAGGGATATAGTGATCCATGATGCAGCGGTAGTCTCTACACTCTCGGACCTCTGCTGGCAGTTGGCGAACAAGAAAGCGCCGCTCCCATTCGTTACAGGAATACTTGCCGTTCCGTTGCCCTCTCATTTGCGAGTCTCTTTGATTGTATGTGACTGGCTAACGCTCGCCGTCTCGGGCCGCCGCCTAAATGTATCTTTTCGGCTTTAGCAGGAACCGCAAGCGGGCGGCAATACGGTGGAACGGGTTGTTAGCCGTCGCAGTTCCCCTCAAATTTATTCCCTCTCCACGCGGGTCATTTCACATGGGTGAGATTAGTGCGGTGTTCCGTATTTACAGAGCCAGCAAAGGAGCCGGAGGCCAGCCCACTCGAGCCAGTGAAGAGCTCGCTGAACTCGTCAGATTGATAATTATACTTATTATAGCTTGTCCCGCCATCAATCGTGATCTGGCCGGTCCCACTCTGCGAGTTATGCCCGGTGCCGTCAAACTGCCCGTGAAGGTTGACGGTAACCGGTGAACCAACATTGACGGCATAACAATCCGCAGACGCAGGATCGAGCGTGGCCTTGATGCTACTCTCGCCGGTGATCTTATTTACGGACACGACGTCCCCGTACGCTGGGCCCGAACAGGAGATGAGCGAAAAGGAATCGAGATTATAGTCCACAATCTTCGTAAGAACAAAACCTTGCCGCACCCCCTCAAGGTCATCGTAAGCGCGGGCGTCGAGGGTGAAGTTAACATTACCATCCCACTCATCTATCGAAGCAGATTCAGAAGTGGTGCGAAACTGCGTGGTCTGCGTCCCCTGGCCTGGGGCACCGTACGCCAACGACCAAGCCATCCCAACGGTGACGATGAGGGAGGCTGTAAGAGAGGGAAGCTTCATAATTTGCTCCTTTCAGACAAGCGTTCTCAGTCATGAACAGGCGAGTTTCCACGACAGTGATATAGAGACGTTCGCTTACTTCATCTACTGGTAAGCCAATGGCCCACCCTAGTCAGGCTGAGTCGTGTTGACGGGCTTTAATCTTCTTTCATCAGACACCTGAGCCGTTTTGTCGCAGGCCGGCTAACGGCCGCCGTCACGGGCCGCCGCCCCACCGTGTCCCTTCGGATTCACGCCAAGCCGCAAGCGGGCGGCGGTCAGGTGCAACGGTTAGTTAGACTCGGCCCCTTTGTAGTTACAACCCATACTCCTTAAGTATCTGCTTTCGCGAGTTCGCAATTTGCTTTTCAAGAAGTATTGCGCTCAAAAATGCATGCGAGGTTCGTACTACAAACCCACAGTTCGTGCACCCCATTCGCTTGGGCCTGACGTCGAGAGCGTCAAGTGCCTGCGAATCGATCTCGCACACCGCAGCCTCAACGTCGTCGCAAACAGGGCAATCGAAAGTCCAGTGCACATCGAACAGTCGCTCAAGTTTCTTCTTCTCGTCAGACATTCTGTCGAACTTGCCGCCATATTCTTCAGAGTGAGTAAGTGCATCAAGCTCCCATTCAGATGAAAAATTGTCTTTCAGGCTCCATCTGAGCAGATGCCCAAAACTATTGAGACAATAAGAGAGTTCGATGTCTTGCAGATTCTTCGCTTGATCATGGACTTTGGTAGCAATGTTGAGATGCTCGACGTACTCCTGCAGTAACCCGTCCATTAGATCAAAAGAATGGAGTCCTTGATAACAAAGAGCGAGAAACGGTAGCCCAACATCAAGAAAGAGGCTTGTCGCTTCACTATCGTCCTTTGGACTAAAACCCCTGTGTGTGATGCGATTTCTCATCTCGCGGAAGGCTTGTAGCTTAGCCTCTGAAAAATCAGCGATTAGAGGAGAGTGCTGTCTAGCTTTCCTGATTAGAGTTTGGAGACCATCCTTGTCGTTTGCTCCCACTTTTGCTGCTTGGATGGCACTCTCGATTGCGGAGGCGCAGGTAGATAGAGCATGAGGAAAACGACGCAGTGCGACCAAAAAGAAGCTGGTTTCCAATGATTGCATCGAACTCGCGATAGACACATTGACTGTCCATTCAATTGGTCGAGAACGAAAGAACAATAATGTTGGCGCATTGTTAACGATATCTGTCATATCCACAATCCGTGACGTCTAACGCTGCGGTTGACCGGGCGCGCACCGAGCACTGGAAGAAACCATCATCCGCTCCGCGCGCTCCGGTCGAACCGATAGTTAGGCAGCGTATCAACTACGAAGCCTTGTTATTCGTGAAAACCGTCTCGATATTGAAGTTTTCCTTAGGACTTTGAGACAAAACCCACGAACGGAAATCAAGGAGCCTGTCATTGCGAGGAGTCGTAGACGACGAAGCAATCTCGCAAGAATCGAAAACCTAAAGCAAAGATTGCTTCGCTCCCCTCGCAATGACACGTTGACGGTTTGCCAGACTGGAGGAGTTTTGTCCCGTAGTCCTTATGGAGAATGTGGTAGCTTTTATCCTGTTCATAGATTACGAACCACAGAGGCTGTTCAAGGTAGTCTATCAGTAGGAGTAAAGCCTCAAATATAATTCTAAGTGCCAACTCTGCGTCTTCATGATCTGCGTCTTCAGGCATTTTGAAATTTGTGTTTGGAAACTTCGAGGGCCAGTCAATGCTATCTTCGGTGTCGATCACAAGGTATTCATTCGAAGATGCATCTCCTTTGGGCTGCAGCAGGTAAGTCGTGGAGTATGAGACGCCATGCGTTATCCAGTTACGGAACAAGTTCAGTTCCCGTAAACGATTCTGGAGTTGTGCTGATACCGATCCACCCTTATATACGGTGGCAAGATAAAGATACTTGGACTAAACCGCTTCACGGTAGGAAGAATAGATCACGGTGAGTGATTCGATCAGGGAGCAATGTCGCGAGCTTTCGTGTGAATAGCTAGCGAGCCTCAGAAGGCATAGGCAACTTGTTGCCGGGGTCTCACTTCTTGAGTCACAGTAAAGCTGCGGTTCGCTGCAAATCTACTGTGGTTCCCGAGGAGGACACGATGACCCCTTTGCGTCAACGCATGCGTGAGGACATGCAGATTCGGCACTTGTCCCCGCATACCCAACGAGCGTATCTGGCTGCTGTCGCCCGCTTCGCCCAACACTTTGGCCACTCTCCCGCTGCCCTGGGTCTGGAGGACATCCGCACCTATCAACTCCACCTGGTGTCGCGTGGGGTGGGACACTCGGCGTTTACCATCGCCGTCAGTGCCTTGCGGTTTCTGTACACTGTGACACTGCGCAAGGACTGGCGCGTCGACCAGATTCCTCATGCGCGCCATCCGCAACGGTTGCCGGTCGTTCTGAGCCCCACCGAAGTCACTCAGTTGCTTGAGGGGACTCCCACTCTGAAGTATCGTACTGCGCTCACCATCGTCTATGCGGCGGGACTGCGGATTTCAGAAGTCGTCGCCCTTAGGACTAGGGGACAAAACCTTCCTGTACTTTCTACATTGTTCGTTTTGACAAGTACTTACAGAACTGTACTTGGGTTTTGTCTCATGGTCCTTAGAGTCAGCGACATTGATAGTCAGCGCATGGTGATTCGTGTCGCCCAAGGG